>CAZEKJ010000035.1:0-37485 GCA_964512915.1 uncultured Porphyromonadaceae bacterium
AGCGGGAAAGTAATCCTCGGGGTTACCGATTCCGGTTTGTCGCCCGGCAAACCTGCCCAGTTGAAGGAAGCCGATCCGCTGTTGTTGCCATCGACAAAACCGCGTGCCGCCCATCTGGCCTTATCAGGAATCCCGATTTTGAGATCATTAGCCAGGGCTTTAATCTCCCAGGGTTCCCATACTTTTCGGAAGTCCATGAACAGAGGGGGATTACCACCGGAGAGGTAGGTATAAAACAACATGGTAAGCAGGCCCTGAACGTCAGCCTCAGTAGCAAAAGGCAGTGCAGCTTTCGGTCCCTGGTGGTCGAAAGTGGAATTAAACAGGGATTCCATGGCATCAGCAACAGGAAGCGGAGTACCCCGTCTGTCGGACCCCCACTCCAGCTGCGACATGAACCCTCCACCCACTCCGTCGAGGTCCTTGATCAGGTCACGGGTAATCAGGTACATAGCGAGACTGTCGTTAAACCGGCGGTTATCCTCTTCATGCCTGAGTTCAACCTTGCCAAACCCTTTATCAATCCAGTTGCGGAGCTCCTTCAGTTCAGCGGCGTTGTAAGCTTTTTTATTGAGCATGTCGGCCAGAAGCTTCATATCCAGGCGTGTGATCTCCAGACCGAAGGTATTTCGGGTCGGGATAATATGTTGCAGGGCAGTTTCCATGCCCATCGAGTCATGTCCAAAAACCACTACCCTCCTGCCTTTTACAAACTGATAAGTAGTTGCGGCATACAACCAATCCCGTAAAGTATCAAAAGTACCCTGGGTCATCTCCGGCTCAAGCCCGTCATCGGGCCAGGTGCCCACATTAATGTGCATGAGACGTCCGGTTTGTGCAACTGCACCTGACACGGCATGGGTAAAAACCACGCCTGGCTTGGGCCCGCTGTTACCACAGGTGAAGTTTAGCGGGGTATCCTTGGGAAAATGCGCCAGGAGCGACAAAACGGTCAGCTGTGGAAAAGCCCAGGTGTCAGGTAAACCGACTAGAATGTTCACTCCCTCGGCAATAAATGCGCGTGCAACGGTATCGGCTTCCTTTTCCGTGTCGATGAGCATATCAGAATAGACCACCGGAACACTTTTCCCATTGGGTAGCTTTATAGCGCCTGCTAATCTTTTGGCGTTCATCCGAACGATATTTCCGGCACGCTCGCGCGCGGCTGGGTCAATCCTCGGGTCGCAGGTTGCAAATACTCCGATAACGGGTAAGTCTCTCAGGTTCTCAGGCCTGGTTGATACTGCTCTTGGTTCCATATCCACTTGTCTTTTTTGTAATTTTACCGCTAAAAGTATACAAATTTCGCTTTCCCCATTCATGAACAGAAGGATCATCATAACGGGCGACGGGTCCAGGACACTATATGTGCCGGGACTTGACGAGCATTATCATTCTGTTCACGGAGCCATGCGTGAAAGCATGCATGTGTTCATTGGCAACGGCCTCAATCGTGTTGAAAAGAATCCGATAGCTGTGCTGGAAGTCGGTTTCGGCACCGGGCTGAATGCCTGCCTCACGCTTGAAATGCTTAAAAGCAGCAACCGCGGCGTATATTATGAATCCTGGGAAAAATACCCTCTTACTGAGGCCGAGTATGAAGAACTGAATTATGCCAGCCTGGACGGGGTGGACGAATCCATGTGCCGGGCAATCACCAAAGCTGAGTGGAATCAGGAGACCATAGTTTATCCCGATGGCATTTTAAAAAAAATCGAAGGTGATTTTCTCAATTTTACTTCAGCCCGTTTTTTCGATCTGGTATATTTTGATGCTTTCGGTCCCGATTGCCAGCCCGGCCTTTGGACGGCGGAAGTTTTTAGCTCAATAGGCAACCGGCAGCTCGCGGGTTCCATTCTGACCACCTATTCAGTCAAAGGACTGGTTCGCAGAAATTTAGCCGAAGCCGGCTATCAGGTTGAAAAGGTCCCTGGCCCCAAAGGCAAAAGAGAGATTACAATAGCAATTAAGAAATAAAACCCATGAACTACCTCCGAAAGGCTTATGCACTGGTACTGGTTTTGATTGCCCTGTCTGCTTTTGGCGGGAATATTGCAGTGGGCCAAATCGAGAATCACCTGATTCTGAAAAAAGGGGGCTTAACCAACAGGTTGCATTTTCTGACCGGCGATCCCATCCGGTTCATTCGCAAAGGCAATTCCTATGAAGAGGGAGGAGTAATACAGGGTATTGGAACCGACTACATAATTGTTGCCGGAAGAGAGGTTTCATTGCGTGACATTGGAATAGTTGTTTATCGCAGAACGTCCTTCAATTATGATGCGGGGGGAAAAATGCTGATGATTGCCTCCCCTTTTTATTTGTTGCTTGGGGCCGTTAATGCTCTTTTACAGGATATCCGGCCGATCTGGAGCTGGGGTAACGTTGGTGTAGCAGCATCCTTTGCCGCAGCAGGAGTTGGACTGCGAACCCTGCAAGTCAGGAAATTCAGGCTCGGGGGCAGGTATCAGTTGAGAATCGTACAATCAGACCCCCTTTTAAACAAGTATATCGCGAATTAAGTAAAAAAAAGAGGGGTTGACTTTCGCCATCCCCTCCTTTAAAATTGCCACTTTACACTAATTGGCGGCTTCGAGATGCAGTTTGCTGTGTTTCTTCCCATAAAGGAAATAGACAGCCAATCCGATGGACAGCCATGCTCCCATTGCAATCCATGCGTAGAGGTTGAGGAACAGTGTAACCCCAATGCTGCAAAGGATCCCAAAGACCGGCACGTAAGGTGAGAACGGAGTTTTAAACGGCCGTTTGGCATGCGGTTGTTTCTTACGAAGGATCAGGATCGCCAGACAAACCGATGCGAATGCAAGCAGGGTACCGAGTGACACGAGTTTACTCAGCACGCCGATCGGGAAGAATCCTGCAAGACACATGGCAAGGACTCCAACGATAATGGTTGAGGTGGCCGGAGTTTTGAACCGGGGATGAACCTTGGTGAAAACGGGAGGAAGGAGTCCATCCTTAGCCATGGTGAAGAAGATCCGGGGCTGGCCCATGAGCATTACAAGAATAACAGAGCTAAGTCCTGCTACGGCACCGATTTTAATCAGTGGAGAGAGCCATTTCAGCTGTGGAACGGCATCAACACCCACTGCAATCGGATCCGGAACACCCAGCTGGGTATAAGGAACAAGCCCGGTAAGCACGAGGCCGACGAGAATATAAAGGATTGTGCATATCAGGAGGGATCCCAGAATCCCGATGGGTAAATCGCGCTGAGGATTTTTTGATTCCAGTGCCGCGGTTGACACGGCATCGAAACCAATATAGGCAAAGAATATTACAGCCGCCCCCCGGAATATTCCGCTAATACCGAAATGACCGAAGGTGCCCGTGTTTTCCGGAACAAAAGGCTGCCAGTTGGCTGAATTGATAAAGAAAACGCCGGCCAGGATGAAGGCGATAATTACAGTGAGCTTTATGGCGACAATTATATTATTGAACCGGGCTGATTCCTTTACACCCGTGATCAGCAGAACCGTGACCAGAAAGATGATAAAAATTGCCGGGACATTAATGATTCCGCCTTTGACCATTTCAAAACCGTTAGTCAGGTCATTGTAAATGATCGGAGCGGTGGTCAGAGATGTTGGAAGGTGTATGTCCATATTGCCCAGGAGACTGACAATATAGCCCGACCAGCCGACGCTGACGGTTGAGGCCGCAAACAGGTACTCCACGATGAGAACCCATCCGATGATCCAGGCAAAGAATTCACCGATGGTTGCATAGGCATAGGTGTATGCGCTGCCTGAGATCGGTATCATGGAGGTGAGTTCAGCATAGCATAATCCTGCAGCAGCGCAGGCCAGGGCCGCAACAATAAAAGAAATAATGATGGCCGGACCGGCATAATTAGCAGAAACTTCACCGGTCAGGACAAAAATCCCGGCCCCGATGATTGCTCCGATCCCAAGGGTCACCAGGTTGGTGGCTGTCAAAGCCCGCTTCAAGCCTGAGCTGTTGCTCTGAGACTCAGCAATCAGCTGGTCGAATGGCTTAACTTTAAAAAGCTGGTTCGTCATTTCGGTTGATTTTAGAATTTCCTAAATGTACAGGAATTTCCCAGAGTCAGGGAATGATCTTCATCATAAAAAACCGACTAATATGTCAATTTAACATTTGTTATGCCTGTACCCCCAAAACGCACATCTTCATCTTCGAATTTGCTCACCACATCAATTCCCGACAGGTATTCCCTGACCAATTGCCGCAGGATTCCGTCGCCTTTTCCATGGAGGATCCGAAGATCGCCGGAGCCCACCATGATTGCCTCATCAATAAAAGCTCCCACCTTGCGCAAGGCTTCATCCGCACGAAGCCCGCGAATATCAAGGCTTGGGGTAAATTCCATCTTGCGCTGATTCATGTCAAAACCTGAGAATGACGACTTGGCCTGGCGCGGGCCCGAAGCCTCCCTGTAGGCTTTCTCACTGACCGGTTCAGCCTGACTGACAGGAATAGTGGTAAGCATCTGTCCCATCGCGATTAGCAGATTATTCCCGCGCAGCTCTATGATCTCTCCGTAAACCTCCTTATCGCGGATCTTTATTTTTTGCCCCTGGAGCCATGATACCGGCAATTCCTTCTCCTTCTTTTCAGGCTTTTTCGGAACACTTTCCGGCTGCAGCTTTTTACGGATCCTTATAGACTCTTTTTTTATACTCTCAATCCTTACCTCATCCTTTTTCATGCTGCCATCAAGTTCCTCCTTCACTGTCTCCTTCAACCTCGCAAGGCTTTCCCGGATTTCCCGGGCACGTGCCTTATCCGCCTGTGATTCCCTTATTTCCCTTACGGCCTGTTCTATTTGCTGATTTATACCTGCCATGAGGGTTTCGGTTTGCTGCTTCGTTTCAGTAAGGATCTTCTTGCGTTCCTTCTCAGCCTGAACCAGCAATTCCGTATACTTTTCCAGGACGGCGTCTACCTCATTGGAAGTCTGGCGGATTTTTTGCCTTTTGTTCTCCCAATAACGCTTATCCCTGGATATCTCCCGAAGGTGCTTGTCAAAATTCAGCTGCTTGTCGCCCACCAGTCCTGAAGCATTCTCAATAACAGATTCAGGCAGCCCGATTTTTCTGGCTATTTCAAAGGCAAAGGAGCTGCCTGGTTTGCCGATCTCCAGTTCAAACAGTGGTGCCATTTGTTGCACATCATACCGCATGGCGGCATTCACAACACCTTCCGCGGCTGCGGCAAAATGTTTAAGATTGGTATAATGCGTAGTAATGATTCCCAAAGCCCCGGACGCAGCAAGTTCCTTAAGGATGGATTCTGCAATCGCACCTCCCAACTGAGGTTCTGTCCCGGCGCCAAACTCATCGATCAGTAAAAGAGCGCCACTTCCCGATCTCCTGAGGAAGTTCTTCATGTGCTGTAAATGAGAACTATAGGTACTCAGATCATTTTCGATGGATTGCTCATCACCAATATCAAGCAGAAACTGAGAGAAGATGCCGGATTCCGACCCTTCTTCCACGGGGGCCAGAAAACCGCACTGAATAATGTATTGTATTAAGCCGGCAGCCTTGAGACAAACCGATTTTCCCCCGGCATTGGGACCGGAAATCAAAAGAATTCGCTGGGTGGTATTCAGTTCAATATCCTGAGGTACAATCTTCCGGCGGTCTGCCTTAAGAACCAGGTCGAGGAGCGGGTGCCGTGCCCTTTTCCATCTGATCATAGGTTCCTTACGAAGAATAACCGGCTTCCCATCCCATTTCAGCGAGAGTTTTGCCTTCGCACGGGTCAGGTCAAGAAAACCAGACAGGAGGTTCCAGTTTTCGATATCGGGGAAATAGGGTCTGATTGCATTGGTCAGCTCAATCAGGATTCTTACAATTTCCCTCTGTTCGGCGAGTTCCAGTTCCCGCAGGGAGTTATTAAGTTCCACCAGCTCCAGGGGTTCAACGAATGCAGTTCTGCCTGTAGCCGATTCATCATGTATAAAACCCTTGATCTTCCTTTTATTAGAAACGGGTATCGGCACAACCAGCCTGCCATCCCGCACTGAAGCCTGTGTATCCTTGTCGATCCATCCTTCGTTTCTTGCCTGTTGAAGAACCGATTCCATCCGGCGGCTTATGCTAGACTGCATGTAGGACATATCCTGCCTTATTTTTTTCAGGTCTGGTGAAGCCTGGTCCCTGATTTGGCCCTGCTTGTTGAAAACCTGGTCCAACTTCTCCTGAATAAATGGAAACACAGAGATCCCGGCTACCCGCAGGCGAAGGTTTGGAAAAGATTCCGGTGGCTTTTTCTCAAAGAATCCGCTGATCTGCCTCACAGAAAGCAGAAGGCGCCTGAGGTCAAGCCATTCGTTGACCTCCAGGAAGGTTCCTGGTATTGCGCCCCGCTTCAGGCTTCCGCGAAGGTCAACGGGTGCCAGCTCAGGAAAGTCAGAATAATGCTGGAGGATGTCGGCAAATTCATTCGTTTCGTCGATCAACCTGGAAATTGAATGCAAGTCGGAAAGGGGCCCGATATTAGCAGCCTCCTCCAATCCAACAGGAGTGACGCACAAATCAGCAACTTTCTGAAGGATCTGGCTGAAACCAATCTTATCATTAAATTTTTCAGGATAAACCACGGAGCCGCACTATTAATAATGCGGCAAAAGTAGCAATTTGTCCGTCTCTAGCCCAGATAAACGCGAATTGCGTCCATCAGCGGTGCAGGCTTAAGCGGCTTCGCAATGGTTGCGGCGCAGCCGAGTTCCCTGCATTGACGATTGAGGGCCGAGCCTTCAAATGGTGTAATAGCGAGAATCGGGAGAACAGATGAACGGGATTTTATGGTCCGCACCACTTCCTGTAACGAAGCATCCTGCAGCTGGGTAGACATGATAACGGCATCGAGCTGATTGGGCCTGTCAAGGTAGTTAGCTGCCTCACTCAATTTTTTCACCCAAACCAGATTTACCCTGGTCTGCCTGAGAATCATTTCAAGATAGAGGTAGGCCATTTCGTCAGACTCAATAACCATGATACTGTTTGATGCCCAGGAGTCATCGAGGGTAAATCCGCCTTCCGGCACATCAGAATCTGAGAAGATAAGACCTGCATCGACCGGCATTTCCGGAAGAATATCAGCCATGGTCATTCCGGATATATCTTCAGGGACAAAAGGCGGCCGTAGTTCAGAAACCGGCTGCACAACCGGGGCTGGCCGGGGTACAAATACGAAGGGTTCTTCCTTGGTCATCGGAATAAAATCTTCCAGTTTGGCCACAGGAGGATGGTAATCCGCTGCCTTTCTTACAGGAACAGAGAATTGAAATGTCGTTCCTTTGCCCGGAGTTGAGGTAAGAGTTAATTGAGCTTTTAAAAGTTCCGAGAGGCTTTTGCACACTGCTAAACCGAGGCCGGTACCCCCATATTCCTGGCGGGTTCCGGTTATCACACGGCTAAACCGGTCAAAAATCATCGATTGTTTTTCCCGGGCGATTCCAATCCCTGTGTCCTGCACAAAAAAAGCAAGTTTTCCCGATAGCTGGTAGCTGGCTCCAAATTCTACAAACCCCTGATGTGTAAATTTCAATGCATTATCAATCAGGTTTTTGAGTACTCGCCTGATTTTTTCCAGGTCGCCGACTACCCACCAGTCAGAATCGGCTGACATGCCTTTGACCAGCAGCTGAATATTGGTTTTACCCTGGGTCTGCAACTCCTCATTGAAAAAGCTGAAGAGTTCTGACAAAAGCCTTTGAACTGAGAACACCTGTTCTTCCAACTCCATTTGGCCTGCATCCAGTTTTGACAAATCAATGATATCATCAATCAGGTGCAGCAGCGAGTTTCCACTGTTTTTAATGTGCTCGATAAACTCCGCCTTCTCTTCTTCGCTAACCCCCGCGTCGTTCAGTAAATTTGAGAAACCAATGATCGCATTCATCGGGGTCCGGATCTCATGGGACATATTGGCCAGGAAGGCTGATTTCAGGTTATCGGCTTCTTCAGCTTTGGTTTTCGCATCACGAAGCTTGATTTCAGACTCCTTTATCGAGGTAACATCATGAAAAACCAGCATTTTCCCGAGCACCCCACCCTTTGACTCATATAAAGGATTGATATCCATATCGTAATACCGGACATCCTGACCAATTTGAATAAATATTTCCTGATGCTTCCTTGAAATATATTTAAGGTTAGCCATGATATCGGGGTAAGGTGTGAAGACAATTTCTGCCGGCATACCCACAACCTGGGGATTTGTTACCCTGAATATTTTTTGCGCGGATGGGTTGATATCAAGAATCCAGTTCTGGTTATCCAAAATAATGAGCCCGTCCATCATTCTCTCAATCAACACTCTTCTGGCGGTCTGAACCACGCTGATAAACCTGTTGTAATAGAGGCCCCAGGCCAGCAATGCGGCTGCCATGGTGAACGTAAACGGACCAAGATCAACTTTATCAATCGGAGATATGCGGAAGATGAAGGTTATGTTTCCGATCCAGGGAACAAGTACACCGATGCTCAATATGACTGACTGCTTAATGTCAATCTTGGGATTGCTGTTAAGGTTCCGTAAAACCAGTACAGTCCCTATCACAAAATATATCAGGGAATAGGCGATATGGACCCACGTCCAGAAAGGTCTGTCTCCAACCTGACTAAACATTCTTTCAAGAGTATCGGGACGGTCAAGTCCATAAAAAGTATGGTGGTCAACCAGCAGGTTTGGAGCCATGTTGGTGATCGCGATCCCCACAAGAAGGACGGGAACCACCAGGGTTAAAATAATGGTTCCTGGTGATTTCCAACCCTTAACTTCTGAAAAATCAAGGGAAAAATAGACCCAGAGAAGGGGCAAACTCACCACCGTCAGGTACTCCAGCAGCGAGATGAAATAAGAAAAATCACTTTTAATGAGCATGACGGCTGAATAGAGAATCATCCAGATTGCCATATTCAACAAGAGATAGAAATAGATACGGCCGAGTGCCGATTTTCGTCTGAACCATCCATATACCAGCAGTACGGAAGCCAGAACTGCCGATACAATGACCGGTAGCACATATTTCCATACGGCGGATACTGATGATTCGCTTATTTCCATAATACCAAAAGTTTTTCCTGAAAACGGAATATCACGGGGGCTTCACAAAGCCTGGAAACGCCTTGCACTACCCCCCCGCAAAATCTTAATCTCTTCATTATGTTACACATACTATTATAAATCATTGCCTTTAATGCGATCAGCAGTTTGTTTATAATGTTTTGCGTTTTTAAAAGCCAAGAATAGTGCCAAATAGTTTCCTTTGCATTCATGGCGATTATTTCACAACGTTACAAGCACATCATCTGGGACTGGAACGGAACCTTGCTCGATGACAAATGGCTGTGCATTGAGTCCATAAATTCATTATTGAAAGATCGGAATTTTACTCAGATTGACGAGGATAAGTATCATCAGATCTTCACTTTTCCAGTGAAGGACTA
This sequence comes from uncultured Porphyromonadaceae bacterium, assembly GCA_964512915.1. GTDB lineage: Bacteria > Bacteroidota > Bacteroidia > Bacteroidales > UBA12481 > UBA12481. The sequence continues at coordinate 9,465 of CAZEKJ010000035.1, forward strand.
TTATGCCAGTGCCGGTTTTGATTTCATGCAGGAGCCATTTGAAGTACCTGCGATGCAGTTCATTGAACTGTACGATCGCAAAAAGCATCTTTGCCTTCTTCAGCCTGAGGCTTTAAATGTAATCCGGCAGCTGCACGCAAGTGGCTGCCAGCAGTACCTCCTTTCGGCCAGCGAGACCGGAATCCTTACGTGGATGGCAGAATTTCATGATATTCGCAGGTACTTCTCGGAAATCAAAGGCCTCGACAATCACTATGCCCACGGCAAGGTTGAACTGGGTCTCGAGCTTCTTTCTCAGATTAACCCTGAGCCGGGATCCGTTATAATGGTTGGTGACACCTGCCACGACGAAGAGGTGGCTTTTCAAATGGGTATCCCGTGCATTCTCTTCACAGGCGGACACTACCCGGCACCACGGCTAAAGTCCTGCAATTCCGTGCTGATTGACCATCTTTCAGACCTGATTCAGGAAGATCAGGACTGAAACCCTTTCATGCTAAGCTGTATCCGCTTTCTGGAGAAATCAACTTCGAGCACCTTGACCTTTACATGCTGATGCAGCTTGACAACTTCTGAAGGGTCTGACACATATTTATCCGCCAGCTGCGATACGTGGACAAGGCCGTCCTGTTTGACCCCGACATCCACAAATGCCCCGAATCGTGTAATATTGGTTACAATACCCGGCAGGATCATTCCGGGTTTAAGGTCTTCGATCTGATGCACATCCTCGGAGAATTCAAATAGCTTGATTTTCCCGCGGGGATCCCTGCCCGGTTTGCTCAACTCATCCTTAATGTCATTGAGAGTGGGCATTCCAACATCATCTGTTACATAATTCTCCAGTCTGATCTGCGATCTTTTCACAGGATCCGTGAGAAGGTCGGTTACCGTGCATCCGATATCCGATGCCATTTTTTCAACCAGCGGGTACCTTTCGGGATGGACCGCACTGTCATCAAGCGGATGACGGCCTCCGCGGATCCTCAGGAAACCGGCTGCCTGCTCAAACGCCTTCGCACCCAGCCGGGAAACTTTCTTCAAATCCTCACGGCTGGTGAAAGGCCCGTTTTCGCGGATATGATCCGTTATGTTTTTCGACAGGGCCGGGCCCAATCCCGAGATGTAGGTAAGCAGGTAACGGCTGGCTGTATTAACCTGAACACCAACACGATTCACACAGCTTATCACCACATGATCAAGGCTTTCCTGTAGTTTTTTCTGATCAACATCGTGCTGGTACTGCCCCACCCCGATGGATTTCGGATCGATCTTGACCAATTCAGCCAAAGGATCCATGAGCCTTCGTCCGATGGACACGGATCCCCGAACAGTGACATCGTACTGGGGGAACTCTTCCCTCGCAACATCCGAAGCCGAATAAATCGACGCTCCGTTTTCACTCACCACATACACTTCGATATCTCTTTCAAACCGGATATAATTCTTAATAAAATACTCCGTTTCTCGACCAGCAGTGCCATTCCCTATGGCTATGGCATCAGTTTTATAGGCATCGGTAAGTGACTTGATTTTTTTCGCCGCTATTGCGGTTTCCCGCTGCGGAGGATGCGGAAAGATCGTTTCGTTATGAACCAGGTTACCTTGCCGGTCGAGACATACCACCTTGCAGCCTGTCCTGAAACCGGGGTCGATGGCTAGAATGTTTTTCTCTCCAAGGGGGGGCATTAGGAGCAACTGCTGAAGATTATCGGTAAACACCTTAATTGCCTCATCATCTGCCCGATCCCTGTATATATTCCTAAACTCGGTCTCTATCGAGGGTTCCAGCAGCCTTTTATATCCGTCCCTGGCAGCCATCTTAACCTGATCAGCCGAACCATTCCGGGCACGGGCCACCAGCTCGCTGACTCGTTCAATCGCCTCTTTTTCATCTGGTTCTACACTAACGCGTAGGAATCCCTCCCGCTCACCGCGAAATATTGCCATCAGTCTGTGCGACGGGCATTTCCGGAGAATTTCGCTGAAGGAGAAATAGTCGGAGAACTTGGCTCCCTCCTCTTCCTTTCCGTTGACCCCCCAGGATGTGATCAGCGCTTCACGGTCGAATAGCCTGCGGAGCATGTTCCGGACCCGCTGATCCTCGTTGACCCATTCCGCTATGATATCACGCGCCCCCTCCAGGGCTTCCTCTTCCGAAGCAACCTGGTCATTCAGGAACCCGGAGGCCATGGCTACCGGATCCCCTTCCCGTTGTGCCATGATCATTTTCGCCAGAGGCTCAAGACCCTTATCCTTAGCCTTGGTTCCCTTCGTCTTCTTCTTCGGCTTATAGGGCAGGTAGAGGTCTTCGAGCTCGGTCAGCGTCGCCGCTTGTTTAATTTTCGCCTCCAGCTCCGGCGTCAGAAAATCCTGACCGGAAATGCTTTCCAGAATAGCCAGGCGGCGCGCATCCAGCTCCGCCATCTTTTCCGATTGCTTCCGGATTTCCAGGAGTGCAACCTCATCCAGGCTTCCGGTTTTTTCCTTACGGTAGCGGCTGATGAAAGGAATGGTAGCCCCCTCTTCAAACAGATGGAGCGTGTTTCTGACCTGCCAGGATTCAATACTCAGATTGCCCGCAATAGCCTTGACGTGAATTTCGTTCATAGTTTCTAATCATCAGTCCGGTAAACTGAGATAACCCCCCGTGTTCGCCGGATCCTGTTCATAATAGTTTCCAAATGCGGGCGGTCCTGCACAATGAGGGTATAGACTCCCTCAAAAAGACCATCCCGTGCAATTATATTCATCGACCGCATGCTGATTTTCAGATCTGAAGAAATAAGGCGGCTGATTTCGTTGACAACGGAGATATCATCCTTTCCGTTGATGGTTATGTTAACGGTAAAACTAGCTGCCGCACCATGGGAATCGGTCCACCTGACCTTTACGATCCGGTATGGGTACCTCTCAATCATCTGGTGTGCATTCGGACAATTAACCCGATGGATCTTGGTACCATCCTTTACGGTAACAAATCCAAAAACCTCATCTCCGAAAATCGGGTTACAGCATTTGGCCAAACGGAAGTCGACATTGTCCAGCTTGTCATCAATAACCAGGTAATCCTGCTGCTGGGATGAGGTCTTGACGTAGCTTTCAACCGATTTAACCGTTGTCAGCTTTTCCTTAAGCAGCTCTGCAGGAGCCTTGTCCCGCAGGTATTCTCGGATCGAGGCCAGGTCGATGCGGTTGTCGGCAATCTGCTGGTACAATTCCAATGTATCTTTCAGGTTCAGCCAATTAACAATCCGCTGTATCGTAGAAACATCGAATTTAATCCGCCACTGGCCCAGTTTCCGTTTCAGCATCTCCTTGCCGATGTCGGTATCCTTATAGTCGGCTTCCTTCAGGAACCTCTTGATCCGTGCCTTGGCCTTGCTTGAGGCCACCCAGTTAAGCCAGTCCGCTTTCGGTTTCTGCTGCTGCGACGTTAGCACTTCCACGAGGTCGCCATTGGTGAGTTTATGCCGGATCGGGACCATTTGATTGTTAACCCGGCCTCCGGTGCAATGATAGCCGACTTCGCTGTGAACAGCAAAGGCAAAATCCAGGACGGTAGCGCCGGAAGCAAGTTTCAGCAGATCGCCCCTGGGTGTAAAAATGTATATCTGATCGGAATATAATTCATGCTTAGCGCGATTAGTCTCTTCATTCGATTGAACCTGTGGCATTTCCAGGGCATCGCGGATTTGCGCAAGCCATTCGGTACTTTCGGAGTCGCCGTGATTCTCTTTATATCTCCAGTGCGCGGCATGCCCTTTCTCAGCCACCTCGTCCATTCTCCGGGTACGGATCTGAACTTCTACCCAGCGACCCTCGGGCCCGATCACGGTAGTGTGAAGAGACTCATACCCATTCAGTTTTGGTGTGGATATCCAGTCGCGCAGCCGGTTTGGATTGGGCTGATAGGTATCGGTAACAATGGAGTAGATCTGCCAGCAATCCGCTTTTTCCTGATCCGAGACATTATTCAGGATGATCCGGATTGCAAAAAGATCATAAACCTCCTCAAAATCAACTCCCTGCTGAATCATCTTCCTCCAGATTGAAGGGATGGCCTTGGTCCTGCCCTTTACATCGCAGTGGTATCCCTTGGCTTCAAGTTCCTTTTTCAGGGGTCCAACAAATCTGGAGATAAACTCATCACGGTTGGTGCGGGTTTGCTCAAGCTTTTGAGAGATTGCGGCATAGGTTTCAGGGTGAAGAAACTTCATCCCTGTTTCCTCAAGTTCGCTCTTAACCCTGTATAATCCGAGCCTGTGTGCTATCGGAGCAAAAAGATCGGCAGCCTCATGTGCCATCTGGAGCCTGGCCGCATCCCCGAGGGCTTCCGCAGCCCTGATGTCGGCCAGTTTTTCACCGGTTTTTATCAGGATAACCCTGACGTCATTTGAAATACTCAGCAGCAGCTGAATAAATTTATCAGCATGGATGCGGGTCCGGCTTGTGTTCAGGCCCTCAATCTTTTTCAGGCCATCCAGAATATCAACCAGGGGATCACAAAAATCGGATTTGATTTTTTCCGGTTGAATAAGGCCCCGATGATACGGAAGTGCCAGGAAAACGGCCGTAAGGGAAAGGCTGCCGAGCCCCAGCTCGTTAATTACCACGGATGACCAGGAAGCAAGCTTGGTACGCACCCCGTCGGCCTCAGCGGGTCCCAAAGATTCCAGCAACTCCGAAAGGATGATAAGAGCCTGGCCGGGAAGTGTCCAGTTGAGGGCTCCGCCCGACTGCCCCGGGTCTTTCCGGAGGCCTTCGGTAAACTGCAACCAGTCGGCAGGATTCATTTTTTCTCGGATTGACGGAGTTTGAGATAAATCTCGAGGGTTACCCAGGCATCCGTTGCAGCATAGCTTTGCTGCGCATCGGTGAGCTCTTCTGCGTCCCAATTGGACAATTGCTGCGATTTTGAGATCCGAATACCAAGAACGATCCCGGCAAGCTTTTTTACGCCAAGATTCTCTATCCCGTAATTTTTAACAATCTCCTGAAGGTCAATAATTCCATCCAACTCGCAGGTTAACACATTTCTAACTGAGCGGATGTCCTCATGAATGGCAGCTCCGATCTTTATCACATTCTTGCTCGACAGAATTCTGCAGAGCCCGGCGTGGTTTCCCAGTTTGTTCAGCCGGAACAGGAAAGCCTCCCTTTGCGTTGAGAGCTGGAGAAGTGAGACCGGGTTCAGGTTGCCTTTCTTAAAAGTTGGACGGGTTTCCGTATCAAATCCGATATACTTGTGTCTCTTCAGAATTTTGACTGCTGCATCAGCTTCTTCCGGGGTATTGATCACATGGATGGTGCCGCCGAAACTGGTTAGCGGAAGTGCGTTGATTTCATCGGGTTCAATATGGCTCGCGAAGGTCATGGATAAGCTGAAATTTGAGTTTCAAATATATCCGTTTTATTCGTTTTCCATTATCCATTGAAGCAATCCTTCGTGCATCCGGACGCGTCCGGTTTCCAGCAGTTCATCCAGAACGGTGGTAATATGGGAGAGATCGTGACCCATCAGGCTGTTAAGCCGGGGCAGGTCAACCGGTTCTTTCTCCAGTATAGCCTTTATCGCCTGCTGAATCTGCTTTTTGTCGGCCAAACCGGGCTTTGCTTCGGCGGGCCCGAGGCAAACATCGCACTGTTTGCAGGGGAACGGATCCATCTCACCGAAATACATCAGGAGCATCTGCGAACGACAGCGGTAAGCCGTGGTTGCATAGTGAATCATGGTTTCCATCCGCATGCGGACCATGGATTCCTGCTCTTCGTACTCCCTTTTTCCGAACAGCAGGGATTTGTCGTCGAGCCGTTCGGCGGTGTAAATGATATGTGGCGTTTTCTTGGGTTTCAGGTAATAAAGGACTCCCATATTATTCAGTGATAACAAGGCGTTTATCACCAGTTCAGGAGTCACTTTGGCCTTGGCAGCCAGACTATGTTCATCGATTTTCACAAAGTCGGAGAACATGCCTGAATAGGCCCGAAGCATGAGCTTTATAACCGCATCGTACCGGTCGTTTGAGACCTGGAATTTGTACAGTTCATCGCGGTCTATCCTGAAATGGACCCTTGCCGGGAGGTCGATGTCTTCTGTCAGTTCAACATAGCCCGATCTTTCAAGGTGCTTGAGGGCATGGTATGCAATGAGGGAGTGGAAACTGAACTTCTGGCAAAAATCCATCAGGTCAAAATCAAAGACCTGACCTTTGCCTGATCCCGGAATGACCTGAAAATAGTTGCCCAGCGCCTGGTAGATTCTCCGGATGGTTTCCACATCCGGAAACCTTACGTTATGGCTTTTCTCCAGCGACAGCTTATCGGCAGGCTGATAGAGCAGCACTGCATAAGCTTTCTTACCATCTCGGCCAGCCCGGCCTGCTTCCTGGAAATAGGCCTCGGGGGAGTCAGGCAAATCGGCATGGATAACGGTGCGTACATCAGGCTTGTCTATTCCCATGCCGAAAGCATTGGTTGCCACCATCACCCTGACCTTGTTCCGGGTCCATTCATCCTGTTTCTGCTTGCGTTCGCGGGTATCCAGCCCGGCGTGATAGAATTGAGCCGGGATTCCGTTTGTCCTCAGAAACTCTGCTATTTCCCTGGTTTTCTTGCGGTTTCTAACATAGATAATTCCGCTGCCCGGTTGCTTGGTCAGAATCTTCAGCATGTAGGCGTTCTTGTCTTCCGTTTTTCGAACCAGATAAACAAGGTTCTTTCTTTCGAAGGACTGGCGGATGGCATTTTTCTCCCTGAAGAGAAGCTTTTGCTGTATATCCTCAGCAACAGTAGGCGTTGCCGTTGCAGTTACGGCCAGAACCGGAACACCCGGCAGCAATCTCCGGATATTGGCAATCTGCAGGTAGGATGGTCTGAAATCATAGCCCCACTGTGAAATGCAGTGAGCTTCATCAACGGCTATCAGGTTGATATTCATGCTTTCCATCCGTTTCAGGAAGAGGTCCGTTCCAAGCCGCTCCGGAGACAGATAGAGGAATTTAAAATCACCGTAAATACAATTATCCAGGGCAATGTCAAGCTCAAATGAGGTCAGGCCGGAGTGGATCGCCACCGCCTTAATTTTACGGGCTTTGAGATTCTCAACCTGATCCTGCATCAGGGAGATCAGCGGGGTGATTACCAGGCATAGCCCGTCACGTGCCAGCGCAGGGACCTGAAAAGTGAGGGATTTTCCACCGCCGGTGGGCATCAGGGCCAGGGTATCATGGTTCATCATCACGGACCTGATGATCTCCTCCTGCAAGGGCCTGAACTCTGTGAAACCCCAGTAATCGCTGAGTATTTTGTGGTACGTCTCCAATTCGCTGAGAAATTTGTAATTTAGCGCAAATTTATCAGAACATAAAATCTACATTATGTCATTCCTTGCAGATAAAGTTGATTTCGAGGGTCTCACTTTCGATGATGTACTGCTAATTCCTTCGTACTCAGAAGTTATACCGAGGAACGTGGATGTCACCACACGGTTCACGCAAAAGATCCTTTTAAATACTCCCATTGTATCGGCAGCCATGGACACGGTTACTGAGGCGGCAATGGCTCTGGCCATCGCCCGCGAGGGAGGCATCGGGGTCATTCATAAGAATATGTCGATTGAAGACCAGGCCAGGCAGGTGATATCAGTTAAGAGGGCAGAAAACGGGATGATCATGGATCCGGTTACCATTCGTCCCAACCAGACGGTTGGAGATGCACACCACCTGATGAACGACTATAAGATCAGCGGGATTCCTGTTATCAATGAAAACCGCAAGCTGGTCGGCATTGTCACCAACCGCGACCTGCGTTTTGAGCGTGATGAGAACCGCCTGATCAGCGAGGTAATGACCTGTGACAACCTGATTACAACAACTGAAACCGCCAACCTCGACAAGGCCGCGGATATTCTGCAAAAGAATAAGATCGAAAAGTTGCCGGTGGTTGACAAGGACTTCAGGCTGATCGGCCTGCTAACGTATAAAGATCTCACTATCACCAAAGACCGGCCCAATGCCTGCAAGGATGAACGTGGCCGGCTTAGGGTGGCTGCAGGAGTCGGAACCTCGCCTGACACGCTTGACCGGGTCTCTGCCCTTGTTGCGGCAAGTGTTGACGCAATAGTTATCGATACGGCTCACGGACACTCCATTGGTGTTATTGAAACCCTGAAGAAATCAAAAGCCAGATTTCCGGAGATTGAATTTATCGCCGGAAATATTGGAACGGGCGAGGCTGCAAAAGCCCTCCTGCGCGCGGGGGCATCTGGGGTTAAAGTCGGGATTGGGCCAGGATCCATCTGCACCACGCGGGTGATTGCAGGAGTAGGTGTTCCGCAACTTTCAGCGATTTACGAGGTGGCCAAAGCCCTCCGCAACGATGATATTCCCGTGATTGCCGATGGCGGAATCCGGTATTCGGGTGACATCGTCAAGGCGCTCGCAGCAGGTGCAGATTCGATCATGGCAGGCTCCCTGTTTGCCGGAACGGAAGAATCACCCGGCGAAACAATCATTTACCAGGGCCGAAAGTTCAAATCCTACCGGGGTATGGGCTCGATCGAGGCCATGCAAAAAGGTTCAAAAGACCGGTATTTCCAGGACATGGAAGATGAAATCCAGAAACTTGTTCCGGAAGGCATTGCAGCCCGCGTTCCCTACAAAGGATCGCTCAATGAGGTTATTTACCAGATGGTTGGGGGACTCCGGGCAGGTATGGGCTATTGCGGAGCCACCAGCATCAGGGATCTCCAGCAGGCACGGTTTGTGAGGATAACCACCAGTGGCATGATTGAAAGCCACCCGCATGATGTGACCATCACCCGCGAATCACCAAATTATTCAAGGGAAGGGTAGTTTCGAATACCAAACCGCATTCTCATTCGTTTTAACCAGGTTCTATTTACTAACCATATTCTTACTATGAAGCAAGGTGTTTTATTTTCGATAGCAATAACTGCAATAGGTGCATTCACCGGGGTTCAGGCCCAAAACCAGGAAGCTGTCCTCATGACCATCGGCGATAAACCGGTCTATGCCTCCGAATTTGTCAGGATCCTGAACAAAAACAAATCCAATCTGTCAGGCCAGAAAACTGATATCCAGGAATCCCTGGAGCTTTTCACCAATTTTAAATTAAAAGTAAGGGAAGCAGAATCTCAGGGCCTTGATACTTCGGCACAGTTTAAGAAAGAACTGGCCACCCAGAGGTCCCAATTGGCAAAACCTTACCTGCTCGACAAGCAGATTACCGAGGACCTTGTAAAGGAAGCCTATGAAAGAGGCAAATTCGAGGTCCGGGCCAGCCACATTCTGGTGGGAATCAAAATGGATGCCCCGGCGGCCGATACTTTGCTGGCCTACAGGAAAACAATGACAATCCGTGACCGTCTGCTTAAGGGTGAATCATTTGAGGCCCTGGCCACGGAGGTGAGTGACGATGTATCGGCAGCCACCAACGGCGGTGATATTGGATATTTCCCGGTGCTTCAGGTGGTTTATCCTTTTGAAACTGCGGTTTTTACTCAAAAGCCAGGGGAAATCTCAATGCCTGTAAGAACCCAGTTCGGCTATCACCTGATCAAAGTAACGGACAAACAACCATCAAAAGGCAAGTTGCAAATTGCAACTATCTGGAAATCTGTTAATTACACAACTACTGACGAAGAAAAAGCCAAGATTAAGGAAGAAATCCAAACTATTTATATCCAACTCCGCACCGGAGCCGACTTTGGGGAGCTTGCCCGTAAGTATTCCGATGATCGCACCATGGCTGTCAAGGGAGATGCCGGTTTCTGGATTGGACCCAGGGAAAGAGAACCCGCATTTGATGAAGCAGCCTATTCTCTGAAAAACCCGGGTGACCTTACTGAACCGGTAGAAACTTCACTCGGCTGGTTCATTATCCGGCTGCTCGACAAAAAACCGCCGGAAACCTATGAAGAGGCACGCAACGCACTTTATCAGAAAATAAACCGCAGTCCTGACCGGGCAATGAAGAGCGAGCAGGCGGTTGTGGCCAAACTGAAAAAAGAGTATAGCTACAACCTGAATCAGGCTAACCTTGAGGAGTTTTACCGATTGGTGGATCCTTCCGTTTTCGAAGGCCGTTGGGATGCGAATCCTTCCCTGCAAAAATCGGGAGTCCTTTTCACCCTCGGCAGCCTCACCGTCCGGCAGAATGACTTTGCAAAATTCCTGGCCTTGAATCAGCGCGAAAGCACCGTCAGGACAATCGCGGAATTTGTTGATGAGAAGTTTGGCGAATTTTCGAAATTTAAGATTCTTGAGTATGAGGAACTGCAGCTCGACCGCAAGTATCCTGAGTTCCGCGACCTTTATCAGGAATTTCACGATGGCAATTTGCTGTTCGAAATAACCGACCGGATGGTCTGGTCGAAGGCAACTCTGGATACCACCGGACTGAAAGACTATTTTACTTCCCATCAGAACCAATATATGTGGCCAGAACGACTTGACGCGGTAACGATATATGCCAAGGGCTCCAATAACCTGCAAAAAATGATTGAAGAGTTCCGTACCACTATGTTGAAGAAGTGTAAAGGCGGATGCGATGGAGCCACTATCCAGAGCATTCTGGGGGAAATAACCGGAAAATATAATGGTAACAGTTTTGAGATCGAGGACAAGCTATATACCAAAGGAGACAGCTGGGTCATCGACCAGATCAAATGGAAACCCGGTGCTTCAGAAATAATCAGTGAGCAGGATACGAAGCTTTTTGTCTGGATCAATAAAGTAGTTGAGCCCAAGCCAAAGAAACTTGAGGATAACCGTGGTCAAGTCACTGCAGATTTCCAGGATTACCTGGAAAAAGAATGGGTTAAGTCTCTACGGCAGAAATTCCCGGTCAAGGTAAATCAGGATGTTCTTTCAAAGATCAAAATCTGATCCGATGCGCAACGGCTCCTTAGTCATCCTCCTTATCCTGCTGCTTGCCTCCTGTAATAACGGACATCGCAGAAATGATGAGAAGCCGATTGCCAGGGCCTATAATAATTATCTGTATCCCAGTGATGTTACCGGACTTTTGACCGAGGGAATGAGCCCGGAAGACAGTGCTGCGCTGATTAAGTCACACATTGAATTGTGGCTTAAAAGAAAAGCTGTGGTCAACAAGGCTGAATTTAACCTTACCATGGCCCAGCGCGACCTGGTGCAGAAGCTTGAGGAGTACCGGACCTCCCTGCTGATCTACGAATATGAAAAGCTTATGGTAGCCCAGAAGCTTGACACTGTGGTTTCAGAGTCTGAGATTTCAGGTTACTACAGTCAGTTCAGGCAGAATTTCCTTTTGCAGGCGCCGGTTGTAAAGGGCGTTTATTTCCGGATTCCAAAATCTTCGAGCCGGCTGAGGGAGTTCAAGAATCTGGCGCATTCCGCCGGTGAGCTGGCATACAAACGCCTTATCGACCTCGGTGCCCAGCAAGCGGAATACACCGAATCATTTGAAGAAAACTGGCTATCCTTCAATTCATTGATGCAGAAAATCCCCGGCAATGTTGAGGACCCAAAGCAATTCCTTCAACGTTACAAGTATCTTGAAGCAGAAGATGACAGGTATTTTCACTTCGTCAGAATCATCGATTTCAAGCTTCCCGGTGAGGTGGGCCCTCCCGAGTATGTGAGGCACGAGATCATCGATATCCTTCTGAACAAAAGAAAAATCAAATTCCTTCAGGAACTGGAGGAATCCATTTACAATGAATCTGTTATACACAACGAAGTTGAGGTTTATGAAAACTGAGCAAGCGTTTACCAGGGCAGCCAGACGGCTGCTTTTTCCATTTGTACTGATGATGCTTGTGCTGCCGGCATCGTTGTCTTTAAATGCCCAGGTGGTTGGGCAAAAAGATCCGGTGATCATTGACCGGGTAATCGCAGTAGTCGGAAAATATCCGATCCTACAATCTGATATTGAAAACCAGATGATTCAATTTCGTACAGAGATTGTGGGTCTTCAAAGGGATCCGAGATGCTACTTCCTGGAATCATCTTTGGTTAGCAAGCTCTTGCTGAGTCAGGCCGAAATCGACAGCATCATTGTAACCGATGATGAAGCCCAGCGTGAGGTTGAAAATAAACTACAAAATTTTATTTATGAAGCTGGTTCAGAAGAGAATTTGGTGAACTATTTCAAAAAATCGATCCTTGAGATCAAAAAGGATCTCTTCAAACCTCAGAAAGAAAACATGATTTCCAGGCGGATGAGCGACGAGATTACCAAAGGGATTGAAGTTACGCCGTCGGAAGTTCAGAAGTACTACAAAAACCTGCCATCCAACCAGGTTCCTTTGAGACCCGAGACTCTTGAAATCCGCGAAATCGTATTAAAGCCTTCCGTTTCCGAATCCGAGATAACCCGCATACAAAACCGGCTTAATGAATTCAGGGAACGTATTCTCAAGGGTGAAAGTTTCACAACCCTGGCAGTCCTTTATTCAGAGGATGAGGCTTCAGCAGGTTCCGGCGGCGTCATCGGTTTTCAGCCCCGGAGCACTTTGGCGCCGGAGTTTGCTGCAGTGGCTTTTAACCTGAAGGGGAATGATGTGTCACGTGTGGTTAAAACAGATTTTGGCTATCATATCATTCAGCTGATCGAGCGACGCGGAGACCTCATCAATGTCCGCCATATTCTGATGACACCCAAGCCCTCCATCGAAGAAAAAGCCGCGATCCGGAGCCGTCTTGACAGCATATCCGCGGCCATCCGCGAAGGGAAAATTACGTTTGAGGCAGCTGCACAGCGCTATTCCGAAGAGAAAGATACACGAAGCAATGGCGGACTTCTGTTAAACAACGGCGATCCCCAGAATCCCGCTTCCCAGAATCGAAATACCACCTGGTTTGAGCCGCAGGAATTGTCCCGCGAGGTGATGGATGCTATCCGCAATCTACAAGTTGGTGAGATCTCGCAGATTTTTGAGACCCGGGATGCCAATAACAAACCTGTATTCAAAATCATTTCAATAAAATCCAGACGACCGGCTCATAAGGCTGATCTGAAACTGGACTACCCTTATTTGCAGGCACTTGCTTTGAGTCAAAGAAGACAGGATGTTCTGAATGACTGGATCGAAAAGAAACAGAAGAGCATGTATATTCTGATCAATCCGGATTTCAGGAATTGTGATTTTGAGCGCACAGGCTGGGTGAAGTGATTGACGATTGATGATTGACGATTGACGATTTAAAAATGGATGACAAACAGGCAGTTGATAGTTTAAAGGCTTCGTATGAGAGGTTTTTCAGTGAGATCCAGAAGGTGATTATTGGCCAGGACCAGGTTCTCAGGGAGGTTTTGATCAGCATTTTCAGCAGGGGTCATTGCCTTCTGGTTGGGGTTCCCGGGTTGGCGAAAACCTTATTGGTTACCACGATTGCACAGATTCTGGGATTGGATTTTAAGAGGATCCAGTTTACTCCCGACCTTATGCCGTCGGATATCATCGGGACGGAAATTCTCGATTCCAACCGGCAGTTTAAGTTTGTGAAGGGCCCCTTGTTTGCACATATGATTCTGGCTGATGAGATTAACCGTACCCCGCCCAAAACACAGTCGGCCTTGCTGGAAGCCATGCAGGAGCATGCAGTAACCTCAGGCGGCACCCGTTATGTATTGCAGGATCCTTTCTTCGTACTTGCCACACAGAATCCGATCGAACAGGAGGGGACCTATCCCCTGCCCGAGGCTCAGCTCGACCGGTTCATGTTTAATATTCTTCTTGATTATCCCGCTTTTGAAGACGAGATCACGATTGTCCGGCGAACCACTTCGGAAAATCAGGTCACACTGAACCAGGTGATAAGCCGTGAAGAGATCCTGAAATACCAGGACCTGATCCGCAGGGTCCCGGCGAATCACAATGTGATTGAATTTGCCGTCAAGCTTGCTTCAAAAACGCGTGCAACCAGTGAACTGGCGCACCCGATGGCTAAGGAGTTTCTGGTTTGGGGAGCAGGTCCGCGTGCATCGCAATACCTGATTGTCGGTGCAAAAACACATGCCGTACTGCATGGCAAATATTCTCCTGACATTGAAGATGTAAGAGCCATAGCACCGGCCATCCTGAGGCATCGGATTATCAGGAACTACAAAGCTGAAGCCCGCGGAATCTCGGTGGAAGATATCATCCATGAGATGCTCGCCTAAAATCATCCTGGCAACGGCCCTGCTAATCTGCCCGTTATGGACCGGGCTGTCGCAAGAGGCGCGGATTGTCGATTTCAGCGCCGAGATCATCGAGTACGACGAATCGATGGGAAAAGGAATCCAGAGGCTGCTCGGCAATGTCTGGATGAAACATAAAAACCTGGTGCTAACCTGCGACAGCGCCTATCTTGATCAGGCCAACAGTCATTTCAAAGGATTTTCAAGGGTTCATATTATCAAAGCCGATACCCTCCATATTTATGCCGGCAAGATCGATTACAACGGCAAGACCGAGCAAGCGCGTCTTGAGGACAGGGTACTGATGGACAATGTAGTACAAACACTCAAAGCCCCCCGCCTCGATTACAACATGAAAGAGGAGATTGCATGGTATTACGGTGGAGGTCAGATCATTGACACAACCAATACCGTGGAAAGCTTCTGGGGATACTTTTATGTCAAGGAGAACCAATTTATTTTCAAGGAGGATGTAACCGTTACCAATCCTGACAATACACTGGTTACCGACAGCCTGCTGTATAATTCTGAAACAGGTAAGATGATATTTGAAGGGCCTACCGAGGTTTTCAGTGACACCAACTATATAGCCTGTAACCGGGGGTTTTATGATTCAAAAAACAAGCTCTCGGTATTTAACCGGAACGTTTTCATGCAGGCCAAAGAGCAGAATCTGCGAACCGACAGTCTGATATACAACCAGGCCAATAAGACCACGGAGGCATTTGGATCCGTAGAGCTCAGGGATACAGTCGAAAACATGATTGTAACCGGGAATCACCTGTTTTATGAAGAGGTTTATAACCGGTTCAGAATCACCGAAGATGTTTTTTATGTCATGGTTGATAAAAAGGATAGTCTTTTTCTTCATTCCGATACGCTGATCTCTTCGAGGGAGGAGGAAAAGAAGTCGAGGCGCATCCAGGCCTTTCCGCATGTTCAGTTTTACCGAAGCGACATTCAGGGTCGGTGCGACTCCCTGGATTACCTTGTGGTTGACAGCGTTATCCGGTTATTCAGGGAACCTGTCATCTGGCAGGAAAACAACCAGCTCACGGCCGATACCCTTGGCATTTTTCTTTCAAGTGACGGAATCAGCAAGATGGAACTGCAGAATTCCGGCTTCCTGGTTACACGGGTTGACAGTCTCAACTACAATCAGATCAAAGGAAAAACCATAACAGGGTATTTTTTGAACGATCAGCTGAACAAGGTGATTGTGGATGGAAACGGGGAGTGCCTTTTCTATCCGAAAGATGATGAATCCATCATCGGTCAGCACAAATCACTGAGCAGTGAGATCCTGATTTCTTTCAAGGACGGCAAGATTGACCGGATATCTTTTGTGAAGGATCCGGATTCAAAGCTGACTCCGCTGAAAGATCTCGGACCGACTGATCTTTATCTGGAGGCTTTTAAGTGGTTGGGTGAAAAGCGGCCGGCAAACCGTGAAGATATTCGCACCTGGAAATGAAAAAGGCGCCCGGGGCGCCTTTAAAATTGTTTTCAGTACTCTTCTTCGTTAAAGAAGAAATCGTCTTTGCTCGGATAATCGGGCCAGATGTCTTCGATACTTTCGTAGATTTCACCCTCATCCTCAATCTCCTGCAAATTTTCGATAACTTCCAGTGGAGCTCCCGAGCGTATTCCGAAGTCGATCAGTTCGTCCTTGGTTGCTGGCCATGGAGCATCTTCCAGTTTTGAAGCTAATTCAAGTGTCCAATACATATCAGTAGTTTATTTTGGGCAATTTTTTCGCAAATGTATACTAATTGCTCAATAAAACAAGATGCTGAAAAAATTGTTAACAAATCGTTAACGATCAATCAATATGACCGTTAAGATATCGGGACGTTAGGCAGGTCACTGGCAACCTTACCGTCGAGCAGCCTGATGATCCTTTGTGACCGCCGGGCTATGTCTTCTTCATGTGTTACCACGATGATGGTATTGCCTAGCTGGTGAATCTTGCCGATCAGGTTCATGATATCAACCGATGTTTTTGAATCGAGGTTACCGGTGGGTTCATCGGCCAGGATTATGGATGGTTTGTTTACCAGCGCACGAGCTACTGCAACGCGCTGGCGCTGACCACCTGAGAGTTCATTGGGTTTATGTGTAATCCGGTCTGAAAGACCGACCTCATCGAGGACTTTCAGTGCCCTCTCGCGCCGCTCATGCTTGGGAACCCCTCCATAAATCAACGGAAGGGTCACATTCTCCAATGCATCATATCGGGGTAACAAATTGAATGTCTGAAAGATAAATCCGATTTCCTTATTCCGGATCTGAGCCAGCTCATCGTCGACCATCTGGCTTACATCGGTTCCGTTCAGGAAATAGTGCCCGCCCGACGGGGTGTCCAAAGCACCGAGAATATTCATCAGGGTTGATTTTCCTGAGCCTGAGGGGCCCATGATGGCTACATATTCGCCCTTGTTGATGATAAGATCAATGCCCCGGAGAGCCTGTACTTCCTGGGTTCCAACCTGGTAATTCTTGTCAAGTCCCTGGAGGGCGATCATATGTTCCATAACGGGTGTGTTTGGTTGCAAAAATAGGGCTAATTCAGGATATCAATTTTAACGTTTGAATTATTAACAATATTTAACAAAGCCGTTGATTCCTGCTAAATTCGTCGGGATGGAGCAAATCCTGCAGACCGATATCAAATTTCTGCCCGGGGTAGGTCCCCGGCGCGCCGAAATGTTGTTCAAGGAGCTTGGCGTTCAGACCTTTGAAGATTTGTTACGGCATTACCCCTATAAATATTCAGACCGGACTAAGTTCTTCACGGTTCGGGAAATAAATTCAGACCAGGCCTTTATCCAGGTGCGGGGACAGATTGTTTCAATGGACCTGATCGGGAAAAGGCCCAAACAAAGACTATCGTCACGGTTTGAGGATGCTACGGGTTCCATTGAGCTGGTCTGGTTCCAGGGAATCAAGTGGATCCAGCAGTCGCTGAAATTCGGGGTTGAGTATATTTTATACGGAAAGCCTGCCGTTTTCAACGGGGTGTGGACCATCCCGCATCCGGAGGTTGAGGAGGCCTCCAAGGTTTCGCAGTTTGTTTATCCTTTCGCCTACCAGGCGGCCTACCCCACTACCGAAAAACTCAAAAGCAGTTTTCTGACCTCCAGGGTTATACACAAGCTTCAGTACCAGCTGCTGCAGCGGGCCTATGGCAAGATACCTGAGACACTTCCGGGTTCGGTTCTCGGCATGCTTAAATTGCCGGAAATAAACGAGACCCTTCTGAATATTCATTTCCCAAAAGATCTGGATATATTAAAAAGAGCCCGATACCGGTTGAAATTTGAGGAGCTGTTCTTTATCCAGCTGGCATTGCTCCGGCAGAAGAACTGGAAAAACAGTCGGATCAAAGGTCATGTTTTCAGCAAGATCGGAGAATTGTTTAACCGCTTCTATGCGGAAAACCTGCCGTTTGAGATGACGGAAGCCCAAAAGCGCGTGATGCGGGAAATCCGGAAGGACCTGGGTTCAGGCATGCAGCTGAACCGGCTGTTACAGGGTGACGTTGGAAGCGGAAAAACCCTCGTGGCCATCCTGAGCATGCTGATTGCCCTGGATAATGGGTACCAGGCTTGCCTGATGGCCCCCACGGAGATTCTGGCTCAACAGCATTTTCAGACCATTACCCGGATGCTCGCCAACCTCCCGGTCCATGTCAGGCTCCTGACCGGTTCCACGAAAACCAGGCACCGGACCACTTTGCATGAGGAGCTTCGTGAAGGTGAGCTGGATATCCTGATCGGGACGCATGCGCTGATTGAGGATACCGTGCAATTTAAAAACCTCGGGCTCGTGGTCATCGACGAGCAGCACCGTTTTGGGGTAGCCCAGCGGGCGCGCCTGTGGGAGAAAGCAGGAGGAATCCTGCCACATATCCTGGTGATGACCGCAACCCCGATACCCCGGACATTGGCCATGACCCTTTATGGTGACCTGGATCTTTCGGTCATTGATGAGATGCCCCCCGGGCGAAAACCCATTACCACCGCACACTATTATGATTCAAAAAGGCTATCTGTATATGAATTCCTGCGGAAACAGATTGGGCTCGGCAGGCAAATATATATTGTCTATCCCCTGATACAGGAATCGGAAACCCTGGATTACAAAGATCTGTACGATGGCTATGAGAGCATCACGCGTGCCTTTCCGGCCCCGGAATACGCTGTTTCGGTGCTCCATGGGAAAATGAAGCCCGAAGAGAAAATCAAGGCCATGGACTACTTTGTGCGGGGCATCACCAAAATCATGGTTTCAACCACAGTTATTGAAGTCGGGGTTGATGTACCCAATGCCTCCGTGATGATGATCGAAAGCGCCGAGCGGTTCGGTCTCAGTCAGCTGCACCAGCTCCGCGGCAGGGTTGGCAGGGGCGCGGATCAGTCTTACTGTATCCTGATGAGCGGCTATAAACTTTCCAAGGAGGCTAAAACCCGCATCGAAACCATGGTCCGAACCAACGACGGATTTGAGATATCCGAAGTGGACATGAAATTGCGCGGTCCGGGCGACCTCGAGGGCACCCAGCAGAGCGGCATGCCCTTCAACCTCACTATCGCCAACCTTCTCACCGACAGCAAGATACTGGATCAGGCACGGAGAGCGGCAGAACTAATCCTTGAAAAAGACCCGCTCCTCGAAGCTGCCGATAACCAGATTCTGGCCGATCAGTTGCAGCGGCAGAAGCGGGAAGTGAGGGATTGGTCACGTATTTCGTGACGCGTGAATCGTGACGCGTTTTGTTCAATCCAAATCCCTTTCTTACCTTTGATCATCCCCCTGCGAACATGTCGTAATAAATTCCTGTGCCATGAAAAAGGCTTTGTATGTTCTTTTGGCGGTCCTTCTGCTGGGCTGTGATCCCGCTGCGGTTGATCCTGACAATATAGACCTGACACCCGCGGGACCTGTCGGAACCCTGGTTGCTGATTTCCCGATCACGCATGTCTGGCTCCCTCCTGAAAGGATAATCCGTACTGACCTGCACATTTCCCTTAATGCCTATGACATGTATCGGGGTAAATATATTCAATCGGCAAACCTGACCAATTCCCAACAACGATACAGTTTCTTTTTGCCTCCGGGAAACTATTATCTCGAAGCTGCAATAGCCTGCCTTTGCGAAGGCGACAGCTGCTCCGCCGGCGGGTTCCCGGGAAACAAATGGGGACAGAAACACGCGAGTTATACCTTCACCATCAAGGAGGATCAAATCACCGAGGTACTCATCAGGTTTTTAAAATAATATGAGATTCACCTGTTTTTTTCTCCTGCTCCTCCTTGCGGTCTCGTGTGAGTCGGAAATCGATGTGGTCGATGAATCCGGATCGGTCCCGGTAATCTATTGCATCCTTAACCAGGACGATACCGTTCAAAGCCTGAGACTTACGCGCTCTTATCTCTCCAACAATGCAAAAATTCCACCGGGCTCCTCCGATAGCCTGAATATACCCGGCAATGTGTACATTTCAATCGAGGAGGTAAAAAATGCACAAGTTTCCCGATCATACCTGCTCAAGCCAATTTTTTTCCAGAAAGATTCCGGATTCTTCCCGAACACCGTTCATTGGATTTATCAGGGTTCATTTGAGGTTGTCGAATCAGTTGCCTACCGGCTTATCATCAACATTAAAGACTGGGATTTCGCCGGATACTCCTCTTTCGTCTCCCTGGGAGATTTTCAGCTTGTGGACCCGGCTTACCCGGAAGCCAGGAAGATTCACATGCTTGACGACCACAACCCTTTGATTCACTGGACCAAAAGCCAGAATGCTGCGGTATATCAGGTAGGCATCAGGGTTCATTATCAGGAAATCAGTGGTGATCGTATCGAAGAAAAAGCAATCATCATTCCTTTTACAACCGCCTTTTACCGGGAAGATCCGGGAGGATTCTATTCCTACACCATCAACAGCAATCAGTTTTATAAACGGATGTCCGAGCTGTTGCCAATAAATGAAGCGCTTCTCAGGCAATTCAGGGGAGCCGATGTATTTGTGATTGCAGGAAGTGAATCGCTGGCCTTTTTCCTGACTGCCCAGGAGCGGCAGGACCCTTTTCAACTGTTTGACTATAAAAACATTATCAACGGACAGGGGGTATTCGGCTCCTGCAAGACCAAAGAAACCAAAGGTTTCAGGCTGGACGCCCAGTCGCTGGACACTCTGGCTTACGGCTTCTACACTCATTCACTAAACTTCCTCGACAGCAATGGTCATCGTAAGGATTAACCAGTTGGCATGTGTGCTGCTGCTTGCGGATCTTCTGGTCTCATGCCGGAAGCCTGCAGATGATCCCCAAATCGTGGAGGCCTTTTTCAAGGTGACGCCCGAATCCGGTTCCACCACCACAAGATTCGAGTTAGATGCCTCACAAACCCTGATGGTTGCCGATGAGGAGCATCCGGTTCTGATCCGTTATGACTGGCAGGGAGACGGCACCTGGGACCAGGACTATACCACCGATGCCACGATCGGTCACCGGTTCCTGATGCCAGGGAGTTATACCATCCGGATGGAAGCACGAAATATGTCAGGCCTTCGCGACACGTTCAACACCAGCCTGATTGTGGTACAGGGGTATTCTGCACCGACCGCCGACTTGCAGGTTCTGCCGGACTCGGCCAATATTTTTACGGCATTTACATTCAGTGCAGCCCGTTCCTTTGACGATGAAGATTCCATGAACCTCCTGACCTTCCGGTGGGATTTTGATGGGGACGGAAGCTGGGATACCGGATTTGATTCACCTTCGGTTTACCCTCACAAATACCCGGCTACCGGGAAGTATCTTGCCGGAGTTGAGGTAATGGATCCCACCGGCAGGAGTTCGGTGGTAAAACGATTGGTTACAGTGGATCTCCTGAATGACAGTATTGTGCCGCAGTTTACGGCTGACGGAGGGTTCTGCACGGTTTCCGATATTTTTCATTTTGATGCATCAGGATCAAAAGTCAGGGGTCGGGAGAATCCAGGGATAACCTACTCCTGGGATATTTTTGCAGACAATCTGTGGGAAGAAACTGGGCTTGCCACGCCTCATTTTAACCGGATCATCCAGAAGGAGGGTAAGATCAGGGTGAAGTTGAGGGTAACGGATGAACGGGGCTTGTATATGGATACCATCTGTAAGGTGGAGGTTTTCCCCATGAATACACTACCGGAAGTTAAACTGACCCTTGGAAATCCCCTGGGAAATACTGGAACCGAATACTTGTTCCATACTATCGGGACGCACGACCGGGAAACCCCGATCCTGGACCTTGGTTATCAATGGGATATAAACGATGATGGTAGTTGGGACCCTGAATTCAATAATCGGAGGGAAATAAAATATCGGTTCAGCACAACCGGGAAACATCCTGTAAGCCTTAAGGTAACAGACGGCCACGAGGATTCGGTGGTGAAAACCGATACCGTCTATGTCTTTGCAGGGGATCACGAAACAGCACTTCTCGCTGACAAACGCATTGAGGGCCAGACCGATTATTATGGGATTGTCAGGATCGGGGATCTTTGGTGGATGCAAGAGAATCTTATGTTTTACAAGGCGCCTACCAAGAATGACCCGGGTGTCGTACCCATGGCCTATGGCGGTGACACCACCCTTTGGGAAAAGTATGGTGGATTATACACATTTAATCAGGCAAGCGGTCTGTGTCCGAAAGGCTGGCGGCTGCCAACCAGGGCAGAATTACAGGAACTGTATACGATACAGGCAAAGAACTCGATCGCAGCACTCCTGTTCGGTGGCGCAACGGAGTTCCATGCCAAGTTGGGCGGGTACATCGATTTCAACGGGCGATCGGTCGGATTTGGCTCAATTACACATTTCTGGCTCGGTGACCAAAGCCCGAACAATATTCCAAGCGCATGGTATATAGACCGTTCGAAAGGCGAAAGCAAGGCCGTGATGGTTAGTAACGGATATGGATTTTCGGTGCGGTGCGTGAGGAAGGAATAACATCGTGACGCATGAAACGTGAAACGTGACGCGTGACGCGAAAAACCGGGCGTGAATCGTGCCCGTAGGGGCGTCCTGCGGACGCCCGTGTTGTGGCATCCGGTCCCTGCTTTCGCGGGGATGACAACGCTCCGAGGCATGGGATCCTGACTTTCGTCAGGATGACAGTTCTGGCGCTAACCGGCAACTGGCAACCGGCAACCGGCAACCAATTTCACCGCAGTTTCTCCGTCACCTGCTGTAATACCGCCGCCGACTGTTCCATCACCATCGAGCGCCATATCCCCGAAGAAGGATAATACATTTCCTTAACCCATTCTTTTACTTTCCGTTCGCTTCGTTTGTTTTTATAGCCGTGATGGAAACCCTGATTTTCCAGGATCATATTCTGGATGGAACGGAGGGACCCCATGGTGGTCTGGCTGTCCATGGTTCCGTATTCGAGCGTCATCGGGATGACCAGTTTACCGGGAATCAATTCACCGATCAGACTGGAGAAATCCCCGGAAATCGTATAAAAATCCTTTGAATCGCCCCAATCGATTGTATACCCCGAAAAAAGATTTTCCGTTGTGGTGCGGATCTCAGGAGTTTTGGGAGGATTCGGAAAAAGATGCATTTTCCCCCTTTCACCGTAGCCCGTGTGAAGGTCAATATGAATAACAGTATCATACCGGCTGGCATATCTGACCAGCAGGGGCTTGAGTTCCAGGAGCTGTGGCTCAAACTGTTTTCCCCCGAAATAGAGCCCCTCCGGAAACTCATACTGGCCCTGCAGAACGGCCTGACGCAGGGTTGGCATCCCGGATTTGATAATTTTCGATATGGCCCGCAGTACAAACATCCGGTTTTGGAAGCTCCCAAGGCTAACCGGCTTATCAGGGTTGATAAATTCATACAGGTCCCTGTAGCCCTCATTTTTTGTCGAAAAAAGTTCAGGAGATGCGTCGCAGTTCCGGTTCATATCGACATTATTCTCCGTTACCCTCCTGATGATGTTGAATCCATAGGGATTCATGCCATGAATCAGCAACACACCTGAATTCTTAAGCAAATCGGGGCTGAGATACTTTTCTATGAACATAAACTGGATAGCGCTGCCTGTGTATCCCTCAACCCCGTGAATTCCGCTTGAAATGATCACCAGGTTTTTAGCGCTTTTCGAGCCTGGAATATACAACCCATCAACGGTTAGCCGGGCTCCGGTAGCTGTCGGCACCGGAATCCTTATACTTTCAGCATCCTTGAATACCACCTTCAGACTGTCAGCCAGCTTTAGGAAATCAGCCCGGCACTCTTCATAAGTTGTGTTGAAATACCGCTGGTATTCCTGTTTCACGGGTACTTTCGGATCTTTTGGAAAGCGGCCGTCGTTGGGTTCTCCGGCTGGAAGCAGTCCTGGAAAGACCAAGATTATGGCCAGTAACATTGTCAGGGTTTTAGATGCTTTCATGGTTGTAGTTGTAAAATTTAGCTTCTAATTTAGCGAACTTATCAAACCTGAAACCTACTGATGAAAAGATCTCTCCTTACCGGCCTTTTGGTTGCATTGTCTGTGTTTAGCATACTGGGGGCCAAAGATAGGTACCCTGTTGATAAAGGCATCAATGTTCTTCATTACACCTTTACTATTAATCTGGAAGACACCACAGACCGGATAGTGGCCATATCGGAATTAAACATCCTGATGACCATGAAAACCAGGATATTAGGACTGGATCTAACCGGACTTAATGACAAAGGCATGGGTATGATCATTTCTGATGTTTCGCTCCGCGGCCAGAAACTTCCATTCAAACATTTGAATAACAGGATCAATATAACACTGCCCGATACACTTTCTGTTCCCGGGGAGTTCAAAATCAGGATTCAGTATTCCGGCATTCCGGCCGACGGGCTGATCATCTCGAAGAACAAATACGGTGACCGTACCTTTTTTGGCGACAACTGGCCCGACAGGGCGCGTAACTGGCTCGCTTGCGTGGATCATCCGTCGGACAAGGCAACCGTTGAGTTCATTGTCAAAGCCCCGGGTCATTACAAGGTGGTCGGGGTTGGATACCTGGCGGGCGAGTACCCCTATGAGCCATTGAATCCTGATGGTAAGTACCGGGTGACTCGTTGGAGGGAGGCTGTGGATATCCCGACCAAGGTTATGGTGGTTGGTCTGGCGGATTTCGCATGGGAAACGACAGGTTTCTCAAAGGGAGTACCGGTTCAGACCTGGGTGTATAGTGAGGACCGGGAGGATGGTTTTTCTGATTACCGGCCCGCGGCTGACATCCTGACTTTCTTTCAGGATCTTATCGGGCCTTATTCGTATGAAAAACTGGCAAATGTGCAGTCAAAAACCATTTATGGGGGAATGGAGAACTCCAGCTGCATTTTTTATTACGAAGGATCCGTAAACGGTAAAAACAAGATGCACAGCCTGCTGGCTCATGAAATTGCTCACCAATGGTTTGGCGATGCGGTAACGGAAAAGGACTGGCACCATGTATGGCTGAGTGAAGGCTTCGCTACCTACCTTGAAGCTGTCTATGCGGATTCGCTCATCCCGGGCCGATCGCTCGCTAAAAGCATGGAAGATATGCGCGAGCAGGTTATCCTGTCCTTCAAGCGTGACCCCAAGCCGGTTATTGACACCACCATTACCAATTACATGGAGCTGCTGAGTACGAACTCCTACCAGAAAGGAGCATGGGTCCTGCACATGTTGAGCCAGGAAGTGGGGGGGGAAGCTTTCTGGAGGGGAATCCGCCAGTACTACCGGGAGTATCAGGATAAAAATGCCTTATCCTCAGATTTTTGCCGGGTGATGGAAGAGGTTTCAGGGCAAACCCTTGGCAAATTCTTTCATCAGTGGCTTGAGGTTGCAGGCCAGCCTGACCTATTCTGGAGCTGGGATTATGATGCAAAAAACAGTTCGATAACCCTTGACCTCACCCAGAACGGGAGCGACAAGCCTTTTTCGTTCACGCTTCCTGTCAGGATTACAAACGAAACAGGCTCAGCCATAATGAATATGACTCCCCCGGTTACAGAAAGGCAGACCCGGATCACCTTTCCGGTTGATTTTAAGCCTTCTGCCGTAGTTTTGGATCCGGAGGTTACACTCTTGTTTACACAGAGTCTGGTTGTCAGGTAACTGACATTTCAGCCGGTTTTTCTCTCGTAAAGTTTTGGCACGATTTATGCGTATATAAACATATCTATATATTTGTTAATTAATGACTGTCAACAAGATATCGGGAATCAATCAACTCAAAGGGCTGGTTAGCAACACTAAAAAGGCTTATCTACTTCTGTATAAGAGCGGATCGGAGCAGAGTGATTGTGCCCTGGTCAATTTTACTGACAGCAGCAACCTTGCTGAAGGACTGGTTTTACTGTCAGCTGATGTCGGCGAAGTAAGGGACATACACCCGGTATATGGAATTCAGTCGGTTCCTGCCCTGTTGGAATTTGATTCGGGTGAGCTCCGGAACGTAATAAAGGGATGTCAGCAGCCACAGGTTCTGAAATCCTTTTTTGAAGAAGCTGCCTACCGTGCAACCATGGAAAAAGAGGGCAGGCGTGTCAAACAGGTAACGGTTTACTCCACTCCAACCTGTTCCTGGTGCACAACCCTGAAAAGTTACCTGCGCAAAAACAAAGTATACTTCACGGATGTTGATATATCAAGAGACCCTGGCGCCGCGCAGAACCTGGTAAGCAGAACAGGTCAGCAGGGGGTACCGCAAACAGAGATCGACGGATCATGGGTGGTAGGGTTTGATCAGAAAAAATTAGATACACTATTGGAAATCAAATAAATCAAATACAATGAAAAAATCAATCTTGATTCTCTTTCTGGCCTTAGCCTCGGGACTGATGCTTCAGGCAGGAAACTCCGGCGTTCAAACCCCGGATTCACCTTCAAAACCCATTCATCTGACCAAGGCAGAATTCAAAAAACGTGTTATGGACTATGATGCCAACAAAACCGAATGGGTTTACAAAGGTGACAGGCCGGCCATCATTGACTTTTATGCTGATTGGTGTGCACCATGCAAAAAGGTTGCCCCGGCACTCGAAGAGCTCGCCAAGGAGTATGCCGGCAAGGTGTATATATACAAAATAAATGTAGACCAGGAGCAGGAATTGGCAGGTCTGTTTGGAGTTCGCAATATTCCTACCTTTCTGGTAATCCCCAAGAGCGGAAAACCCTCCCTTTCATCAGGAGCCAGTTCCAACCATGCGGAAAACAAGGCCAGGTTTAAGAAAGTAATTGATGACTTATTGAAATAGAAATGAAAGAATTGCATCCCGTTAACCAACAGGTTCTGTTGGAATTAGACAGCCAGAAAGAAAAGAAAACGGCTT
This sequence comes from uncultured Porphyromonadaceae bacterium, assembly GCA_964512915.1. Classification (GTDB taxonomy): domain Bacteria; phylum Bacteroidota; class Bacteroidia; order Bacteroidales; family UBA12481; genus UBA12481. The sequence continues at coordinate 36,018 of CAZEKJ010000035.1, forward strand.
CAGGTATTATTATTCCGGATTCGGCGAGTGAAAAACCCAGGTTTGGCAAGGTTCTAAGTATGAGCCAGATTGACAATCCTGAAATTGTAGTTGGCGATGTGGTATATTTTAAGGAATATGGCGGTCAGTCCGTCAAATTTGAAGGCAAGGAACTTTTTCTGATCCCTTACGGAGATATCCTGGCCAAGGTGGTGGAGACGGAGGAAATATAGGATTTAAACCTGACAGGTTTTGAAAACCTGTCAGGTTTAGCCTGAAGTCAACTTTTTCAATGCCTTCATATCCACAACCTTAACTTTCCTGTTCCGTACCTCGATCACACCTTCTTTTTCCAGATCCGCCAGTCCGCGGGCAACGGAAGGGCGGGCCACACCAAACAAATCGGCAAGATCCTGCTGAGACACAGAGATTTCTGTAATCTCATTCTGGCGAACCCCAATAGATACCAGGTAATTGGCCAATTTCTCCCGGATTGTCTTAAATGTCAGGAACTTGATTTTTCTCGACAGGAACTGCGCCTTAGAGCTGACCAACGAAAGGTAGTTCATCATGATGGTCTGATTCAGTCCGAGTAATTTCAGAAATTCTTCCCGGTAGATGATCAGCACCTTTACGGATTCATTCGCAAAAACATCTACAGGGTATCTGTTCTCCTGACCAAAAAGAAAAGCACCAGCCAATGGCCTGGGCGCTACGACGTCCTCAATTTTTACCGTCCTTCCTTCTCTGTCGGTCATCTCTCCCCTCGCCGATCCCTCCAATAAAATCATAAGCCGCTTGACTTCATCTCCCTGGATGGCCATAATTTCATCCTTCAGGTATGACTTAATCTGGAACTGCAGGTTTTCAAAGAGACGTAAAAGCTCGTCCGCCGGAACCCCCCGCATGATCGGGCATTGTGAAGTCATTTCAATCCATTCCATGACAAATCAGAATTTGTAACAATTGTAACAATTTTAGCCAATATGGTATCCTATTTTTGAAAAAAATATCAGACCATGAAAAGAGAAATCATAACCATAGACGAAGAGAAGTGCAACGGATGCGGCCTGTGTGTGCCTAACTGCCATGAAGGCGCATTGCAGATGATTGACGGCAAAGCCCGATTAATCAGTGACCTGATGTGTGACGGACTTGGAGCGTGTATCGGGCATTGTCCGGAAGGCGCCATCACCATTGAGGAGCGGGAAGCAGAGCCCTATGATGAGATCAAGGTTATGGCACTGATGATGACGAAAGGCAAGAATACCCTGATTGCACACCTTGGACATCTGAAAGAACATGGCGAGAAGGAGTTTTTGCGCCAGGGAGTGAGATACATGCTGGAGCACCAGGACGAGCTTGATTTTAATGCGGATGAAGTGCTCGAGGCGGTACACGCTATAGGGCACAAGGGCACAAGGGCACAAGGGCATGGGGAGCATGGGCACGGGCACGAGCATGGGGCGGGGGCGGCATGCGGGTGCCA
>CAZEKJ010000035.1:37495-59632 GCA_964512915.1 uncultured Porphyromonadaceae bacterium
AAACGAAAACGTTCGGGACAGCGGCCGCAGGTATGGCAGCGGGTACTGTTGGGAATCAGCCGTCGGCATTGACGCATTGGCCGGTGCAGATGCATTTGCTGAATCCCAGGGCAGGGCATTTTCAGGGCTCCAACCTGCTGCTTGCCGCGGATTGCACCGCTTTTTCGCTCGGAAATTTCCACAATGGTTTCCTGAATGGTAAAACACTGGCCATTGCCTGCCCGAAACTGGATTCCAACCGGGAAGTGTATGTTGAGAAACTGCGAGTTCTGATAGAAGAGAGCCAGATAGACACCCTGACCGTTATGGTTATGGAAGTTCCCTGCTGCAACGGGTTGCTGCAGATAGCCGAAATGGCGCTGTCGCAGAGCAGCCGCAAGGTTCCTGTGAAGGTTATTGTGGTTTCGGTGGATGGGAATATAAAGGACGAAAAGTGGCATAGGGTGTAAGCCGGTTGCCGGTTGCCGGTTACCGGTTGCCGGTTAGGCCAGAACTGTCATCCTGACGAAAGTCAGGATCCCATGCCTCGGAGCATTATTCAGGAGATTCCGGCCTACCGGAATGACAACTCTGGCCATCACGCATCACGGTTCACGGTTCACGGTTTTTCCTACCTTTGGCCTATCAACCCGATTTGCCATGAAACGCTACCTCCCTTACCTCCTCTCTTTCTTCTTTCTTCTTTCTTCTTTCGTCTTAAAGTCGCAAGACTTCGGCAGCTTCCCTCCGGGCATGAAATGGATGCAGATGAACAGCAAGAACCTTCGGGTCATCTTCCCAAAAGGCCTTGAAAGTCAGGCCCGTCAGGTTTCAAATACCATTCAGCATGAGGATGCAAACAACCGGATCAGCATCGGGCCTTTATCAAAGAAACTGAACCTGATCCTGAACAATCAGGGGGTCATATCGAACGGATATGTTGCCACCATGCCTTATCGATCGGAATTCTACACTACCCCGCCCCAGGATGGCAATAGTCTCGGGACCATGGACTGGCTTACACTCCTTTCGATCCATGAATACCGGCATGCGCTGCAGTATATTAACCTCAGGCGAGGCATCAACAAACTTGCATGGTACCTGTCGGGCGAGGCTGGCTGGGGAACCATGATGACCCTTGCAGTTCCCCAGTGGTTCTTTGAAGGGGACGCAGTCGTAACAGAAACAGCTCTTTCCGATCAGGGCCGGGGACGGGTTCCCTTTTTTATGTCGCAATACAAGAGCATCCTTCTCGACAGCACCAATTACACTTACATGAAGGCGCAAAACGGATCATTCCGCGACTATGTTCCCGATCATTATACATTGGGGTATCTTTTGTGCAGCTATGGCCGCGACAGTTTCGGCAACGACTTCTGGAAAAACGTTCTCGGGCGGACAGCATGGTACCGGGGAATCATTTATCCCTTCTCGAATGCCGTAATGAAGTACACCAAGCTGTCAACCCGGAAGTTGTATAAAAAGGCTTTCAATGAATATCGGGAACAGTGGCACATCGCAGACAGCCTGCTGGTGCTTACTCCGTCGCAGCGACTGGATGAGCCCCGCAAAACGATAACCAGTTACCGTTATCCCGTCTTTCTTGACAACGGAGACCTCCTGGTCTGCAAGTACAGCTATGACGAGACTGAAAGCATTTACAGGAGAAAACCGGACGGAACGGAAGAGCACCTTTGCGAAACCGGCATCGCCCAGGACCGGTATTTCACCACTGGCGGACCCTGGGTAGCCTGGGCAGAAGTATCGTGGGATCCAAGGTTTTCCTCCATCAGCTATTCCGATATCGTTTTGTACAATACGGAAACACAAAGCAAGACCTACCTTACCCGGCACCAGCGATTCTTTTCCCCGGCAGTATCCCCGGATGGGAAATGGGTGATGGTGGTGGAGGCGGACCATACAAATCAGTATAAAATTCAAATCCTGGACATCCAGTCAGGAAAAATCCAGCAAACCCTGCCCAACCCGGAGAATGCCTATTATACATTCCCAAAATGGGATCTGGATGGAAAAAGTCTAATCAGTGCCATCAGGACCTCATCGGGAGCCATGTATATCTGCCGTCAGCAGCTAAATACCGGCGCGATAACGCCATTGACCAGGTCGATAAACCATATAATCGGTGAAGTTGTGGTCTCCCGCGAATCCATTTTGTATTCAGCCACTTACAGCGGAATAAACAATATTTACAGCCTCGACCGTAAAACCGGATCCATCCGTCAGATGACTTCCACCCGGTTTGGTGCATACTACCCGGCTATCAGTCCTGACGGAAAAACGCTGGTGTATTCAGAGTTTACCCGGAAGGGGTACCATCTGATGAGCGCTTCCATTCAACTCTTGCCGAAAAGGATTGTTAATCCGAAACCTCTGGACCAACTTCCGGAATTCAGCCGCGCCTACCAGAATGAGGAGGGAGGCAACATTCTGGGTAAAATAGAGGACATGAATGTCCCCGTGAAACCGTATAAACCCTGGCTGCATTTCGCAAACATTCACAGCTGGACCTTATCACCGACTACTCAATCAGTGGCACTGGACCTGATTTCCGACAATATTCTGAGCGATTTTCACATGCAGGGCGGCGCTGCCTATTATTGGAATGAAGATGCTTTCGGATTCAATGCCGGAGTTCAGTACGGGGGGTTTTTTCCAATATTGGGCCTTTCCTTTTCAAGAAATTACCGTTCACCCGGTGCAGAAGCCGAGGACCCCCGGGCCTGGGTTGAAGATATAGGAGCTGCCCAGTTCAGCATTCCCCTGAATTTCTCGAAAGGGCTCTTCTACAAGCAGGCAGGCATCTCTGCCGGGTACAACCTGATCAGTTACCAGGAAGTTGCGCCTGATGATTTCAATGTGATCGGCGAACTGGAGACCTTCCACTCACTTGTGGCAAACCTACGATATGTTCAGACAAAAAAACAGGCCTATCAGAACATAACCACACCGCTGGGATTTGGTATTGAGCTATCCGCCAAACAATCAATAAGTTCCATCTATGCAGGCCAGTTCATGGCCTTCGCCGATGCTGCCATCCGCGGATTCCGGCCAAACCATAATTTCGTGGTCAGCGCCGCCTGGAAATATGAACCAGCCGATAACGACTACACCTACCTCGACCTGTTCCTCTATCCGAGGGGATATTCAATTCCGGTCAGCAACTGGATGGTAACGGTCCAGTCGTCCTATCATTTTCCCCTATTATACCCTGATTTTGGTTTCGCGGGCATCTTTTACTGCTCACGCATCAGGGCAAACGTGTTTGCAGACTATGGATATGCAGATATCCCTTACACGGAAGTGACCGATTCATACGGTCTGTTCCTGTCAGCCGGAACCGAGATCATTCTTGATACCCGTTGGCTGAACCTGCTCGATTTCCCGATGGGATTCCGGTTCTCATTTCTCGCAACACCCGATTTTGCCGACTCCGGCAAGCGGTTCAGCTTTGAATTCGTTATACCAGTCATACGTTTATAGTAGCATACATGAAAATATTTCAGGTTGATGCCTTTACCTCAAGGCTCTTTTCAGGAAACCCGGCAGCAGTGGTTCCACTCCAGGAGTGGCCTGAAGATGAGGTAATGCAGAACATAGCCATGGAGAACAACCTGGCTGAAACGGCATTTTTTGTGCCCGATGGTGACAACTTCCATATTCGCTGGTTCACGCCAAAGGTGGAGGTAGACCTGTGCGGCCATGCCACCCTCGCCACCGCCCACGTGTTGTTTAATCACCTGGGCTATACGCACGATGAATTGTTTTTCAATTCGCGCAGCGGGATCCTGCGCGTTTTCCGCGAGGGAAAGCGCTACATCCTTGACTTCCCTGTCGATGAACTTGACCCGGCTGAACTCCCCGATGGCCTGGTGGAATCCCTGAATGGCAAGGAGCCGTTGTTCTGCTATCAGGGTAAAACCGACTACCTACTGATCTATGAAAAGCAATCCGATATAGAGTCTATGAAGCCCGATTTTACGATGATGGGCAAAGTTAAAGCCCGCGGCATCATAGTATCGGCACCCGGAGAGTGGGTCGATGTGGTTTCCCGGTTTTTCGGGCCGCAGGTTGGCATCAATGAGGATCCGGTAACGGGTTCTGCTCATACCTCCCTGACTCCTTACTGGAGCCGGCAGCTGGCCAAAAGTGAGTTCACCGCCCGGCAGCTATCGGAGCGCGGCGGCGACCTGATCTGCCGGAACCGCGGATTGCGGGTCGAGATCGGGGGCGAGGCGGTGACGTTTCTCGAAGGGGAGATTGGGGGGTGAAGGTGGTTGCCGGTTGCCGGTTACCGGTTGCCGGCGCTAAGGCCGGCCGCTACGGCAGGGCTGTCATTCCGGCGAAAGCCGGAATCCCCCGTTTGGATCTAATTTTCAACATTCAACACTCTGTGCTCGAATCTCAACGTTCATTTTCATCATTCATGTTCATCATTCATTTTCGGGCGAACCCGGGCGGACCACGGGTTGCGGGCGGACCACGGGTCCGCCCCTACACGGGCGCCCACCGGGCGCCCCTACGGGTACGAATCGTTTCCCGGTTCACGGTTCACGCGTCACGATAAACAATTCCTCCCACTCAACTGTACGTAACAAATAAAAACGAAATGAGCCTGCGTACCTTATATCATCCGGAAGTATTCCAGGGAAGCCTGAATCGGAAAAACTATTTCGAGGGGTGGTATTTCAAGCAGGTTTCGAAGGATTTTAGTGAGGTGCTGGCGATAATACCGGGGATCTCACTGGCAGGCAGGCAGCATGCGTTCGTGCAGGTGATCAACGGAATCACCGGGGCTACTCACTATATCGAATATCCGGTTACTGCTTTTACAGCTTCCCAAAAGGATCTGGATATCAGGATCGATTCAAACCGGTTTACGCGCACTTCAGCCCAGCTGTCCATCCACCGCGGCGAGCTTGATCTGGAGGGTGAACTCACGTACAGCGGTCAGGTTGCCTGGCCCGGAAATCCAATGGCTCCCGGAATCATGGGCTGGTACAGTTTCGTACCATTCATGGAGTGTTATCATGGGGTCGTTTCGCTTGACCACACGGTATCGGGCAGGCTCAGCTATCAGGGTAAAGAATTGAATTTTTCCGATGGAAGGGGCTATATTGAAAAAGACTGGGGTACCTCGATGCCCGAGTCGTGGATATGGCTTCATGCCAATACATTCCCGCAAACCGGAACCTCAGTGATGCTCTCAGTAGCCAAGATCCCCTGGCTTGGCAGCTTCTTCATCGGGTTTATCTGCTTCGTGCTGCATCAGGGTAAAATCTACCGGTTCATGACCTACAATCATACAAAAGTAAGATCCTTCCTGCTATCGGAAGGAGGATTCTCCATGGAACTGGGCAACCGGGAAAACCGGCTAAGCATTATGGCGGTACAGAAAAAAGCTGGAGAACTCAAGGCGCCGGTAAAAGGACTGATGGATCGATACATTAAGGAAAGTATAGATTCTGAGGTGGTTATAAACCTTCAAACTCTATCAGGCAAAGAGATATACACAGGTAAAGCCGAAAAAGCCGGGTTGGAGTTGGTTGGAAATCTGGAGGAACTTGCTAAATTCGCATCGAAATGAACAGAATGTTGAACTTTAACAATTGGTGGTGGCACAGAACCGTTGCGGATTCCGTGAGGTAAACGTGCTGCCCTGAATACAAATACATGGCCCGTCGTACTCACGACGGGCTATTTTTTTACTATCAGATCCTATGTATAAGATACGAACACATGTAAAGACGACGCTGGCCGATATGGTGACCCCGGTCAGCCTCTACCTGAAAGTCAGGGACCTCTATCCGAGGGCCATCCTGCTGGAGAGTTCCGATTATCATGGCGGGCAGGACAACTATTCGTTCATCTGCCTGGAACCGGTTGCCGGCATTGTGGTCGATGACCAGCAGGTGACTATTTCCTATCCCGGAAAACCGTCGGAGAAAAGGCCCCTGGTGAATGTGCCGGCGATCCTTGAGGAGTTCATCTGCTCATTTGTTCCGGAAACTATAGATTCCGCGACCCGCCTGAATGGTTTCTTCGGATATATGTCGTACGATTCGGCTGAGATTTTTGAAAAGGTTCCGGGTGCCCGCAAAGGTCCTGATCCGAACCGTATTCCTTTAGTCCGATATCATATTTACCGGTATATCATTGCGATAAACCACTTCCGTAATTCGGTGCAGCTACTGGAAAACCGGTTTGACGATGGTCCGGATACACTCGAAACAATTGAAAATCTTCTGGTTAACAGGAATTTCTCCGTTTTCCCTTTCCGCACAGCCGGCGCCATTACGTCCAATCTCACGGATGAAGAATACCGCAAGCTGGTTTCGATCGGGAAAAAGCATTGTCATCTGGGGGATGTTTACCAGATTGTGATGTCACGGAGGTTCGAGCAGGAGTATCAGGGAGATGATTTTAATGTGTACCGCAGGCTCCGGTCGATCAATCCGTCGCCCTACCTGTTTTATTTTGATTTCGGCGGCTACCGGATCTTTGGTTCCTCACCGGAAGCACACCTGATTGTAAGGAATGGCAAGGCATCCATCTGTCCCATTGCGGGAACTTTCCGCCGGACAGGGGACGATGAGCGCGACCGCGTACTGGCGGCCGAACTTGCACAGGATCCCAAGGAAAATGCGGAGCACGTGATGCTTGTTGACCTGGCCCGCAATGACCTGAGCCGCAATGCGACGGAGGTTACGGTTGAAACATTCAAGGAGATTCAGTTCTATTCGCACGTTTTGCACATGGTTTCCACGGTAACCGGCAAGCTTCCCCACGACTTCAACCTTTTCCGGCTGATGGGTGACACCTTTCCGGCAGGAACCCTGTCGGGAGCCCCGAAGATCCGGGCCATGGAACTCATTCATCAGAATGAATCCACCAATCGAGGATTTTACGGCGGCTGCATCGGCCAGATCGGTTTCGACCGCAGCCTGAACCAGGCCATCATGATCCGCTCCTTCCTGTCGATCGAAAACCGGCTGGTATTCCAGGCCGGAGCCGGGATCGTATCAGAATCCATCGAAGAAAACGAACTCATGGAAGTCAACAACAAGCTCGGCGCCCTCCGCGACGCCATCACCCTCGCTTCTTCAACATTGGCACATTAGCACATTGATTAATTGGCACATTATGAACATTCTTTTACTAGATAATTACGACTCCTTCACCTACAACCTCGCCCACTACCTCCGCGAGATCACGGGTGAAGCGGTGCCCGTAATCCGAAACGATGAGATTTCACTGGATGAAGTGGACCGGTATGATGCGATTGTTTTGTCGCCCGGTCCCGGACTTCCGAAAGATGCCGGGATCATGCCGGAGTTGCTTCGCAGATATGCTCCGTCGAAAAAAATCCTCGGGGTATGCCTGGGAATGCAGGCCATCGGGGAGTGTTTCGGCGGCACCCTGATCAACCTCGACCGGGTGTATCACGGTCAGGCTACGCCCGCCACCATTCTCAAGTCCGATGAGATCCTGTTCCGGGGACTTCCCGAACAGATCATCGTTGGCCGGTATCATTCATGGGTTGTATCCACGGAAAACTTTCCGGAATCCCTTGAGATCACCGCAATCGACGATAATGGTCAGGTTATGGCCCTCAGGCACAAGCAGTTTGATGTGCGGGGCGTGCAGTTTCACCCGGAATCGGTATTGACGCCGGAGGGCATGGGGATGATACGGAGGTGGGTTTTTAGTGACCAGTGACCAGTGACCAGTGACCAGTGACGCGTGACACGTGATACGATTTGTGCCCGTAGGGGCGTCCTGCGGACGCCCGTGTTGCGGCGGACCCATGGTCCGCCCGGGTTCGTCCGAAAATGAATGATGAAAATGAACGTTGAGATCCGACCACAGAATGTTGAATGTTGAAAATCAGATACAAACAGGGGATTCCGGCTTTCGCCGGAATGACAGCCCTGCCGTACCGGCCGGCCTTAGCGCCGGCCAACCGGCAACCGGCAACCGGCAACCGGCAACCAAAATAACCAGTAACCAGTAACATGAAAGAAACCCTCTCCACCCTCTTCCAATACAAAACCCTCACGCGCACCGAGGCAGCGGAGGTGTTGCGAAAGATTGCGACCGGTCAGTTTAACGATACGCAGATCGCCGTTTTTCTGGCGGTTTTCCTGATGCGGTCCATCACCATCGAGGAGCTGAGCGGATTCCGCGAAGCCCTCAAGGAGCTGGCCATGAATATCGATCTGGGTGATTACCGCACCATCGACCTGTGCGGGACCGGCGGCGACAATAAAAACACCTTCAACATTTCCACCTTGTCATCCTTTGTGGTGGCCGGCGCCGGCGAGAAAGTGGCCAAGCATGGGAACTACGGGGTTTCATCGGCCTGCGGCTCCTCCAACGTTCTCGAATATTTCGGTTACCGGTTTTCCAACGATCAGGACAAGCTGCGGAGAGAGCTTGATGAGGCTGGAATCTGCTTCCTGCACGCTCCCCTGTTCAATCCTGCCATGAAAAACGTGGCTCCGGTGAGAAAACAGCTGGGGATTAAAACCTTCTTTAACATACTCGGACCGATGATCAATCCCTCCTCACCAAAGGCCCAGCTCATCGGGGTATTCAGTCTTGAACTTGCGCGCATGTATAACTATATGTACCAGCAACTCACTGTGGATTACACGATTGTGCACAGCCTGGATGGATACGACGAGGTTTCACTCACCGGTCCCTTCAAGATGGTGACACGCACCGGGGAACAGATTCTGGAACCGGCCGACCTTGGCTTGCCTGCACTAACTCCGGAACAGATTTTTGGCGGCAATACCGTTGAAGAATCTGCAGCGATCTTTCAGCGCGTGATTTCCGGCAATGGCACCGATGCACAAAATTCAGTGGTGATTGCAAACAGCGGTCTGGCATTGAAAACAATCCAACCAGGCCGTTCCATGGCCGATTGCATGGATATAGGACGGGAGTCGCTTTTGTCGGGAAAAGCACTGGCGGCATTTAAAACACTTATTAAGATTAATGAATAATGTTTCACTATACGGTCTGTCATCCCGACGAAAGTCGGGATCCCCTCCAGCGGAGCACCTGTCAGGAGATCCCGGCATTCGCCGGGATGACAGTCCTTCGCCGGGATGACAGGCATTCACCGGTCAAACCGGCAACAGGCAGCCGGCAACCGGTAACCGGCAACCAGCAACCAGTAACCAGCAACCAGCAACCAGTAACCAGCAACATGAACATCCTCACCACCATAGCCGATTTTAAGCGCAAACAGGTCGCGGCCCGCAAGGAACTCTATCCGACTGCGCTTTTGGAGAAGAGTCCGTTTTTTGAAACCACTCCGGTTTCCTTAACCCGATATCTGCTCCGGCCTGATAAGTCGGGAATCATTGCGGAGTTTAAGAGACGGTCACCTTCGAAAGGTGTGATCAACGCGTATGTTTCTATTGATCAGGTGAGTATAGGTTATATGCAGGCCGGTGCCTCTGCCTTGTCGGTCCTTACCGACGATGAGTTTTTCGGAGGTAAAAATGAAGACCTGACCCGGGCACGGGAGCTCAATTACTGTCCCATTCTCAGAAAGGATTTCATTGTCGATCCCTATCAGGTTATAGAGGCAAAATCCATTGGCGCCGATGCGGTACTGCTGATTGCGGCCATCCTGACGACTGAGCAGACCCTGGAACTTGCAAAGCTGGCCAGGAGCCTGGGGATGGAAACGATCCTGGAGGTTCATTCCCGGGAAGAGCTTGGCCATCGAAATCAGTATATCAGCATTATCGGAGTAAACAACCGTAACCTGGCCGACTTTTCAGTCAGCCTGGGAACCTCACTGAGCTTATCGGAATTCATTGAAAAGGATGACCTGTTCATATCCGAGAGCGGACTCCGGGAGCCCTCCGATATTAGCAAGCTTCGGCTGGCCGGGTATCGCGGGTTTCTTATCGGGGAACAATTCATGGCCACCGCCGATCCCGCCGCTGCATGCCAGCAATTCATCAGCAAACTTAAAACCGTATAGTCATGACCGGTGGAATTATCAAAATCTGCGGACTCACGTATCCCCCCAACATCAGGCAGGTGCTGGCATTGCAGCCCGATTGGATCGGACTGATTTTCTATCCGCCATCGCCACGCTTTGTGAAAGATCCGGATACCCTGTCGTTCCTCAATGAAACGTCACCGGAAGTTCGCAAGCTCGGAGTTTTTGTGAACCCTAAATATGACGAAATCATGGAGGTATCGGGAAAGGTCCATTTCGACGGAATCCAGCTCCACGGCAGGGAAACCCCTGAATTCTGCCAGCGTATGCGTGGCGAGGGATTCCGGGTTATTAAGTCGTTCGGGATCAGCCCCGATTTTGATTTCAATCTCACCCATCACTACGCGGAGTCGGTCGATTACTTTCTCTTTGATACCGGAAGCCCCAAATACGGGGGTACCGGTGAGCAGTTCGACTGGGACCTGCTGTATGACTACGAAGGTGAAACACCTTTTTTGCTCAGCGGCGGACTCTCTCCTGACACCAGAGTTTTTCCGGATCATCCGCGCTTTGCAGGTGTCGACCTGAATTCAAGGTTCGAAACCGCACCGGGAATCAAGGACATCGGCAAGTTGCAACAATTTATTAATCAGTTCAGAAATGCGTAAATCCAGATTTTCCCCGGACGAGCGGGGCTATTATGGCGAATTCGGCGGGGCTTTCATTCCCGAGATGCTGATGGGCAATATTCAGGAACTGCGGGAGCGGTATCTTGAGATTGTGGAAAGTGAAATGTTTAAGAGTGAATTTCATGCACTGTTACGCGACTATTCGGGCAGGCCAACTCCCTTGTATCCGGCGAAGAGATTATCGGAAAAATACAAAACTCATGTTTTCTTAAAAAGGGAGGATCTCAACCATACCGGAGCTCACAAGATCAATAACTGTGTCGGGCAGGTGCTTCTGGCAGAAAAACTGGGTAAGAAACGGATCATTGCGGAAACCGGTGCCGGTCAGCATGGTGTGGCTACTGCCACGGTTTGTGCGCTGAAAGGCCTTGAATGCGTGGTGTATATGGGTGCACTGGATGTTGAACGACAGGCGCCCAATGTGACCAAGATGAAGATGCTGGGCGCAACGGTGGTGCCGGTTCATTCGGGCAACAAAACGTTAAAGGATGCTACGAACGAAGCCATGCGCGATTGGATCAGCCATCCCACTGACACACATTATATTATAGGCTCTGTGGTTGGGCCGCACCCCTACCCCGACCTGGTTACCAGGCTGCAGTCGGTGATCAGCTATGAGGTGGCCTTCCAACTCAACGAGAAGACCGGAAAACCGGATCCTGATGTGGTGATTGCCTGCGTGGGCGGCGGCAGCAATGCTGCAGGAGGATTTTACGCCTTCCTCGACCATCCCGATGTAAAGCTTATCGGCGCTGAGGCGGCCGGACTGGGCAACCAAACAGGAGAATCGGCAGCCACACTGGCGCTCGGACGAACCGGCATCCTTCATGGAAGCAAATCCTACCTGATTCAGGATAACTATGGTCAGGTGACCGAGCCCTACTCCATATCGGCCGGACTTGACTATCCCGGTATCGGGCCGCTGCATTCGCACCTTTTTACGACTGGCCGCTGCCAGTACCTCAGCATAACTGACCAGGAGGCTCTTGAAGCAGCAATGGAACTAACCCGCATGGAAGGGATTATTCCCGCGCTCGAATCCGCCCATGCCCTGGCGGTGCTAAGAAAGCAGTCTTTCAGGCCCGATGAGAATGTGGTCATCATTTTATCCGGGCGGGGTGATAAAGACATGAGTACTTACTCCAACTATTTTGAAAATGAACCGGATTGACGAACTCTTTCAGCGCAGAGACCGTAATGTATTATCGGTCTATTTTACAGCCGGATATCCGGAACTTAACGATACCAACCTGATTATAAACGGATTGGAACAAGCAGGAGCGGACCTTATCGAGATTGGGTTTCCTTTCTCAGATCCGGTGGCCGATGGTCCGGTAATCCAGGCCAGCAGTCACAAGGCACTGGAAAACGGCATGAACCTGGATATCCTTTTCGGCCAGCTATCGGAGATCAAGGAAACCAGCCGGATTCCCAAGATCATGATGGGATACTTCAATACGGTATACCAGTTTGGCGTGAGCAAGTTTATCAAGGCATGCAGTGAAAGCGGTATCAGCGGGGTCATTATTCCCGATTTACCGCCCGAGGTCTATCTCGATGAATATCAGGGCATTTTCAAGGAAAACGATATACATTTCATCTGCCTCGTATCCCCGCAAACCCCGCAAGATCGGGCCGAATATCTGGCTACAATCAGCAAGGGGTTTTTGTACCTGTTGTCATCATCAGGCACAACGGGAGGTTCCCTGACACAATTAAACCATTTCAACCATTTCAACCATTTCAACATTCCGACAATGATCGGTTTCGGCATCCACGACCACGAATCTTTCGCCCTGGCCTGCCAACAGGCGAACGGGGCAATTATCGGGAGCGAGTTCATCAGACGGCAGACAGCTGAAGAAAGACTTAGAGACGATAAGACTTTGAGACGGGGGGAAGAGAGACTTAGAGACGATAAGACTTTGAGACGGGGGGAAGAGAGACTTAGAGACGATAAGACTTTGAGACGGGAGATAATCAGGGAAGTGTGTGTGGGGTTTGTGAATGAAATAAGGGGGATCGTATGATAATTCAGTTGAAAAAGGAGATCACTTCAGAGCAGAAAGAGTTGGTTCTGAAGGCTATAGAGGATCAGGAGTGCAAGTGGCGGGAGATCGAAACGCAGCTGGGAAGTTATCTCCTGGTTTTGGGAAAAATCGGGTTCGATATCCGGTTAATCGGAAACCTGCCCGGGATTACGGATATTCATCGGGTTACAGATGATTTTAAACTTGTATCCGGTAAATGGAAAACGCATCCCACGGTAGTTGAGGTGGATTCAGACGTTACGATCGGCGGATCCGGTTTAACGATCATGGCCGGTCCCTGTTCCATCGAGGGAGAGGAGCAGATTCTGGCAACGGTGGAAATTCTGGAAAAGCTCAATATCAGAATTATGCGCGGGGGTGTTTATAAGCCCCGCAGTTCGCCCTACTCCTATCGCGGAGCCAGTCTCGACGGCCTGAAACTCTGGCACTCAATCTGCGCCCCCAAAGGGATTAAGATTATTACCGAGGTAATGGAGATGGACCAGATAGAGGGGATGTATCCCTATGTTGACATTTATCAGGTGGGTGCCCGAAATTCGCAAAACTTTAATCTTTTAGACGCTCTTGGCCGGGTGGATAAGCCGGTCATGATCAAGCGCGGACTCAGCGGAACCATTGATGAATTGCTCTATTCGGCTGAATATGTATTCTCGGGCGGTAATGAGAAAATCATCCTGTGCGAACGCGGTATCCGCACCTATGAGAAAGCATATCGCAACACCTTTGACATCAATGCTATCCCGATATTGAAAGAGAAAAGCCATCTCCCGGTCATTGCTGATCCTTCGCACGGAACAGGCATCAGAAGTCTGGTTGAGCCCATCGCCCTGGCCTCAGTCGCTGCCGGCGCCGACGGGATCATTGTGGAAATCCACCGGACGCCGGAAAGGGCCACATCGGATGCCCAGCAGACGCTGGATTTTGATGAATTTGGCAGGCTTTGTGCGAAGGCGAGGGGGGTGTATAGTTTAGTGACCAGCTAAACCAGTTGCCGGTTAAAGTCAGTTACTGGTTGCCGGTTGCCGGTTGCCGGTTAATGAGCCAGAATCCCCTTTTGTACATTATCATATACCATAAAAATTACGTACTGGCCTTAACTGGCAACTGGCAACTGGCAACCGGCAACCGGCAACTTTTCCTAGCTTCACCGAAAATTAATAGCATGAACCTCGGCTTTATCGGCATCGGCAAGATTGCCAGCGCAGTGATTAAAGGATTCTGCACAGGAGAGTGCAGCGACCTGACCCTCAGACTATCCCCGCGGAACCGCGATAAATCTATTAGTCTGGCTGAAAAATATCCAAACGTTTTCCGAATGGACAGCAATCAGGCGGTGGTTGATGGTTCCGATATTCTATTTCTGGCGCTCCGGCCGCCGCAGGCTCCTGAGATTTTGGAATCTCTGGTTTTCAAAGAAAATCAGATCATTGTTTCATTTATTCCTCTGATAAACTATTCCGATCTTGCCAAAATGGTTACCCCTGCACACCGCATCAGCCGTGCCATCCCGCTGCCCCCGGTGGTTAATCACAATTGTCCGATTCCCATATTCAACCCAAACGAAACCGTTGTAAACCTGCTTGGCCGCATCGGTCAGGTTTTGGAGGTTCACGATGAAAACCAGCTGCATACCCTCTGGACACTCACCTGCCTGATCACGCCCTATTACGATCTGCTGCAGGAACTGTCCAACTGGTCAATCGGGCATGGGGTTGACCGGACTACGGCCAACCAATATATCGCCAACCTGTTTCAGGCCCTTTCGTATACTGCACAGATAGCGGATCCGATTGAATTCGATGAACTGGCCAAACACGCAGCCACACCAGGTGGACTGAACGAGCAGTCGGGGAAAGAGATCGCTGCAGCCGGGTCGCATTTGGCTTACAGGGAGGCAGCGGAGAGAATCCTGCAACGGTTTCCACGATCGTGACACGTGTAGGGGCGGACCCGCGGTCCGCCCGGGACTGATTCGTGACGCGTGAAGCGTGAAGCGAGACGGCCCGGGCTGTCATTCCGGCGAAAGCCACCGACCGATGCTCCTGGCCATCTGCGCTGGTTCGGGTATAAGATTTCTATAATATTCAGGCAGTTTGGAATCAGTACTATAGGTTGCCACCCCAATGGGCATAACCGAATTCTTTAATGAATATTCAACAATCAACCGTTTCTTGTTTTTGCAGATAATGATTCCGATAGCATCATTCTCCCCTGGAAGTTTAACTGTATCATTGAGCACTGCCAGGTAGAACTCCATCTTGCCTTTATACTCAGGTTTAAACGGCCCTGTTTTCAGTTCAATCGCAAACAAGCAATGAAGTCTCCTATGGAATAAAAGCAAATCGATGAAAAAATCTTCATCTTGGACACATAGGCGATATTGGTTACCGACAAAGCAAAAGTCGTTTCCTAGTTCATTAAGAAGTCCATCAATATTTTTCAACAATCCATTTTCAAGCTCGCGTTCCGTGTGTTTAGTATTAAGTTCAAGAAAATCAAAAGTATAATGGTCTTTAATGGCAAACTGATTAAGACTACTAGTTTTAGTTGGCTTCGTTTCTTCAAAGCTGGTCTGACTAAGCATATACTTTTCGAATAACCTTATCGCAATTTGCTGCTCAAGAGCTCGCTTTGTCCAGCCGAATTTTTGCGTTGCATGCAAATAGAAATGCCGCTCTGACTTAGTTTTGCATTTTTTAAGGATTACGATATTATGACTCCAGCCAATTTCTGGAACCAATGGTTCCAGAATTACATCTCCTTCATATTCACGGTACAAACGTACCATGAGCCAAATATTATAAGCTGAGTATCCTGACTCTCCAGGAAAATCATTTTGTAAGTCTTTTGCCAGATTCTCGACAACCGACTTACCCCAACCTTGTTTTATTTGCTTTTCAGAAATCATCTTCCCAATGTCCCAATACAATCCGACAAGTTCCTTATTTACAGCCCGTAAAGCTTCATACTGAGCTACCCGAATCCTACTTTTTACCTTACTAAAGAAATCCTGATACTCACTAATTGTCTCCATGATGCTGCCTTTGCAGAATATAGATGCAGTTTGTTGCAGTAAATGGAGAAATCAGCAAAACTTTTTTCAGTACCTTTGATTGTCCCCCAGACAATTAATATTATTGATCTTGAAGTCTTTCGAGTATTCGACACAAATCAAGGAATCCGTTCAGAAACCCAGGTACAGTTTTCTGGTTCCTCTGATTGTACTGGTGACAATTGCTTGCCAATCCGAATCATCACCCCCAAATATCGAACTCTCCGTTTTTCCTTTAATTGGAGATACTTCAGTGTTTTTTGAAATCAATGGCTCCAAGTCTTCGGATGACAATACGGCCCTTGAAGGCTTAGCTTTTCGATGGGACTTCGAATCCGATGGGATATGGGATACAGATTTCAGCTATAATCCGATTGCAGTTCATAAGTTCAACCAACCCGGAATGATTTTGATTTTGTGTGAAATATGTGACTGTGATTGGAATACCTCTAAGAAGAACGTTTCCCTTGTTGTTGAAGCGGCCAATCCAAATACCGGGCTTCTAACAGACCCGCGCGATGGTCAAGTCTACCATATAGTAAAAATCCATAATGACTGGTGGATGGCTGATAACCTGAACTTTGGCAGGACAATTATATCAGACCAGGAACAATCAAACAACCAGATTCCGGAGAAATACTTTTTTAAGGATGATTCTATCAACTATACCTTAAAGGGAGGACTGTACCTTTGGCAAGAGTGCTTAAACTATAAGTCAGGGAACCAGATGAATCTTGGAATTTGCCCTGACGGTTGGCATATTCCATCGAAAGTTGAATGGGAACAACTTACCCATGATTTGGACACCTGGTATGCGTGGAATTATTTCGGTCCTGACGGTTTATCTGGAATGCGTATGGATAACGGGGCTGGCGCCAAGCGTCGTTTCAATAATATGATCTGGGAAAGTCAGAATCATTTCTTCTGGACGTCTGATTATGAACGACTTGAATTCCTGAACGAAGCGGCACCCTGGGCCTTTTACCGAGGCGAAACCTGGGGAAGTATTGGATTGAGGTATCTGAGGTCCTATTATGACGGTAGTGATGGTCTTTGGTCAATCGGCAGTAACTACGCAAGCGTCAGATGTATTAAGAATCATTAATATGGGTATTGTTAAAGGCTTTTTATCGTTAGTGCTACTTTTTGTATCCTTTCTTTTTTCCGAGTGTTCAACTGAAATCAATTTGAATAATAATTCGGGTCAATTTCCTGTTGTATACGGGATTATCGACCCATGGTCCGATTCCTACACCCTATATGTGACCCATACTGCCCAAATCGACGAAGGCATTTATCAGGCAATTAGAGAGCCTGAACGATTCTGTCCGGACTCCATTTCTGTTCGCATGGAAATGTGGAACGATACTTTACTTGTATGGTACACCGATTTTCATTCAGAGGGCACTGAAAAAAACCCGGGCCTTTTTGCCAACGGCAATGGAATAACGATGGTGGCCGATAGGGGACTTCCAGACCGGAATGAATCTGATACATTACCGGTTATATTTCCAATATTCAAATTCATGCGGTTCATTATTTCATCACCTGAATTTAAGGTTCCAGCCTATTCACGAATTGAATATTCCAAGCCCGTTACCCTTCTCAAACCATATTTCTCCGATCAAAATGTCAGGTTATATGGCCCGGAACCGCTCACTATCAGCTGGCCGGCTGATGAGCATTTCAAATATTTCGACCTGAATTTCCAGGTTTACTATTCAGAGACTAAAGACACCATCCGAAACTCCAGCGTGACATTCACCTATGCAAGGGATGTTCAGACAACTGGTTCGGAATATGACCTTAAAGTTTCTCCGGATCGGTTTTTAGCTTTATTTGCCGACAAGCTAATTCAGGATACAACCGATTGCTCACAACGCCATTTTTTAGGTTTTGACATAGTTTTGGCTGCCGGAGACGAGAATTTTGAGAATTATCTGGTTCAATCCCGAATTGAATCCCCAATTTACCAAAGGCCTTGGAGTAACATAACAAACGGTCTGGGCATTATCGCTTTGAAAAGTGAGAGCAAAAAGGAAGGATTCGGATTTCACTCCGAGACACTTGATTCATTAGCGCTTGGTAAACACACCAAACAATTCCGATTTGCTAGATGGTGATTCAATTCTATTGGTTCTTCTTAAAACAAAATATTTTTTTTGTTATCTTTGGTTGTCCCCCCAGACATTCGATAATCAGATTTTGGATAACTAAGAATTTGATACCTCTGATGGTAATGTTACGAAATCAATCGGGATATGGGAATATAGCATACACAATCCTTTTTTCTGCTTTTCTTTCCTGTACCCCAGCTCCGGAAACCCCACCCACAGCAGCATTCGTGGTTTCTTCCTGCCATACGGATACCCTCACTATCCTTGAATTTGATGCATCAAATTCCTCTGACCGGGAAGATGCGGATCTGGCTCTTTCTTTCCGCTGGGACTGGGATCATGACGGAGTCTGGGATACCCAGGCAGCCCGTCAGCCGCGGAATTCACACCGGTATAAGAAAAACGGATGGTATCAACCGGTTCTCCAGGTTATCGATCAGGACGGTTTAACCGATACCTGCTCCACGATTATCCGGATAACCGATGTTAGGAAAGACACGTCATTTACGGATCCAAGGGATGGCCGTTTATATCGGGCTGCCCTGATTGAAGATGTGTGGTGGATGGCCGAAAATCTCGATTATGGATTAAAAATCAACTCGATACAGAGCCAATCAAACAACGGAATTGCTGAGAAATATTACTATTCTGATTCCGATTCACTTGGAGCCATCCGTGGAGGCCTCTATACCTGGGAAGAAGCTATGGCCTACCAGACGGAATCAGGATCACAAGGTATCTGTCCCCCAGGCTGGCAGATTCCGGCCGGAAAGTATGTTTCGGCGCTTTGGGATCTCGTTATGTTCCCTTTTCCGGATCATAAATCGTATCTGGGGAAAGGCGGCTACCTGGGAATAGACCTGGAACGATCAGGGACATTCAATATTTACGGCAAACAGGAGTTCGACCCTTTTATCGGAGGGTTTTGGATGTCGGAACAGAAAATGGTCGGCGAACGAATGGTTCCATTTCATTTTGTATTCACCAACGTATTCTATATTAACAATCCTGACAATAATCCACCCGCTGAACAATCTGCCTTGTCTATACGATGTATAAAGCCTGCAAAATAGTAGCCAAAGTCCTTATCACAGTTGGTTTTCTGGGCATGTCATCCTGCGAAACCAATCTGGATGTTATCGACCAGACCCCCGATTTACCAGTCGTTTGGGGCCTGATCGACCCAGCAGATTCTGTGTATAATATCAGGATTCAGAAATCATTTTCCGGTAAAGGGAATGCTTGGGAAATGGCAAAGGTTTATGATTCAATCTATTTTGACAGCCTGAATGTTTATTTGGAACTGCGGTATGCTCCTGACAAGAATTGGATTGGTTTTAATGCAGGTCAGGATTGGTATGGGGAGTGGGACATGGCAGGTGATCTGATCCACCGCGTGAGGCTCAATCGGACGCAAGTTGATTCCAAAGAGCCTGGAATTTTCAATCATGATCCATACCGGATCTACCAGACCACATCCGATGAATTTCGAATACGGGGAAAAGTCTTTGTGACCGATCCAGGGTACTGGACTGTGCCGCTGGGTCAGGGATTTTTCGTACGAGCAACCCTTGAAAATCCCAAAACCGGGCAAACGACGGTGGCAACCACTCCCTTTGTGGATATGCCGAACATTCTGATTCCGAGGAAAGCTTTTACCCTGAACTTGTACGACAAGGAGAACTCAAAAATCATCTGGCAGGATCATGGTTGGTTTTATGACACTCAAGTAACGTTTCACTATATCGAATTCACGGATCAGGAGCAGGCTAAATCGGTTAGCTGGAGAATTACAGGGATTAATCGGGAACGGGTTGAAGACCAAGTAAGGGAATTTTATTCATATACAGCCACCCCATTTGGAGAAAACCTATTGGGGCATGTTGGTGCAGAGATACAGAAGAATACAGCAGTCATATGGAGGAAATTCAGCCATATCGATTACAGCATTGTAGCAGCCCCGGGATTTGTTAAAGAATATCTGGATTCATATTTCATCTCAGCCGACCATGCAGGCCAGCCAATCACTAATATTACTAATGGCAATGGACTTTTTGCCCTGATTGCCCGCAATGGCCGGACGGGATTCAAGTTGGACCTCAACAGTCTTGATTCCCTGTCAAAAGGTAGGTTTACCAAACATCTTAAATTTGTCAAATGGTGAAAATTGGTTGCCAGTTGCCGGTTAGAGCCAGTTACCGGTTGCCGGTTGCCGGTTGCCTGTTAAAAGAGCCAAAACATAATTCGTTGACGATGGCAAAGATTCTGTTTTTGATTTTTTCCTTGATTGTAGTCGGTAATGGAACAGGTTTTGGCCAGCAGCTAGATATCCGCACCTACCGGGGTGCCGGATCCTTTTGGTCATTTTCAAAGTATACAGGCTATTCGATCAGCTATAACCAGAACTTTAAATCCGGGACCCGATTCGGCGTAGGTTTCAGCCATCTGGGTAACGACAATTCTTACAGCTGGATCCATACTTCCATATATGACGATACAGGCATATCAAAGACTTTTGTAGAAGACCGCAATCCCAAAAACGAAAGATATTCAGCCTTTTATACGATTGGATGGAATCCTGTCAAGAGCCAGAAAGCTGCCATTTACTGGGGACCGATTGTTAGCCTGAACTGGATACACATTCTTGAACAGAACCACAGGTTTGCCAATGAATGGTTTAAGGATGCCATTTATTTTACCGAATACTGGCGCCCCAAAAGATTGGGCGTTGGATTGTTTCTGGAATTTGAAATCAGGGAAATTATTCTAAAGCAATTATCGGTCTCCATGCGGCTGCAGTCGGAATGGGTTGGCTTCAACAGTTTTGGTTCCTGGGACCGCTCCGACCCGAGGACTATCATTTGGAACGGGGCGGATATCGGGGTTAAGTGGGAGTTTGGGAAAAGATAGTTGCTGGCTAAAGTCAGTTGCCGGTTGCCGGTTGCCAGTTACCAGTTACCAGTTAAGGCCAGTGCGCTATTTTTGTGATATGTGTTAATATGCAAAAGGGGACCCTGGCTCTTTAACCGGCAACCGGCAACAGGTAACGGGCTTTAACCGGCAACGGGCAACCGGCAACCGGTAACGGGCTTTAACCAGTAACTATCTCCCTTCAACTTTCCGTAAGGCATCCTCTACCTTGCTGACCATCTCATCGGTAAAATCCAGGTGCGTTACAAATCTTACAGATTGCGGACCGGTAAACAGCGCATGAATATCAAACTGCTTTAACGCCTCAATGAACTCCTTTTCGGTAAAGCGGTCGGTGAGTGTGAAGATCAGGATGTTGGTTTCAACGGAAAGGACACTGGCAACGTATGGAAGTTCTTCCAATACTTTACCCAGATATTTAGCACGGGCGTGATCCTCTGCCAGTCGGTCGACATGGTTATCGAGGGCATATATCCCTGCTGCGGCCATGAATCCGGCCTGCCGCATACCGCCGCCTAAAACCTTTCGCACGCGGCGGGCTTTCTTAATAAAGTCATGGTTTCCCAATAGTAATGAACCCACCGGGGCGCCGAGTCCCTTTGAAAGACAAATGGAAATTGAATCGAATATGGCCCCAAAATCTTCCGGTCGGGTTCCGGTTGCAACCATGGCATTGAATAGCCGGGCGCCATCGAGGTGAAGCCTCAGGTTATTCGCATCACAAACGGCTGCGATCTCCAGCAGGTCGACATACTGATAGCAGGCTCCCCCACCCTTGTTCATGGTATTCTCGACCTCGACTAGCTTTGTTACCGGCCGGTGCACATCATCGGGATTGATACTCCTTGCAACCTGTTCCGCCGTGATCATCCCGCGTTCGCCCTCCAGCAGGCAGACCGAGGCTCCGGAATTCCGCATGATTCCGCCGCCCTCATAATAATATACGTGCGAATGTTTGTGGCAGATCACCTCATCGCCCGGATGCGTATGAACATTGATGGCAATCTGGTTGGTCATGGTACCCGACGGACAAAACAGGGCATCCTCCATGCCAAAGAGCTTTGCCGCTTTGGCTTCCAGGTCATTGACTGTCGGGTCATCACGAAATACATCATCCCCCACTTTGGCTGAAAACATGGCTTCCAGCATTCCCGGGGTGGGTCGGGTTACGGTGTCGCTTCGAAGATCGATCATGGGACGAAGATAGGAAAAGGGGCACAAGGGCACAAGGGCATGGGGGCGCAAGGGCATAAGGGCAGGAGGGCAAGAAGTAAAGTTTTAAGTCTTTACTTCTTAAAACTTTACTTTTTGCCCTCCTGCCTTTTTGCCCTCT
>CAZEKJ010000036.1:0-51817 GCA_964512915.1 uncultured Porphyromonadaceae bacterium
GAAAAAGAGGGCCTCATTCTGTGTTCCGTATTCATACCGCTGGCCGGAATCCCGAAACTTGAACGAGCCCTTTCTCAGGTCATTTTCCATTTCGGAATAGGCCCCGATCGTCATGGGATGCACCAGGTCGCGCTTCTCATGGCTGATATACATCAGGCCTGTTCTTTTCGGACCAACGATCCATTTATGTCCTGAGGCTACATAAAAATCTATCCCGAGTGATTTCACGTCCATCGGCATGGCTCCAAGCGCCTGCGCCCCATCAACGGCAAACAGGATCTTCATGTCCTGAGCCAGTTTTCCGATTTCAGCAACCGGGAATACCTGCCCGGTCGTAGTAGTGATATGTGAAAGGAAAATCAGCCGGGTCCGCGGTGTGACCAGCTTTTGGATGGCCTCAACATTCGCAGCAGCAGAGCGGGTATCCGGTTCAATGGTTTTAACCACGATCCCGTGAATATTGACATGGTTCAGCAGGGGAAGGTTCAGCGCCACATGTTCATGATAGGTGGTGATCACCTCATCACCCGGCTTAAACATCAGGCCGTTAAGGATGATATTGATCCCCTCGGTAGCCGTGCTGACCAATGAAACCTCTTCGGGCTGAACGGTGGGACCAAAGAACGGGGCACAGGTTTTTTTGATCTGCTGCCATCGGACTTCATCGTGACCAGGCTTGGGATACTGCTCGTTTTCGATATTCGATTTCTCAACCATGTCCAGCACTACCTGGGGCACTGCACCGATCCCTCCGGTATTAAAGTACATGTAATCATCCGGGAAAATGAATTGTTCCCGCACCTTCTTCCAGAAATCCTTGTCATCAACGGCACCCGATAAAGCTTTCGAAAAATCTTCCGGGTTGCTATAGGCCAGACCTGGCCTGGCGACTAATAAACCACCGGAAACCAGTCCCAGTGATTGCAAAAAACGATTTCGGTTCATGTTTTAAAGGTAATTCTGATATCCGACGCTCCGTTGATATCTGATGTAAAATTAACGTATTGGCTTCGCTCCACCCATTCAACCTGATAATCAGTACTAGCCTGATCGATCACCAAACTCTCGATACTATCGTCGGCTGCGATCAGCACATGAAACATCACCTCTGCCGAGCCATCGAGGTTGATTTCAACTCCTCCCTTACTCCTTCTGTACTTATACCTTAACCCGACACCCGATACCCCATACCCTACACCTATCTCCGCTTCGTCCACCCCCGCCGCAAGCCATCTTGGCGATAGCCTGACCTTGCCGAACAGCCGCGAACAATCCTGGACTCCCGCCAACCCCTCAATGAGCGCCATGGCCATGGCTGAGGAGCCCCAGCCGTCGGTGGGCATGGCTTCCGGACTCGTGCTGGTCTCTTCGCTGCAGGGAGTGCCATCCGGGAGGTACCAGAGGAAGGTTTCATTCTTTTCTGATATCAGGGTATGGTATTTCTTCAAAATCTCAACCCCGTAAGTTTCAAATCCATGATTAAAGGCCGCTAAGGCAAGCTCGCCGCCGACTAACGGAAAGATGCCGCCATTTATATAGGCACCGGCTACCAACTTCTCGTCACCGAAAATCCCATCCGGAAAAGGCGGTTCAATCGAAAACCACCCGGCGAAAGCCTTCGTTTTCTTCTCACGCTCAATGTATTCCCTGATGATGCTCACCGCCTGTTCATGGCTGGCCAACCCGCGGTTGATCGCCATCGGATTGCTCAGACTCAGCTGCTCCGCCTCGTCCACCCCCTCAATCACCACCGGCGTAATCTTCACAAAATGTGTATAAAACCTCCCATTCCAACACACCTCATTCGTTTTACTCCTTAATTCTTCTCTCTTCTTACTAATTTCTGCCTTTTGCCTTGTGCCTTGTGCCTTTTCCCCAAAGTATTCAAGCAAAGTCTCAAGTATCCCCATCGCCTCAAAATACCCCGAATTATCCCCATGAGCTATCCCCCAAAACGTATTCTCATCAATCTGAAACTGAAGCCAGTGGTACTTGCCGGCCGTATAGGCAAAATCCCAGGTATCAATGGTATAGGCTCGTTTGACCAATCCCGATATTGCATCCACGCGTTGCGGATTGGTAAAAATGTAATGTAAAGCCCGTTCCATATTGGGTAGCAAACCCAGAATCCATTCATCATCCCCGGTGGCCTGCCAGGCGATAAAAGCAGCCTTGATAAACCGGTACTCCACATCGGCTTCCACCGGAACACGAACATACTTCGTCCAGTTTTCCTTTTCGCAGGGCAGCTTTTCAGGGTGAGTGGTCACATAATCGAAAATTCTCCCGTTGGCAGCCTGGGTAGCAGCAAAATGATCCACCGCACTCTTGAGGTCGGTCTCAAAATACTTTGCCCCCCGCATCATGTCGGAATGATCCCGGATCCAGAGCGATTTCGCGTCCGGCGACCGGTAGCCCTTTACCTTTTCCCCGTCGATATTGAGTTCCAGCGTGTCCTGCTCCAGGAACGCCTTTACCCGGGGGTAGAGGGTGTCGAGGTAAGGATGGCCCGATCTTATGTAGGTATCCATGGTAGTATGTGTTTCTATGTCCCCCGGCTGCGCCGGAGGTTACTCAGATGTTGCCCCTGCAGGGCAAACGGCTCTCGCCAAAAGCTGTAACCGGTAACCGGCAACTGGCAACCGGCAACCTGTAACTGGTAACCGGCAACTATCGTATATTCACCACCGTCCACAGCAGCAGTATCACCAGCCCCACCAGCACCCAGCTGCCGAAGAAGCCGAGGTAGTCGACCCGCTTCCATTTGCGGAATTCCCAATTGCTTTTGGGAAACATTTTTTCTTTTTCGAACTGGGCAAAGTTGGCGCGGGCATCCGCGAGGGCAAGTTCATCCTCTTCAGGGGTAGCCTTTACGGGGGTATGCAGCTTGGCGAAGAAACCGTCGAGGATCTCTTTCCGCACCGGCTGTGTGAATAGTGAAAACAGGAATAGCAGCAGGAACGGGAACAGGGCATCGAAAAAGAACCGCATGGCAACCAGCTGGGCCTTCGACAATTTTGTAACATCAATTCCAAACCAGCTTACGATCCATATTTCGGCATGGAAGCGGTCGACGCCAATCTTGGGTGATGCCGGATCATCCGGGTTTTCACGGGCTACCTTGTCGAAGAATACCCCAACCGGGGCGACAATAACCGATTTTTCAATTTTGTCTCCCACTTTCGCGGCCCGGCCGGCATCCACATCGGATTGCAATGCCTTTGTCTTGATGGTGGTTTCACGGGGTTGGGTCTCCACGATGAGTGCCTTGTTATGTTTGATAGAGTCTATGGCCGGGAACAGGTTCGGGATCACGGCATAGATAACAATGCAGATTGCAACCTGCACGATCACCGCCCATTTCGTTACCCTCCGCCAGATGAATCCCAGCCAGATGGAAGCCCCGAAGATGGCCGGAATGGATATGATATACTGGAAAAGCTCCAGCAGGTTATCCACCACAAGGGCAACACCAATACCGCCCAGAAGCGTAACCCCGATCACGACGCGACCCACATTCAGGTAATGCCTTTCTGATTTATCGGGGTAAAATGGTTTGTATAAGTTCCTGATAAACAGCGCCGCATAAGATATTGATGTTCCACTGAGCGTTGACATGTTTGCTGCCAGAATCCCTGCAAGCATCAGACCGATGGCACCCGGAACGAGCAGGTCATTGGTCATGAACCCCCAGATCAGGTCGGGGTCACTCAGAGAACCGCCATATATACCGATCGCCAGCAGTCCGGCCAGTGCCCAGAACACCATGATCACCCGTTTGGTGAACATCCCGCCGATCATCCCGATCCGCGCAGAGTTCTCGTTCGTGGCTGACCCGGCAGTCTGCATGCCGGTGACCACCGCCACAATCGAAACCAGGTTGGCCATCGACATGGCCAGGATCGTATACCAGGCATATTCACTCATCGTGGCAGACCCGAAAAGCTGGAAGAGGTAGTCCGGAACGCTGGCGTGCAGTCCGCTAAAACCTCCTACCCGGTGCAATGCAGCAGGAATAAGGATTATGGAAAATATCAGGATAAGTATTCCCTGTATGGCATCGGTTATCGCCGCCGCCCGGAATCCCCCCATCATGGTATACATCCCAACCACCAGCGCATAGATCAGGTAAAACCAGATCTCATTGGTGTAGCTGTAAAATGAATGTAATTCGCCCTTTTTGTTCTTGTCGCTGAGTTGGCTGTACCGTACCGCCTTCTCTTGGGTAAGCCCGCCTGCAAGCTCTTTCCGGAGTTGCTGGAATTCTTTATATTCCGATATGCTTCGCTGCTCGGCCGGAGTACAGACCTCGATCGGCTTGGGTGTCATGGCCACCATGGTTTTGGCAGCTACCATGTACCCCACCCCGCCGCCCAGGAGCGCCATCAGGAGTGTGAATACAGCATAACTACCTCCGAGGAACTTGCTGTGGAACCTCTCGGTGAAATAGTCGCCGATGGTTGTCAACCTCACCCGTCGGAAGAAAAACGTTGAAAACCAATAAAATGGCGTCAGAAACAGGACCAGGAACTGGATCCACATCCCCCCGATCCCCTGACGGTAAACTTCCCGTGATACGGCTACCGCCTGGTCGGCATTGGTGGATGTCCCGAAATTCAGGAAAAATTGGTATGCCTTACCAAGCTTTCGGCCGGCAAGAAAAAAATCGTCGGTGTTCTTGTTTTTCTTCTCCTGCTGCTTGCCAATCCAAAGCATAACAGCAATGAACACGAGAATGATGATCAGGTCGAGGATGTGGAGGCCGAAAAGCATGTTGGTGGTTGCTGGTTACTGGTTACTGGTTGCTGGTTGCCGGTTGCCGGTTGCCGGTTACCGGTTACCGGTTGAAGGGTTAAGTGTTAAAAGAACCCTTAAAGATAGCGGGATAAAATATACATAACCCTGATAAATGGCAGGGGAAACAAAAAAGGTTTCGGGCAGCTGAGCGACACTCAATTTATCGAGAAAACACCGTTTAGTGCGAACTAATCACCATTCACCATTCACCATTCACTAATCACCTGTTTCGCATTATGTATCAAACTTCACGGGTTACGCGTCACGCGTCACGAAACGGTCGGACCATGGGTCCGACCCTACCGGTATTCAACCACCGCCTTGGCGATCTGCGCAATCATCTGTTCACACGCCTCCACTTTGGCGGTTGTGCCTGTGATCAACACAACAACAGCATAATAGCCTCCATCGGGCAGAATCAGTATTCCAACATCATGGGTCGCAGCAGAGACACCCTCATCATTATATCCGGAAGAGCCAGTTTTATGGGCAACCATGATTTCATCAGGGAGTAATCCCTTGAGCCGTTTCGGACCGGTATTGGTTTCAACCATCAGGCGCAGCAGGAAATCGGTTGCCTCGGGCGACAGTGCTTTCTGATCGTAGAGTTTCGATAGCAGTTCAAGCATCGCTTCAGGCGTGCACCAGTTGGTGAACTGAACCGACCAGTCTTTATGCATTTCTGCCTCGGTGGTTGCAATGGTCATGTCGATGATACCAAGTAACCTGATATATTCCTGTGCTTTTACGGGACCGCCGAGCCACCGGAACAGGATATCGCAGGCATTATTATCGCTCTGGCTTACGGAGTATCTTAGCAACTCATCAAGGGTTAAATTAACATTCCCCTGCGGAAATGAATCCCGAAGCGGACTCCATGTATCCGGCAGCAAATCGGCCTTGTCGATGTGAATTTTGTCCTCCAGGGACAACCCGTTTTTTTCGGTCTTGTCCAATACAGCCAAAGCAAGAGGCAGTTTGAAAACGCTCTGCATCGGAAAACGCTTGTCACCATTCAGCACAAACCGCTGTCCGTTATTGAGATCCTGCACAGCCACACCGACCATGCCTGGGAAACCTTTAATGATGGCTTCGCATTTTTCACGCATTATGGTGATAGAGGTTGTGTCCTGGGCTTGAACTGCACAGGTAAAGAAGAGACCAATCGACAGGAGACTGAGAAAACGGTAAAGGGGTGTGGGGTTCATGGTTCGAAGTCAGATTTTGTTAGTGGTTGCTGGTTACTGGTTACTGGTTACTAGTTAGGCCGGCGCTAAGGCCGGCCGGTACATCAAAGCTGTCATCCCGGTGCAAACCGGGATCTCCTGACAGATGCTCCAAGGCATAGGATCCTGACTTTCGTCAGGATGACAGTTCTGGCGTAACCAGCAACCAGTAACCAGTAACAACCAACATTATCGCCTCCCCTCCTCCACCCACACCACCGAATTTGTCTCACCATATTCGTTGGGTTCATAGAGCGGGTTGCCCGGGTCGGCCATCCATTTTCCATCCACAATTAACCGATAGGTGTACTTCCCTGGCCGCAGCCAGAGCGGGAGAATCCATTGGTCACCCTTCCGGATCATCCGGTAGCCGTTTTCCCGCCAGCCATTAAAACTACCCGCGACGATAATCTTTTTTGCATCCGGAAAACCATCCAGCACGAAAGTATGGGTGGGGTTAATGACCAATACCGAATTGGTTTCGTTACCCCCTCCTGTCAGGTATGGGTTACCGGGATCCGTGGTCCATTTTCCGTCGACTATATATTTATACTCATGATTTCCGGGAGACAGGACATAGGGAAGTTGCCAGCCGGTAGCGGTTTTCTCCATGATGAGCTCCCCCCACTGCCAGCTGTTAAAGCTGCCTGCGAGTTCAACCTGTTCTGCATCCTGGAAAGCATCAACCCTGAACATCATTGAGTCGCCGATGCTCATGAAAGAGTTCTGGTTACCGCGCCCATCGCCGCGGATCACCGGATTATCGGGATCGGTCATCCAACGGCCGTCTACAATAAATTTATAGGAGTGGGTTCCGGTCTGAAGGAATATCGGCAATATCCAACCTTCATCAGTCTTACTCATTTCGATTTCATTTGGGCTGAATCCATTGAAGCTGCCCGCAAGGTTGACTTTCCGGGCATCCATGTATCCTTTCAAACGGAACACATAATTATTCACGTAAAAAACAGAATTGATCCCTCCATTAAGGTCATCCTCCTTGTTCAGATTGTTCGGGTCCTGTGTCCACCGCCCATCAATGATGTATTTATATGGGAAGTACCCGGGTCCCAGTTTCAAACGGATGCTCCAGCCCTTTTCCGTTTTCACAAGGGAATCCCGGCTGGTTGACCAGTCATTGAAACTGCCCGAGATGAATACCGATTTTGCATAGGCATAACCCGGCAGAAATAGTGTTACCGTTGAATCCTGATAAGAAAACAGTCCGGGTTTTTTATACCGGTTAATGCCGAAAAGTGGCCCGTTTTGTTCCGGTCCGGTCCACAAACCGGTCCATTTATCGTTAAGCATCAGTATCGGCAACGGCACAATACCAATTTCTGCCAGCCGGTTTGCTGCCTTTGAAAGCTCGATGAGTCCACCGGCAATCTTTTCGGCATTCCATGTGACCCCGTTGATAATCACCTCAGGCAGGCCCTTCAATACCTCGGCAATCAGGGTGCTGTCTAAATTGTACTGTTTAACCAGTTGATTCCGCTGGGCTGGCGTCCAGTTCGGGTCCAGTTGAAAATACAGCTTACCATCCACAATCCGGCACACGTCCTTCGGCAGGTCCTGGGAAAATCCCGCTAACGGCACCAATGCCAACATCAGGACATTCAACATTCTCAACCTTCTCAACCTTCTAAACATATCCACCTGAGACGGGAGGACCACGGGTCGAAACGGGAGGACCACGGGTCCTCCCCTACGACGTACATTTTTCAACCAATTCAACCAATTCAACCAATTCAACCAATCTTTCATTCCGCCCCCCTTTCATGGAAATTCATCGATATTTCCTTCGTAACTAAATTAATACAAATCACCCCCTGATCAAAAAAATCGAACCCAAGAATCCCGGTCACCGGGTAATCATAGGCCTGTGACAGCGCCGTTAGATTGGCTACAATGGTCTGCATCGGGCTGAACTTATGGGTTCCAAGGGTAAAGTCGTTCATAGTTCCGAACAGAACCTCCGCATCAGCCCCTCCAACACCGGTAAGATCTCCCCGGTTATTGATTGTTAGTGTCTCCAAAACCTTTTTAGGTGCAGAAGAGCTCAGAACATTGGTTTCTGCTCCGGTATCCAGGCAAAAATCAAGAATTCTCCCCCCAACAGTGCCTTTCAAAAACATTATTTTCCTGACCAGGTTAATCTTTCCCCTGAAATCGCAGGTATCGGTTTGGGCAGCCGTTATATCGGATTTGTTTTTCTTGCCGGCTTTGATAATCGTCAATGATGCCTTTCGCAGATCTATCTGCATCTCCATACCTGAAAAAAGCTCCATGCCCATTAATCCAAGAATCTTGCTCTTGCGGCGGTTTTCAATCTGGCCTAGCTCGGTCACGTCAACAGTCAGGTTTTCCAGCATAAGTCCGGAAGCCACAATTTTTTTTACCTGGGTAACGTAGATAACCTGTGAATTTCCGGTCAGTCCACCTCCCCGACCTTCAGAGGAAATTAAATCTTTACGGAAATAGGTCTGGTTAAGCACCATTTTATCAGCACCCGTGTCGAAAACAAAATTCCCTGTTTCTCCGTCGACAGTGGCCTCAATAAGGAAAAGCCTTCCGACTCGTTTCAGAGGGATTACTACACTACTGAAGCCTCCATCGGAATCGGGGGTATAAACGGTATTAATAAATTCAATTCTACCGATTTCCGGTAAAAACACCACCTGGGGCTGCTGACCGTTAGGTGCCGGGCAGGTTATCATCAGCAGAAGACCCGACAGGAAGATCCTTAAAATTTTGCTCAAATGCAGGCATTCGCGAGTCATGAATCAAATGTACATAACTCGGCACAAACAAAATTGGCCGGTTTTTGTTATCTTAATCACAAAACAATACCCCATATGAATCCCATTCCCAATCTGCCGAGTACCGACCGGCCGCGAATCGTTGTAGCCGGAGCCGGCTTCGGCGGTCTTCGCCTGGTTCGGAGCCTTGAAAATAAAGGGTTCCAGGTAGTGCTGATTGACAGAAACAACTACCACCAGTTCCAACCCCTGTATTACCAGGTTGCAACCTCCGGTTTGGAACCCAGCTCCATTGCCTTCCCGCTGCGCAAACTTTTTCAGGGAAAATCTGATTTTCATTTCAGGATGGCAAATCTTGAACGGATAGATGCCCAAAAACAAACCCTGCATACCGATCTCGGGACTTTGGATTACGACATCCTTGTTTTGGCGATGGGTGCCTCAACCAATTTCTTCGGCAACAAAGACCTGGAAAAGAACAGTCTGGCCATGAAATCGATTTCCGAGGCGATCCGGATGCGGAATATCCTCCTCGAGAATTATGAAAAGGCTCTTAACCTGACCGATCCGGATCAACAGGAGCAGGTCATGAATATTGTGGTGGTTGGGGGTGGACCCACCGGGGTTGAACTCGCCGGATCCATTGCTGATATGAAGAAATTTGTTTTTCCGATTGATTACCCGGAACTGGATTTCCGGCGCATGAACATTTTCCTCCTGGAGGCAGCTGATAAAATCCTGGCACCGATGTCGGAAGCCTCCTCCCAAGACGCATCGAGGTATTTGCAAAACATGGGAGTCATCATCAGAACCGAAGCTGCCGTGGAGAATTTCGACGGATCGGCAATTTTGCTGAGTACGGGAGAGAAAATCAGTACCTGCACCGTTCTCTGGGCCGCCGGAATCCAGGTTCCGCCGCTTGCCGGACTTGAGTCGGCGCAGCGCGGAAAGGGAGGGCGTCTTGTTGTGGACCGCATAAACCGGCTGGAAGGATTTGAGAACATCTACGTGATCGGGGATCAGGCCCTGATGACGGAAGAAGCATTCCCGAACGGCCACCCCCAGGTGGCCCAGCCCGCCATCCAGCAAGCCCGATTACTGGCAAAAAACCTTATCAGGTTGAAGAAAAATGAGACCCCGGAACCGTTTTCCTACAAAGACAAAGGATCAATGGCAACCATCGGCAGGAACAAGGCCGTTGTGGATCTGGGCAAGGTTCACTTTCGCGGCTTTTTTGCCTGGCTCATCTGGATACTTGTCCACCTGATGGCAATTGTCGGAACCAAGAACCGGTTCTTCATCTTCATCAACTGGGCCTGGAACTATATGACCTACGACCAATCCCTGAGGCTGATTATCAGGCCGAATAAACATCCGTAGGGACGCATATATGCGTCCCTACAAGTCATTTTGAAATCTTTCTGAAATATTTCCGATAAACGGCTACCGCCATTAACAGGTAGGCAATGGTTTTGGGGATCATCAGCATGCCCAGCATGGGAACCTTTTGCACCCAGAGGATGACTGGCGCATAAAAAGCAAAAGAGATGAAGATCATGAGAGAGAGATAGGTAAAGAATCGATCCTTCTTTTTCCTGGCATGGACCAGCATCAGGATGGCCAGTCCGAGCCCAAGCACCGCAAGCGGAATATTCCGGTATAGTGACATCTCCGCCGGTGGAACGGAGTTTTCCCAATGATTGCCGGGCAGGGCCATGACAACAAACCGGGCAAGGCCGGCCAGAAACAGTACTATATAAAAGAGGTTCCAGGGCATATTGAACCGTCGCCGCTCCGCCTCAGCCATCAGCATGTAGAGCACCGTTACCAAAACAGCCGTGCAAAGAGCACCGGCGCCCACCAGCGGTATCACCAATCCAAAAGCCTGCACCGTTGAATCCAGCGAGCCCAGCGCATACGCCCAAACCCGGAATCCCACATGCCCGGTGTCGCCAATGGCCAGAAACAGAAAACCCAGCCGGAACAGGTGCCCCACTCCGCGGTCGGTGTACGACCGATACCCGTTGGCCCGGAACATCTTGTAGACCAATATCCAAATAAAGACCAGGTAAAAGATGTTAAACCCGATCTCGGTGTACATACGCATAGATTCGCTCATGGGAAAAGGATTGACGATTTACGATGGACAATTTACGATTTTTAGCCCTTGCAGCCCTCACTCTTCGATAGTAAATCGTATATCGTCAATCGTCAATTCCCAAAGAACCACCGCATCATCTCCGGCAGCACCGCCCTCCAGTTACCCCAGGAGTGCCCCTCGTTTACCTCCTTGTAAACGTAAGGTACCTGGTTTTTATCGAGAATTTCCTTCATTTCAAGCGCCTGTTTCTGTGTATCATACACCACTCCCGTGGACATATAGACCCGAAACGGAAACCATTCCGATTTGGCGAATCGGTCGAGGACGGTTTTAGTGAAGGCAGGCGACTGGATACCCAGGAGATGAAAATCGTCGGGCCGCACGGCCCCAAACCAGGCGGAATTCATTCCGCCGAGGGAAGTTCCGAGAATGGCCCGGTCGTCCGGACAGGCATGTGTTTTATAACTTTTATCGATAATTGGAATCAGCTCATCCCCAACAAAATCCGCAAATTTCTGACTGCATACGTACTCCTGCATCCGCCGGTTCTTGCTCTCATCAGCCGGATCACGCGGATCGATGAAAACCGCCATCACCGGTTTGATCTCCCCGCTGAATATCAGGTTATCGAGTATAGTCACCATCGCTCCCTTCCGGTCATCGGCATACTCATGACCATCGGTCACATAGATCACCGCTAGATTCTCGGAATTAGCATAATTGTAAGGTGTATAAACCTTGTAATTAACATCATAACCCAGTTTCTCGCTTTTTATCCTGATATTTTCGGTAACACTTCCCCGGATAACATCCGGGGCAAGTTCAGTTTCGTCAGGGAATTTCCAGTCGGGCATCCTGAGTTCCGAATTGGGCCCCATCCCGCTCCACTGAACGTAGGGATTATCCGGGTCGAGAATCCAGTTCTCATCGACCACGATTTTATAATCAAGCCTTGAATCGGGCGCCATCTTCTGAACCGCCATCCAGATATCGGAAAAACCGATCCGCACACCTGTAAAGCCGGGCACTGCCGGCTGCCAGCGGCTGAAATCCCCCGCCCAGGATACCGATTTTGCTTCGCCCCGATAAAGGAAGGCCACGAAATCGCCCATCCGGAAAGGGATCTGTTTCCCCTCTTTAAGTTCCTTCCAGAGGACATCTGTCAGCTTGATCCGCTCGGGCGGATCAGGGATGGTGGCAATCCGCTCAAGGTTCTGACGGAATGCGGTAAAAGTTCTGAACGGATAGCCCGAGGGCTGTGAGATGCCGGCAGCCGCCCCGATTATAAACATCAGGCTAAAGAAAGAGATTGACCTTTTCATTTCATCATCAGTTTAATGGTTTCCCCGGCTACCGGACCAATCGTTGAGCCAGCAGTCTGCTCCCAGAAACTGGTTTTGGTTTCGGTGAGAATCTGGGTGTATACAATCCAGCTCTGTATCCATCCGGTGAGCGTGCCCCAGGCGCCCCAGCCCGCATCGGCATTGGAAGCCCAGTAGTCCTGCCGCTCATAATCATACGCCCGGAACCAGGCGCCGTCGAGGTCTTTCCACCGTTCGCTTTTCACCTGGATGCGGGTCAGGAATTCCGACAGTTTTTCAGTCGCCTCCTGGTATTTGGGATTACCGGTTGCCCGGCTGGCTTCCTGCAGTCCGAAGAAGGCGAAATTGGAAGTGTACAGCATATCCGCCACCGGATCGCCATTCCGGAAGATCAGCGGGGCTTCGTACAATCCGTATTGGGCATTGGAATGGGTCTGGTCGAAGGGGCTTGAGCCTTTCCCGAGCTCTTCACGTATAGCTCCCGAACTCACCTGGTTTTCAAGCAGCTTATTAACAACAACATCCAGCCATTCGCGGTGTTCCGGGGTATCGGAGACCCGCACCAGCCAGGCCAGCGGCAGGATCATGCGCGCCCGTTCCTGCTGGATGCCATTGGTCCACGACCAACTATCGGGATAAGCTTCCATGGTCAGCCGGATCGCCCGCTCGGTTTTCTCCAGGAGCGGCTGATACTTTGTTTTATCATAGAGCCACAGATAGGTGGCCCAGATCCAGGATTCGAAATGCGGATGCGGGTTGATCAGCTCCAGCTTCTGGAAATACTCCAGGCCGAGTCTCGTAAGATCCTGTTCATGAATGCGTTCCCCACGAAACCCATTCACCCCGGTAGTCCGGAAATTAGCCACTATCCCCTCTGCAATCTCCCGGTTCCATTTGTCGGTTCCGATGTTGGCAGAGGCTCCGATGATACCCAGGAGCGACCGGGCGTTATCGTCCTGGTAATAGACCCACGGATGGGTCAGCGACCAGCCCATCAGGCCGTAATTAGGATCATTCGGATCATTCCGGGGCCCGTTCCGGATGATGCTGCTGAAAATGAAGTCAATCAGGTTGCCCGAAATCTTTTTGTATTCCTCTTTACCCAGATAGTTCCCAGCCGCGGCCAGGGCCATCGAGACCTCCCCCTGCACATCGTTGCGAATCCAGTAGCGGTACTCCTCCGCCCCATCCCAGGCTACCCGGGAGGCATGACCTTCGAGAATCCCGAGCGAGCCGTCGCCGTTGGGATACTTCTGCGGCACAGGCGGACCAAAGGGATTGGTGCCGTCGCCCTGGTATTTCAACCACATCTCTTTCCACGAAGGATCGATGAAAAACCGGCCGTTGAAAAACCATTCAGCTCCCCGCGAAATGGAGCTCTCCCTGGCGCCATAAGGCAGGGGTATGCTCCGGTAGCTGGGCCCCAGATACTGAACCCAGTTGGGGAATTCCAGGTGCCGGCTACCACTGACCGTTTTAAGTATATATTTCCAGATTTTCTTCCATGAATCCACCGGTCCGTATCGCCCGGAAGCGAAATGGCTCAGCTTGGAAGTTGCGATTAACATACCCTGATGCTCGAAGAGCAGCGGGTAGTTGGGTACCCCTCCGGTTCCGTACTCTGCCTTGTCGAAACCGGCAACCTTTGCCACGATTATCAGGCTTGAATCAACCTTAACAGGCTGTATATAACAGTGATTCAATCCGATAAGCGACATGGGTGGTAGTCCTTTATGAATCTCCTCAGAGAGAATCACTCCTCTTTCAAGGCTCATCAGAATCGGTTCATCACTCAGGTTCAAACCGGGAATTTGGTCGGGGTACTCGATATAAAGTCTCAGACGCTTTCGTTTCGCTTTTCTGAGAACATCCTCTGAAATCACCGTGGTTTTGTAAGGATATTCCTCTGCCAGGATCAATACACCCGAACCCTGGCGGGCGGATTTGACAGCCTTTTCGGGGAGGCCAACGAGCTTATATTGTTGCCTGGATCCTTTCAGAGACCTCACAAGGTCATTATCGGCACTACCGCAAATGATAACCTGATGGCGGGTATAAAACAGCAGGGCCGCCATAGCCAGGACGATCACCAGGATCATTTTGTAAGCCCAGGGCTTCATTATTTCTTGCTTGATTTTGCTCTCGGATTGAACTCCAGAGCCCGATCGAGCCATCGCTCCAGATCCTCATCCAGATCAACATGCTCCGGGTCAACCATGATGAATCCCTTCATCGATGCCCCGGTAAAATCCATCGGGGCAGCACCGGGTCGTGCACAGAACTCCACATGGTCAGCCGGGTCAATCCGCACCATCAGCTCCTTCTTCAGCACGCCAACGCACATCTTTTCATCGATCATATAGCAAATGCCACCAAACATCTTTTTGCCAAAGAACGGTACGTTTTTTTCATGCAAAACCCGTTCGATGCGTTCAGCCAAAAATTCATCATATGCCATGGTAATCTATTTTATTCTTAAAACGGGCGGACCACGGGTCCGCCCCTACGATATTGGCACATTGGCACATTATCAAATTGGCACATTGGCATATTGGCACATTATTCCAGGGCTGATTCCAACGTCAGGCAAACCACCGTCACCTGCGGGTCCACCTGGTCCTCCGGCACATCGATATACAATTGTCCGGGGTTGCTGCTCCACCACGGCTTCATCATCACCTTCGTGTTGATGGTTACACCCGTGCCAACCACCCAGGCCGTAGCCACCTTGTTCTTCAGGCCTTTTACCATGATTGGTCCATTGGGTTTATGCTCAATGAACAGGTACAGTTTTTTGCCATCCTTCGACCGGGTGCTCGGACCGGAATACCAGTCGCGCGGGATGCCCGCGCGCGTTCCATAGATGGCATCGGCGTGCTTATGGGTCCAGCGCCCTAATTCCTTAAGGATGGTCACCTGCTCCTCAGGAATGGTACCATCTTCTTTTGGCCCGATATCGAGCAGCATGTTGCCGCCCAGCCCGATGCAATCGGCGAAAATCCGGATCACCTGGTTCGGGGTTTTGTAATTTTTATCGGTCGGCTGGTAGCCCCAGGCATCGTTCATGGTCATGCAGAGTTCCCACCACGGACTGACCGGCTTGGTAACGGGAACGCCATTTTCCGGGGTATCGTAATCGCCGTAACCCTGAAGGCGTGAGTTGACGATCACCCCGGGATTATAGGTTAACAGCTTCTGTTTGATCTGCGGTGCGCCCCATCCTTTGGCATCTGCCTCCCAGTCGCCGTCGAACCACCACAAATCAGGTTTGAACCGGGTGGCAATCTCGTCGAGCTGACCGTTCATGAAGCCGAGGAACCTGCTCCAGCGGATGGTATCGTTTTCGTAGCGTTTCTTTTCCTTGGTGAGATTCGGATAATCGGGGTGCGACCAGTCAATCAAAGAATAGTAAATCCCAACCTTCATGCCTTTGTCGCGCACCGCCTTGCAAAACGGTTCCACGATATCCTTTTTGCCGGCCGATTTCTTCACAACACTCAGGTCGTTCATTTTGGTGTCATACAGCGCCACCCCGTCGTGGTGCTTGCTTGTCAGCACCGCAT
The DNA here is from genome assembly GCA_964512915.1 of uncultured Porphyromonadaceae bacterium. Taxonomy (GTDB): domain Bacteria; phylum Bacteroidota; class Bacteroidia; order Bacteroidales; family UBA12481; genus UBA12481. The sequence continues at coordinate 15,772 of CAZEKJ010000036.1, forward strand.
ACTTTGCCCCAGCCTCCTCAAACAAATCCGCCCACCGGGTTGCATCGAACTTTCGGGCTGTGAACCCCTTCAGTTGTTTCAGGTAATTCTCGTGCGAAATCTTGCCATTGTAGAACGCCCAGGATTCGTCTATCCCGTCGACCGCGTAAATGCCGTAGTGAACGAAGATGCCGAGCTTGGCATCGCTGAACCAGGACATTCTTGATTCTTTGTCTTTCGCAGTCTCCGTTTGTGAAAAGGCGAAAGGCGAAAGGCGAAAGGCGAAAGAAAGAAGAAAGAGAAGAAAGATGCGTTTCATGGTCTGGTTACTGGTTACTGGTTACTGGTTACTGGTTCGGCCGGAGCATCCTTGTGCCCTTGTGCCCCCGTGCCCTCGTGCCCTTCCTTGTGCCCTTGTGCCCCCTTGCCCTCGTGCCCTTCCTTGTGCCCTTGTGCCCCTGTGCCCCCGTGCCCTTGTGCCCATGTATATCCTATATCCCCGAACTCATTATAATAAATCTTGACCAATGCCACAAACAGGGTGATAGTCAGCGGCCCGAATATCAGGCCGATCAAACCGAAAAGCTTGGTTCCCAGAATGACCCCGAGAATGGTAATCAGCGGATGAACATTTGCCAGTTTTTTTTGCAGAATGAAACGGGCAACATTATCCACGGAGCCCACCAGGACAAAGCACCAGATCATCAGCCCGATACCGGGCCCGAATGATCCCGTCGCCAGCGTATAGATCACCACAGGAAGGTATACGAACATCGCACCAACCACAGGAATCATCGAGGAGATGGCAGTAAGAACACCCAATAGCCAGGGTTCGCGGATCCCGAAGACAAGATATCCGATCAGGGCAACGGAGCCCTGAAGGAATGCCACCGTCGGTATGGTGATGGAATTACTTCGCACCATCCGGGTCACCTCGTTCAGCAACTTTTGCCTGTTGACATCACTGAAAGGCAGTTTCTGCCGAATGAATTTCTCCATCTTTCGACTGTTGACCATCATGAAAAACAGGAAAGTATACATGAAAACCAGAACCAGAACAGTGGTGAGGGTACCACTCAGGGTTTTCTGGGCGAAGTTCGTCAGGGTGCCGCTAAATTTCTGGAGTGTTTCCTGACTCAGAACTGCCAATCCCAGCTCATCCTTCAGATAGGAATTGATCTTGGCAAAAATATCTGTGAAGAACTCGGGCGACTGAATAAGCGGCTGAGCCTTTTCGATTAATAATTTGATGATAAACCAGAGTGGAACCACAAGAATAACAACTGTAACCAGCATCAGGAGTACCGATGCAACCCAGTCTTTCATGTGTTTCTGCTTCATCAGCCAAGCCATCGGATCTTTCAGAAGAATATAAAGGGCGACCGCTCCAAGAAATGAAGGAAACAGAAAACTCAGCTCCTTCCACAGCGTCCATGCCAGGATCAGGATAATACCGATCAAGAGGTACTGGTAGATTTTTACAGGAGGAATGATGGAGTTCATAGCAGTGTGTTTGACACAAAGATAAATATTGTTGCGGGTTAGTGGTTGCTGGTGGTTACTGGTTGCTGGTTGCTGGTTACTGGTTGCTGGTTGCTGGTTGCTGGTTACTGGTTTCTGGCCAGGACGGTCATCCTGACGGAAGTCGGGATCTCCGCACACACACACTCACACGGACACACACACTCAACTTGGGGATTCCGGTATGCACCGGAATGACATCGGAGCGAATTAACCAGTAACCAGTAACTAGTAACCAGCAACCAGCAACATTTTTTATCTTTACATATAAACTACTAATCCCATGAAGCCCATCTTTCTTCTCTTTCTTCTTTCTTTCGCCTTTCGCCTTTCGCCTTTCGCCTTGTTTGGTCAAACCGTCGTTCCCCTCACCGACACCATGACCATCGCGTCAAATTCCAATATCAAGATAAAATCCGGAATGTATAAATTCGATGATCTGCACCGGGAAGGGGTGATCCGTATCATTAATAAACAGAATGTTACGATCGACGGCGACAGCGTCACGGTTGTCGGGACAGCTTTTGGCGGATATCTGATTTATATCGAGAATTCAAGGAACATCACAATAAAAAACTTCGAATCGGTTTCCGACTTTTTTTACGTTGTATCTGCCAATCAATCATCAGACCTGCTGATCGAGAACAACAACTTCTCGTATAACCGCAAAGATACCCTGGGGTGGATTTCGATCTGGAGCGATCATAACCAGGCGCTTGGCGGCGGGGTTCTGCTATACCAGTGTGACAGTTCGGAATTAAGGGATAACCGGATGGTTCAGCAAAATGATGGAATCGCGATGTATGAATGTGAAAAAATGAACATTCATGATAATGTGCTGAACTGGAACTGCGGTTTTGGTATCAGGATGAACTTCACCAATAAAAGCCATATCTGGCACAACGACTGTTCCCATGTGAACCGCGAGACCGATCCCAGCGATTGCGCGGCTATTCTGCTGATTGTTTCGAATGAGAACCTGGTGGAGAACAATGATCTGACCTATTCGGGTGATGGGGTATTTCTCGGACAATATCAATATTCAAACATTCCGAATAACAACCGGTTCCTGTACAACGACTGTTCCTACTCGCCGCACAATGCCATCGAGGCCACTTTCGGGGATGGAAATGTGTACATCGGCAACCGATGCAATTACAGTCACTACGGCTTCTGGCTCGGTTACAGCTTCAATTCACTGGTTAAGGACAATGAGATCATCGGAAATTTCCAGTCGGGAATAGCCGTTGACCGTGGATTTAAGAACACGTTCGTGAGCAACCTTATCAAGGAGAACCCTTACGGATTCGAGCTGTGGGAAGGCGGAATCATTGAGCCCTATCAGAACCAGTTCTCGCACGATTATACTATCACCGACAATGTGATCGAAGGTAACATTTGGGGGATCAGTGCCATAAACACCGAACATCTGGTAGCAAAGAACAATACCTTCAGGTACAACAAGGAAGACATACACCTTGAAGGTCAGTCCAATACGGACACAATTACCGGTAACACCTTCCACTCGCCCACCCTGTATCATATCTATAGTACCTCATCCGATATCATTGAGGCAACCCGGAATAAGTATTATCCTATGATTGACAGCATGATAAGCATGCGGAACAGCGACAAAGTCAGTTGGTTGCCTTACACCCGGACAGAGCCGGCCAAGATACAGTCGGCTCCTCCGTGCGACATGGCTGAGCGCCCCGGAATCTGGACGATCTATGCCGATCCGGGTTATGGCTATCGTCGGGTTGAAACGCTGGAATATGACTATACCGATAAAAAGGTTGGGGCTTCTTCGGTAAAAATGTACACGCCCCGTGGCTGGGATGTTGGCTTGAATTACAGGCCATCAGAGGATTCTATGGCCGTGTGGAATCTGAGTGAAAATGATACGCTCTCATTTTGGGTAAAGACCATCAAACAGCCGACCTATGGATTTCAGGCGTTTCATATCCGGATCGGGAATACCAGCCAGGGGTATTACGAATATACCGCACAGGCTGCGCTCTTAAATAATGCAAACAAAAGCTGGAAACGCTACCGTATCCCGATAAAAGGCAATAGCTCCTATATCCGGACAACCGTTGGGAACATGAGCCTGAACAATGTCAATTACGTGGAATTCCGCGCCGATACCTGGGATTTCGGCTATACCCTCTGGCTCGACGGGGTCCAGTTCAAAGCCTGCAATCCCACGGGCATCGACGACACGCCGGGGCTCACCACCCTGCAGTCCGGCTGCTATCCGAACCCCTTTACCGAACAAACAACCCTCTGGTTCGATCTCCCGCAGCCCGGGCCGGTCAAGCTGGCGGTGTATGACCTCAACGGGCGGTGCGTGGAGATGCTGTGCGATGGGGAGTTTCCAGCGGGACGGCATGAAACCACCGTCACGATAAAGAATCGTCCCGACGGAATATATTTTTACCGCCTTCAAACACAGGGACAGGTGGTCACAGGCAAAATGATGGCAGGAACCCTGTAGGGACGGTTAAATCCGTCCCTGGTTAAAACCCTCCGTACGGATCTCGGCCGGTGCACCTTCGCCCTGCAGGGGCGACACTTGAGTAACCTCCGGCGTGAGCCGGGGGGGCGCGCAGCCGCCCGAGCGAGGCGTGAGCCGGGGGGGTGCGCAGCCGCCCGAGCGAGGCGTGAGCCGGGGGGGGGGCGCAGCAGCCCCAACCAAGCATGCAGCACGGATGCCACCTCCATCCAGCCCGGGACTATCCTCCTGGCCCCTCCCACCACCACCTCCTGCCATCACCGGGCCGTATCTGCCCATCCACCCGCTCACTGGGTCTGGCGCGCGGGTAGTGCCCTCCGGCTGACGCCGGAGGTTACTCAAGTGCCGCCCCTGCAGGGCGGGTGAAATGAGCGTTAATTATCTGCTACAATTTAGTACTTTCGGGTTCCGAATCACTATCCTGATACTATGAGACCCACCTCTGCTATTTCCGTTCTCCTTGTTTCTTGCGTTATCAGCCTCAATTCCTGCAAACCGGAACAACCGGATTCCCTCAGCATCATGTCCCATGCCACTGTCGCCGGAACCGAAATCCCGGTTTTCGACCTCGGCCTCCTGCCCGATTCGGCTGAGCGGATTCCACTTTCGGAGGTATTCAGTAAGGTGGACCTGGTGCCACTCGAAACTTCGAAGGAGTGCTACATAAAAAATGTGATGTCATCTTTCACCGGACATTCCTGGCTCATTGCCACCCAGACCGACGGACTGGGGCCGGTGCGGGTGCTGGAGTTCGGACTGGACGGGAAATTCAACAGGGAGATCGGTCGTGGGGGACAGGGTCCGGGTGAACACCAGGGGTATTATGCTCAGAATATGAGGTTCTATCCCTCAGATAGCATACTGTTCATCCCGTTTGACGGTGCCTATGGCTTGGATGAAAGCCAGATTTTCAGCAAACAGGGTCAGTATCTGGGATATGTTAAGAATCCTATTGATTTAACGGAGCGGATCGAAAGGCTGAACGATTCAACCTGGATGACTCCCGGGAATATTACGGGGGTTCCGGAGATGCAGCGGGACTCATTAATGCTGGTTATATATGAAAAGAAAGGTGAAATTCTGAAAATATTTCCACGCCAGCTTTACCCCCGTAAAGTCCTCTCCGGCTACTTCTCACACGGATGGGGACCGTCGATGCTGAAGTCCGGATCGGAATGGCATTTTTATAATCCGGGAAATGATACCCTTTTCCAGATCTCTCCCGATCGGTTAATACCCCTGGCTGTATTCCACCTGGGTCCGAAAGGTGAGACGTACAATGATCCGGTTGATGGGGCAAAAATAACCGGAAGATATGGCATACAGATAATTGCCGAAACCCACCAACATTTCCTGCTGCAAAAAATTCTGGTCACAAAGGCTGACCTGCAGGAATATCAGCCCGGACGATGGGGTGGCATGTTTACAGTGGATCAATCCTTTATCCTGATAGAAAAAAACTCCGGGAAAGCCAGGCATGTTAAATTCACCGATGATTTCACCGGGATTATCCCTGAGTTTACCATGAACTATTACGCCGAATTTCCGGAAAACATGCAATTTCTAATGGTCCCGCAGGCTCTTGACCTGCTGGACTGGCTGAAGAAACCGCAGATCGCCGAACCCAAACCCGCGGTTCGGGAACGGCAGGAGTTCCTCCGCAAAAACCTGACGGAAATGAGCAACCCGGTGGTGTTTCATTATATCTTCAAGGAAGATTTCTGAGTCCAAGATAATCCCATCCTGGTGTTGTACCGTTTCATATTTCCTTTGTAGGAACCTTCCTCCCATCATTTTTTTCATCCAAAATTTCCAAACCAGGGCTTTGTTAGCATCTATTATCTATGAATTGATGTTTGAGACAATGTTTTCTATTAGAAAACTATTAACTTTGTAACGATGTTTAACATTATTGCCCGTAAGACCCTGCTGGAATATTGCCGGCGTTATCCATTAGCAGCAACGGCATTGTTAGAGTGGTATCATGAAATGGTTAAAAGTGAATACAGGAATTTCAATGAATTGAAGCAAAACCTTGGCAATGCCAGTCTGATCGGAGATGACCGTATTGTCTTTAATATCATGGGAAACCAGTATCGCCTCGTCGTAAGAATTGCTTTCGAATACAAGGCAATACAAATCAAATGGTTTGGTACGCAGGAAGAATACAACGAAGTTGATATGGTAGCTGTAAAATTTAGAAAACCGAAATCATGAAACTGAAAATAATAGCCAACAACCGGGAATATGAGCAGTATCTGGAATGGGTCGATCAGCTGTTTGACAAGCGGGTTTCCCCGGATTCACCCGAAGGAGAGCAGCTTCAGGTAGCTCTGCTCCTCATTAAAGATTATGAGGACAAACACTTTCCTATCCCAAGGCCGGATCCGATTGACGCGATTCGCAGTAAAATGAACGATCTGGGATTAAAGAACAAGGACCTGGTTGGCAAAGTTGGCTCAAAAGGATATGTATCAGCCATTTTAAACAAGAGAAAACCTTTAACGCTGGAACTTGCCCGGCTTTTCCATCTTGAATTGGGTATACCGGCTGAAATTCTGCTAGGGTAGCCGGTAGGGACGGATAAATCCTTCCCAGCGGGGACATCATACGCGGCAGCACGGACGCAGTCGGCAGGGAAAGAACCTCTGTAAAAAACTATCTGACTGGAAGTCCCAGCCCTTTTTCAATAATAATTTTCCAAATCAGGTCATAGTTAGCATCTATTATCCATGAAAGGATAAGGACACGCTCAACTTGTTACCTAATTAGCTAACTTTGCATGAAAGATGAAAAAACCAACCAATAGCAGCCTTACTCCTTTGTCCGACCTTATAGACAAACACTATGGGAAGAGAGGAACAGAGACACGGGAAGAATTTGAACAAGGCTATGAGGCATTCAGGCTGGGCGTGATGCTGCAGGAACTGCGCAAAGGACAAGGAATGACACAGGAACAACTGGCGAAAAAATGCGGCACCACAAAGACTTACATTTCCCGGATCGAAAATGATGCCTCAGATATCAGGCTATCAACCTTATCCAGAATTGTCAGGGAAGGATTGGGCGGGCATTTAAAAGTATCTGTAGAAATGTAAGGTAGAGACGCATACATGCGTCCACACAACATTCATTCCCGAAATTTTCCTACCTTTGGTAATCCCCCGTCGTTTTACCAATTAATGATTTTCCCATGTCGCATTTCAGGATCGTTGCGATTTGCCTTTTGCTGGCCGTCTGTAATCTGGCCCACGGGCAAAACCGGAAATATGCCGTATCGGGCCAGGTGGTGGACTCTGTAACCAGCCTGCCGCTGGCTAACGTAAACATCAGCATAGTCGGCACCTCCTCCGGGGGAACCACCAATGCCGCGGGAGAGTTTTCCCTTACCGTAAACCGATTGCCGGCCGTTCTCTATTTCAGCTATGTGGGCTATGAAATCGGCAGCTATCAGGTCGAAAAATCAGGGGAAAAAAATATCAGAATAGAGCTGGTCCCTGAAGTTCAGGAAATCGATGAGGTGACAGTCAGGGGGGAACGAATCTCAAAAGTCATCCGGGGCGACACCCTCAACATCTTTGATTACGAGATCTCCGGTGACCGGATCTTCCTGCTGGCCAGCCCGTACCGCCAAACCTATGACCAGCGGATCTACCTGGCCACCCTGAATGGCGATACCCTCGATCATATATCCGTAAAACGGGCGGGCAAGCAGATCAAGTTTTCCGATGAGATGATGCCCCGATACGATTTTCTTTTCCGGGATTTTACCGGTACCGTGCAGTTTCTGGATAAAAAATCCGCCCATGAGGTTCTGGCCAGGAATAATAAGCTTGTTTTCGGATACGACACCCCTTATGAAGATTTCCTGGGCCGTGTGATGCCAGTAAAGGTGGAAATGATGGGAAGCCTGATATTTCAGGTAGCCAACCTGACCGAAAGTTTTACCCTTTTTTTCGGCATGGGGCGCCCGGAGGGTGAAATACTTAAATATGTGCGGGATAAAAAGGGAACCACGCGTACCCTTGGTGCTGAACTTATGGCCATGGCCCCCCGATCGGCAGATTTCAATAAAAATGTAAGGGCTCCCCTGTTCAGGAAAAACAATGAGCTGTTTGTCTTTGATTTTTTTGAGGGGAACATCGAGGTCTTTGATTCCAACCTGAAGCGAAACCGTTATATACCTATTGATTTTCAATATACTACCATTCACGAAGCCCTGTTTTTCGAATATCAGGATATAGATGCCAAAAACTTCACCCAAACCATACTCTTTGATGAAAAAGCCGGCAAGGCCTATGCCTTCTACCGGCAGCGCTCCGATAACCGGCAATCCCTGAGGGAAATCAACCTCGAAACCGGGAAAATCGACCTGATCATTGAGATACCTGATTTTCCCAATGTCTCAGACATCAGGGTGTATGACAATGTGGTCTATTTCCTGTATGACACCAAGGTCTATCCCTTCTACCGGCTTCTCTACCGGATGGCTGTTAACCCCTCATGACTCCCTCTATGAAAAAGAATGTACTCCTTTCATTTTTTATCCTGATAGGCACGGTGGCTCCTGCGATAGGGCAAACCGGATCCGTTTCCGGGGTGATCACCGATTCCCTCACCGGTCAGCCGGTGGCCAACCTTACCGTCTTTATTCCTTCCTCTACCTTTGGAACCATCACCAATCAAAAGGGAGAGTATCAGCTCAACCGGCTCAATCCGGGGGATTATACGCTGATGTTCCGACATCTGTCGTACCCAACCATCACCCGCCTCATTTCCGTTGAACCGGGAAAACCGGTAATTCTGAACATCGCGCTGGCTGAAGAATCAAGAAAGCTGAATGAGGTATCAATCGTCGGCAGGATACCGGATCAACGGCTTGCCTTCCACCTGTTTAAAACCTATTTCCTCGGGGATCAGAAAGAAGCCACGTGCATCCTGCAGAATCCGCAGGACCTGAAGTTCTATGAAGATGGCGGCACCCTGAAAGCAGTGGCAAAAAACCCCCTGATCATCACAAACCGCCACCTGGGTTACCGGATCACTTTTTTTCTGGATTACTTCAATTATGTGGAAGATAAGAATCCCGATACAGGGCTGGGCCGGAACGATTATTTCAGCTACGGCGGCAGCGCCCTGTTTCAGGACCTCTCGGTCGTTATGCCGATTATGACCGTGGGATGGAAGGTAGCCCGTAAAAACGAATTCAAGGGAAGCCTCAAGCATTTCCTGGCCGCCCTTTACCGGGATCAACTTACAAAAGAGCACTATTACCTGAGAACGACTTTTCAAAAGCCCGAAGATCTCCAGCTGGCCGAGAAACGCAGCAACGCCATGACCAAAATCCGGTGGGCCGAAACCGATAGCCTGTTTAACATGGATCCGGCGGTCCATAAATCCAGCTACCTGCACTATTACCCTGCCGAGGAATATCCCCTGAATCAGACCCAGGTTAGGGTTGAACCGCAATCAGGAGAAAAGATCTTGCAGGCAGTTCCTTCATTGCTCGTGTTCAGCGACTACCGAAAAACCCGGGATCTTCGTGATGACTGGATCTCCACCCTCCGGATCCCTGAAAAGGGCATCATTTTCGATCAGGACGGAAATTATCGGGTACCCGAAGGAACCCTGAGCTGGATCAATCACGATAATTCTATGCAGATCATACGGTTATTGCCATCTGATTATATGCCCAAACTAAATGAAAAAATGCGGTAGGCACATAATACTTACCCTCTAGCCCCGCAGGGGCGACACTTGAGTAACCTCCGGCGTGAGCCGGGGGTGCGCAGCAGCCCGAGGCGAGGCGTGAGTCGGGGGCACCCACACCCACACCCACACCCACACCCACACTCACACTCACACCCACACCCACACCCACCTCACCCACCTCACCTCTGGGTCTGGCGTGGGGTAGTGCCCTCCGGCTGACGCCGGAGGTTACTCAGATGTCGCCCCTGCGGGGCTGCTGGCACCTGTATGCTGTCGCTGCGAATCATTGATGGGAAATCACACCGGCAGGTGGTGGTGCGAAATTAAACAAACGCAATGCCTGCGGAAAAACGGGCGAACCTAGGGTCGGGCGGACCATGGGTCCGCCCCTACTGGTCACTGGTCACTGGTCACTGGTCACTTGACTCCCGTCACCAGGAAAATGCTAAACGTCCTCTCCACCCCATCCGCCCCCTCCCGGGTCATGGATGCTGCCGTGGTGGCAAAAACATTTGTCAGGCCGGCCTTTTGAAAGGTTTCTATCATGAACTCACGTTCGAAGCCGTAGTGCTCAACGCCGGTGTTATCGGAATGAAACAGGCCGTGGTCAGGATCCAGGTCGGCAATGCAAAGCCTGCCGCCGGGATTAAGTCCGCGAACAAGCTCTGTGATGACCGTTTCTGTGTTTTTTACATGATGCAAGGCCATTGCACTTATAATCAGGTCGAATTTTCGGTTCAGATGATTGCCGCCGTCAAGATCGAGCTGAATGGTGGCCACATTACCCAATCCTGCATCCTGTGCCTTACGCCGAAAGACTTCCAGCATTCCGGCTGAATTATCGAGCCCGGTAAGCGATCCTACCTCCCCGGCAAAGCGAAGGGAGAGCAATCCGGTGCCGCACCCGAAATCCAACAGATCCATATCCGGAGTTAATTCAATCTGAGCCCTGACGGTGGCTGCAATATCATCGGAAAGTTTAACCCGGTGCGATTTGTCGTCCCAGGTTTGTGCATCGGTGTCAAAACGGTTGGTCATGGTGAAATGGTTGAAATGGTTGAAATGGTTGAATAATGCACGTCTTAGGGGAGGACCCGTGGTCCTCCCTGGTTTATTGAGGTCCCGCATCGGGCATAAAATCGACGTGCGCGAAGGTACGATTTATCCCCATTTTATATTTAATAGCCGGATAACCGACAATAACCATCAGGCCTTCCCTGCTCTTGTAACGGATCCCCTGACTCTTCCTGAATTTCTCAGCTGCCCCGCCGTTCTGGATGAACGGATGAACCCCGCCGAGCATCGTCGTCCCCAATCCCAGAGATTCGGCCGCCAGCATGGCGTATGTTGCCGCAATAATCGGATCAGCCGGATCACTGAGGGGTGAACCATAAAAATAAAACGCAGCCGGTGCGTCATAGGTAACCATATCCTCTCCCTTTTCCTTAGATGTAATAAAGATGTCCATCATCTGCTTTACAAAATTCCTGAATAAAAGGTCATTGTCCTTGCCCCAGAAGGGTCTGGCAAGGGTCAGGAACCAGTTCGAGGTCATCCAGCGGAGACCCTTGACATAGTCGCAGTAGGCAAAGCTGAACTTGCGCACTTTCTCGGGGGAATCCATTACCAGCACATTCACATCCGACGGCGGTAATCCCATCGGGGCCTGTGAGGCGGCATCCAGAATCTTCTGAATCACCTCACGTTCAACCGGGTTTTTCTTAAACTCCCGAACACTCCGGCGTCGCTTCAACAGGTTCAGATACGGCTCAAAAGCCGCAGCCTCTTCCCTCCGCGGCAATGGAAACAGATCGGTTGCCGATAGAAACCGCCCCTCCACGGTTATGGCACCGTTCGGACAAACGGCCATGCAGTGGCCGCATCCGATGCAGCCAAAGACCGGGTTGGCCGCTAGGGCAGCCTTGCCATTTACAACTTCCAGGCTGTAATCTTTACACACGGAAACACAGAGTCCGCAGCCTGTGCAGAGCTCTGAATTCAGCCGGATTTCGGCTGCTTCGATGGTTCGGGAGGTGGGGATGGGCATAAAAGAAGGTTACTGGTTACTGGTTGCTGGTTAAACTGGTTGCCGGTTGCCGGTTACCGGTTAAGGCTAGAAGTTACTTTGGTGGCTGTGGGACGCGGTCCCCGCTTTCGCGGGGATGACAAGTGCCACGGCGTTACTTAAAGAGCGTTGTCATCCCCGCGAAAGCGGGGACCGGTTGAACTGATCTGTATCTGGTTTTCATCTTCATTTCTGCGCGATCACAAGCATCTCAAAATCCTCCGTGGTCAGCGCGTCTTCCCTGCTGAACGCCCCGAGCCTGGCACCGCAGATACAAATATCGCGGAAACCGAGCGATTTGAGCATCCATGATATTTCAGACGGCACATAGTAGCGTTCGTTACATTTCAAAACCTTTTTGTTGCCAGCATCGTCGGTGGCTTCATAGGTGGAATGGTCGCGGAAAGTCATCAGGTCGAAACTGTTGCCGGAACTGATGCCGCCGGTTGAGCCTTCGTTTACGAAATCCTTTACGGAATGGAAGAGCGGAAACAGCCCGTTGAGGGTTGTGAAAATCAGTTTGCCATTATCATTGAGCGAGTTGCAGGCATTCTTTAAAATCTGAAAATTCATTTCATCGGTCTCCATCAGCGGAAATGCCCCTTCACAGAGCATGATGGCCAGATCAAATTCACCATGGAAATCAAACTCCCGTGCATCAGACCGGAGGAAACGGACCTCCACTCCCCTGGCCGCCGCAACCATGCGCGCCTTCTTCAGTTGCGCTTCCGATAGGTCAAGGCCGGTAACGGAATACCCCCTGGCCGCCAACTCCACCGAATGGCGCCCGGTTCCGCAGCCCACATCCAGAATCCTCTTTGTTTTATCAAACCCGATCTCTTTCTCGATAAAATCCACTTCCCCGAGGGTCCCCTGCGTATACATCTCGCGGTCATACCCATCGGCGAAATTCTCGAATAATTCTTCGTACCACTGTTTCATGTTGTTGTCATTTAAAGATGGTTACCGGTTGCCAGTTGCCGGTTGCCGGTTTGCGCCAGAACTCTCATTGGCACATTGGCACATTGGCACATTAGCAAATTGGCACATTATCATTTACTTCTCCCTGCGGAACCGCAACTTCTCCTCCTTCGTCATCTTCTCCGTCGCATACTGGATGATCAACCGCGGGGCCGTGTTCTTGTGTTTCAGCAGAAAGACTTCGGTGACTTCACGATTCTTTTTCCAGGCCTCGCGCAGGAACCAGCCGCATCCCTGGTGAACCTCCCGCTCGGGATCGGTCATAAGCGGCTCGATAAAGGTAAAAAGGATGTTGAAATCCTGCTCTGTTTTAAGCGATTTGATCAGGGTTACGGGCACGCACCTGCGCTGGAATTTATAGTCCGATGTGAGCCACGGCCGGAAATCTTCCATGCCCACCACCTTCTGCTTAACGAGGTCAGGCAGTATCCACATCCCGAGCATGTCGGCATGGGCCCAGTTATGGATCCCGATGGAAAACCAGCTCTCAATAGCCTCGAAAACCACCCGGGTATACTGCTTCACACGCTTGTTCAGCATCAGGAGTACAAAGCCGGTCTCCTCATATTTTTCCGACCGTACCAACTCGGGTGCCGCCTCCAGAATCAAAGCCAGATCAATGGTTTTATCCTGTAGCAGTTCATTGACCTTGGTTTCTACCAGGCCATTGGCCAGACCGTAGGCATTAAACACGCCGCCCTTGAAATAACGGCTGTATTTCAGGACGTTCGCTTCATTGACGTTGGCCAGGCAGTAGGATCGGATGGTGGAGATTAAATCGGTGGGTGTCATGGGTGCTGGTTTGCTGGTTACTGGTTGCGGGTATCAGGTATCGGATGTCCCAAGAACTGTCATTCCGGCGAAGGCCGGAATCTCCTGCCAGCTGCTCCGAGGCTGGGGATCCCGGCCTACGCCGGGATGACACCATCGGAGAGCCCTCTTCCCAACAACCGATACCCGAAACCCGATACCCATATCAGTTTTTTCCTTATTTCAAGGTAAAGATCTGCAAAACCGGATTATCATCTATCGTCCGCCCCCCTATAATTTTCGCGAGTTCATCACGCTTGTCGGGGAATTTTACCTCGATGCGTTCGGCACAGCCTTTCTCTTTCCAGTCAATCAGGTCGAGCATCTCAAGCGGGCGGTAAATCAGGTTACCCGTTCTTTTAAAACTCCGCAGGTACAGGTAACCATCCAGATCATTGGTGATGGCGGGACCTGACCGGGCCTCGGGATCATCGGAGCACCTGGGAACATCCTTGATGGCAAAGAGCTCCTGATTCCGGGTGTTGTAAATCAGGAATTCAAAATCAGGATTCTCCTCCTGGGGTTTGGGCACAATGGTGTGGAAGATCAGATCGCCAAGGGTTACGCAGTCGCTTACCCCGGCATACATGAACGGACTGTATCCCCCGCCCTGCGGTCCAAACGTGATATAGTGGCCGGGAGGCTTGATCCCGTCAAGCTTGAAATAATACTTTGCCTTGAAATCCTCGCCGCTATCCACATAGAGTGTGTCATAAAAGAACTCCCTGAGATGCAACCGGTTGTCGGCCAGATAAAATGAGGGGCCGCCCGTAGCCCATCCCGAAGCATTAAGAGCCTTGGTGGATACAAAATGCTTTTCCTCAAGGGCCTTGAAATCATAATCCACAATCCGTACCAGGGGAAAGTGGTCAGCATCAAAGGTGGGCCGGGAAAACAGAATCGCAATGCGCTCCCCGTCAAGGAAAATCATCCGGTTAATCCCCGTCTTGAACATCTCTTTTACGCTCATTTCCGAGATCAGGGAACCATCAAAGCCATACCTGATGATCCGTTGAGCCTGGTAATCATAGATCAGGATAAACTTCTCATCAGGCTCCGGATAGACATAATTCAAGGATATGTACTCCCCGGGACCCTTCCCTTCTCCACCGATCTTTCGCAGGAACTTACCCGACCGGTCGAACAGCAGCAGGCGGCACGGACCGTACTGCTGATAGACCAGCACATAATTCTTTGAAATCACATACCCTGCATTCGAAAACAGGCTTTCCTGCCGGGTTTCCAGGGGGATATACTCAACGGATTTCGCCACTTCACTCAGGCGGAACTCCTTTTCGGTTTTTAAGCCTTCGTTCAGGTCAACGGTGATGAGGTCGCCGGAGGGTCCACCATTTTTGCAGGAGGCAAGAAGAAGGAATGTTCCGGAAAGCAGAAAAAGAATGGGAATTCGGGGTTTGTTGGTCATGTTGCTGGTTACTGGTTGCTGGTTAACGGTTACTGGTTGCCGGTTGCCGGTTGCCGGTTTTTAGCTCTTAACTTGCCTCGGAGCCCAGCCCCTCCCTGGTCGAGGGAGGGGTTGGGGTGGGTATGTTCCGCGTCACGTTTCACGCGTCACGTTTCACGAATAATTCCGATCAACTTCCCCGCCGCCGTTATCGCGGTGCCCACCGCGGGCTCGCAGACCTGCTCATGCAGGCCGGTCTTCCTGAATTGTTCACGACCTTCATCCGACCGGAGATCGAGTCCGTCGAGCAATTCGCTGCAGTAGATAGTGCCGTGGACTTCCTGAAAAGTTTCAAGAAATTGCTGAACTACCTTAATGGTCAATTCCTTGGCGTCGCCCGGATCTTCCATGGCCAGCGAGCAGATGCGTCCAAGAGCCATCACACCGCCGCTCACGGCTCCGCATAGCTGGCCGGTGCGGGCAATGCCTCCGCCAAAGCCGAGACCCATATCCAGGAGGACCTTCTCGTCGAGGTCCATCTCCTTCTGAAAGGCCAGAAGGACCGTCTGAGCACAGTTGCAGCGCGACCTGAAAGGCTCGAGGTGCTTTTTAAATTCGTTGTCGTCCATGGTAAAATATTAGTATTCAATAAAACGGAACTTCCTCAGTTTTGGTTCCTGGGCCAGGTAAAATCTTGAGACCTGATCCAGGTACACCGCAGTTTTAACCGTAGTTGATTTACTGGCTAAGATGCCTGTTCCGTTTTCTATGTTATCGAAGGGATTATAATTGAAATCGTTGATTCCCCCATTGTATTTCTGAAAAGCATTGAAATCTAGACTTCCAGTGTTCACTTCCAACCTGAAAGCCCCAAAATAACGACGGATAATATCAGTCCGGTAACCTAAATTCTGTTCAAGGATCTGAACAACAAGCTCATAGGGTACCTTGAGCTCGCAGTATTGCTGGGGAGTCCCCTCATAGTACAACATGCCGTTTCCTTTGTGGATATGATACGTGTGGGAAACCGTTGAATCCGGATATTCTTCCCAGACTGTGAAATCGACCGTGATCTCATTCCAGTCACCGCCATACCACTGAATCCGGATGGGATTCTCGGGAAAAAGAAATACATATTGCTGGGCCCGTTTCGGCGAATTAATCAGAGGGGGAGGTATCAGGTCTGTGGAACAGCGGACAGCCGGGAGTCCCGGTACCTTGGCTTCAATCAATATTTTTCGGTAAAGCTGCCTATACTCTAACGCATCATAACCTATCCCGATATCCTGGTAAAACCAGTAAAGCAAATAGCCGTCTGAATTAAAAAATCCGTCATTTTTGTTGGTCACAATCCTGCCCTCGACGGGAACCACAACCTTGGTGTTGCCCCACATAGGGGTAAGTGTCACTTTTACTGATACACTGTCAAAGTAAATTGAATCATGGATTTTGGCAGTTAATGCCGGGTTGTTGATTCCCGAAAACAGCCGGCCCATCCGGATAAAATGCACCGAATCGCGGGTATCGATAATGCAATGAAGAATGGGCTCCGTTTGGAACCCGGGATTCTGGATTACCGGATCCTCAGCACACGCGGCTGTCAGAATTGTCCCAAGCAGAATCAATCCTGATAGTGGTTTCATCTTTGCTACCTTTCTAAAAATCCCAGCGCCTGCATTCGCGGGTCCATGGCGAGGTTTTGCCTCGACCAGTAGTCGAGCCGCATGGAATCGCGGATCGTGGTGGAGCGGCTGGCCAGGATACCCCTGCCGTTGATCACATTACTATAGCTGACATCGCTGAAATCATTGATGCCGTAATACCACTGCATGTACTGGGAGAAATCGCGGTTGCCGGTACTGATTTCAGTGCGAATATTACCGAAATACCTTCGGACCAGATCCTTATCGGGCTTAAGCTGTTTGGCAATCAGCTCTACCAGCAGTTCGAAGGTGAACCTCACCTCGTAATATTTCTCGTTGATAAAGTTATCATTGACCCGTTGGATATGGATATAATCGGTGGTTATGCCCCCGGCGTACTGCCCGATGATCTCGAAATACATGTCCACTTCATTCCAGTCACTCCCCGACCATTGTATCCGGATCGGACTGTCGGGCACGATATAATAGGTCTGCTGCGATATGTTGGGCGACCAGATAACCGGCGGGGCTTGCAGGATTGTCGTGGCCGTTGCCGCCGGCAATCCGGGAACCTCTACCGATAGGGTCATAGTGCGGTAAAGCACCCTTTTATCCCTCACCATCGGTTGACTGAATTTGTAAACCAGGTAATCGGGCGCATGGAAGAAGCCAGGTTTCTTGTCGGTAACCCAAACCGGTTCGGGAGTCAGAGCCATTCCCTGCCCGGATCCGGCCAGGTTGACCGTGATAACCGGATTCTTGAAATAAATAGAATCAGGATTCTTTCCCGAGACGTCCGCGGCAGCATTGCCGCTATACATCCGCTCAACCCTGATCACATGCTCCGTCTCATTGACGTTGACCATGCAAAAGAGCACCGGAAGACTCTTGAAATTGCCCGCCTGGATCTCCGGATCCTCCTCACAGCCGGACAGAAAAAGTCCCCCGAGGATGCATAAACTGATGATTGGTTTCATAATCAAGTTGTTGCATTTGCGGGGGACTTTCAAATTTACGATTTACGATTTACGATTTTCGATTTTCGGGTATCGGGTTTCAGGTGTCGGGTATCGGGCGCATCAATGTCATCCCGGTGAAAGCCGGGATCTCCTGCCTGGTGCTCCGAAGGAGGGGATTCCTGCTTTCGCAGGAATGACACAATCGGAGCGCCCCGTACCCATATCCCGATACCTGATACCCGATACCCATCAATCGTAAATCGTAATTAGTAAATCGTAAATCATAGCGTTTTCACGCGTATGTTCCTGAACCTCAGCACCGACCCGTGCCCGAGAAACCCGATATGTCCGGATGTCCGTTTCAGGCCGGGATGGTCGTTATGGTCGATGGTGCCGTTTTTGCTGGCTTCGGCAATGTCACCATCTACAATTACGGTTCCGTTCAGGGTCACCTTGATCCGCGTTCCCTGCATCCAGATCTCTTCCTCGTTCCATTCGCCAACGGGTTTCAGGAACTCGCGCCGCGCCGGGATCACCCCGTACACGGAACCGTGATACTGGTATTTCTGCAGGTTGGCGTACATCGCTGCAGTATTGTCGAGCACCTGGATTTCCATACCCGCATAGGCAGCATCACCTTCCAGCGGAGCCCGGATCCCGATGCCGTTGTTGGCGCCGGGGGTCAGCTGAAACTCAAAGCGGAAAGCAAAATCAGCATATTCCTTTTCGGTATACAGGTTGCCGGAACCGCCTTTGCCCGTGGGCTCAACGAGCAGTTCCCCGTTGTCGGCGCGGTAGTCAACCTTGTTGCCCACCCATCCGTCGAGGTTCTTTCCGTTGAACAGCGATACGAATCCGTCGGCCTGCTCCTGAACGGATAGCCCGATATTCTCGGTCTTGATCTCATGAACATAAATATCCCTGAACCCCAGATCGGTACCATGAGCCTGCAGCTCGATGGCGCCCGTCGGGAAAATCGGAATGGCGCGATCCCAGTAGTTCTCCATGATCACATTGTCAACTACGGTTACTCCGTTCAGAACAACCGTTACTCTTTCACCGATCATCTTGATATAGAACGTATTCCAGTCTCCGATAGCATTGTCGGCCAGGCGGCTGGGCTTGCTTGGGTTTTTCGAGTTGTTATAGAGACCGCCTGAGCCCACTTGAGCGCCGACATCCAGCCGGCTGGTGTCCCATATCTGCACCTGCGGCGTTCCGCGGAGATAAATACCGCTGTCGCCGTTCTTCGTAATCCGCCAGTCGACCCACATCTCGAAATCGCCGTATTCCTTAACGGAGCAAAGGTTATTGCCCTTGCCGTTAAAAACGATCATACCGTCTTTAACGGCCCAGCTTTCCGGAACCGTAAGATCAACGGCAGCCTGCTTCTGAGCCAGCTCTTCTTTTGTCATTTTGGCGCGGGCAATCGGGTTCTCAACCAGCCCTTTCCATCCGGTGAGATCCTTGCCATTGAACATGGAAACAAAACCCGGATCTTTCGGCATGGCTGCCAGCCAGTTGCGCATGTTTTCCCTGGCATACTGACTGTCATTGCCAGCGATAACACCAATACATTTATTCAGGATCACCCTTACTTCCTCCCCATACATCCCTTCTTTGCTTCCCGACGGGGGCATGGCGATATCCATGGCTACCCAGGCGGCATCACTGGCAATAGTGGGATCATCCAGATACTTGGCGACAAACACCAGCGACAGGAAAGTCCGGTTGCCTTTCAGCGCCTGGATCACCTGCTTTTTCTGTTCCGGCGTAGCGGCCAATGCCATGATCTTCCTCAGCTGCAGCAGTTTCTGATCGGGATTCAATTTTGATTTTCCGATTTTTGACACATACGCCGTGAAGGCTTCTGCCTTATATTTGGCAACCGTGCCCGATGCGATGGCAAAGAGCTGGTTGGTTACCGATTGGTCTTTCCATTGGGTCAGGGCCTTGAATGCCAGATCCTTGGCGGCGCCCTTCTGGGTGTTGAATTCCGATGTAACGAGTTTGAGGGCATCATCACCGCCCACGCGCGGAATTACTCCTAAGAGCTTTTCACGCAGCGCCTTTTTGCTGGTATAGGCGGCAAGGATGGCCCGATTTCGTTCAGCCGGATTATCAACCCCTGAAATAGCAACCACAAGAGCATCCTGTACATTCGCAACAAAAACAGGATTGGATGTATTCTCGAGTACCGTAATCAGGAGAACATCATCTCCCGCTTTCGTAACATTTGGCAGTGCCTTGTATGCGGCGGCTGCAACCTCCGGATTCCCGTTAAACAGGAAGCCGCGAACCACTTCGGAGTAAGCCGCTGCCTTCCGGGCTGCGAGTATATCGAGCAGGATGGTCTTGGCCGGATCCGGAGCCTCTGCAACGGCTGCGGCAACCTCGTCAATCTCATAGGGACCCACCAGGGTATTCAGCAGGATACCGGCTGCCTTAAGTTCGTCTCCTTCAGCCTTGTTCATCTTAGCGAGAACCATCGGCATGGCTTTTTTACCGTTGAGCTTCACAAATGCGTTTAAAGCGGCTGTCCGTATGGACGCATCCTCCTTTGACAGCATTTCATAGAGCATCGGCTCAATGACCGGGTTGCCGGTTTTAGCCAGCATGCCGATGATCTCAGAGGCATTCTCGGGACTAGCAGTCTTTGCTTTCTCCATCCACTTACGCAGTGCTGCTACATCTTTAATTTTTAATGCATTATCCAGAACGGCTCCGCGATATTCCTTATCGGGATTATCGAAGCCTGCCAGCAGCATATCCAGGGTTTCATATCCGTAGTGGTCTGTAAGCACACTCATGGCGGCCAGTCCGGTTGTTACGTTCGCCGGATCCTTGCACTCCTTCACCAGCATGGTGCAGATCCTCCTTGGCATCACCAGTTCGCCGCTTTTTGCCATATTATCAACCCAGATAATCAAGGCGCGTGAGGCTTCGGTAGGCTCATAGGCATATTTGGCCGCTTTGGCCGCGGCCATCATGACTTCTGCCGATTTGGATGATCCAATCTGCGACAGCGCAAACAATACGGCCTTTTTCAGCTGGGGGTCTGTTGTACCCGCCAGCGCCCGGATGCTCTCCTCGGCACACAGTCCGCCATACTGGCCAAAAGCATTCACCACGATCACCTGGTTTTTCCCTTTCAGTTCGGGAATGGCGATCTTCAGTGCATGCATGGCCGGGTGAGTTTTCATCCCCACAAGCACTGCTGCGGCCGGTTCAACCAGGTAGTCATCCGTCAGGTATTTTGCAACCTGCTCAACAGCCTCATCCTTGGCAATGAACCGTATCTGGTTTAAAAAATAGGACTTAACGCTCTTATCCTCAGCCTTCTCAATGGCTGATAAAAAGGCTTTCGACACCATCAGGCGGTCGGCTTCCATGCCTTCCTGACCCAGTACGCTGACCAGTGCACTCAGAGCCAGCCTCACGCTGGTATCATCGCCGGTGCCGGCTGGTACAATCAGCTTAGTAAACTCGGCAATCCCGGTTTCCCCCAGGGCTACCATATCCTTCACCACCTTATCGCGCTGTCCGAGGTCGCGTGCCGGCATCTGGGCCAGTATATCCGCCACCTTCGTGGAAAGCAGCCGCACGTCCTGCGCGTAGGAAGTGATTCCTGCGAACATCAGGAGGACTGCAAGAAATTTGTATGTGTAGTGTTTCATCTTGTTAGTTTTTTAGTGACCAGTGACCAGTGACCAGTGACCAGTAATTTCGCACTGTGCGATAGGTAACGCGCAATGTATAAAACTGGTCACTGGTCACTGGTAACTGGTAACTGGTTAAAGTGTCCACGGACTCCTCATCGGCTGATTAATCATCCTGTTCGCTTCCTCATCGTCGATGAACACCTGGTTCACCGGATCATATTTCAGGGAGCGGCCCAGTCGCAGTGCGACAACCCCCAGGTTAACGATGGTTGACGACCGGTGGCCGTTCATCTCGTTGAGGGCGAATTTCTGTCGGGTACGCACCGATTCGGAGAAGATTCCGATCTGTGGTTCAGGCTCAGGCAGAGTCTCGATGAATTTCTGGAGGTTCGGGATGTCCGATTTGAATCCGCGGTAAACCTTACCGTTCGGACCCTCAATGTATGCCGCATTCTTGTCGCGGTTCTCCCCGTCGAGGATGATCTTGCATCCGTCGGCATAGGTATATTCAATCCTTCTCCAGGTGCCGCATGCATCCGGATCCTGCTGCGGGGAGTCAACCTCGACCGTCACCGGGCTGGTATCGTCTTTCCCGAGCATGTACTGTACCGGGTCGAGGTAGTGCTGACCCATATCACCCAAACCGCCTCCGTCATAATCCCAGTATCCGCGGAAAATGCGACGACCACCGAGATCTACACTCTGCCCCTACGCGGCTCTCTTCAGATCGAGCCACATATCATAATCCAGATCTTCCGGCACCGGCATCGGCTTCAGGTTGGTCTTGCCGCTCCAGTAAAATTTCCAGTCGTAACCGGTGATCCCGCTGACTGTAACCTTCAGCGGCCATCCGAGAATACCGCTGTCGATCAGTTTCTTCAGGGGTTTAACGTCGGTTCCCAAACCGTAAAAATTATCCTTGAAACGGAACCATGTATTCAGGCGGAACATCCGGCCGTGACGGTTCACGGCCTCAACCACCTTGATGCCCTCCCCGATCGTACGGGTCATGGGCTTTTCGCACCAGATGTCCTTTCCGGCTTCCGCGGCGGCGATCGCCATCAGAGCATGCCAGTGCGGAGGGGTGGCAATGTGCACCACATCAATATCAGGCCTTGCGAGCAGTTCCCGGAAATCATGATAACCGGTTACGCCCGGACCGCCGGCGGCAACGGCATCCCGGAGATGCCCCTTGTCCACGTCGCATACAGCCAGAAGTTTGGTTCCTTCATACTCAAAATGGCCGCGGCCCATGCCGCCGACCCCGATAATCCCTTTCGTCAGCTGATCGCTCGGTGCCGTATAACCCGGTCCGCCCATCACATGGCGCGGAATAACGGTTATGGCAGCAGCCCCGACCAAACCAGCCTTCAGGAAGTTCCTGCGGTTAACTGTCTGTTTATCTTTCATTTTAAAATACGGTGTAAAAAGTTCAGGTTCGATCTCCGAAGGTAGGGTTTTAGGTTAAATTTGGCTAATGATAAACCAGATTTCTAAAGCTTACTATCCATGAAAAAGAGCTCAGCTTTTGCCCTTCCTGTTTTTCTGATTCTCATGGCTGCTTCGGGCGCCGGATTCGCTCAGGACACCACGCTGATAACAACCCACAACAAGGTCCAGGTGGTCACCGATCCCTCACAGGGCGTGAAAGCCTACCCGGCCGAAGTGATTTTCCCAAAACCCGATGCCGCCTTCCGGAAAGTCAACATCCTGGTCACTTTCCAGTGCCCCGATGCCATGCAGTGCGGCGAATGGGACTATATCGACTATATCAACCTGATCGGGAAAGACGCGGCAGGCAAGGACTACAAATATGAGATCGCCCGGCTCATCACACCTTATGGCCGGTTTTTCGGCACCAAATGGTTCTTCACCTTTAAGGCCGATGTAACTGAGTTCTCAGGCCTCCTCCGCGACAAGGCAACCATCGAATATGTCCACTCCGGATATGAATCCGACAAGACCTGCGGCTGGAAGATTTCCGTCGCATTCGAGTTTGTAAGCGGTCCGCCGGTTGCTAATATCCTCTCGGTTCTCCCGATGTGGAATGGACAATTTCCCTATGGCGACACCACCGACGACATCGAGAAATATCTGAATACCAAATCCGTACAGGCATCCACAAAAACCCGGCTCATGCGCCTGCGGGTGATCCAGACTGGTCACGGAATGGATGAGCAGGAAAACTGCGCCGAATTCTGCTCCAAATACCGGGATATAATTTTCGACGGCAAGACGGCCGAACATCGGGATATCTGGATGAAATGCGGCACCAACCCGGTATATCCGCAGGCCGGCACCTGGATCTACGACCGCGCCAACTGGTGCCCGGGCTGCATGGTGAACCCCGAGCATTTCGACCTGTTCGTGGAACCGGGCAGTACCCACACCATCGATATTAATATGGAGCCTTACATCGTAAAACGAGGCAAACCTTCGGCCAACTATGTGTTCAGTTCCTTCCTGATCCAGTACGACAAGCCGAAAGCCACGGCCGATGCAGCTATCGAGGAGATCCTGGCGCCATCGGCCCATGAGAACTTTTCGAGAATGAACCCGATCGGATACGATTCAAAAATCCTGATCAAAAATAACGGGACCGCACCGCTGAAATCCCTCAAAATCGAATACAGCCTGGCCGGACAAAAACCGATGGTATTCAACTGGACCGGCAATCTTGCGTTCGGAAAATCCGAAGAGGTTTTCCTCCCCGGAGTCCTGAATTCCGATAAGCCACAAACCACCTTCACCGTTATTCTTAGCAAGCCCAACGGAAAGTCCGATGCTTACCCCGGCGACAACCGGATGAGTTCGGTCTTTACCTCCCCGCCGGTTTATCCATCAAAGTTTACCCTGATATGTAAAACCAACCGCGACACCGCGCAGACAGCCTGGAAAATCACCGATGCAGCCGGTAAGATATGGTATCAGAAAAAAGAAGACGCGCTCAAATCCTCCACCGAATACAAGGACACGATTTCCCTGCCCGACGGACACTATACCCTTTTAGTCACCGACAAGGGAGGCGACGGTCTCGAATTCTGGGCCAACCCGCGGGGAGGTATGGGATTTGTGCGGTTGGTCAGTGCTGATGGACAGCTGATTAAGGTTTTCGGCAGCGACTTTGGCAACGAGATCTTCCAGTCCTTTACGGTTGACAGTAAAAAACCTGACTATGCCAAACAGGACGCATGGGTGCTCGTCTATCCCCACCGGCCTACCCTCAACACCACCCTGATGCTCCATTTCAACTCCCCTCAAACGGTTAAGGGCCGCCTCACCACCCAGGACGGGAAGCCGCTGCAGGAGATGACCTGGATCGATGTCACGCAGGGCAGCTACCTCATTGACCTTTCGAATTATGCCGACGGGATTTACATGCTCGAACTTCGCTACGGAGAGAAGGGCGAAAGCATTAGGTTGAAAAAGGCAAAAGGAAGATGAAACAGGTTCGAATCTCAACCCTGGCTTTTCTACTCATCCTTCAAACCTTCATTAATATAATCCCGGCGCAGGATCCAATAATAAAAATCGGATTGTTGGCGGATGTCCAATACTGCGACTGCCCAACCGCGGGCACCCGTAACTACCGGCTCAGCCTGGGAAAAATCGAAGAAGCTGTCAGAGAGCTGGTTAAACAGAATGTTGACCTGACCGTGCTGCTGGGTGACGTGATCGACCGGGGTCCTGAGAGTTTCGGGCCGGTATACGAGAGACTGAGACCGCTGGGGAGGGAGGTTGTGATCGTGCAGGGGAATCACGACTTAACAGAAGGCGAAAGAAGAAAGGCGAAAGGCGAAAGAAGGATTTTAAGAAGGCAAGAGGTTAAGATTATGGGGGACGTGAGGATGTTGTTTCTGAATGCGATGGTGAACAGTATGGAGGCATGGCCGGAGGGGAGCAAGGAGCACAATATCGGACTGGAAACGTATAACCGCTTAAAATCTGAAGGTGCACCAAATGCACAGGAATGGAACGGCGGGTTGGGTGAAAAACAGCTCCGGTGGATCCGGCATCAGGTTAAAAAATCAAACCGGCACCATCAGCCGCTTCTTCTCTTCTGCCACATGCCTGCCCTGCCCGGCGATGCACACAGTCTCTGGGACACCCCGCAATTGCTGGAAATCCTGAAAGAGGCCGATAAACAGGTTCTTTACCTCTGCGGCCATAAGCACTCCGGCGGCGATGATACCGTTGGTAATGTCCGCATACTTAATTTAAAGGGGATGGTTGAAGGAACCACCAACGCCTTCGGCATCCTTTCCATTTATCCGGATCGGATTGAGCTGAAAGGATACGGCGTGCAGGGGAGTGCGGAAGTGAGATTTTAAAGGTAGAGATTTCCGGGTTCAGGCCCAAGTACCGGAATCTTCGCCAGCTTATAGTCCTTGTGATTCCTCGTAATGATACCGTCCATCCCGGCCGCTTCGGCGCAATAATACTGGATGGCATCCTCCAGATCATTAAATCCTGATGCCATTGCTTTTGCGGTGATGTCCTGATCAACCGGAAGAATTCCAATCAGGGTGGTCAGCTCTTTCAGGACGCCAACCACTTTCTTGTGGGAGCCGAACTTCCTCAGGATATAGTAAAGATTCCCGATACTCTGGGCCGAGGTAAACCCTTCAATTTCCTTCTTCTCGATCCGGGCGAACAGAACCAGGGCGCTCTCCGAAAAGGGCTTCCGATCCATTAAATAATCGAGAATCACATCCGTATCAATAAACACTTTATTCATGATTCAGATGTTTGCGGATAATCGCCTCACCCAGTTCCTTTTTATAATCAAAATCAGCCGGCAGCCGGAAAGATCCGCAGAGTGCCCTCACCTTCGCCGAGACGTCTTCGGCTCCGGTTTCCTGATTCTCACTGATCATCCTGAGATAAGCCTCCACCAGGTCCGACAAGCTTCGGCCCTTGCTTTTCGCCACGATCTTAGCCTTCCGGATCACCTCATCATCCACATTCAGAGTAAGCTTCGTATTCATTACACGTAAGATTTGTGCCATAAAATTACGTATTAAATTATTATTTGTTGCACTTTAATATATAGATGCAGAAATCAGGCATAAATGGAGGAATCTGGGGAAAATGTATGTCGAAAATGAAATTCGAGGTGGGCAAAGCTGTCATCCCGATGAAAATCGGGATCCCCTGGTTCAAAGTATCCACCCCCACCCCCCTGAATCTGAGATCTCAACACTCAACATTCTGCGCTGAAGCCTCAACTTTACAGCCTCAACCTTCAAAATTCCTACCTTTAACAAAACTCCACTTGCCATGAAACACACGGCCTTGCTTATTATCTTAACATTCTATCTGGTATCGTGCAATCACCCTGGCCACAAAACCGATAAGGCGGTCGGATCGGACCTCCCCTACCACATCGACCTCACCCAATCTCAATCCCGTGATATTTTTCTATCTGATTTTGCCGATGACATCAGCTATATCAGGCTAAAATCTGACGGGCCCCTGGTTGGTGGATTCTGTAACCTGTTTATCGGTCCCGACCAGTTTATTATCAACGACTTCGGCCAGGAACTGATGGTATTTGCCAAAGACGGGGGCTTTATGAACAAAATCGGCCACCGCGGTGCCGGTCCCGGAGAGTATAGGTACACTAATAATTTCATGTTCGACGAAGAGAACGGAAGATACTGCCTGTCAAGGGATACCACCAATGAGATAAAGGTTTTTAACCTGGCCGGGAAGTATCAAAAGACCCTTCGGTTTCAGGAATATCCTGAAAGAATGCAGATTTTGGTTTCCGGTTCAAAGTTTTATGTATCAGGAAGCACACTGGTCCCAAAAGAAAAATACACACCGGTAATCATCTACAACAATGATGGTACGAAATGGAAAGAGTATACCTTTTCCCTGCCCGATTTGAAAGAAGACCCACAAACCACGCCATACGGAATGTTTGCCTTGACCTCCAGCGGACAGGTTATTTTGAACAATTTTTCACGGGACACCAGTTACCTTATTACCAAAAACGGTGAATGGACGCCTTACCTGGTGTTTAATCGTGGCCCCAATCCCATGCCCTTTGAGGAGCGGTTCTTTTATGGCAGATACAGTCTGTACAAGAATCAAAATTATGATGCAGGGAACATCCGGGATCTCGGGCCCGTTTTCATTTTTAACAACACCGTACCACCGGATAAAACGTTGCCCTCGATCTTCTTTAAGCATTCCCGGGAATTAGTCGAGATTAAGAATTTCGTAATGCCCGATGGCAAGGGCCCCGTTGGCATTCCTAATGATCTCGATGGCGGTCCGATCCTCATCTGGCAATTCACCTGCCGGGATGGGTATGTCTATTGTCTCTGGCAGGCCATCGACCTGATTCAGGCCAAAGAAGCCGGCGACTTCGATCGTATCGAGCCAA
Organism: uncultured Porphyromonadaceae bacterium; assembly: GCA_964512915.1. GTDB lineage: Bacteria > Bacteroidota > Bacteroidia > Bacteroidales > UBA12481 > UBA12481. The sequence goes on from CAZEKJ010000036.1 coordinate 43,418, forward strand.
AATATCCGGAGAAGAAAAAGCAGCTGCTTCAGATGATTGACTCGTTGAAACCGAATGACAATCCGGTTATTATGCGGGTGAAGATTAAGGATATTTGAAGTATGAGATTCCAACGTTGAGGCTCCAGCGCAGAGTGTTGAGTGTTGAAAATGAGATTCAGGGAGCTAATCTTTAATTTCCGTCTTCATCCTTTTGGGATTCTGCCTGTTATCGAATACGGCCCTCTTACTGATTTTTACCTGCAAAGACATTATCGGTATTTACTCATGAATTCCTGATAATCAACCACATTTCCGGATTCAATTTCCCTGAGCCCCTCGATAATATCATCCTGCTCAAACTGCGATAGGGCATCCCAAAAATCTTGCTGGTATTCCTTAAGGAAAAGTCTCTTTATCGACTCAATGAGACTCGGATTATCCGTCTCCAGAATCAACTTAACCAGTCGCAACTTCTCGGCTTGGATGTTCATTTGCGGTATTCTTTCTAATCATGCAAATATATGAGTTATGCATAAATGGAGAATCAAACCCATCAAGCATGCTGCCCCCTCAGGATTTCAATCTTCTGGCTCATGACCAAGGGGCCGGGACAAAATAAGAGGCAACCTTCGGAGACAACTATCAGTTGCCACTAGCTTTAGCTAGTGGAATGCGTTGATTAATAAAATATTGAGGCCTTTAGGCCAACTCTTTCGCTGATTATTGATGGGGTAAAGCCAGAGGATAAAAAACATTGGGCTTAAGCCCATAAAATACTGTGAATCAACGCAACCACTAGCTAAAGCTAGTGGCAACTGATAGTTGTCTCCGAGCGTTACCTACTATTTTGTCCCACCCCCTCCACGTGCGCCACCCTCCCCCTCCCTGCCGTCTGCGGTCTGCGGTCTGCCGTCAGTACCCCCCCCAAATACTCACCCAACCCCGCCAACCACTCATTCACTTGCCAGCATCCGGATGCGACTGCTTACCTTTAATCTGAAAAATTCAAGAGATATGAAAAAGGATATGGGGTTTGGGGTTCGGGGGTTAAGAAGGGTTAATATCTTAATCATTTTGATTATTTGTTCAGTGAGCCTAAGCACTGTCGGACAAACAATTAAATACGACTTCCATCAAGGAGAAGTAATTGACTTTGACCTGATAGAAAAACAGTCAAGATCTAATTATAGCCATCAACAAACTTCAATAAAAACCAGGAAATACAGATTTATCGTTGATACAGTTGCTAATAACAACTTTTCAATGACCATGTATATAAAAGGAAGCTTCACCAATGACTCCTGGACTCAAAGTAATAGGATTGTCAGGTCATCCTATTCATCATCTTTTGAACAACGCCCCGGGGTTATCAGCAATTTGGCAGATATCGAAATTAACAATCCAATCTCATTTGTTTTGGATTCAATGGGGAGTATCCTAGAAATGAAGAATTTAGATGCTCTCTTATCTTCAGTTCTTGCTGAGGTAAGACGATCACCAGAAATAAGAACCAGGTTAAATTATGAAAGGTTGAAGGTTCGATATGGGCCAGATTACTATAAATGGATAATTCATGAATTTTTCCCTTCAATTCCAGGAGAATTGCAAGATACGATTAAGCTTTTTTCTGAAACCCGGACACAAACCAGAGTGAATATTTGGAATTCCTATAATAACCTGCCGGATCCCAATAATCAAATCAAACTAAAAAGAGTCTATAAGGGCACCCCGGATGGAGCTAATCTTAACAAGGAAACTGAAATGTTCCTGACATGGGGCAAAAACTTTTGTTATCCTGAACGTATTGTATATAATGGCCTTCTGCCCGATGAATTCGCTAATAAGATAGTCCTGGATGATCGAACAAAGTCACCAACATCCGATAAGAATATTGTCATTAATAATCAAACAAATTTTTTAACTGATGACCTGAATCAGCAACATATTGAAATAGTAAAAACCGGCAGTTTCTTCATTCACAATTCTCCGGGTAGGATTTCCGGATCCTTTAAAAATTTCGCCAATCAAGAAATAATAGCCTGTGTTCCTGGTGATGGGATCACGAAAACCAAAATTCCCATCGAGGTCTCTTCGGATGGAAACTTCTCAATCAGATTGGCCCCGGATCAGCCAACTGGCCTGGTAGAAATTTATTTTAATAAAAACTTAGAGACCCGCTCATTCTTACCTGGAAACCCAAGACAGGTGAGGCTTTTTGTGCAACAGGGAGACGAAATTTCTTTCTCTGTTGATCTTAATGATTTATCCTCTTTGGTCTTCGTGGGCCATTCGGCGGTTGACCAGTACTTCCTGAATTCATTATTAAAAATTTCTGCCCCCGGAACAGTCAACCTCACAAAACAAGCGATCCTGGATAATAGTAAATCGCTCACCCTACAAAAAAACACGATCAGTAATAAACTATGCTCTATTATGGAAATAGAGAATCAATATACCCTATTATCCAATCAACTTCAGGAAATCAGAAGTACCCGTTTCATTAATAAGACAATATCAAAAGAGGATAGCCTGCTCAAGTTTGTTAAATACCTTGGCAATCCAGACGGCTACAAATCAGAAGCTTACAAGAATTTTCTATGTGATTTTGTTGATGCAAATTCAGCCGCTGCAACCACAAGCCTGTTTCAAAAAGGCCCTGGAGGAGCCCTATTTAATCTGGCAACTGCCTTTCTTGATGGTTGGGATTTATATTGGTACCTGGCAAATTTAACTGAATATGAGTTAAGCTTTTTCCATTACGCATCTGGTGAGGACTATGTCCGACGCTTTACTCAAATGTATCCGGGAACCGATTTCCAGAACCAATTGAACGCCCATCTTCAACGCATTAAAAAAGGACAAATCGGGAGTGAAGTCCCTGACCTTAAATTTGAAGACTTATCGGGCAAGTCCTATAACACCAAAAATTTTCGTGGAGATTTCTGGGCATTCATCAAAATTGGAAATTCATCAAGCGGGATCAACTATTATTTCCATGTCGCGAATTCACTCCAATCCAGATTCCCTGGCAGGGTAAATATTATAGTGAGCTCACCAAAATCTTCCGAAAAGCAGCTAATTAGCTATAAATCATTTTGTAAAGGAGATAATTTCATCATTTTGTCTAATTCCACTAAAAATCAAGCCATCCGCAATTACCTGACAAACCTGCCAGGCGGGATTATTGGAGTTGATGGGGATAACCGGATAGCCTCGGATGGAATCGATCAATTCGAATCCCTGCTTTCCTGGCCGCCAAATAGGACTCCCTCCCCCCGCACCATCAACCTCACCACTTTCTGGTACTCCCTCGCCGGGGCCTTTGTACTCACCATCATCATCGTATTATCTATCCGCATCCGGGCAAAACGCCGGGAGGCACGGCTTAACATGAAACGCCGCATGGCCCAGCTGGAAGTGGACGCGGTGCGCTCAAGGATGAACCCGCATTTCCTGTTCAACGCGCTGAGCTCGATACAGAACCTCGTGAACCGGAACCAGATTGAAGAGGCAAACCTCTATTTAGCCCGATTTGGCGAGCTGGTGCGGACAATCCTGAGCCAGTCGTCGAAGCCGGCGATCGGACTGAACGAGGAGATCGACATGATCCGGAACTACCTGCAGCTGGAACAGCTTCGGTTCCCGTTTACGTTTGATATCCAGATTGATCCAGAGCTGGATCTGTTTGCCATCGAAGTGCCGCCGCTGCTTATCCAGCCCCACGCGGAGAATGCCGTGATGCACGGGATTTCCGCATTGGGAACGAAGGGAATGATCAGGATAAATTTCCGGCAGGAGGAGAACCAGCTGATATGCGAAGTAACCGACAACGGTCCCGGATATCATCCCGATGAAAACCGCGGCACCAATGGGCTCGGTCAGGGATGGAAACTCACCCGCCAGCGGATCCTGTTGCTGAAAGAGCAACTGGGACAGGAGATTTCGGCCGAAGTCAGGAATCTTGCCGCCACAGACGGAGCCAGGGAGGATTCTTCGGGAACTACCGTTATCTTTAGGCTTCCGATCCAACAAACAACCCTGTGAAAATCCGCACCCTGATCGTCGACGATGAAACCGCCAACCGGGAAAACCTGGCCGGACTGCTGCACAGGTATTGTCCGCAGATCCTGATCATCGGCGAAGCTGCCACCAACGACGAGGCTCTGAATCAGATCAATACATTGAATCCCGATCTGGTTTTCCTCGATGTGCGGATGCCCGGCGGCGACATCTTTACCATGCTCGAGAAGCTGGTAAACATCCGTTTCGGCATCATCTTCGTCACGGCCTATGACGAATACGCATTCAAAGCCTTTCAGTTCAACGCATTAGATTACCTGTTAAAGCCAGTCGATATCCACAAGCTGATCGAGAGCGTAGATAAGGCCACGAACTCTATCAACATAAGGGAGGAAAACGAACGGCTGAAGAACCTGGTCGACAATCAGAAACTGCATGAACAGGAGAAACGAATCGCCCTGCCGCAGGAAGACAAAATCGATTTTATCCCGATCAAACACATCATCCGCTGCGAGGCCGAATCGAACTACACCCGGTTCGTCCTCGAAAACCACCGGGAGATCCTGGTTTCCCGCACCCTTAAAGACTTTGAGGCAGCACTCGAATCCTGCGGCTTCATCCGCACTCACCAGTCGCACCTCGTCAACCTCAACCACATCGCCACCCTGATTAAGCGCGACGGCGGATACCTGAAGATGAGCGACGGATCGGCTGTACCGATATCGAGGTCGAGGAAAGAGGAGTTGATAAGAAGGATGAAGTGAGAAAATCTTGCGATTTTACGACTTTCATCCGATGAAGCCTGCGCCCTGCAAGGGCGCTACCTCAGTAACCTCCGGCGTCAGCCGGAGGGCACTACGTGTGCTCAGCCTGGTGATGGAGCCCTGCCGGGCTCCACGAGAATGTGGCACCAGGGTAGCTCTCTGCCCTCCGGCTACCGCCGGAGGTTACTAAAGGAACGCCCTTGCAGGGCGTATGAGCACTGGCGCAGCATCGAAGCCGAGCCCCTCAACTTACAACCCTTCGGTTATCTTCTGAATGAGTTTGCTCTGATTAAAAAACTCCTTTGCAATCACCCGAAGCACGGTGTATGCCGGGATGGCGATGAGCATCCCGATCACACCGCCGATGGTGGCGGCAATCAGGATAACAATGAATATTTCAAGCGGATGGGATTTGACGGACCGGGAGAATATCTGGGGTTGGAAAATAATATTGTCAATAATCTTTGTTACCTCCATCGCCACAAAAATCCAGAAAACAAGCGGCAGCAGGTCATGTGCCACGTCCATCGGCATGGAAACCGCGACTCCTACCAAAACCCCTACTATACTGGCAATCAGCGGTCCTACATAGGGTATCACGTTGAGCACCCCGGCAATCAGGGCAATGGTTGCGGCATGACTGAACTCGATGCCCACCAGGGTGAGGCCGATGGTATGGAGAATGATCACACCCGTGGATTGAAGCAGAACCCCGATAAAATATCGTTTCAGCAGATCGCTGATGGAGTGGATTGCATGGCGGACGTTTTGTTCTTTATCCTCCGGGAAGAAAAGGACCAGTGCATCCTCAAACAGTTGCGACTCCTTCATGAAATAGTAGGAAATAAAAGAGATGGACAGAACCGCGATGAAAGTGTTACCAAGAATTCCGGCAAAATTCGACAGGACACCGGTCACCTGAACCTCACCCATGGCAGAATTCAGGCTGTTGGTGGCATATGCCTGCAGGTCAAAGTCTTCCTGCATCAAATGGAAATCAGCCAGGAATTTTTTGATTTTCCCGATAGGCTCCTGCAGGTTGCTTAATAAACTGTTTAAATCGATATTCGAAAAATATTTCAACTCATTGGCGAGCAATGGGATAAAAGTCAGGAAGAAGAGTGCGACCAAACCCCAGAAAAGCATAACGGTAACAAATGAGCAGAGTGCGCGCGGCAAATGCCATTTTCCGAAGTGTATCCTTTGCATCAGGTTCACCAGCGGCTCGCCGATCATCGATATCACGAAAGAAACGATGATGAAGATTACAATGCTGGAAAAGAACCAGATGGAGAATCCGGCAATGAGTATCGTCACCCCCAGGATGATCAGTCGCTGGGTATTGGTTAGTGAAGGTCTGGCTGTCATACCCGTAAAGTTAAAAATTAAAAGCTACGAAGCCATCAACGGGTAAATCACAAGTTCTGCCGCCAGGTACGCAGCAATCAGGATGGCCGTCCAAACCAGATGTTTTCTGATTTCAACATACTGTTTAACAGGGATTCCCATCACAATCCGGGTGTAGGTCATCAGGAAAACCCTTTCAAAATAGTAGGCTATCACCGTGGCCAGGGCTGCTCCGCGGATTCCCCATACCTGAACCAGCATCAGGCTTAACCCGATATTCAGGATCAGTTCGAGGATAGAAGCGATCAGTTGTATCCGTGTTTTCTGCAGCGCAAGCAGCACCGTCTGCGGAAACAACAGCCGGCTTGTGATCAGCAGGAGGTAGAGGTTGAAAACCCCGGCGCTCTCCAGGAAATTCCGGCCGTAAACCAGCGGAAAAAGGAAGTAGGCCGCCAGCACCATGCCGATGGTAAGCGGAAACATCCATCCGGCCATGTGCCCCGAGCGTTCCTTCAGCATTTTCAATCCCGATGGAATACCGTCGCGGGAGATCACCGGCACCATGGCGCTGCTCAGTGCGTGCGCCAGCAGTGCTACCAGCGGTAGCTCCCGGGCTCCGTATCGGAACACGGCAAACATATCGGGATCAAAACGGGCGGTAACAATAAACCCACTTATATACTGAGCCGATCCGCTCAGCAGGACACTCAGGATCACCGGTCCGCCGAGTGCCAGGTATTGCTTCCAGAAAGGCAAGTCGATCTGCCACTCTCCGTTGCGTATCAGCATCACAATCAGCCAGATCATACGAAATCCACCTGCAGCGATCATTCCCCAGATAGCGCCTTTCACGCCCAGTCCCATGATCACCGGAACCCCAACCAGCAGGATCTGAAGGGTAAAGGCTATAATGCCGTACCGTACCAGCTTTTTCGTCTGATCCGACAGCACATACCCATATTCAACCAGCGTGGAGGGGGCAAACAAAACCAGGTAAAGGATCACCAGCCACACCAGGTCATGCGGCAGTTCCTGTCCAACCAGTTTCCCCAGCGCCGGAGCGCAGAGGAGGAGCGCCAGGGAGGCGAGGAGGCTGAAGAGGAGGAGGAGGATGGCGGAGTTGAAAAAACCTCGTGAAGCGTGAAGCGTAAATCGTGAAGCGGGAAGCGGAAAGCGGGAATGCTCTTTTTTCGCATCACGCATCACGCGTCCCGCTTCACGATTCCCTGCCGCCAAAGGCAGTAATGCCTGAATCAGTCCGGTAATCCAGAAGTAGCTCACCAGGCTGGCAAAGAACAAAAAGCTCTCAAACAGCCCGATATCGCTGCGAATGAGTCCGGCGCGGGGGAGGATGATGCTGATCAGGAAAACCGATCCGTACCGGAAGAGCTGGAAAAACTGCAGTCCGGACAGGGTGTCGTAGGGCACTATTTTATGCCAGCGGATCGGCAATTCATTCGATATTAATGGGATCCTTCACTTTTTGTTTCAGCAGTGCATGTTCGAGAACATCCTGAATGGTACGTACATAACGGAAGGTAAGTCCTTTTAAGTATCTGGGCTTGATCTGTTCGATATCGTTGCGGTTCTCCTGCGACAGGATGATCTCCTTCACCGAAGCGCGCTTGGCGGCCAGGATCTTCTCCTTGATGCCTCCAACCGGCAGCACCCGGCCGCGGAGCGTGATCTCGCCGGTCATGGCCAGCTGGGCCTTAACCTTGCGCTGGGTGAACGCAGATGCCAGTGAAGTAACCATGGTTACGCCGGCCGACGGACCGTCCTTGGGTATCGCCCCCTCGGGCACATGGATATGAACATTCCACTTTTCGAAAACTGTCTCGGGGATTTCCAGCCGGCTCGCATGCGCCTTCAGGTACTCCAGCGCCAGGATGGCCGATTCTTTCATCACTTCGCCCAAATTCCCGGTGAGGGTGAGGTTGCCCTTGCCCTTGCTGAGACTGGTCTCCACATACAATATCTGCCCGCCGGTCTCGGTCCAGGCCAGGCCCGTAACCACACCGGCAAATTCATTACCCTGATATTCATCCTTCAGCACCTCAGGATATCCGAGATACTCCTTCATGGATTCAACCTTCACCTCCTTGGGCAGCTCCTCGCCGAGGGCTACCTTTTTGGCGAGCTGACGGGTAACCTTGGCAATCTTTTTATCCAGACTCCTGACTCCAGACTCCCTCGTGTGGTTCTCAACAATATACTCCAGGGTATCCTTATTGAAGACAAACTGGTTCTTTGCCAAACCATGGTCTTTCAACTGCTTGGGAACCAAA
>CAZEKJ010000036.1:51827-56802 GCA_964512915.1 uncultured Porphyromonadaceae bacterium
CAGATGCTTCTTGGCAATCTCCAGTTTCTCCTCCACCGCATAGCCCGATATTTCGATGATCTCCATACGGTCGCGCAGAGCTGCGCTGATGGTGGCCGGATTGTTGGCAGTGGCGATAAACAGAACCTTGGAGAGATCATATTCCATCTCCAGGAAGTTGTCATAAAACGTGCTGTTCTGCTCCGGATCCAGCAGCTCGAGAAGGGCCGAAGCCGGGTCACCCCGAAAATCGTTCCCAACCTTGTCGATCTCATCGAGCACAAAAACGGGATTGGAAGTCCCGGCCCGCTTGATGTAATGGATGATCCGTCCGGGCATGGCTCCGATATAGGTTTTCCGGTGACCGCGCACCTCAGATTCATCTTTCAGTCCGCCGAGCGACATCCTTACGTACTTGCGGTCGAGCGCCCGCGCCACTGACTTGCCCAGTGAGGTCTTACCCACCCCGGGAGGTCCGTACAGGCAGAGGATCGGGGCTTTCATATCGCCCTTGAGCTTCAGGATAGCCAGGTGCTCGAGGATACGTTCCTTAACCTGATCCAGGCCTGAATGGTCCTGATCCAGAATGCGTTTGGCACGCCTCAAGTCGAAGTTATCTATCGAGACAAAATTCCATGGAAGGTCGAGCAGCACCTCAAGGTAGTTGAGCTGAACCGAGTATTCGGCAGAAGCCGGGTTAATCCGTTCCAGTTTTTCCACCTCGCGGTAAAACATCTTGGCCACCTCCTCTTTCCAGTCCTTCGTTTCGGCCCGGGTGCGTACGTCTTCAACTTCCTGTTCAAACGGACTGCCGCCCAGTTCATCCTGGATAGTCTTCATCTGCTGGTTGAGCAGATATTCACGCTGCTGGGCATCGATCTCAAGCTTAACCTTGCTCTGAATATCCTTCTTCAGTTTCTGTTTCTGATATTCCAGGGAAAGGTGCTCAAGAAGGCGTATGGCGCGGTCGCGGATGTTATCGGTTTCGAGCAGGTCCTGTTTTTCGTTCATGCCAAGATCGGCATTGGAGCAGAGGTAGTTTACCAGAAATCCTGCACCCTCAATATTCTTGATTGCAAAAGAAGCTTCCTGCGGTACATTGGATGAGTACTGAACAATCTTCAGGGCCAAATCCTTGATGGTTCCGATAATGGCTTCAAACTCCTGCGGATCTTCCGCTGGTTTCAGATCGGTGAGAGGCGTAACACGGCCTTTCAGATAGGGCTCCTTGGAGGTTATCTCATCGAGATGAAACCGCCGCTTGCCATGGATGATCACCGAGGTGGTATCATCCGGCATGTTCAGGATCTTAACGATGGAGGCCATGGTGCCTACACGGTTCAGATCTCCCAGCTCGGGGTCCTCAATGGTTGTATCCCGCTGGGCGACAACACCGATGGAAGTATTATTCTTGTAAGCCTCCTTAACCAGCCGGATCGATTTATCGCGACCCACGGTGATCGGGATTACGACGCCGGGAAACAGAACAGTATTGCGAAGTGGCAGGATCGGGAGAGTTTCCGGAACCTCCGCAATCGCCAACTCCTCTTCATTACCATCGGAAATTAACGGCACAAAATCCGTATCGTCATCCCCGATATCAAAAAACAGGTTATTTCCCAATTTCATTCCCACTGTATAAAGCAAAAAAAAGCCCCGTACCGGGGCTATGGGTTTTTATCGTCAGAATTACTTCTTTTGACGTATTTCCTTGGTCTTTTCGAACCGGCGGTTGAATTTGTCAACGCGGCCCGCAGTATCAACCAGCTTCATCTTACCGGTGAAGAATGGATGCGAGGTGTTAGAGATTTCAATCTTGACCAACGGATATTCAACTCCGTCAACCTCAATTTTTTCGCGCGTATTAACCGTGGATCTCGTGATAAAGGTATATTCGTTCGAGAGGTCTTTGAATGCAACCTGACGGAAATTCTTAGGATGAATATCTTTTTTCATTTCTCCATTACTTTAGGGGTCGCAAAGATAAGGACATTTTCCTGTTTTTCAAATATTCTGAGCATTTTATTCATCTTTTTTGAGGGAATCTTTTCTCAAATAGCTGTTGCCCCTCTCATTGGTAAACCGGCTGAATGGAACCGACGGATCCAGCATGTACCTGTAAGTGATATGCTTCTTCTTCGGCACCGCACCGATCTGCTCATAAACCTTCCGCATCCGCGGGTTATAATCACCAACCCAGGAAAGCTCGATCTCGGTATAATGCTTCCTTGATTTTGTGGATTTGGTGAACTGAAGGAAAAGAGAACCGATCACTCCTGAATTCTGATATTCCGGAATCACGCCGGCAATCAGCACCCGGTTGCGGGTGATGGTCTTTCCGTTCTTCAGAAACATGAATTGCAGCATTTTAACCCAGGTGTTTACCCTGCCGTTGAAATGGGCGAGGACCTGGTTCAGATCGGGGAAAGCGATCACCATGCCAACAGGACGTTCATCCTTGTAGGCAAACCAGATGAAATCTTCCACGATTACGGGCTTTGCACTCTCCATTATGCCATCAAGATCCCGCTCCGTCATCGGAGTAAAATCCTCCAGGTAATCCGACCAGGTAGTATTAAACACAGAAACCAGATCGCTGATATATTTTCCTGCATTCTTCTTTTCGTAGTGCCGGAAGGTATACCCGGGCCGGGAAGCCTGGTATTCTGCAAACTTCACCATGCGCTCCGGAAACGGTTTCGTTATATCGATATGGTAGGAATGCTGCTGAAAGAAATCCTGAAATCCGTAAGTCTCAAACAATCTCTGATAATACGGTTTGTTATAGGGCATCCCGTATCCCTGCTGCGTAAAACCTTCAACCAGCACGCCCCAGTAGCTGAAGTTCTCTCCGAAATTGACACTTCCGTCCATCGCCTTCATACCCCGGCCAAGCAGCCATTTTTTCCCGGCATCAAAAAGAATATTCGCAGCCTCCTGACTATCAATGCATTCAAAAAACCCAATTCCGCCAGCCGGCACCTCGGATCTACGGGCCTTGTGGTAATTTACAAAAGCAGCAATCCGTCCGATACTCCTACCGGAATCATCCTTAAGTATCCAGCGGATCGCTTCTCCATCCTTGAAAAGGTCGTTTTTGAAAGGATCAAAAATATTCTCGATCTCCATATCCAATGGTGCAATCCGGTTCGGATCCTCCTGATATAAAATCCGTGCCGCATCATGAAAGGTCCGGAAGTTCTCGGGAGTAATCTCAATAAGCTTCATGATGTTCAGATGTATTAGAATCTTTGGGTTAAGGCTGGTGAACTTTGCTAAAAGTCGGAAAATTTGGCGCAAAAATACATATATCGGTTTAAAAATTCCGGAAAAGCCTTACATTTGTCCGCTCAAACGGTGGATGTAGTTCAGTCGGTTAGAACGCTGGATTGTGGTTCCAGAAGTCGTGGGTTCGAGTCCCATCTTCCACCCAAAACCGATCTCTCAGGATCGGTTTTTTTTATGAATAGAAAACGGGCTCTAATGTACGGGGGCATCACCCTCTCGATGCTTTTCTGGTCACTCTCCTTTGTTGGGTACAAGGTCGCATACCGCTATTTTGAACCGATGGCCCTGGTCTTTCTGCGAATGGTTCTGGCCAGTTTCTTCCTCTATATACTGATACGGCTTACCGGCCAGTCGGAGAAGATCCGGCGCGAGGATTACGGCCGGTTTCTGCTGCTGGCCTTTTTTGAGCCCCTGCTCTATTTTCTTGGGGAAAGCTACGGAATGACCCTGGTTTCCTCCACCACAGGGGCCGTCATTGTCAGCACCATTCCGCTGCTGACGCCACTCGCCGCCTTCATTCTTTTCCGCGACCGGATCACCTGGATCAAGATGGCGGGCATCCTGCTCAGTTTTGCCGGGGTCTGCCTGGTGCTGGTAGGCAGGGATCTGAAGCTCACGGCTCCCCCGCTTGGGGTTGGCCTGATGTTCCTTGCAGTCTTTTCAGCGGTTGCGTATACCGGGGTGATCGTCGACCTGACAAAAAAATACAATTCAATTACGATCATTCTGATGCAGAGTATATTAGGAGCAATATATTTTCTCCCGATTTTCATTTTTACTGATTTGAAGGAAACTCTGTCCATTCATTTCAGCTGGGAGGTGATCCTTCCGCTGCTCTTCCTGGCGATTTTCCCTTCCTCTCTCTCCTTTATATTTTATACAGGGGCCATTCGCGAGATTGGGATCACACGCGCCAATGTATTCACCAATTTCATCCCTGTTTTTACGGCCATTTTCTCCTTCCTGATCCTCAGCGAACCGTTCTCCCGAGGGAAACTCATCGGAATTCCCGTGGTATTGGCCGGCCTGATGCTGACCCAGGTCAGCCTTAAAAAAAAGCTGCCGGGCTGAGTACGGATATACGAATCACCCCTGCTTTTCCGTTAGCCATTTAATTTTGTTATTTTTCCCGATCATGAAACGGACCGTAGCCTTAGTATCTCTGCTTATCCTTATCTCCGGATTATCAGGCCTCAAGGGCCAGACCGGCGGTAGTGCGGTGTATCAGGTCCTTAACCTGCCAACTTCGGCACGGGCTGCGGCTCTGGGGGGCATGGTACCGTCGGCCTGGGACAATGATCCGGCCCTGGCCTACCATAATCCGGCACTGGCCAACAATCTGATGAACAACAGGCTAAGCCTGAACTATTCAAACTATCTGGCCGACATTCAGTACGGATACCTTGCCTATTCACGCGATCTTGGAAAATGGGGAACGCCGGTCATCGGTATACAATATCTGAATTACGGCGAATTCATTGAAGCGGATGAATATGGCTTGATCCTGGGATCCTTCACTGCAGCCGATTACTCGCTGAACCTGAGCTATTCCTACCGGCTCGACAGCGTCCTGACGATCGGGGCCACCCTCAGGCCGCTCTATTCGGTACTGGAACGTTATACATCCTTTGGCCTGAGTTCCGATTTCGGAATCCTTTACCACTCCCTGAATAATCGGTTTGCAGGAACACTTGTGGTCCGAAATATC
>CAZEKJ010000036.1:56812-59266 GCA_964512915.1 uncultured Porphyromonadaceae bacterium
TGACCACCTATGCCACCCCCAAACGCGAGAAATTACCGTTTGAGGTTCTGGCCGGATTCAACTACAAATTAAAGTACGCCCCCTTTCGTCTGCACGTCACCGCACGGAACCTTCAGGAATATAATCTTCGTCCCTACTCCGAGCCGCTGGCTGACAGCGCCGGATTCATTGCGAAAACCGGAAGGACTATCCGTAACAGCCTCGACCATGTGGTTGCCGGAGTAGAGTTTGTCCCGGGTAACCTGCTGGCTATCCGCATAGGCTATAGCTTTTTACGCAGAACCGAGCTCAGGATGGTCGAATTTGGAGGTGCCGCCGGATTTTCGTTTGGTGCCGGCCTGAACCTAGGCTGGCTATCGCTCGATTATGCTCTTGCCAGCTATCATGTCGCCGCGATGACCCACACGATCGCCATCCGCATAAATCTTAATAAGAAAATCAGTTGAAGTAGTAATTACTCAACCTTCTCAACCTTCTAAACCTTCTCAACAACATGAGTATTACGATCGCCATCGACGGCCACTCTTCCTGCGGTAAAAGCACCGTAGCCAAGGAAGTGGCAAAAGAGCTCGGCTATATCTATATTGATTCGGGGGCGATGTACCGCGCAGTTACCCTTTACTGCCTGAGGAACGACCTGGTTAAGCAGGGAGCGGTTGACGAAGACGGTTTGCTGAAGCAGATCCACAATATCAGAATAGAGTTCCGGAAAAATCCTGCTATAAACAGGAACGAGACCTACCTCAACGATGAGAATGTGGAGGATGAGATCCGAAATCCTGCGGTAGCCAATATGGTAAGCCCTGTGGCGGTTATCGGGTTTGTGCGGGAAGCCCTGGTCGACCTGCAGCGTGAAATGGGCAAAAAGAAAGATATTGTAATGGACGGCCGTGATATCGGCACGGTTGTTTTCCCTGATGCTGAACTCAAGATTTTCATGACTGCCGCCCCGGAAGTCCGCGCACAGCGCAGGTATGATGAGCTCATCGCCAAGGGAGTGCCGGTCACGATGGAAGAGATCCTGAAAAACCTCACCGACCGCGACCGCATCGACTCTACCCGTGCGATCAGTCCGCTCCGCCAGGCCGACGATGCAATCGTCCTCGATAATTCCCACCTCACCCGCGAACAACAACTCGCCTTCGTACTGCAGCTGGCACGGGAACGGCTGTAGAGACGCATATATGCGTCTCTACGACGTACACCTGCCAAATTCTTCTCCCCTATGCCCCCATGCCCTTGTGCCCCTGTGCCCTTTTTATTATCTTTGCGGCGTTTTTCGCCTTGTGCGAACATTAATAATAACTCATTGTATGTCAGCTATTCAGAAAATTGCGGTTTTAACATCCGGAGGAGATGCACCGGGCATGAATGCCGCCATCCGCGCGGTTGTGCGTGCCGCACTCTATCGGAATCTTGAGGTTACAGGAATTCGGAAAGGATATAAAGGGATGATCGAAGGCGATTTTATCCCCCTGGTTTCAAAGGACGTCAGCAATATCATCCAGCGTGGAGGAACCATACTCGGCACTGCCCGAAGCGAGGAATTCCGCACGCCTGAAGGAAGACGAAAGGCATACGGCAACCTCGTCGGAGCCGCGATCGATGCCTGCATTGTGATCGGCGGAGACGGTAGTTTTCAGGGAGCCGGTATTTTCAGTAAGGAATATGATATTCCCTTTATCGGAATTCCTGGTACCATCGATAATGACCTCTTCGGCACCGACTATACCATCGGGTATGATACCGCACTGAATACCGTTGTGGAGGCAGTCGACCGTATCCGGGATACCGCAAGCGCCCACGACCGCATGTTTTTCATCGAGGTGATGGGACGGGGCGCCGGATTCATAGCACTGCATTCCGGCATTGCAACCGGGGCCGAAGCAATCCTGATACCTGAAATTGACGGACAGGAAGAGTCCCTGTATGAATATCTTCAGAGCCAGGGCAACAAATCGAGCAATATCATTTTAGTAGCCGAAGGGAACAAGGTGGGCGGCGCGGAACAGATCGCCGGCCAAATCAAGGATAAATACCCGGAATACGATGTCAGGGTCAACGTTCTCGGTCACATGCAGCGCGGCGGATCCCCGTCGGCTTTCGACCGGTTCCTCGCCAGCCGTCTCGGCGTAGCCTCCGTTGAAGCCCTGATGGACAACCAGCGGAGCATCATGGTGGGTTTTGTTAACCACGATATCGTTCACGTGCCATTCAACAAAACCATCAACGCCAGCAAAAACCTCAACAAGATCCTGCTCGACGTAGCCGACATCCTCGCACATTAGGACGGATTTATCCGCCCCCGTGCCCCCGTGCCCCCGTGCCCCTGTGCCCCTGTGCCCCTGTGCCCCTGTGCCCCTATGCCCCTATGCCCTTATGCCCTTATGCCCTTATGCCCTTATGCCCCTTTTCTGCTCCATCCTCCTCCCCCTCGCCCTGCCGAAAACCCTA
>CAZEKJ010000037.1:0-50689 GCA_964512915.1 uncultured Porphyromonadaceae bacterium
TCGGGTGTCGGGTATCAGTTGTTGGGAACGGGGCTCTCCGAGGGTGTCATCCCGGAAGGCCGGGATCCCAAGCCTCGGAGCAGATGGCAGGAGATCCTGACTTTCGTCAGGATGACATCGAAGAGCCCCTTACCCTTATCCCGATACCCGAAACCCGAAACCCCTTACAACCGGCAACCCCTTTTTTTGTGCACATTTGTGAGAGTTTATTTGTGAATATTTGTGGATTAAATAATGAAAAAACAAATAATCCTGATCGGAGTTTTACTGGCGAGCGCCACGCTGCTCGCCCAAAACCCCGATGAATTTTTGGTCACAGGAAACCTGAAGAACATTAAAGACGCCAAGGCATCCATTGAGTACAACAAGATTCCGGTGGAGATTACCGATGGTTCCTTTTCTGCCCGGTCCGAAATCACCGAGCCCACCGTAGCCCGGATGTTCATTACCGATAAGCGCCTGATGAAAACCGCGAAAAGCGGCGGCTATTATCCGGTTAAATCGATGAATATCTGGCTGATACTCTATCCCGGAGCAAAAATCAACGTAAAAGGGGAAATCTCCGATTTTGCCGATGCCTATGCGTACGACGGAGGAGAAAACGATATCCTGGCCGGGCTGCACAAGGAGCTTTTTCCCCTACTGAACGCTTCCGTCAACATTGATCTCCGGTTCGATTATGAAAAGGAGACCCTGACCCCGGAGGTTAAGGCGAAGCTGGAAAAAGAGAAAGAGGAGCTGGATAGCAAGGCCCAGAAATTACGCCTGAAATTTCTCGAAAAAAGTGTCTCTTCCATGGCAGGCGTCTGGCTGCTCAACGACATGGTCATCCGTTCGCAGATTTCAATGGAGGAGGTCGACCGGCTGCTGAAAAAAGTAGACAAAAAGTATTTCTCAACCTCCTGGTACATCGGCCTTTCCGATCGGGTCAAAGGGTATCAGTCGACCAAGGTCGGCATGGTTGCTCCGGATATTGTAACCCGGCTGACCCCCGACAGCACCCTATTTGAGTTGAAAAGCATGCGGGGCAAGTATGTGATCATCGACTTCTGGGGTACCTGGTGCGGCCCCTGTATTGCCGGCATGCCGCGCATGAAAGAGTTCCGCGACAAGCACGCCGGCAAGGTCCTGATCCTGGGAGTGGCCCAGGACCGGAGTTTCGACGTTTGGAAGAAATTCATTGAAACCCGCAATCTCGATTGGAAAAACGTGCTCGTCGGCAAGGGCGACGAAGACTGGGTATTAAAATATAACGTCCAGGGGTTCCCCACCAAACTGCTCCTCAGTCCCGATGGCGTGATTCTCTACCGGTTTACCGGCGAAGAAGAAGGATTTTACGAAACGATTGAAAAAATGATTAATAACGGCAAGAATCATATAAATGGAAACAACCGTATTAAATAACCAGGATGTATTTCCAACAGAGGAGGTTCTGAAGAATGCCCTTGGAAAGACGTATTCAGTACTATTTGAGTTAATGGATATTTTAACAAAACCAGATTACGGATTAATCCCTCAATGGAATTATTACAAAGACGGGAAAGCCTGGCTGTGCAAAGTATCCCACAAAAAGAAGACTGTATTTTGGCTATCCGTCTGGGACAAGTATTTTAAAATTGGATTCTATTTCACTGAAAAAAATAGTCCGGGAATTTCAGATCTGGATATTGAAAAAAAAATTAAAGAGGATTTTATTAATGGCAACCCTATTGGTAAATTGATTCCCCTGGAAATTGATGTTAACGACAAAAACCAAATTGGTGATGTGTTAAAGATTATTGAGTATAAAATGAAAATAAAGTAATATACCCGGCATCCGGCACCCGATAAACGGGAACCGGTTACCGATGATTGAAGGTAAATACACAAATTGGCAACTTTGAACTTATGACTAACTCCGCTCTTCAGAGCGGAGAAAACTAAACCCTATGAAACACACAACTCTCTTCCTCTCGGTCTCTCTGTTCTTTTCGCTCGCTCTGCCAGCCCAGAACCAAACCGACAAAGGCCTCAGCTCCATCAACGAAGCCGAACTCAGAAATCACATCTTTTTCCTGGCCTCCGACTACATGAACGGCCGGGTTTCCACCACACCCGAATATGCGATTGCCGCAAATTACGTGGCTTCCCAGTTTGCCGCAGCAGGTGTTTTACCTGCGGTTCCAACTGAAGGCGGGGCCACATCCTATATGCAGGGACTGCCGTTTGCCCGTACCGTGTGGAACGATAAACTCGTGTGGACCCTGACCTGCGCAGGCAAGGAGACTCAGCTGCTCCATAAATCGGACTATAAAATCATGCAGGGCAGTAACTTAAACCACGAAAACCTTCAGCTGGTTTATGTTGGCTACGGAATTGAAGATCCCGGCCAAAAATGGAACGACTTCAAGGATCTCGACCTGAACGGAAAGATCGCTGTCTGCCTGTCAGGCACTCCGAAAAAGAACGGCGAACCGGTACTTCCGAAAGAGGTGAACGACAGGTATAACGGTCGCCGCGGTAACAGCATGAAAGTGTTTAGCGGCATAATGTCAAAAGGGGCGGTGGCTGTTATCATGGTGGATCTGGATGGCAGTTCGGGCCAGGATTTCGATCAGGCCACCAGCACCTTTACAACGGAAAGAACCGTGTATAAAGGCGCCCAGAGGGCTGGCAGGACGGGCTCATTTCCAACTACCTACATGGTAAAACCAGCTTTCCTCGACCTGGTTATGGCCGGCAACAAAAACAATCCCAATCTAAATCCCGATAATGTTCTGAAAAACTATAAACCTCAGGCACTCGATGGAATCACACTCAATAGCAAAGTGGAAATACTTACCGAGGATGTCCTGCTTTCCAATAATGTGATCGGAATAGTACCCGGTACCGATCCGGTCCTGAAGGATGAGTACATCGTGGTGGGCGGTCACCTGGATCATGTTCGCGCCCAGCAGGGAAAAGTCAGCAACGGAGCGGATGACAATGCCAGCGGATCGGCCGGTGTGATGGAGATCGCCGAAGCTGTAGCCATGAATCCCTGCAAGCGGACCATCATCTTCGCTGCCTGGTCGGGCGAGGAGATGGGCCTTCTGGGCTCCTCCTTCTTCCTCGAAAGCGGGTTATTCCCGAAGGACAATATCAAATTCAACATCAACCTCGATATGATCGGCCGCACCGGCAAGGGCAATGAGGAGACCCGTGCACATTATGCGGTAACCGATAAAAAATATGTCAAGGAACTCTCCGCTTTCATCAATGAGATCAACAAAGGGGTCACCGATTTCCCGATCCTCATTGATGATGACGAGCACTCCCCCGGTGGCAGCGATCACATGACCTTCATCCAGAAAGGCATACCCGCTTTCTTCTTCTTTTCCGGAGTGCATGCCGATCTCCACAACTCGGGCGATGACCCCGAAAAGATCGACTATCCCAAGGCCGCCGCAGTAAGCAAACTCGCATATCTTATCGCCCAGAAACTCGGCAACATGGACCTGGTTCCCACTTTCCAGTAACCGGTAACCGGCAACTGGCAACCTTCTTCCCATGATCAACCCCGAGTACAAATCGAGAATTAACAAAACCTTCGATTTCATTGAATCGAACCTCGACCGTCCTTTCACCCTGGAGGAACTGGCCGGCGTGGCGAACTTCTCAAAGTTCCATTTTCACCGGATATTCCTGGCCTGGGTTGGGGAAACACCCTTTCAGTTCATCCTCCGGGTGCGGCTGGAAAAGGCGGCCTCACTCATGGTTTCAAATCCGAAGGAAACGATAACCGATATCGCGCTGAAATGCGGATTTACTGATATTTCCGTCTTCTCCAGGAACTTCCGGAACCACTTTGAGCAGTCGGCCACCGGATACCGGAAAATGAAACACGAAAAAAGCAATTTGAGTCAACACGATAGCAAAACGGATCAAGCCGCCGACAAGGCCTCCATGTACCTTTGCTCCCATACTAACACAATTAAATGGAGGACTCAAATGAAACTTAACAAAAGCGTGGAAGTTACTGAACTTCCAAAAATGACGGTCGCCTACATCCGGCATATCGGGCCCTATAAAGGCAACGACAAGCTGTTCGAAACCCTGTGGAACAAATTGTTCGCATGGGCCGGACCCCGGGGGCTGATCGGCGGGCCCGGCTTCAAATCCCTGGTGATTTACCACGATGATCCCAACATCACCCTGGAGGACAAGCTGAGAATGAGCGTCAGCATTACGGTTCCGGCCGATACGAAAGTGGACGGCGAGGTAGGAAAAATGGAAATCGAAGCTGCCCGCTGCATGATCGCCCGGTTTGAGCTGGGACCCCAGGATTTCCAGCAGGCCTGGGACTGGGTGTACGGACAATGGCTCCCAGCCAGCGGCTATCAGCCCGATGATAAACCCTGCTTCGAAATGTATCCCGAGGAACCCAAGGACGGCAAATTCATCGTCGACATCTGCGTTCCCGTAAAACCGTTATAACCGCATAAATTGATCGTCATCCATGAATCCCAGGCAGGCCCCGTCGGCGAGGTAATCGCCGACGGGCTGCTGATCAGGACCCCGCAGGACGCCCTGGATATCATGGGCGACCTTTATTTCCAGGGCATCGGACAGATCATCCTGTACGAAAAAAACATCGCGCCTGAATTTTTTGACCTGAGCACCGGCATGGCAGGCGAAATCCTGCAGAAATTCTCCACCTACCGCATCAGGCTTTCCATCGTCGGCGACTTCTCGAAATATACCCGCAAGAGCATCCGGGATTTCATTTCTGAGAGCAACCGGCACGGACATACCACCTTTGCAGCCAGCCTGGAAGAAGCGGTGAAGAACGTGACACGTGAAGCGTGAAGCGTGAAGCGTGAAGCGTGAAGCGTGAAGCGAAAAACCTTCTCCGAGGCAACCTCAGAGCCTTAACCGGCAACCGGCAACCGGTACCTGGCAACCATCGTACCGGCCGGCCTCAGTGCCGGCCTAACCAGCAACCAGCAACCAGCAACCAGTAACCAGTAACATGCATATCAAAGCAGTCTTCCCCGGCCAGTACCTTCAGGGTCCCGGCGTCTTGAACGAATTACCCCGACTGGTCAGCTCTTTCGGCAAAAAAGGGTTGATTCTGGGTTCAAAATCAGTTAAGGAATCCATTATCCCGATGTTTGGCCCTGGCCTGCTCCCGGAGCAGATCCCGGTTGAACTCTTCGGCGGGGAGTGTTGTGAGCCCGAACTGGACAGGGTAGCCGGACTCATCCGCACGCATCAGGCCGATATCCTCATCGGGATGGGTGGAGGTAAAGTGATCGACACCGCCAAGATCGCGGCAGACCGGGCAGGCATTCCGGTGATCATCGTTCCTACCATTGCCTCCACCGATGCCCCGTGCAGCGGATGCGCCGTGGTCTATACGCCTGAAGGCGAATTCGAAAGAGTGTTCTATCAGAAACGGAACCCTGCGGTGGTCCTGGTCGATATGAATATTATCGCGCATGCTCCCACCCGTTTTCTGGTCGCCGGAATGGGCGATGCCCTTGCCACCTGGTTCGAAGCCCGATCCTGTGTGGAGACCCAATCCCCGAACGAATGCGGCGGCCTGAGCACGCTGGCCGGCCTCCACATCGCACGGCTCTGCTACGATACCCTGCTCAAATACGGAGTGGCCGCAAAAGCCGACTGCGATCGGCATGCCGTCTCCCCGGCTCTTAACAGCATCGCCGAAGCCAATATCCTGCTCAGCGGTCTCGGCTTCGAAAGCAGCGGCCTCGCCGCCGCCCATGCCATCCACAACGGCCTCACCGCACTGGAAGAAACTCATCAATACTATCACGGAGAAAAGGTCGCATTCGGACTCCTCGCCGGGCTCTGTCTCACCGGCGCCCCGGCCGATGAAATAAAAGCAGTCCGTACCTTCTGCCTGTCCGTAGGCCTGCCCACCAAACTAGCCGATATCGGAATTGATCCCTGCGATCATGACAAACTCATGAAAGTAGCCCGCAAAACCTGCGAACCCGGCTCCTCGATCTACCATGAAGCCGGTGAAATCACGCCCGAAAAGATTTTCGAAGCAATCCTGAACGCAGATGGGCAGTGATGCGTGAAGCGTGATGCGAAAAACGTGATGCGTGAAGCGTGAAGCGTGAAACGTGAAGCGAAAAACCTTCTCTGAGGCAGCCTCAGAGCCAAAACCGGCAACCGGCAACCGGCAACTAGTAACCAGTAACCAGTAACCAGTATGGTCATCGGCATCGACATCGGCAGCACTACCACAAAAAGTGTGGCCATCTATCCTGATAATAGTTTCAGGACCCTCATCACCCGGGCATTTGACCCGATAACCTCCGCCACCGGAGCGTTGGGCAAAATGCTCATGGAAAACAACCTGGAGATCGCCTCGGTGAAGAATATCGTCCTCACCGGCGTTGGAGCCTCCGGAATTGAAGGCAACCTTTTCGGCATCCCCACGTCGAAGATTGAGGAGATCCAGGCGCTCGGACTGGGCGGCATGTACCTTTCCGGCAAGACCGATGTGGTCATCGCCAATCTCGGAACCGGAACCGCCCTGGTGGAGGCACATGCAGGCCGGATCCATCATATCGGCGGAACCGCCGTCGGGGGAGGCACCATTCTCGGCCTCTCCAAGGCCATGCTCAAAATATCGGACCTCGATATTCTCTTCGAAATGGCCTCCAGGGGCCGGCAGGGTCAGGTCGACCTGCTGATCGGCGACATCGCCGGAGCGGATATCGGGTTTCTGAAAAAAGAGATGACCGCCTCCAACTTCGGAAAACTGGCCGACAATGCAACTCCTGAGGACATCGCCCTTGGCATATTCACCATGGTGTTCCAGGTCATCGGCACCGTTTCCGCTTTCGCCGCCAAAAGCCGCAATATCAGTACAATCGTGGTAACCGGAACGGCAAGCAACACCTCCATCGGCAAGCGCATCCTCGACGCCATCGCCGAAATGTACTCCATCACCTTTATCTATCCCGATCATGCCGCCTATGCCACAGCAATCGGTGCAGCGCTGAAGGACCGATGACCGATTTACGATTTACGATTTAGCTCTTAAGTAACCATCTGGCTATAACTGGCAACCGGTAACCGGCAACCGGCAACTTTTTTTATCTTTTTTGTCAATTTATTTGGACATGATGTAAACTTTGTTTTACTTTGTGTGCGTTATTCTTTACACAATGTTAAGTTGAACATACAAAAACTACCATCATGCCCTACCAGGAAAAACAAAGCATCGTAAACATTTTCAGCGGATTGCTGATAACGGCAATCTTCGCCTGGATCATTTACCAACGGCAGGCCAACGGCCTCATTGATCTGACCACCGACTACCGTCAGTGGGGAATTATCTACCTGATATTCATCGGAGTATCCATTGTTGCACGTATTGTCATTTACATAATCTTTCACATTTTCAATGCGATCGCAACCCGGGAAATGGATATTCCGGTAACCGATGAACGCGACAGGCTAATCAGGCTCAAAGCCACCCGGAACGCCTACTTTGCATTTTCGGTTGGGTTTGTACCCATTTTTCTGCTGCTGGCATTGGGTACGCCCGTATACTGGATATTCATCGTTTTTGCCATTGGCGGCCTGGTTTCGGAAATAGTTGAAAATATTTCCCAAATCTACTATTACCGGAAGGGAGTCTGAAATGGTCAAAAGTCAGATTCAAAACAACATCCGGGTCCTTCGGTTTAATACCGGGGAGATGACCCAGCAGCAGCTTGCCGATGCCGTCGGCGTATCCCGGCAAACCATTGTGGCCATTGAAAAAGGAAACTATTCCCCCTCGCTCGAACTGGCCTTCCGGATCGCTCACACATTCAAAACCCCGCTTGAGGAAGTATTCACCTATCATGCAAACCCCGATGAATAACCCTGAAGCACTTGTCATCCCCGCGAAAGCGGGGACCCCAACCCCTTTTGCCGAACTTGAGCAATGCGTTTACGCTGCGTTGGAGACATACTCCAACGTGCACCGGGGCAGCGGGCACAATTCCGTTGTATCCACCCGGCTGTATGAGGGGGCACGCAATGCGGTTATTGAATACCTGGGACTTTCGAGAAGCCGTTATTCAGTTATCTTCTGCACACCGCTGCGGGCGGCAAAACTGACTGCCCAACTGCGTGAGAAAGACTTTAAGAGTGTATCAAGTCAGGATTTTGGCCTTGCCATCGGCCTCATCGCCCTGGCCATCAGAAAATCAGCCCTTCCCGCCGGGGCGCCTTTCGAAACCGGCGGCGGAACCACGCGGCTGATGTCGAAGGATTGGGTGCTTTGGGCGAAAGGACCTGATAAATTCGAGCCCGGAACACCTGCAATAATAAACGTGATCGCATTGGCTAAAGCCCTTCAGCTAAGCGGCAAACCGGGTCAGGCGGCACCCGCAGATCAGGGAATGGAAAACCTTGCCGCCAATGACATTCTTTACCAGGACGAACTCAGGGATTACTCTGGCCGCCAACTCCTGGAACAACTGCGTCATACCCTGATTGGCAGGAATCTGGAGGTTCCCGCTGCTGATGGTTCAAAGCCTTATATCAACCTCGATAACAGCGCCAGTACCCCCACATTCACCCCCGTTTGGGAGGCATTCCGCAAAACGCTGCTCCAGTCAGAAGCCGTTAAAAAACAAATCGTTGATGAGGTGAAATGCATTTGTGCCGGATTTCTCGGTGCTCCCCAATCCGGATATGAAGTTATTTTCACCTCAAACACCACCGAAGCCATAAACCTTGCGGCTGAAAGTCTCGGTCGTGAATTCGGCCCCGAAACCGAGCCGGTGGTGATCAACACGCTCCTGGAGCACTCCTCCAACGACCTGCCCTGGCGAATGCTTCCGGGCGGCACCCTCCTCCGGCTATCCATTGACAATGAGGGGTTCATCGACCTCAGCGAACTGGAAAACCTGCTGAAGGCATACAACCGCGAGAAGCAGTTCGGCAAAAAACGGGTCCGCCTTGTCGCCATCAGCGGCGCCTCCAACGTCCTCGGTATCTGCAATGACTTGTCGGAAATCAGCCGGATCGTTCACCGGTATGATGCCCGGCTGCTGGTGGATGCCGCACAGCTGGCGGCGCATCGTGAAGTGAAAATGGAACAGGACGGAATTGATTACCTGGCCTTCTCCGCCCACAAAATCTACGCACCCTTCGGCACCGGAGCCCTGGTAGCCAGGAAAGGCCTGCTGGCTTTCAGCCCCTCTGAGATGGATCGGATCCGCGATTCGGGAGAGGAAAACGCCGCAGGAATCGCCGCCCTTGGCAAGGCCCTACTTTTGGTCCAAAGAATCGGAATGGATATCATCGCTAAGGAAGAAGCAGCACTTATCCAGCGAGCTCTTACCGGCATGTCTGCCATCTCAGGTCTCCAGACTTACGGACTCTCTGACCCTGCATCCCCTGGATTTAATCGCAAGACGGGAGTCATTGTTTTCAGCCTGAAAAGCAAGATGGCCAATCAGATTTCACGTGAACTCGCTGCCCGCTCAGCGATCGGCACCCGCTATGGATGCCATTGTGCCCACATCCTGATCAAGCACATCCTCGGAGTTTCGCCCGGCCTTGAAACGTTCCAGCGAAGGATGCTGACAGTCCTGCCCAACCTGAGGCTGCCCGGCGTTGCCCGCGTCAGCTTCGGTATTCAAAACACCGAACAGGAAGTCGATATCCTCATCCGTACCCTGACAGCTTTAACCGGCAACCGGCAACCGGCAACCGGCAACCAGTAACCAGCAACCAGCAACCAGCCATGCCCCGCACCCACATCATCATCCGCAACGCCCACACCAACAACCTGAAAAACATCAACCTGGAGATCCCCAAGCACAAGATGGTGGTTTTCACAGGCGTATCCGGATCGGGCAAGTCATCTCTCCTGTTCGACACCCTTTATACCGAGGCGCAGCGGCAGCTGATCGAGACTTTCAGCACCTTTGCCCGCACGCGGATGCCCAAGCTCTCCCGCCCGGATGTGGACGACATCCTCAACCTTTCCACCGCCATCGTCATCGACCAGAAACGGATGGGGAACAATCTCAGAAGTACGGTGGGCACCGCTACAGAAATCAACACCTACCTGCGCCTTTTGTACTCCCGCATCGCAAAGCCATTTATCGGGCCCTCCTTCTATTTTTCGTTCAATCACCCCGAGGGGATGTGCCCCGGTTGCAATGGCCTCGGAAAGCAAATCAAGATCGATCTCGGTATTTTCCTCGATAAAAGCCTGTCGGTCCGCGATGGCGCAATCCTTCACCCCCACTACAAACCAGGCAGTTTTCTGTGGAAAGAGCTGATCACTCTCGACGTAATTAATCCTGATATTCCGCTTCTTGAATATTCCGATGAAGAGCTGAACAAGCTTCTCTTTTCGGAGCCCTTTCCGATAAAAGGCTCGTCTGAGAAGCTCACCTACAACCGGACGTTTGAAGGGATCGCCCGGAAGCTTGAAAAGGCAGTGGCCGGCCGGGCCGATGATGAGGTAGCGGAAGATGAAAAAAATGCCTACTCCAGGTTTTTTAACTACCAGGCTTGCGAAACCTGCGGCGGAACCCGCCTTAACGAACGGGCCCGGGGCCCGGTTATCAAAGGGCTTTCCATCGATCAGGTATGCACTATGGAACTTGCCGATGTCCTCCCTTTCCTGTCGGATATTGATGACGACATTTCCCGGCCCATCCTTCGAAAGGCACAGTTCCTTCTCCAGCAGCTGGTGGAGATCGGCGTAGGCTACCTGTCGCTCGACCGCGCAGTGGGAACCCTCTCGGGGGGTGAATCCCAGCGGGTAAAAATGTCGAAACAGATGGATTGCAACCTGGTGGACATGCTTTATGTCCTCGACGAGCCCTCCATCGGCCTTCATCCCCGCGATACGGAAAACCTGCTGAACATCCTGTTCCGCCTGAAAGACAAAGGGAACAGCGTTTTCGTAGTGGAGCATGATCCCGATATCATCCGGGCTGCCGAATGGATCGTGGATATCGGGCCTGAAGCCGGACAGGCGGGAGGAAACGTGGTTTACAACGGAGAACCTGCCGGCCTGGTCAATACCCCCAGCATTACCGGCAGATATCTGCATAAAGTGGCGAAACCGATGTTTATCCGGAAAAGTGCAAACGAGTTTTACACCATTGACAACGCTACTGCCAATAACCTGAAGAACGTTTCGGTAAAGATTCCCAGGGGCGCGCTGACCTGCGTAACCGGGGTGGCAGGCAGTGGGAAAAGCAGCCTGATCCATCAATGCTTTGCCAAAGAGCATCCGGAAGCCATAGTCATCGACCAGGCCGCCATCGGGAAAACTTCCCGGGCCAATGCCGCCACCTTTATCGGGGTATTTGACCTGATCCGAAAAGAGTTTGCAGCCGCAACCCAGGCCGATGCCTCACTCTTCAGTTTCAACTCCAAAGGCGCCTGTCCCAAATGCAACGGACAGGGTGTGCTCACCTTCGAATTGCATTTCCTCGATTCTGTCAAGACCGTTTGCGACGAATGCGAGGGCAAACGCTACCACGCCGAAGTGCTGGAACTGAAATACCGGTCGAAAAATATCGCTGAGGTGCTCGACCTCACCATCAACCAGGCCCGCGATTTCTTTGCCGTACCGAAAATCAGGAAACATCTCGATATTTTGCATGAGGTCGGGCTTGGTTACCTGAAGCTCGGGCAATCCCTCAGCACCCTCTCCGGGGGCGAATGCCAGAGGCTCAAAATCGCCACCGAGCTGAAGAACGAGAGCAACATCTATATCATGGACGAGCCCACCACCGGGCTCCACATGTCGGACATCGACAATTTTTACCGCATCATCAAGTCCCTTGTTGCCCGTAATAACACCGTCATCATCATCGAACACAACCTCGACATCATCCGGTACGCCGACTGGATCATCGACATGGGCCCCGAAGGCGGCAAAAACGGCGGCGAGCTTCTTTTCCAGGGCCTTCCTGAAGACCTGATCCGGTGCGAAAAATCCTGGACCGGAAAACACCTGAAAGCAGTAATCTGAAGAATTATGATTAGCGATGGTTGGGTATCAGGTATCGGTCGCCAGAACTGTCATCCCGGCGGAGGCCGGGATCTCCTGACACACACACTCTCTCACACCCACACTCACACCCACATCGGGGATTCCTGCTTCCGCAGGAATGACACCATCGGAGAGCCCTGTTCCCAACAACCGATACCCAATACCCGAAACCCGATACAACCAGTAACCATGAAACCAGCAACCATGAAACCCACCCTCCTCCTCGCATTCCCTTTCTTTCTGGCCCTGTCCGCCTGCGCCACCTACAACCCGCTGGCCGATGCGCTGGCCAACCCGCGCGGCGTAACCACGCTGAAAATATCAAATGTCAGGATCGACAGCCTGCCGAAAGAGATCGGCACACTTACGAACCTGAAAACGTTATACCTTTTCCGGAATAAACTAGAGAAGCTTCCGGATGAAATCGGGAACCTTAAAAACCTTGAAACGCTGATTATCAGCAGCAACCAGCTGAAGGAATTGCCGGCATCGATCGGAAAATGCACCAAGTTGAAGCTCATCTCGCTGAAGAACAACAAATTGACAGAACTACCGGTGGAGATCGGGAATCTGTTCCAGCTCAAGGAATTATATCTGGAAAATAATGAGCTCTATTCCCTGCCGGCCACGATCGGCAACCTGACAAATCTGGAGAACCTGCATCTTGGGTATAACAACCTGGTTACATTACCCGCTACAATTGGAGAATTATCGGCACTGAGATTCCTGAGGATCGGGAAAAACAGTTTGGTTGAGATTCCCGACGAAATCGGCAACCTGAAAAACCTCGTCGAATTAAACGCCGCCTACTGCGGCCCCATGGTCAGGATCCCCGAAACCATCCAGTATTGCGATAAGCTGGATTACCTCTACATCGATCATACCATGTATTTACCCCACTCCATCAACATGGTAAACAACAGGGTCCGGATTATCAGGCTCGGGAAATGAGGGGATGGAAGATTTACGATTTACGACTTGATAATATGCCAATTTGATAATATGCCAATGTGCCAATGGCAGATCCAGGGTACCGGCCGGCCTTAGAGCCGGCCTAACCGGTAACCAGCAACCAGCAACCAGTAACTATCCCCTCCACGGTCTCACCCTCTGCACCTTACTTAGCGAGTCGAGCACAATGTTACAATCCTCCACCACCTGGAAGTCATACATACCCACGCAGATGAAATCGGCTCCGTTGTTGAAGGCATAGGGGATACCTTCGTTCGGGTGGATGGCGCCGGCGGCGAGGATCTTGAATCCGATCCAGGGCTCCTCCAGGCCGTTCATAAAATCAATGGTCTCCTGGGGTGAAAAGTCGAAAATATTATCCTTGAAGGACGGGTCCACGGTCGACTGCTTCTCCGGATCCACCCGGGCCGACCAATAGTTATGATGATGCATGGTTTTTACCCAGTAATCGGGCTTGATACCCCGCTCCACGCACCCCTTCACGGTTTCCAGGCGGTGCGCCCCGATACCGGCGGGTTTTCCGTAGGAGCGGATCCTTTCGAGGTTCAACGCAATCGCATCATATTTCCCTTCATGGGTCATCCGATCGGCTACCCCACCATGGAAATAGATCGCACTGGCGCCCCCCTCCACAGACTTCTCAATCGACTCCTTTGAGTTGCCGCCGTCGGAAATGAACTGCATTTTTCCGCCGGTCTCGCGCCAGTACTTATTGATGATCCGGCAAAGGGACGGATTGGTGATCAATGCATTGATCCCGCACTTTTCAGCCAGCTGCATGGTCATCATGATCCGTTCATCGGTATGGTACATCTTCACCAGCTTGTCGGCATAGATCAGGTCACGGGCATGCGACCAGCCCCCGATCAGGTTCCCGCCCATGATCATGCGGCTGATCTCGAGGTTCCCGATCCTGCCCTTCGGAATCTGCCCCTTCAGGTCATCCAGCGAGGATAGCGCGAAAGTCTTGATCGTCGCGCCCGACGTGGCATCCATCTGGTCCAGGAGGAACTTTTTCTCGAAACTGTCCCAGCGCTTCTTCTTGTACACCGCGTAGGCAAAAGCCCCCAGCAGCGGCACCGAAATCAGGTCGCGCAGTACCTCGCGCCTCCGGTTCGGACCCTCCTCCGACTTCTCATGCGGGATCGGGGCGCTTGGCTTCTCCTCGCGCCACCGCCGGATCAGACGGTCGAGGCCAAAGAAAAGCTCTCCCGGCAGAAACGCAAACACCAGCAAGAGAGCCATTTCGATTAATGTTTTATTTACCCAGATATAGTTCCCTTCGTTGAGAGCCCCGAACGTATGCCCTGGCAGCGGCGGATACGCAGCAAAATAGAACAGCATCAGCAAAGCCCCGGCCAGCGACGACCATCGGATTAAAAGCCCGATGAATAAGGAAAGCCCGATGAGGATCAAACCCCAGGTATTCAGAAAATCCACCACCCCGATGGCTCCTGACGAATCCGCCATCTTGTGGAAAAGGCCCGAAAACACCCAGTTAGACCCCATCAGGTAAATCTTCGCGCTCCAAGCCGGGTTCATCAGTTTAACAAGTCCTTCATACAGAAAATGCCATCCAACCAGGATGCGCAGGGCAGTCAGGAAGTAGGGAAGGTACCTTTTCATCGGGTAATTGTTTGCTTAAAGTTACAGTTTTGCTTCGATCCGCAAATCGGGAAGCGTGACGCGTGATGCGTGACGCGAGAATAGTGAATTGTGAATAGTGAATAGTGAATAGTGATTAGTGAATAGAATTTAGCGTTTATGATGTAAATTAACGCACAGGCCATAACCGGCAACCGGCAACCGGCAACCTGCAACCGGCAACCGGCAACCAGTAACCATTAACAAATATCATGAAACCACTCCCAACCCTTCTCACCCTCCTCGCGCTCTTCACCGGAGCCCTGCTCGCCCAGAATCCTGCCACCAAACCCGATCAGATCAAACTTTTGAAACAGTTCGCCGGAACGTGGAAAGCGGATGTCGGGAAAGACAATTTCATGACCGGAGTACCCATCGCCGACCGCCTTCATCCTGAAAAAGCTGTCTGGAGAGTCGACATCCTGATTAAATCCCCCACTCAGTGCGTTCAAACCATTTACCAGAACGGTAAAGTGGTTGCCGGTAAAACGATGAACCGCCAATAAATCTCCGTCGATGAAAAAACTACTAATGCTGCTTTGCCTGATTGTCACAGCCATTCCCGCCCTCTACGCACAGGACGGTTCCACCTTGCTTCCTGACAAATGGGTCAGCTACCTGCATCTTGAATCCGGAATTATGAATCCTTCCGGCACCATCCGGGAGAGCATTGCCATCCGCCAGAACATAAGCTCCTACTATGTCTATCAAAGCTCCAACGGGTACATTTCATCTTCAACATCCGGATTCTTCATGGGGTTGAGATGGGAATACTTCAGCCGGAAACTTAAAGCCGGCTTTTCATCAGGATTGAGATATACAGGATACACCAGTGAAATCAGCGGATTCACCTCAAGCAATGCCGACTTTTTTTATCTGCGCTATTCCATGATGAACGCTGATACAAAATTTGCCCGGGTGAAGTCAATCACCGAGCTTAACAACTTTATTACTATACCATTGGAGCTCAGGTTCATCCCAATACAATACAAAGAGATCGGACTGTTTGCTAAAGTTGGGGTCGAGTTTAGCCTGGCCAACCTGAAAAAGGGTACCACGATCAATTTCCAGGATAACGCCATGGATAGTAATCAGGATTTGATCTTATCCGGGTTGGGCATTACCACTCAGAAAATGTATTCAACCCTGTATGGTTCAATCGGATTGAAATTAGGAAAGGAAGGCAAGCCAAACTACATGGTGGAAGTATTCCTGCCTTCAATGTTCCTGACCAAAAACAATTTCACCCTGACTCAGGTGGATTATTTTGATGGAGTTAAGTTCTCGGTACAATTCCCCATTAAAAAAAGAAGATAATCCCATTTGCCATGAAACAATCGAAATTACTATATCTCATTCTGTTGCTCCCGGTTGCATTCTCCTCCTGTGCAAAAATGGAGGATTTCAATTTATCGGGATCGATTTTCATCGAAGACCCATATTATCCGGGGCTGCCCGTATATTCGGAATGGGGGTACAACACCTTTGGGGCCTATATTGACCGAAAACCATTCATCTCAACCACAGATGATCTTCCGGTGAAAATCATTGTGAACACTGACACTCTGCATGTTATACTCAGAGGCCGGATGGGGAACCAAAATGTTGACCTGAAAATCTCAATAAAAGGGCCTTCCCCTGCAACATACTTTGACCTCACCGAACTGGATAACCAGACGTTCAATCTCAAGGAGAGCGGACGGTCGGTTGTACTGAAGATCGGGGATGAAACAACCGTCCTGGATCTGATTGAAGGGGAACTGCAGGTTAAACGGGTTCAACGACTATACGTCGATGAAGAGCCAACGCGAACCATTATGTCGGGGTATATAAACCTTAAAACATTCCTGAATAACGAACCCATCGCAATATCCCACGGGCGATTTGACCTGGGAATCGGGTATGAAAACTTCTACAACTACTGATTCTGTTCAATCCGGAGAAATGCTATTTTGCAGATTTCAGCCATCTGATGCAAAAAATCTTGCTGGCTACCTCAATCATCTCAGCCCCGAATCAAAAAAAAGATTCGGCCCGCATCCATTTGACGAACAATCGATTACCAACCTCTACCATTCCTCACCATTCCTCACCGGTTTTTTGGCAATTGATCCTGCTACCACCTTTATTGAGGCTTACGCTGTAGTCAAAAGGGGAATTCTGGAGCACGACCGCTCCCGGCTCGAATCCTATGGACTGATGTTGGATGATGCATCGGATTGCACCTTCGCGCCATCCGTTTCCGATGCCTGGCAGGGAAAAGGCCTTGGAACCGAAATGCTGCAGTACATCTTATCGGACCTGCAACAGGTCGGAATCAAACGGATTTTCCTCTGGGGCGGCGTTCAGGCCGATAATCACCAGGCCCTCAGGTTTTACCAGAAAAATGGCTTCGAAATTCTAGGTAAATTTGTCCATCAGGGCGAAAACTTCGATCTTTTATACTTGAACCCGCAACCATGAAAACCACACGACTGTTTTTGTTTCTGCTACTTGCAGGCACCATTGCGTCATGCACAGATTCCTACATCCAACCCTTCACCGACCTGCGGATTCAGGATCAGCTGCAAGGGATGGTCGACACGCTGATCCGGGATTACAAGGTCAAATATCCGGAGTCACCCGAAGGGATCGCCCTGAAAGTGATCACGAAAAAAGGTAACTTCTTTGTCTCTTCCGGTTTGGGAAACGGCATAACCGATCAGGTCCACTTCAGGGCAGCCAGTAATACCAAAGTGTTTACTTCAACCGCGATACTCCTGCTGGATCAACAGGGCAAGCTCTATATCGATGCCCGGATCACCGATACGATCCCGGGTACTTCGATCACCTACGTGCCTCTGACGGCAGATTACCAGATTCCGTTTCGCGACCAGATAACCATCCGGCAATTGCTAATGCACAGGGCGGGGGTTTTCGACCTTACAAACAACAACATTCCCGATACGGTTTCATTATCAGTCCCATATAAAGGACAAAACTACATCGATTACATTAAGGCTTCTGATCCTTTACACACTTTTACGTTTGATGAACTGGTCGGGGTGGTCGCTACCTGCCGCCTGGCTGATTTCCCTCCCGGCGAAGGGTGGAATTATACCAATACGGGTTATAACATCCTGGGCAAGATTATCGAACGGGTTTCGGGTATGAATTACCAGCAGTTTATGATGGAAAACATCTTAACTCCGATGGGACTTTCCCATACTTCATTCCCATTCCGTGCAAATGAACAATTGTTACCTTTTCCGTTTGTCAGGGGTTATGATTATATGCCGGATGGCCTTAAGGATGTAACCGAATGGAATTTTTCCTGCAACGTCGCCGAGGGAAATATCATCACAACACCGGATGACCTGAGCAATTTCATCCGCACCCTTGTCAGGGGTGAAGGCGTATTGAAACCAGCAACCGTGAACGGTACTATGTTGCCTTCTATACCAAACACTTACGGGTGCGGAGTTGTCAACTGGTTAAACCTGGGCTTCGGGCATAACGGGGCACAACATGGTTTTCGATCGTATATGATTACCGATCCCGAAATCGATTTTACCGTGGTGGTTTTTATCAACACCCTGAACCTGATCGACGGTATGACTTCCTTTAATTATCAGGATATTTATCTCCTCAAAGAAGCCTGCTACCGGGCAAAAAATATTACACAATAGGGGAGGGAAGATTTACGATTGACGATTTACGATTGACGATTTACGATTGACGATTGACGATTGACGATTGACGATTGACGATTATGAAAAAGCCTGAAGACAAAGAAACCCGGTACTACATCGATCTGGATCTCAAATCGATGAAAATTCTGAATTGGGACTATGACCACCGCGCCATCCTGGTAACCCAGAAAATGTCAAATCCCGATCAGGTGCGTATCTACATCACCAAAGGGCAGTACAATAAACTGATAAGAAAAGAAGGAGATGAAGTGGCCTAATTAAACTCAATATGGATCTCGTAAAAGCAAATACCCTGGGCACGGTTATCGCATTCGCTGCTTTGTTCCTGTGCATTTTAATTTTCGCTTTCCGGCTAGCAGGAGCTTCAAAAGTTGAATTCTGGCTGGGTATTCTGTTCATGCTGGTGGCTATTCCACTGCTTGTGTTGCTGGTATCAGCCGGATCGCTCCGGCGGCCGCCCCTCTTTTTCATCCAGATTGGGGTCATGCTGGCTTTTATCTTTGTTGAATTACTCCTGGATTATATCCTTAAGGTTGATTTCAGGCATATCCGTTGGATGACCGTAACCTACGTGACCCTTTTTTTCGCTGCGACCGGAGGAATGGTCGGACTTGCCTCACTCTCCGGTAAACTGTACACTATCATCGCCGTCATTTTGTTTTTCACTATGACCTTTCTGGCTATCTATCAACGCATTAAAACCGGCATGTAATCCTAAGGATTCTCTCAATTTACCTCCATTCCCCAAGCCCCATGCCCCTAAGCCCCCGTGCCCTTATGCCCTTGTGCCCCCGTGCCCTTGTGCCCTTGTGCCCCCGTGCCCTTGTGCCCAAACGGGCGAGCGCAGCTCGCCCCTACGGGACGTTGGCCGCTATTTTGATCCTGGTTGTCCTGATTTCCTGTGCACGCGAAGTCGATCCGGGCAAGGATTTTATCCTGATATACAACGGAATCTCCGCCGATGACGATGGTGTTTTACAGATGGAGAAAGCCGCGGAAGAGCTGGGCTATGAGGCCCGCTTCATCTCCAGGCTCTCGGATCTTCCCGATCAGCTGGAAGGCGCCGCTCTGTTTGTGATCGGCGGCACCAGCGGAAACACGGCAAGAATCCTTGATCCCCTTTATGACGTGGCCGATGACCTGAAAGCCTGGATCCGGGGCGGCGGCCACTATCTCGGAATCTGCGGCGGAGCCTACATCGCCAGTCGCGGCAGCCAGTGGGACGATGGCTATGAAGAGGGTCTGGCCCTGGTCGATGCCGAATCCTTTAAATACGACCCAAACTTTGAGGATCCGCAAATCATCACCGTAACCTGGCAGGGAACCCAGCGGCCCATCTACTACCTAAACGGTCCGGCTTTCCGCGCTGCCGACCTGCCGGGTGTTGAGATTTTAGCCCGATATCCCGATAACCGGGTGGCAGCCTTTATCACCACACTGGGTTCCGGAAAGATTGCCCTCTGCGGTCCCCATCCCGAAGCAGAGGACACCTGGCTCATCGACGACCCGGAACCCCGAAAAGCATCCCTCTGGACTCCCACCTGGGATCTGTTTATCAGCATGCTGCAATCCGTGACGCGTGAACCGTGAAGCGTGAAGCGTGAACTGTGAAGCGTGAAGCGTGAAGCGAAACACCATACGGGCGGACCCATGGCTCGCCTTTGAAAATTACCCACCCTCGACCAGGGAGGGGCTCAGCTCCGAGGCCACCTCGGAGCCAATAACCGGCAACCGGCAACCGGTAACCGGCAACCAGCAACCAGCAACCAGCAACCAACATGAAAATAGCCTCCATCATCCTCGGCACCCGCGGCGACGTACAGCCCATGGTAGCCCTGGCCACCGGCCTGATCAGCCGGGGACACAAAGTCGTGATCCTTGCATCGCCAGAACATGAAGAACTAGTGACGAGCCATTCCGTTGAATTTCTGCCCTTTGGGCCGGAGATCAAGAAGAAAATCCGGGAAAACCCGGAGAAACAGAAAGGCGGGGTGGCCGTGAAGATCTCGCCGAAAGAGGGAAAAAAATTCACCATTGACCAAATGAGCAAGGTGCCGGAGCTCGTCCCCGACGCCGACCTGATCCTGGGAACCGGAATTGTAATGGGTGTGCACACCGCAGCTGACATCCTTAAAATACCCTACCGCCTGCTCGCGTACTACCCGGTCATCCTGGGTCCGGGCACTAACGCTCCCGCCAAGGACCGGATGATGTTCGGCTTCGGTCGAAGCGTGATCAACAGTTTCTCCAAGGGATACATGAATAAGTACCGGAAAAGCGTGGGGCTGCCCCCTATCAGCGACGTGTGGACCCACTGGATGGGCGAAGAGGTCATCATGGCCTCCGACCCCGAGGTGAGCCCGGTGAGCCCGGGGGTTGCTTTTCCCTGGACCCAGACCGGCTTCATGCTGCTGCCGTCGGAGAAACCGCTGCCCGAAGAGATCGAATCCTTTATCAATCAAGGAACTGCACCGGTTTATATCGGGTTTGGCAGCAACCCGATCACCGATCCGGAAAAATATACCCGGATGTTCGACGAGGTCTGCCGAACCAACGGACGGCGGCTGATCGTATCCAAAGGCTGGGCCGGACTGAAAGGATCGCCTAATCCCGATATTCTTTTCGTGGATGAGGTCCCCTTCGAAAAGCTCTTCCCGCACCTTTCGGCCATCGTGTACCACGGCGGCACCGGCACCCTGGCCGCCGCTGTCCGCGCCGGCATCCCCCAGGCCATCTTCCCCTTCATGGGCGACCAGTTTGCCAACCAAAAGCAGGCCATTCATCTCGGCATTGCGCCCCCAACCTGCACCTTCAAAAAGATGACCGCCGCCACCCTCACCACCGCCATCAAAGAATGCCTCTCCAATCCCGAATATGCGGAAAAAGCAGCCGTTCTGGCTGGTACACTGAAAGAGTCCAGCGGCATCGTGCTAACTATCAGCTACATAGAAGGACTGATGAAGAAAAAAAGATGACATCCGAACATACCCACCCCAACCCCCCCGCTTTCGCGGGGGCAGGTTCTCCCTCGACCAGGGAGGGGCTCTGCTCCGAGGCAACCAAAGAGCCTTAACCGGTAACCGGTAACCGGCAACCGGCAACTGATTTAACCAGCAACCAGCAACATGACCCTCGAATCCCTCGGCTACACCCCTGCCCTCGAAACCTTCCGCACTTCCGCCCGTCTTGAAGGCTTTGAAGTGGGACGTGTGATCATTGAACACAAAGAACGATATGTTGTAAAAACCTCCGACGGGGAATTCGACGCAGAGATCACGGGAAACATGCGCTTCACCGCGCAGAGCCGGGAGGATTTCCCGGCCGTCGGTGACTGGGTTGCCCTCACCGTGTTTGATCAGGATCTGGCGATCATCCAGGCCATCTTCCCGAGGTTCTCGGTCATCAGGCGTCAGGCAGTAGGCCATGCCGGGGAAACCCAGGTGATTGCGGCCAATATCGATTTCGCATTCCTGGTCCAGGCTGTTGACCGCGATGTAAGCATCAACCGGCTGGAACGATATCTTTCCATTTGCTATGATTCCCGGATCGAACCCATCATTATCCTGAGTAAAACCGACTTGATCCCGCCGGAAAAACTGCTGGAGATTATAGCCAGCGTACAACATCGGGTTAAAAATGTACCCGTAGTAGCCCTGAGCAACGAGACCGGCAGCGGATTTGATGCCATCGCCGGTTTAATCCTCAAAGGAAAAACCTATTGCCTGCTCGGCTCATCGGGAGTGGGGAAATCCACCCTGCTCAACAGGCTGTCGGGCCGCGACCTGATGAAGACCGCGCCGATCAGCGAAACCATTCAACGGGGACGCCATGTGACGAGCCACCGCGAGCTCATCGTGCTTGAAAATGGCGGCATCCTGATCGACAATCCCGGGATGCGCGAAGTGGGGATCGCCGATGCCGGCGAAGGCCTGGGCCTGACCTTTAATGCTATTCTCTCGCTGGGGGAGGAGTGCCGCTTTGCCGACTGCACCCATACCTCCGAGCGGGGCTGCGCCGTGCTGGCCGCCGTCGATGACGGCCGGATCGACCCCGCCTCCTACGAAAACTACCTGAAACTCCGCCGGGAACAGGCGTTTTTTGAAACAACCGCAGCCGAAAAACGTAAAAAGGACAAGATTTTTGGGAAGGTCCTTAAGGACTATCACAAGATGGATCCTAAGAAACGAAAATCGTGACGCGGTGCTCTGTCATCCTGACGAAAGTCAGGATCCCCCGCCACACTCACACTCACACTCACACTCACACTCACACCCACACCCACACCCATCTCGGGGATTCCTGCTTTCGCAGGAATGACAGTTCTGGCCCAAATAATAACCCACTTAACGTACCCACCCCAACCCCTCCCTCGACCAGGGAGGGGCTTTGCTCCAAGGCAACCAAAGACCCTTAACCGGTAACTGGCAACCGGCAACCGGCAACCATCGTACCGGCCGGCCTTAGAGCCGGCCCAACCAGCAACCAGCAACCAGCAACCCCCAACATGAACCTCCCCTCCCCCCGCCTCACCCTCATCCCCGTCTCCTGGGACGACCTGGATGACATCCACCGGCTCCATTCGGTGCCGGAAGTCGACGAGTTCAATACCCTCGGCATCCCCGAATCTATCGAAATAACCCGCGAGGTGATGCGCCCAGCCATCGAGGCAGAAAATGAAACACCCCGCGGAAAATATGCATGGAAAATCATCCTGACAGAAACCGGCGAATTCATCGGTCTCGCCGGGATGAGCCTCTCATGCGACCGATACCGGCTGGGCGAAATGTATTACAAGCTTTATCCCGATTTCTGGGGCCGCGGATTTGCCACAGAAGTGTGCAAAACCCTCATCCGTGCAGGCTTTGAGAATTTCAACCTGCACAGGGTCGAAGCCGGCGTCGCCACTGAAAACCTACGGTCGATCAGGGTCCTCGAAAAATCCGGCATGACCCGTGAAGGCCTTCATAGAAAAATCCTCCCCATCCGCGGCATCTGGGCCGATAACTACCACTACGCCATCGTAGAAGACGACACTAGGGAGTATTTACGATTGACGATTGACGATTGACGATTGACGTTGACGATTTGGCCAATAATTCATCCCCCTGGCTTAGTCGGTTTTGTGAACATTTGTGAGAGCTTATTTGTGAAAATTTGTGGATCAAAAAAGTATTTATGTCAACCATTCTTGCTTCCCTGCGTAGCCAATTGAGCATCAACGCCGATCCTGCCTGGAAAGCCGGCGCCGAGCGCTATTTCAAGGAACCGGTTAAGTTCTACGGCCTCAGCAATTCCGCCGCGCGAAAAATCGGAAGTGAATATTACAGGCAGCTTAAAGGCCATACGAAAGAAGAGATCCTTGCCCTTTGCGAAGAGCTTATGAAATCGGGCCTGATGGAGGAAACCGTCATCGCCTGCAATTGGTCCGACCGGCTGAAAAAGAAGTTCGTGCCGGCCGATTTCGAAACTTTCGAGCGCTGGATCTCCCGGTATGTGAACAACTGGGCGGCCTGCGACACCCTCTGCAACCATACCGTCGGAGAATTCATCATGCTGTATCCCGATTTTCTCTCCGAACTCAAACGGTTCACCCAGTCCGATAACCGCTGGATGCGCCGGGCCGCGGCCGTCACCCTCATCATCCCGGCAGCAAAAGGCAAATTCCTTCCTGATGTGTTCGAAATCGCAACCCTCCTCCTCAACGATCCCGACGACCTGGTACAGAAGGGCTACGGCTGGATGCTCAAAGCCGCTGCCGAATCCCATCAGCAGGAGGTTTTTGAGTTCGTCATCCGCAATAAAGCCACCATGCCCCGCACCGCCCTGCGCTACGCCATCGAGAAAATGCCGCCCGACCTGAAAACCCGCGCCATGCTTCGTTGACGTGCCCGTACGGGCGTTCTGCGGACGCCCGTTTCGCATTATTACCTACCTTCGCCCCCATGAACCGATTGCTCCCCGTTACCCAAAAAACCGATATTCCCCCCGAATATCGTGATACGCCCATTGGCTTATTGTTGGATTTCCATAACCTGGACAGGCCTCTTGAAGAATTCACCTCAGCACAGCTGCTGATCGGGATGTGCATGGACAACCGTAACCAGCTCCGCATTCCCAACAATTTCTCTTTTATCCTGCGCACGGGCGGCGGAAACCTGAGATACAGCGAGTTCAAGGTTTCCTATGCCATAGCAGTCGGCAAGGTAAAATACATCGCCCTGATCGGGCACAGCCATTGCGCGATGGTGAACCTGCATTCCCGGAAGGATCAGTTCATCGACGGACTGGTTGAAAACGCCGGATGGGACCGTTCCTGGGCAGCCGAACACTTCATGCACTTTTCACCCATGTTTGAGATCGGTAATGAAATCGATTTTCTGCTCAGCGAAACCCGGCGACTGCGGTCGCGCTACCCTAAAATTACCATCGCCCCGATGTATTATCGGGTTGAAGACCATGCGCTTTACCTGATTAATGAGAGTAAATCGTAACCACTTGGGAACACGTGAAGCGTGAAGCGTGAAACGTGAAGCGTGAAGCGTGAAACGTGAAGCGAAAAACGTGAAGCGAAAAACCTGCTCCGAGGCAACTTTAAAGCTAAAACCGGCAACCGGTAACCGGCAACCGGCAACTTCTTCCTAACCAGCAACCAGCAACCCCTATGCCCCCCACCCGCGAATCCGCCCTAACCCTCCTCAGGCAGTACAACCAGAGTGAAAGCCTGATCAAGCATGCCCTGTCCGTTGAAGCAGTGATGCGCCATTTTGCCTCGATCTATCAGGAAGACCCTGAGAAATGGGGTATGATCGGCCTGATCCATGACCTTGATTATGAGAAGTATCCCGACCAACACTGCACCATGACCCGCAAAATTCTCGAAGAAGCCGGGTGGCCCGAAGAATATATCCGGGCGGTAGTGAGTCACGGCTGGGGCATCTGCTCCGATACCGAACCGGTGCATACCCTGGAGAAAGTCCTGTTCACCATCGATGAGCTCACCGGACTGGTCACCGCCGCCGTGCTGGTGAGGCCCTCCAGATCCATCCTCGACCTGGAACTCAAGTCCGTAAAAAAGAAATGGAACATCAAAACATTCGCTGCAGGTGCAAACCGCGAAGTCATTGAAAAAGGAGCCCTTATGATGGGCCGCGACCTCGACTTTATCATCCAGGAAACCATCAACGGAATGCGGTCCGTTGCGGATACGATCGGACTGGCGGGAGACGTGACCAGTGACCAGTGACCAGTGACCAGTGACTAGTGACTAGTGACTAGTGACCTGCTCCGAGGCAACGCACAGGCCTAACCGGCAACCGGTAACCGGTAACCGGCAACCAGAATAACCATGAAACAATCCATCACTTTTCTCGACTCCCTGCCCGACATCCACCAGTACTGGGATCTCTTCCTGACCACCGGATGGAATGAGGAGTACAATTTTTCCATAGAAGAGCTGGCATCCGGCATTCAAAACAGCTGGTACTCAGTCTCCATGTATTCTTCCGATAGGCTCATCGGCTTTGGCCGGGTGATCGCGGATGGCATCCATCATGCCCTGATTGTCGACCTGATCATTCACCCCGATTATCAGGGACAGGGCCTCGGAAGTCAGCTCCTTGATAAGCTGATAGCCCGATGCAGGGAGAGTCATATCCGGGATGTCCAGCTCTTTTCCGCAAAAGGCAAATACCCCTTTTACGAAAAATTCGGCTTCGAAAAACGCCCCGACGACGCACCGGGAATGCAGTTGAAATGACGATTTACAATTGACAATTTACGATTTAGTACTAAATCTCCTTAAGTGCCTTAACCAGCAACCAGCAACCAGTAACCAGTAACTAAACCATTTGTAACGATTCCCCCGCTTTGGCGTCATACTCCCAAAGTTTTCTAAAATGAAAAGAATTATCACACTCTCTGCAATCGTTTTTGGTCTTTTCGGTTTTACCATGCAAACCCTTTCCCAGACTGAAGTATCGGGCCAGGTAAAGGACTCCGTAACCCGTGAAAACCTCCCGTTCTGTAATATCAGTGCCTTGCTGCCCAATGACAGCCTCGTGTCAGGCAGTATCACCGATGACCGCGGAAACTTCAGGCTCCCGCTGAACCCCGGTTCCTATCGACTGATTATCAGCTTCGTAGGCTACAAAACAGATACTTTGCCGCTGCTCATGGGAAATGAAAACAAGTATCTCGGCGTCATCCGGCTGTCGCCCGGTGCTGCCGAGCTCGGAGAGGTGGTAGTCAAGGGCGCCACCCGGGGATACACCATCGACAAGGATGTTCAGCTGGTAACCGCCAAAATGCGCGAAGGGTCCACGAATACCCTTGAGGTGCTGGAACGGATGAACGGCCTCTCTTACGACCGGTATAACCGCACGGTCAAGGTGGACGGGGATGCCAATGTAATCCTGCTGGTCAATGGCCTGGAAAAAAATCAGGAATACATCAAAAACCTGTCGCCCGACCGGATCAAGGAAGTTGAAGTGATGCGCAATCCGGGCGGACGGTATGCGCTCGAAGGGTATACTGCCGTCGTCAATATCATCCTGAAAAGCGATTATCGCGGCACCGAGATCACTGCCCTGGAGAACGGGCTGCTCGACCTCGACACCAAGGTTGACCGGATTTTCCCGATCAACTATGCAGCTCTCACCTATAATTACACCTACGACAAGGTCAACTTTTACCTCAAGGGCAACTCCATTCGCAACTCCTTCCTGATCCCGGGTACCACCGACCAGGATTATGCCAGCGGCTTCAGTGTGAAATACAGGCCCCTGGATCCCGTCGGAAATACGGCCATCAAATATCTCAGCAACAGCTACACCGCCGGCCTCGATTACTTTTTGAACCCCCGCCATACCCTCAGCTACGAGGGTACCGTTACGGCTTTCCCGGCCCGACAGCTGATGGCACAGGATTTCAATGTGAGCCAGTACCTGAACGATTCCCTTATCAACGAGTACACCTCAGAGGGGAACAACAGCTCGGAGACCCGCGATATCACCAACTCATTCTTCTATATTTTCAAGGTCAGCGAGGCGACAAAGCTGAACGCAGAGTTCACCTATAACCGGTACGACGACACCTATACCAACAGCCTGTTGCAAAGCAATGGGTTCGATCGGAATGAGTCGGGCAGCAACCACAAGGATTTCACCAAGTTTTACGCCGAACTGAGCCATAATCTCAATGAAAAGTCGACCGTCACAGCCGGATACGGCAACACCTGGCGCAGCCTGCAGAACGATTTCACCACCACCACCCGGATGCTGCCATCCGCCCCGTTCATGAACGACACCACCGACTTCTGGATGCATGAGTTCCGGCACAAGCT
Organism: uncultured Porphyromonadaceae bacterium; assembly: GCA_964512915.1. Taxonomy (GTDB): domain Bacteria; phylum Bacteroidota; class Bacteroidia; order Bacteroidales; family UBA12481; genus UBA12481. Next base: position 27,671 of record CAZEKJ010000037.1, read on the forward strand.
ATACGCCTACTATGCCCTCTCCCTGAACAAAACCCTGAGTTTTAAGGTGGGTGCCGCCGCCGAGTACAGCCGGCCGAAAACCGCCGAAACCGACCACACCTATGTGATCTATCAGCCCTATCTCGATTTTAATATCGCCGCCCACCAGATGCTCGATATCAAGCTGAAATACCGCGCCGAAACCGAATACCCGAGCATCGGCCAGGTCACGCCCTTCACCCAGGTCATCGATCAGTATACCTCCCAGAAAGGTAATCCGGCACTCCGCCCCGACCTTACACATACCGTTTCGGCCCGGATGCGTATGATGCAGGGGCTGTTTTCGATAGAACCCTATTATGGCTTTTCGGACAACCGGATCAACCGGGTAGTCAACCCACTGGAAGGCAACATGCTGGAATACAGCTTCGACAACGTCGGCCAGTTCGCCAGCTACGGAATCAAGGGTGATTTCACCATACCGCTCTTCAAGCAGAGCTTCATCATCAAAACCGATTTCGATTTCTTCCAGCAGAGCATCACCTACAAGGAACGGAAAAACGCCATCAGCGACTATACGATGAACACGCAGCTGATCTATATCGATAAGAAAATTCACACCGTCGGCGGCCTGATCTACCAGAAGGGGCTCAAAAAAGTGATCAACGCCCAGGGATATGATTATGGCAATAATGATTTCTGGATGCTGTTCGTCCAGCAGCCTCTCTTCAAAAACAAGCTCACCGTAATGGCCGGCTACATCCTCCCAGTCAACTTCCTTGCCAGCTACAGTCAGGGCAGTTACGTCGATACCGGCCTCTACACCACCACCAGTCAGTACGGTATTGATATGCTCAAGAATATGCTGCTGATCAATATCACCTATCGGTTCAATCACGGCAAGAGTGTGAGGAACGTTGAGAAAGAGGTTAAGACCGAGGTTGAGCGGCAGGCGAAGAAGATATTTTAGGATTGACGATTGACGATTGACAATTGACAATTTTGGGGATACGGATTTGGGGTTTCGGGTATCAGGGATCGGGTATCGGGTCGCCAGAACTGTCATTCCGGCGAATGCCGGAATCCCCTGACAAGTGCTCCAAGGCTGGGGATTCCTGCTTCCGCAGGAATGACACGATCGGAGAGCCCCGTACCCTACACCCGACACCCGATACCTGACACCCAAAAACATGTACGGGCCGGCCTCAGAGCCGGCCTAACCAGCAACCAATAAAATCATGAGCGACGAAAACAAATCCATTCACGAATTCGACTTCAGCCTGATCTGCGAGTACTTTTCTGCCATCGAACGGCAAGGTCCCGGAAGTCCGGAGGTAACCCTTAAGGCTCTCAGTTTTATCACCGGCCTTACCGATGAATCCCGCATTGCCGATATCGGCTGCGGCACCGGCGGCCAGACCATGGTTCTGGCTCAGCATGCCCCCGGGCAAATAAGCGCCATCGACCTGTTTCCCCTTTTTATCGACCTGTTCAACAGCAACGCCGGAAAGCTGAACCTGAGCCACCGGGTAAAAGGCATCGTGGGCTCAATGGAAAACCTTCCTTTTCAGTCCGAAGAACTTGACCTGATCTGGTCTGAGGGTGCAATCTACAATATCGGCTTCGACCGGGGCCTGAAGGAGTGGCGGAAATTCCTGAAACCAGGCGGTTATCTGGCCGTTTCAGAAGTATCCTGGTTCACCGAAGAACGGCCGGCTGAAATAGAAAAATTCTGGAACGACGCCTATCCGGAGATTGACCTGATCCACAACAAGATCGGCCTGATGCAAAAAGCCGGGTATAGCCCGGTCGCCGCCTTTGTCCTGCCAGAAAACTGCTGGACAGAACATTTTTATGCTCCACAGGTCGCCGCCCAGGCCGATTTTCTCCGAAAGCACCCGGGAAACAAAACCGCTGAAGAACTGGTCGCAAATGAGCGGCGAGAATCCCAGCTATATGCCAGGTACAAGGAGTATTATGGCTATGTCTTCTATATCGGAAGAAAAATTTAGCTGATGATCAGCAAGGATATCCAAAGCTTTTACGATCAAACTTCCGAAGAAGATCGCCTTTCAATCGGACTCGGGCCGCTCGAGTTTGAACGGAACAAGGAACTGATCGGAAAATACCTGCCGCCCGGTGAAGCCCGGGTGGTGGATGTGGGAGGTGGCACAGGAAAATACTCCGAATGGCTGGCCAACCTGGGTCATCGCGTGGTAATGGTAGATCCCGTCCTTAAACATGTAAAACTGGCACAGAAACGATCCGCAAAATTGCGGCATAAATTCATGGTTCAGCAGGGTGAGGCGCGTGATCTGGAGATCCCCGACGGGTTCGCCGATCTGGTGATCCTTCATGGGCCGCTCTATCACCTGCGGAAAGAAAACGAAAGAATCCAGGCTATCCGGGAGGCCCGGCGGATCACAAAAGAGAACGGCATCATCCTCGGGTTCGCCATCAACTACACAGCCTCCACCCTGGTTGCCCTGCTGCAGGGAATCCTCCATGAAGAGGGAATCCTCGATATGTGCCTCTCGGAATTATCCTCGGGACGTCACTATGCACCTGATAACATGCCCGGCATCCTGCCCGACGCCTGCTACCACCGGCCGGAAGAGCTGCGCTCGGAGTTTGAATCGGCCGGACTCCGGGTAACCGGCATCCATGCCGTGGAAGGGCTCATCTGGCTGGAAAAAAACTATTTTTCCACCCGCGCCAATGAAGAAAAGTTCAACCACCTGCGCGCCATCCTGAAAATCACCGAAACCGACCCAAACCTCCTCGCCTTCAGCCCGCACATGATGATCGCGGGGAAAAAGGAAGGATAGCTTTCGGAAATACGTTGACTGCCATTTGTTCTGGCTTTGTCCCGCATCCACCTCACCCCCGGCCCCTCTCCCGCGACCGCAGGGAGCGCGGGAGAGGGGCCGGGGGTGAGGTGGATGATGCCGGATCCGTGGAATTTGATCGACCCAGAACCAACTGATCAATAAATTGTTAGTCCATCAGTAAAACACCGACTAACAATGCAAAAAACAATGAAATTGCTGCCCGAAAAGCATGAAGAGCTTCTCAGCCTGCTCAAGGCCCGGTTTGAGAAGAATATGAACCGTCACCCGGGCCTTACGTGGTCTGATATCCAGGCGAAGCTGGAAGCCAAGCCGGAAAAGCTCTGGTCGCTCAGTGAAATGGAAAATACCGGCGGCGAGCCGGATGTGGTGGGACAGGATCACCAATCGGGCGAATACATTTTCTGCGATTGCGCGGCGGAAACTCCCAAGGGCCGCCGGAGCTTTTGTTACGACCGTGAAGCCCTGGAATCGAGGAAAGAGTTTAAACCTGCGAACGACGCCGTTGGCATGGCTGCTGATATGGGCATAGAACTATTATCAGAAGAAGAATACCGGGAGTTGCAGAAGCTTGGGAATTTTGATCTCAAAACATCGAGCTGGGTGAAAACCCCGCCTGAGATCCGGAAACTCGGCGGCGCCCTCTTCTGCGACCGCCGCTATAATCACGTCTTCGTCTATCACAACGGCGCCGAATCCTATTATGCCGTCAGGGGGTTCCGCGGGTTGCTGAAGGTTTAGAAAAGATCTTCCTGAATCAATTTGAGTTTGCTGTAAAAACCTGTTTATAATGAAAAAGCTTTTCCCATTCATTCTTTTATTCCTTTGCATTAGTTGTGAGGAGAATAGCTCCCGGGTAAGAGAAAAAAGTCTGAAACTGTTGTCCACGGAAAAGGCAGTTAATTATGAATATTCAAAGCTGATAATTCAAGGCAGCACTGAAAACGATACAACCTTTATCGAACAATTTGGTTTAGCTTCATTCATTGGTAATCAACAGGACACACTTGTTGGGTATCATTACTACATTCAGGATAGCCTGATACATCCCTCTTTCAGGATCCCTTTAAAAACCGTTTATCATTATGATGGTGATCTGTTTCATACAGGGACAATCAGCTCAATAAAAACCTTACTAAAACATCAAAGCTATTCCGATCTGAACAAGGAAGTTTATAAAAATGTTATGAAAGGGCAATTGCCCCGGATCATAGGTATGCTCAAAGACCCGGATGCAAGAATGACAAAGGATACTATTGTTTCCAACGAAAGTTGTATTCAGCTCTTTTCCGTTGAAGCCGATCATCCGCAATACCTTCTGATTTCAAAAAAAACTCACCTGCCGGTTATGATGAGAATCGTAACCAATCTCTTCCAACCCTTTATTGAAGAATATTACTTCAAGGAATTCCATTTCTCATCAGAACTCATTGCAGCCGATTACAAGACGGAGATCGAAAACTATTCACCCCCGAAGCTTCGCCCTCTTTTACAAACGGGTGACCGGCTGCCCGATTGGGAGATCTCCGATTTATCAGGGAAGACCGTAAACCTGAACGCCTCAGACAAAATTAAAATCATCTACCTTTCCATGATAAATTGCATGCCGTGCCAAACGGCCGTTCCGTATGTTGAAGAGATTTATAAATCCTACCAAAATTCAGCTACAGTCGATTTTTACATTTTGTATCCCTATGATTCTGATGTAAAACTTCTTAAATACATCAAAACCAAGGGTATAACAACGCCCATTTATTTCAATTCCTATAAAGACGAAACCAAAAGAATTGAAGTAATAAATTGTTTAAACATGGGTTATCCCTCCGTTCTGATTGTTGGGAAAAACAATGAAATTCAACATGTTATAAATGGCTTTAGCACCCGTATCGGTGAAACAATCAGGAAAATTGTTGAACAGATTCAACCTTAGGTATCAGAATCAACAGTGAACACCGATTGATCTACAAGGTTGTTAACGACGAAATCTGGATCGCGAAATGCCGGCTACATTATGAATAATAAAAACCTGGTCTTTGGATATGTTGCCTTGGTTTTCAAGCCGGGGTTGACGAGAAGGAGCACGGATTTTATTTGTACGGTTATCTTCCGTACATTTGCAAAAAACCAGAAGCATGGAAACAGCAAATCATAATAAAGCACGGTTTGATACCCGGCTGTCGAAAGAACAAAAAGAGTTTTTTGAAAGGGCCGCGATATTGGGCGGCTACAGAAGTCTGACTGATTTTGTACTGGCCGCGGTGCAGGATAAAGCCAAAGAGATCGTTGAGGAGACGGAGAAAATCATAACCTCAGAACAAGATAAAGCCATCTTTTTTGAGGCGCTGGTAAATCCGCCCAAACCCAATGAAGAGCTGATCGCTCAGAAGAATGCGTATGATCAGATGCTGACAAAATGAATTATCTGACGGTACCGCTGTCAACCAGGCATAAGCGTGCGGATTTTACCAGTGGCATTGAATTGCTCGACCGCTATTTTACACATCAGGCAAACCAGGATGTCAGGAGAAAATTATCAGCCTGTTTTGTCTACACCCGTGAAGATCATGAAACGGTAATCGGATATTATACCCTGTCGGGCAGCAGCATCCCACAGGACAGCATTCCTCCGGCATTTGCCCGTCGGCTGCCTCCGTCATACACTTCAATCCCGATGATTCTACTGGGTAGAATGGCGATAGATAAAATATATCAGGGGCAGGGAGTTGGGAGCCTGCTCTTAATTGACGCACTAAGGAGGTGCCATGATACTTCTGCCTCACTGGGGGCTTATGCCGTTATTGTTGATCCGCTTGATGGGAACGCAGTTGAATTCTACAGGAAGTTCGGATTCGTTGAGTTGCCCGACAGCAAAAAAATGTTCCTGCCGATGCAGACCATCGGTGAACTCTTTAAATAAGAAGTTGACACGTCGAGACATGAATCAAGCACATGGATCCGATTCTTCAAACTCATAATCCGGCTTACTTACTGACCGTCGCCGTGCTGGCTATTGTCGTCCTGCTGCTATTGATTATCAGGTTTAAAATTCATGCGTTTGTTTCTCTTACCCTGGTTAGCCTGGGCACTGCAATTGCCACCGGGATTTCACTGGATAAAGTAGTTCCAACCATGATGGGTGGCTTTGGCAGCACCTTGGCCTCTGTAGCCCTGCTGGTTGGAATTGGTGCCATGATTGGTAAAATACTCGAAGTCTCAGGTGGAGCTAAGGTATTGGCCGATTCGCTTATCAGAAGATTTGGTGAAAAAAGAGCGCCATTCGCTCTCGGTGTAGCCTCGCTGTTATTTGGATTCCCAATTTTCTTTGATGCAGGTCTGATCATAATGGTGCCGATTATATTCAGCGTGGCAAAACATCTGGGAGGCTCGCTCCTTAAATACGCATTACCGTCAGCCGGGGCGTTTGCAGTTATGCACGCTTTTCTTCCACCCCACCCGGGTCCGGTTGCCGCAGCTGAAATACTCAATGTCAACATCGGTTTGTTGGTAATTGTCGGGATCCTCGTCGCAATACCCTCATGGTACCTTGGTTCCTACTTATATGGCCTTTATCAGGGGAGAAAAATTACTATTGCAATACCCGTAAGTTTATTCAATCAGGATGAACCGGTCAACTTATCCAATCCACCCCGGTTTGCCACTGTTTTACTCATTCTGATACTACCGGTTCTATTGATATTCATGGATACCGGACTCAATACCCTGTCGATAGCTGGAATCATTGACGGGAACCTGCCAATCGTGAAGTTTCTCAGATTGCTTGGCAATACCCCGGTTGCATTGCTCGTAACACTGTTGTTTTCACTGGCGGTATTCGCAAAGGAATACGGAATGGCAAGGCTAGAAAGACTTTGCAACGATTCCCTTGGTCCCATTTGTGCTGTTATTCTGGTTACCGGTGCCGGGGGTATGTTTGGAGGGGTTTTACGTGCAAGCGGCATTGGTACTGCACTGGCGGAGGCTCTTGCTGAAACGGGAATGCCGGTCATAATTGCTGCTTTTGTAATTTCCGCCTGCCTTCGTGTGGCCCAGGGATCGGCAACTGTAGCTCTAACCACTACAGCTGCCCTTATAGCACCTACCGTTGCCGCAACCGCAGGGCTTTCTGAACTTGATTTATGCTTTATTGTGATCTCTATTGCCGGCGGGGCTACCGTTCTGTCGCACTTCAACGATTCGGGTTTCTGGCTTGTATCACGCTTGTTTGGCATGGATGAAAAAACAACGCTCAAAACATGGACGGTGATGGAAACCCTTCTCGGGACTATTGCATTTCTTATCGTGCTCGTAATCAGCTATATTCTCTAATAAAAAAGACAACCTTACGTATCTTTGCTTTTGCCATTACATTTGCTCATGGCTACAGCATTCTGGACTAACCAGCGTACGGGCCGGCCTGAGAGCCGGCCCAACAAAAAACCACCACCATGAACCCCACCAACACGCAAAACGACCGCATAGCCAAAATGGCTTTCGCCTCGGTCTATCCCTTGTACATCGCCAAAGTGGAAAAAAAAGGCCGCACCAAAGCCGAACTGGATCAGGTGATCGAATGGCTCACCGGCTTCGGTCCGGAGAAACTGCAGGACCAGCTCGGTAAAAAAGCAACCTTTGAATCCTTCTTCCGGGAAGCAACCCTGAACCCCAATGCCCGCCTCATCACCGGCCTGATCTGCGGCTATCGGGTCGAGGAAATTGAAGATCCCCTCACCCAAAAAGTCCGGTATCTGGATAAACTGGTCGATGAACTGGCCAAAGGCCGGACCATGGACAAAATTCTCCGGAACCAATAGGCAGCAACCAGCGTACGGGCCGGCCTGAGAGCCGGCCCAACCGGCAACCAGCAACCAGCAACCCCTTTCGGCTCATCCGAACTACAAATTCAGCTCAAAATATCGACAATTTGAGCTACAATTACTATCTTTATGAGCCAGAAATCATACATGATGAATATCCGGGAACAGCAGATCATCGATTTTGTAAAGAAAAAAGGCAAATCCTCTTCTAAGGAGATCTTTGATGCATTGGATATTTCCGTGAGTTATGCCACGTTGAAAAGGGCCCTGACAAAACTGATTTCGGAGAAGTATCTTTCCACAGAAGGTCAGGGAAAAGGGACTACGTATTCCCTGTCTCCGGTCTATGAAGTGATTCAGCCGGTTGATATTGAGCACTATTATCAGAAGGAAATTGATGAACGGGAAATAAAGTCGGGATTCAATTTTTCCGTAATCACGGATGTGCTGGCCAACCATACTGTTTTTACGGAACCGGAAGTATCCCGATTAGAGAAACTCCAGGAAATATTTGCCATTAACATTTCGCAACTGTCGGATAATGAATACAAAAGAGAGTTCGAGAGGTTAGCTATTGATTTGAGCTGGAAATCATCCCAGATTGAAGGGAACACCTACTCATTATTGGAAACCGAACGGCTTCTGCGGGAAAAAGAAACAGCAGCAGGAAAGACCAAAGAAGAAGCCATGATGCTGTTAAACCACAAAGATGCATTGGATTTTATCATCGGAAATCCGGATTATCTGGATCCTTTAGCCGTATCAAAAATTGAGGATATTCATACCCTTCTGGTTAAAGACCTCGATGTTGAGCGAAATGTAAGAAACAGGCGCATCGGCATCTCCGGAACCAATTACCGACCGCTGGACAACCAATTCCAACTGGAGGAGGCATTGCAAACCGCCTGTTCGGTCATTAACCATAAAAAAAGTGTTTTCGAAAAAGCCCTGCTGGCATTAGTCCTGCTATCCTATATCCAGCCTTTTATGGACGGCAATAAAAGGACAGCCAGAATTGTCAGCAATGCCATCCTGATGCAAGCGAAACACTGCCCCCTTTCCTTCAGAACCGTCGATTCCATTGAGTATAAAAAAGCCATGCTGCTGTTTTATGAGCAGAACAACCTGTCGGCCATGAAAGAGATCTTCATGAATCAGTTTGAATTTGCGGTAAAAACCTATTTCTGATGCGGAACCAGCAACTACTCCTCTGCCTCCTGCTCCTCCTCTCAACCCCCCTCCTCGCCCAGCGGGAGCACCGTGCCATCGACCCCCAAATCATTCAGGATCAGGATCTAATGACCTGGAAGGACTACCAACCCATTCCGGGGAAGAACTGGGCCTCTCCCGCCCTTAAACCCGCCCGGTCGATTCGCATCGCCCTCGTGGCCATCGATTTTCCGGATCAGCCATTTGTGGTAACGCTACCGAAGCATTCCGATCCGTTCGGGAACCCGCAGATCGACCCGATCCCGCGGGAGCAGGTGGCGCAGTTTTATGCCGATTTCTGGAACACCCCGTCTGCCGTGAACCACGGTCAGACCATCAACGGCTACTGGATGGAGCAATCGAGAGGCCAGGTAGGCGTGGCGAAGATCGATGCGTTCGGGCCCTACCGGATGCCCAAAAACCTGTGGGAATACGGCTGCAATGAATGGGGACAAACCAATTCCACGCCCACCGGCGTTCCCGCCCGCGGCCGTATGGAGCGCGACTGCGATTCCGTCTGGAAGGCAGCGGCCGGCGATCTGTTAAAGAATTACGATGCCATCCTGCGAATTTATGCCGGATATGATGAGACCGGCATCTGGCAGGAGTTCGGGGAGATGAAATTCCGCTCCAAAGACGATATCCCGGCGGAATGGGGCAACCCCGATCCCACGAAACCCCGCTGGATCAAGACCCGGTATGTCGACTGGACCTCCTGGAAGGCCGGAGCGCAGCAGTGGGGCCTCTCGTCCATGCGCCAGGGCGAGAATTCCGGAACCATCACCCATGAGATCGGGCATTACCTGTTCCGCACCGGCGACAACAACAACAATCCCTATGTGCAGCCCTACCGGCGCGCAGGATCGGGCCCCTGGGACATGATGGACCGCGGCAGCTTCAACGGTCCCGAGGGGCCGCACAGCCGCTGGAAGGTGCCTGCCGTGGCCGGGGCCTCCATGCCGGCCGGACTCATGCTCCGCCAGAAAATGAATTTTAAGTTTGTAACTGAAGATCAGGTCCTGATACTCAACCGCAACGACCTGGCCAAATCCGGACCGGTGGTGGCCACAATCACCGCACGAGCTTCCGATCCGCTCCCCGGCACCTGGGCCGGCATCGTGGTAAGGCTCGATGGTGAGGTCCCGCAGGACCGCACCCCCGAAACCGATCCCGCCCAGGATCCCCTGTCGCCCGGCAAATCCACCTATAACTTCTATTCCGTTGAGGTGGTTCAGCGCATCGGCTACGACTCCTTTACGCCCGATAACGGCGTCCTGATCGCCAAAAACAAGGACCGCGAAGGACCTAATGGCGGCCCCAACGGGTTCAACTGTTTCAACTGGGTGATCGACGCTCATCCCGAAGATATCCGGATGACCGACTACCCGAAGCCCGGCGACGGCACCCCCGTGATGCGCACCCCGGCCGACTACCGCCAGCTCAACGATGCCCTCTTCCACGCCGGCACAAACTCCGGCAGCCTCGCCGAATGGACCGATACACCCAACCGGCTGCATTTCTATATCATCGACAAGCAAACCAGTCCCGATGGCATCCTCTCCTACACCGTCGGCATACGCTCCCTCGATGGCCCCGGGCCCCAACAGCACGGCGTAACCGTCGCAATCGTCGGGAAACCCGTTAACCCCGATGAAATCCCGTACGTCACCTTCGCAATCACAAACACCGGAAAATCCGCTTCATCAGATTCAACCCGGATATCCGGCACTGCCGGGGCCTCCCTGAACCACGACATATATCGGGTTTCAGCCACCATAACCGGCGAAGGCCACACCGCCCACCTCACCAACGAACTCACCGCCATCCCCTTCGGCGAAACCCGGGAGGTAAAAGTTTATGTCAATATCGATGAGAAAGGCAGCGCCGAAATGACGCTGAATGTTCGGGTAACCTCCGAAAGTGACCCCACGGCAACAGCTCTGCTTCCGCTGAAAATTCACCGGAAATCACCGCGACAGGAAAAATAACATCTAAGGCATAACGATATGGAAATCCTGGTTCTTGCTTTTCTAATTCTGCTAAACGGCTTTTTTGCTCTATCCGAAATAGCTCTCGTTTCAAGCAAAAGGGCAAGATTAGAGCAAAGAAAAACAGATGGGAGTAAAGGGGCAAAAATTGCGCTGAAACTACTCGACAATTCTGGAAACTTCTTGTCTGCAATTCAAGTTGGAATCACCCTGATCGGTATTGTAACCGGTGTTTATGGAGGTATAAATATTGCTGATGATGTGGCACCCTTCTTCTTGAAATTTGAATTTACAAAAATCTATGCGAATCAAATAGCGTTATCGTTAACAGTTTTAGTTATAACATATTTCTCCATTGTCATTGGTGAATTGGTTCCTAAAACCATTGCGTTAAGTAATCCTGATAAAATTGCAGTACGGGTTGCCCCATTGATTTACTATTTTAGTACCGCTTTTTATCCATTTGTCAAACTTCTATCAGTTTCCACAAATTTTGTAAATAAACTGATTAAGTTAAAAAAACCAACCGAGCATTTTACAGAGGCAGAGTTGAGGCAAATGATAAAAATTGCGTCCTCCGAAGGAGTAATTGAAAAAGAACAAAACACAATACATGAGAATGTGTTTTATTTCGCCGATAAAAAGGCAAAGCATATAATGACTCACAGAACAGATGTTGAATGGATTGATATTGATAAAACGAATGCCGAGATTAACGATATTTTATCAGATGTTCAGCACACTAAAGTAATCTGCTGCAATGGCAGTCTGGATAACTTCAAAGGGATTTTATACCTGAGAGATTTCTTTAAACTCATTTCATCAGACAAACAGGTTGATATTAATGAAATAATTATTGAACCTCTTATTGTTCCTGAGAATATTAATGCCCAAAAGGTTCTGAACCTCCTACGCCAGAATAAAACGCATGTTTGTTGTGTGGTTAATGAATATGGTGGATTTGAAGGAATAATTACCCTTCATGATATAATTGAGAATATTGTTGGGGAAATTCCTGATGAAGGAGAAGTATTTGAGCCCGATGTATTTGTTCGCGAGGATCAATCCGTTCTCGTAAGCGGGGATGCTCCTATTGAGAAACTAGCTGAAATCATTGAGGGTTTTATTGTTGATTTCGATAGAATAGATTATTCTACTGTTGCAGGATTTGTATTTAACCAATTGGATAAAATACCTCAAATTGGCGATCAGTTTGAATGCAATGGATATAATATTGAGATTATTGATATTGATATAAAAAAAATCGACAAGGTATTGATAACGAAAATTCTCTAGCGCTGCATCTGTTTCAGAACACTTATAATTGAGGACAACAAACTGTAAAGACTTGAAAAATGAATAATAAACTACCCTTACTCATTATGGTTTTGCCGGCGCTTTTGTTTATCGGCGGATGTGAGAAAATCATATTGCCCTCATCAATAGATGTTTTTTATGAACAGATCCCGGGTAGCAAAAACCACGGTCCGAATGGTACATGGTGGGGATACAATCAAAGCAAGATCGTGCGCTACGAAAACAGTGTATACATGTATGTTATAGAAAATGAGAATATTGACAGCAATCCCAACCCCAACGCATCCAATCCTTCGAAAATGGCCATTTACCGCAAAGAGGGCGATGGCACCTGGCAAAAAGGTGCCAGGTTCAACACCTCGAGGCCCGGCAATATTCTGATCGATTCAGAGGGGATTGTCCACCTGATCGTTTTCGAGCCCACCTACACCCTATCCACCGAAAATGGTTCCTACGGCAGATTGAAACACTACTGGCTGCCAAATTCCAGAACCGGTGATATTACCACCTTCCACGAGGAGATTATTGTTGACAATGACGGCGTATCGCAGGGGGAGACCGCGAACATCCGCGTTGGAGCCTCAATCGGGCCCGATGACCGGATTGCTGTTTCATACGGACTTAATCAGAGTCATGTTGTCTGGTATAAGGAGAAAAATGGAACTGAGTGGCTGCAGGAGAATGCAGGTACAGGCCTCGGGAGCGACTACTATTATCCCTACGTTCAGGTAACCGCCTCGGGGATAAGCATTCTGGCCGTTCAGGACGATTGGGCAGGTCCAAACCTGCCAGCCGTTTACCAGAAATCTCACTACTTTGAAAAAAGAAACGGGTACTGGAGTCATGAAAGCATCATTAACCTCCAATCACACACCCTGGCACAATCACGGTCCCAGCTCGTGGATAACAGTGATGTCTATGAGGATGCATCCGGAAATATTATCCTGATATACCTTACAAAACTTGACCCCGCAGACCAGTGGCTCAATACTTTCATCCAGACCAGCCGCACCGGCACTTCCTGGAATAACGAGACCGTTACAATCACGGATGATAAAACCAACTGGATCCGAATGATGGAAGTGGATGGGCAGATGTACTATTTCTGCTCCACCTGGGACAAACTCTATGTAAAAAAGGGAGTCGCAGGAAAATACCAAAGGCTGGATGTTCCTAAGGTTACAGGAGTCTATCCTTATCTGGCCGCCCCCCGCAGCGGGACTTCTCTTTCCTCCGGTTATATCGATCTCCTATTGCTTTGCGGGGACAACAACGCGTACCCAAATGCAAAAAACTACTATATCCGGATAGACAAAAGCGAGCTGGCCAAAATGTGAAATCCTTGCGGAGAAAAAATAAACCATTCGCCGCATTTTTGCGGTGATTAATACTGAACAAACTCTTTGACGATTTTGAAGGAAAACTTCAAACCTCAAAATGGGCCAAAATGGCCAAAACCTCTACCGATACCGCATTACGGGACATTAAGGACCTGGTAGGAAAAGGGATCCTGAAACAAACCGACGAAGGTGGACGAAACGTAAGCTACGAATTAACAGACTTTAAATCTGAGCCCTCCCGAAATAATCGTAACCAACTATGAAAACACATTTAATTCTCCGGACTGGAAAACAGTTCTTTCTGTTGATATCATTATTGTTGACAGCTGGATCAGATGCCTCTTCACAGGACAGACCAAAACCTAAGGCTGAAGATATTCTTACAGCTTCAATTCCTGACACTGAATTGAGGACTTTTCATTCGGCAATACTCAACCAGGACATGAACATTTACATCAAGCTTCCGGTGAGCTATTATGCTAATCCTCAAAAGATTTATCAGGCCTGGTATACTACTGATGCCAACCGGACCTTTCCAATGGTAGCAAATATGGTAAGCCTTTACGAGGTACCGACCCTATCAGAACCGGAAATTGTAGTTATCGGGATAGGATACAAAATTAAGGACATGGGCGATTGGGCTGCCTGGAGGACACGGGATCTTACTCCTACAAGCGTTCCTTCCGTGGACGCAGGCTGGGCAAAAATGTTATCGGGTGCTACCGGCAGGCAATATGAAGTGAAGACCGGCGGAGCCGGACTATTCCTGGATTTTATTGTAAAGGAGTTATTCCCGTTTGTTGAGTCCAACTATCGTGTTACTTCAGCAAACAGAGGCATCGGAGGTTACTCATATGGCGGACTGTTTTCTCTGTACGTTTTATTCAGGCAACCGGAATTATTTACGATTTATTACGCCGGTAGCCCTGCCATTGGTCACGATAAAGGCGTTCTTTTTAACTATGAGAAAGAGTATGCATCTTCACATAAAGATCTTAATGCAAAGCTTTTCATGAGCGTCGGCGGATCTGAAGATTCCCTGATGGTATCCAATATGAAAATAATGGCTGACCAGTTGAAGTCCCGAAACTATTCCGGACTTACAGTTGAAACCCGGGTTTTTCCAGATGAAACACACCAGTCGTGTATTCCATCATCCATAATGAGCGCGTTACGGGTTCTTTATAATCGATAAATTTCACTCTTTTAAGGGTACACGTTTTCAACAGGCAGAAAAATGAATATAAACACTGAATTACCCGACAATTATCTTGAAAGCCATTACATAAACAGAAGCAATTGGCTCAGGGCAGCCGTGCTTGGCGCCAATGACGGAATTCTGTCAACATCAAGCCTGGCAATAGGGATAGCCGCTGCGAGCAATCTGCGCGGACCCATCATATTGGCAACATTGGCAGGACTGGTGGCAGGGGCTTTGTCCATGGCAGCCGGAGAATACGTTTCTGTAAGCTCCCAGACCGATGTGGAGAAAGCCGACCTTGAGTATTCCCTTTACGGCTTTGCTCTTTTTTTCCTGATAATTTTAGGTGCGGTTGCGGCAAAAACCGGCGGCTCAAGCATAAGAAAAGCTGTGATCAGAATTACATTTTGGGGAACGGTTGCCATGGGGCTGACTGCTTTAGTAGGATATCTGTTCAATGCGTATGCCGGATAAACGGGAAATACCCGAAAGTCTTTGGATAAATCACTTTCGGGTATCAAACCCGCTACAACCGTCTCGTTGGCAGAAATGCTTTAATACATTTACCTTACGTAAAACAAATAGATTATGGACAAAGAGATTTTAGAAAAGCAACTAATAACACCAGGTGCAGTTCAGAAGAATATTGAAACTATCCTTAAGTTGGAAAAGGAAACTATTCAAAATCTTTCAATAGTTGAGAAAATATCTGACAAAATCACAGCTCACGCAGGAAGTACTCCATTTATAATTCTTCATGTTTTTTGGTTTGGAGGATGGATTCTTATAAACAGCAAAGTAATTTCAGGGATTACTCCGTTTGATCCTTTTCCATTCAGTTTTCTTACACTTATCGTTTCATTAGAAGCTATTTTTCTTACTCTTTTAGTTCTAATGAGTCAAAATCGAATGACTAAGGAGACTGAAAAGCGAGCACATCTTGATTTGCAGATAGATATGCTTGCTGAACAGGAAACAACAATGATTTTAAGAATGGTTCAAAAAATTACCAAACACTTGGGATTGGAAGAAGTAAAGGATAATTCTCTAAAAGACTTAAGTGAAGCAACAGATGTAAATAGTGTAGCGAAAAAAATAGATGAAAACTCAACCACAAAGTAGCACATACATAAATTCTACAAGAGTTCCGACTGTCCGGCTTGTCCAATTTGTGAAGAAGAAAGAAAACCTAAGGACAATTTTCTATCATTAATCGGAGCCCCAGCCAGACGAGCATTAGAAAGAGATGGAATTACTACATTGGAGAAGCTTTCGACATACAGCGAAAAGGAAATTTTAAATTTACATGGAATGGAAAAAAGTACCATACCGAAATTAACTGAGGCACTAACGAAAGCAGGACTTCTATTCAACAAGGAACAATGAATGCAGAAATCCATTGGGACTCAAAACATAGTGAAGAGACAAGGCATCTTGCAACAAACTGACGATAGAGGTCGAAACGCAAACATGGATGAAATAAATGCACGAAAAAGAAAATATTCACCCCGATAAATCTTCAAAGCACCGGCCGAGAGGAATGACAATTGTTTATGAGGATCCCGACATCATTGTTATTGATAAAATGGCCGGCTTACTAACAATGGGGACGGACACCGAGAAAGAGAGAACGGCCTATTTCCTGTTGAATGCTTATGTTAAAAGAGGGAATCCCCGATCGAGAAACCGGATTTTTATCGTTCACCGGCTCGACCGGGATACGTCAGGATTGTTGGTTTTTGCAAGAACGGAACAGGCAAAACGGTTCTTGCAAGATAACTGGGAGGGTTTTGATAAGAAATATTTCGCGGTTGTACATGGTGTTCTTCAGGAAAAGAAAGGCACTATCACATCCTATCTGGCAGAGAATAAATTCTATCGGGTTTATTCTGTAAATAACCCGGAAATAGGAAAATTATCCAGCACAGGATATCAGGTTATTAAAGAATCAGAAAAATACAGTCTGCTGGAAATCAAACTATTTACCGGACGAAAAAACCAGATCCGTGTTCATTTATCGGAAAAGGGACATCCGGTTGTAGGCGACAAAATTTACGGCCCAAAAGACAAAACTCAAAAAAGACTGGCCCTGCATTCTGCCTCACTTACCATTTTGCACCCCTATACCCAGAAAGAAATGGTTTTCACATCGGAGATTCCTTCCTATTTCAGATCGTTGGTAAAAGCAACGGACAGCAGGAAATAAGGATCCGGAAAATTCAGGATTGATATCATGACGAAAATCGAACTGTTAGCTCCTGCCAATAACCTGGAATCCGGAAAGGCGGCCATAAACTATGGCGCCGATGCGATCTATATCGGGGCCAGTCGGTTTGGAGCCCGGGCAGCCGCTTCCAATTCCGTGGCGGATATTGAGTCGGCGGTTCAGTTTGCCCATAAATATCGGGCCAAAGTCTATGTTACGCTCAATACGATCCTGTATGACAATGAATTAGAAGAGGCCGAAAAGCTCATTCATCAGGTATACGAGGCCGGAGCGGATGCCCTGATTATCCAGGATCTGGGCATTCTGAAAATGAATATCCCCCCTATTCCCCTTCATGCCAGCACACAAACACATAATTATTCAACGGAACGGATCAGCTTTCTCGATCAGCTGGGCTTCGACCGGATCATCCTGGCGCGTGAGCTGTCGATCCCGGAAATCCAAAAAATCCGGGCGGTGACCCGAACCGATCTGGAATGTTTTGTTCACGGGGCCTTATGCGTCAGTCTGAGCGGCCAGTGCTATTTCAGCGAGGTTACCACCGGAAGAAGCGCCAACCGGGGCATGTGTACACAGGCCTGCCGGCATCCGTATAATCTCGTGGATGGAAACGGCAACCGGATACTCCTCAACAGTCATCTGCTTTCGCTCAAGGACCTGAACCTCAGCAGCCAGCTATCGGAATTGATTCATGCCGGGATTACCAGCCTGAAAATTGAGGGCCGGTTAAAAGACATCCACTATATCAAGAATGTGGTCAGTTATTACCGGAGAAAACTCGACGAACTGTTTACCTCCGAACCGGAATTTGTACGGTCGTCATCCGGAAGCACCTCGATTAGCTTTGAACCCGATCCTGAACGGAGCTTCAGCCGGCTGAGCACCGAATACTTTACATCGGGAAGACCGGATAGCCTGATAAACAGCTTTTCGCCCAAATCCATCGGCAAAAAAATCGGAACGATTAGAACGGTATCTCCCGGATGTATTGCCCTGGATGCAACCGAAACCCTGCATAATGGCGATGGATTGTGTGTCATCCAGGATAATCAGCTCATCGGATTCAGGATTGAAAAAGTATCGGAAAACAGGGTTTTTATAACCG
This sequence comes from uncultured Porphyromonadaceae bacterium, assembly GCA_964512915.1. GTDB lineage: Bacteria > Bacteroidota > Bacteroidia > Bacteroidales > UBA12481 > UBA12481. Next base: position 45,700 of record CAZEKJ010000037.1, read on the forward strand.
ACACGTCAAGCCTGTCGCCGGGCATGGTCCTGTATCGCAATCATGATCATGAATTCAATAAACGGGTGGAAGCCGATGCATCGGTGCGGAAAGTAACGGCCCGCATCCGGGTATCAGAAAAGGATAACTCCCTGTATTTTACCCTGATGGATGAGGATCAAATGTCATCGGATTACATCCTGAAGGAATTACCCGAACCGGCCAAAGATCCTGCCTTATCGGGGCGGAACCTGGTATCGCAACTTTCCAAATCAGGCAGCTCAATGTTTTTCATTAAAGAAGTGAAAAACGAATGCCAATCGGGCTATTTCTTCCGGATGTCGGAACTTAATGAGATCCGGAGAATCCTGTTTGAGCGGCACGAAGCTTTGCGAACCGAGACCTTTGCCCGAAAAGAGACCCGTAAGCCGCTGAAAATGATCGATTATCCACAGAAGGAAGTCAGTTTCTCCGAGAACATATCCAATCAAAAAGCCGAGCAGTTTTATCGCGACCACGGAGTCGAAACGCTCGAACGGGCGGTTGAAGTCAGTGCGCTAAAAGAGAACCAGTTATTAATGACAACGCGCTACTGTTTAAAATATGAACTGGGGTATTGTCAGCGGTTTCAGGAACCCCAATCCCCACCCCCGGAACCGCTCTATCTGGAGGATCAGAACCGGAAATATCTGATGGAATTTGATTGTAAAAATTGTTTGATGAAGATCAGGCTGGAAAAGCCCTGATTAGTAAAACCTGCAATTAATGCAAGTTTTGATATTCCCCGGGATTTTCTGGAGCAGAATTTGAGCCAAACAACCTGGAGGCAACATCCGTGCGATATCAGTTGCCCCGCCTTTCAACGCGGGGTTCGCGGGCAATCACCCCTCCTGAGGCGAAAGGCCTTTAAAGGCCTTTCGCACAACATTTTGTAGGCCATCCAACCCCCGGCATAAATGCCAGGGCAACATATACAGCTCCAAAGCTACGTCTGAACAGAACCCTCAACCAGACCGGTAAGGAACAAATTGTCATACCTTTGGACGGAAAATTCTTGATGGACACGATAGATAGCATGTAATTATGAGTAACGCTAAAATATCCATCCGTTTTTTTGACGACCGCGTAACCGAAAAACCATACGAGTAGGATGTTTAATAATATTTGAAAACATGAGCAAGTTAATTGAAATAGCAAGGAAGATAATAAGTAGCAGATTCTTTAATAGTCTTATTTTCTCGCTTATCTTTCTGTCAGCTGTTATAATTGGGTTAGAGACTTATCCAAATTTTTCAAAAAAATATTACGATGTTTTGTCGATACTCGACAAGCTTATAATTGCGCTTTTTACTATAGAAATAGCTTTAAAAATATTTTCAAACGGCAAAAAACCCTGGGTATATTTTTCAGACCCCTGGAATGTCTTTGATTTTATTATTGTAGCTATATGCCTTATTCCATCGAACGACACTCACTATTTTGCAGTTTTTCGAATACTCAGGATTTTGCGAGTTTTACGAATGATAACGGTCGTTCCGAAATTAAAGTTAATAATAAGTGCATTACTAAAAAGCATTCCTTCCATGGGTTATATTATAATGCTTATTGGGATACTTTTTTATGTATATGCAATTGTTGGCGTATTTTTATTTGGCGCAGCAGACCCAATGCACTTTGGTGATTTACACCATGCATTTGTTACCCTATTCAAAGTCCTGACACTTGAAGGTTGGACTGATATAATGAATGTGCATATTTTCGGGAAATTTGTTACTGAGGATATGCAGATAATATCCATATGGCCTTTCTTCTATTTTTCGAGTTTCATACTAATTGGTGCTATGATTATCATGAATCTTTTTATTGGTGTAATTATGAATAGCATGGAAGAAAGTAAAAAAGAATTATCTCAGGAACTCAATGAGATAAAACATAAAGATAAGGATACAGATGAGCTTTATAAACATATTATTACCCGATTAGATGATTTAAATAATGAGATTAAAAGTTTAAGAATGAAATCCCCGATCGAGAAATCGGATCGGTGATTATTGATGCGCCAGCCGGCTCTGCATGAGCCAGGAGGAACTAAGCGACTATTTTGATAATCCTTGGATTTTTCTTCTATATCTGACTTGCCATAAAATCAAAAAAAATCCCCATGAAAAAACTAATTATCAGTATTGCCCTAATGTTATCCGCAGGTGCAACTGGCATGTTTGCCCAGCAAGAAAACCGGTATGATCCCTGGATTTGGGTTTCAGCGCCTCCGAAGGATTGCCCTTTTGAACAATCAACTGAAATCGTTGGTGTTGCATTCACCATGAATTACCGGCATTACAAGCTGAAAATCAGGGGAACCTGGGGTGATACCTGGTATCCCTCCTGGGCTGCCAACGACACGTTATACTCCTCCTGGACAGATGGCCAGCTTCAAAGGCTGGATGGTTCACTGGATTATTCCCAATCCGGTTGGGTGAATTATGATAAGGAAACGGTTTATAAAACTGTTCCAAAGCAACCCTTACAAGCCACAACCGGCCAGGCTGTTATGGCTGGCAACAATCCGCTTGACCTGAACATTTACAGTCTTGGGACCCAGAACGGTGATCCGGCTCCCTATCAGGGGAGATATCCGAGCGGTTCATTGGTGCACAATGGCATCTGGTATTATGGTACTTACTGCCTTGCACCGGCAGGAACTACAAATATCGGAGGATTTGATTACAACTGGCCCTGGTTAGGTCCACTGGTTGGTTACAGGATTTCAAAGGATTATGGTATTACCTGGGAAGATACGCCGCATACCCCTGAGAATCCCCTTTTTGGCGAAACCGGCATGTGGGGCTATCCGGTTAAGCTGGGGTCTCCGCATTTTGTTGATTTCGGGAAAAACATGGAACATTCACCCGACGGGAAAGCCTATCTGGTAGGGATGGGAGCTGAGGTGAATGATCCCATGCCACGGCCCGCAAACCTGAGCTGGATAACCGGGGACCAGATCTATATGTGCCGGGTTACCCCTTCTGTTGAAAACATCAATGATCGGTCAAAATATGAATTCTTCGGAGGTCATGATAAAAATGGCGATCCAATATGGACAAACGATTTTTCGAAAATCAAACCCCTGGTGGATTGGAATAATAACTGCGGATGTGTTACAATGACCTACAATGCACCTTTAAAGAAATACCTCCTTACCATAACAGACGGCTGGCCAACCGTTGCCAAAATGAACTCCTATATCCTGGAATCGGATCATATCACCGGTCCCTGGAAACTGGTAACCTACATGAAAGATTTTGGTGAACAGGCCTATTTTCTCAATTTCCCGACAAAGTTTATTTCAAGCGACGGGAAAAAGCTTTGGTTATGTTACTCCGGCAATTTTGCTAGCGGCTGGAATAATATGACAATTGAGTCAAACCCTCCGGGTAGCGGATACGGACTGGTGATGCAGGAAATGATCCTCCTGAATAAAGAAAGCTATAAAAAGTACCGGGATAATCCTGCTCCTGTGACAAAGAGACCCTGATACCGGGGGAAAACAGTAGGGAATCAGGGTGATAAAAAGACAAGACCATGGTCCTCCAGAGGCAAACCATGGGAGAAAAGATTAACTTTAGATTTTAAACGTAAGAACAAAATTATGGACAATTCAAAAAAAGGTAAATGCCCTGTCATGCACGGAGCAAATACGTTCACCAATAGTTCCGTAATGAGTTGGTGGCCAAATGCACTTAATTTAGACATTTTGCACCAGCATGATATCAAGACAAATCCCCTTGGTGATGGTTTTAATTATAGGGAGGAATTTAAAACCCTTGATTTAGAAGCAGTAAAAACCGACTTAAAGAAACTAATGACAGAAAGCCAGGAATGGTGGCCTGCCGATTGGGGACATTATGGTGGCTTAATGATTCGTATGGCCTGGCATAGTGCCGGAACGTATCGTTTAGCTGACGGTCGTGGTGGTGGAAACACAGGTAATCAACGTTTTGCACCATTAAACAGTTGGCCTGATAATGTGAATCTAGACAAAGCACGTCGACTTTTATGGCCAATCAAGAAAAAATACGGAAATAGACTTTCATGGGCTGATTTGATGATTCTTGCAGGCAATATGGCTTATGAATCAATGGGATTTAAAACATTTGGATTTGCCGGAGGACGTGAAGATATCTGGCATCCTGAAAAAGATATTTACTGGGGAGCTGAAAAAGATTGGTTAGGTAAAGACCGTTACGCTGATAAATCCGATGAAGGTTCTCTTGAAAACCCATTGGCTGCCGTTCAAATGGGACTGATTTACGTTAACCCCGAAGGTGTTGACGGAAAGCCCGACCCACTGAAAACAGCCCAGGCTATGCGGGTAACATTCAAACGCATGGCTATGAATGATGAAGAAACCGTTGCATTGACAGCAGGCGGACATACCGTCGGCAAAACCCATGGAAACGGGGATGCATCGGTTTTGGGGCCGAGTCCCGAGGGAGCAGAACTGGAACATCAAGGTTTCGGCTGGATAAATCCGCAAGGAAAAGGCAATGCCGAACATACCGTAAGCAGTGGTTTGGAAGGAGCATGGACAACTTTCCCAAATAAATGGAATCATACTTATTTTTATTTGCTCCTTACTTACGAGTGGGAACTTAAAAAAAGTCCGGCAGGAGCATCGCAATGGGAACCCATCAGTATTAAAGAAGAAGACAAACCCTTTGATGCTCACGTAAAAGGAGTTCGTCGCAATCCGATGATGACTGATGCTGATATGGCACTTAAAATTGACCCCGATTACCGAAAAATATCAGAACGTTTTTACAAAGACCCCGAATATTTTGCAGAAGTATTTGCCAAAGCCTGGTTTAAACTGACTCATCGAGATATGGGACCCAAAAGTCGGTACCTTGGTGCAGATATTCCAAATGAAGATTTAATTTGGCAAGATCCAATTCCCACCGTTAACTATTCTCTTTCAGAATCGGAAATTGAAGAATTTAAAATAAAACTC
>CAZEKJ010000037.1:50699-56801 GCA_964512915.1 uncultured Porphyromonadaceae bacterium
GATAGAAGCAAAAACCGCCGCCGGATTTTCCTTTTTTGGGATAAACGTCTATTTGACCATTTAAAATAAAACTCCTGAATTGCGGTTTAACTGAAACCGAGCTGATCAATACGGCCTGGGATAGCGCAAGAACTTTCCGTTGCAGCGATTACAGAGGCGGTGCAAACGGAGCAAGAATTCGCCTTGCACCACAAAAAGATTGGGAAGGCAACGAACCTAAACGTTTGGAAAAAGTTTTGACTACACTTACTGAAATTCAAACAGGTTTACCTAAAAAAGTGAGCATTGCCGATTTGATTGTTTTAGGAGGGAGTGCAGCCATTGAAAAAGCCGCAGAAAAAGCAGGTTTCAAAATTAAAGTTCCTTTTGCACCCGGAAGAGGCGATGCAACGGATGAAATGACAGACGCAGAATCATTTGCAGTACTAGAACCCATTCACGACGGTTACCGAAACTGGCAGAAAAAAGAATATGCTGTAAAATCCGAAGAAATGCTACTCGACAGAACTCACTTAATGGGACTTACAGCGCCCGAAATGACAGTTCTGATTGGAGGCATGCGGGTTTTGGGTGCCAATTACGGAGGCACAAAACATGGAGTGTTTACTGATAAAGAAGGCGTTTTAAGCAACGACTTTTTTGTAAATCTTACCGATATGAATTACGCCTGGCAACCGGTTTCCAACAATCTTTACAACCTGGTAGAAAGAAAAACAGGAAAAACGAAATGGACAGCAACAAGGGTTGATCTGGTTTTTGGTTCTAATTCAATTTTGCGCGCATATGCTGAAGTGTATGCACAGGATGACAACAAAGAAAAATTTGTAAAAGATTTTGTAAAAGCCTGGGTGAAAGTGATGAATTCCGACCGATTTGATTTAAATAAATAGACCCGGAGAAATTGAAATTGGCTACGGGACTTACGGCGAATTCCAGAATAAAGGATATATTCCTCAGTTTAAATTCTATGTTTCCGGATTTGAATCGAGTCCTTACGGCATAGAATGGATGCGATTTGAACCTGACAGTCCCATAAGTGATCTAATAAAGAGCATACCCCACATCGCCTTTGAAGTTGACAATCTGGATCTTGAACTATCCAGACAAAATTTCAATATTCTGACTCCTCCCAACTCACCCGGTGAAGGAACAAGAGTTGCTATGATTGAACATAACGGAGCTCCCATCGAACTGATCGAATTTGAAAAGCGGTAATAGGCTCACTTGAAAACTAAAAAAAATCGAAGAATATGGAAGAACAAAAAAATCAACAAATAAAGTTCGTAAACCATTCCGATACACTATAACAGGAGGGGAAAATAATGAAAATGGTCTATTGTCTATTACTGATTCCATTTCTTTTAAGCGCATGTAAAGAAAGAGCAGAGTTACATCCCGAATTAAAATTAGGGGAATTCGGGGCTTTTTACACAAAATTTAACTCTGGTGAAGAATTAGAAAAGTATTCCCGTACCGGCCCATATGCTGATATCATGGTTGATTTGGGTGCAGACAAAGGTATAGTTGTTTTTTGGAGAGGAACCAGTTACCTCCCCTACCTGGAGACTCCTGCCGGTGAGAAAACCTTCTTCAGTGAAGTGATTCCCCGAAAAGGAGATGGCGACGAAGTTATGCCCGACCGCACCAATCACTATTCAGTTGTAAAAATCATTGAAAACACACCGGAAAAAGTAGTAGTTCACTGGAGGTACCTTCCGGAGTTCAATGGAGGCAACCCTCATACGAATGTTGATGCTGCAAGATTTTGTGAGGAGTATTTTACTTTTACCCCAGATGGTATAGTAACCAGGACTATCAGAAAAGGGGCGGGAAAAATTGATGACTGGAAGGATCCTTCAAATCTCATCACCCAAAGGCTAAAAATCTCTGGAAAGGGAATTAAAGTCATAAAGGAAGTCCCGGCAAAAAAGACCTATGTTGCAGCTGCAATCGGGGGAAATCCTGTTGTAGGCCGAAGTGTTATTGAACCTGCAGTTTGGTTTAAATTTGATGAAGCCAAAGGGGACATAACTACCGAAAGTAAAAGCGGTATCGAATTAGTTATCCCAGGTAGTAAAACACAGTGGAGAAAAGGGGTATCCGGCACGGCTGTGCAGTTTGACGGGCACAAAAACTTCGTGACTTTTCCGGCAGAAAATGCTCCTGACATTAAAGATGCCATAACATTGGAGGGTTGGGCAGCAATGGCAGCGTATCCGTGGAGTTGGACAACCATTGTTCAACAAATGGATGATGTGGATGAAATACGTGAGTTTGAGGTGGATAAAAACAGAGAAATTCCCTGGAACAAGCGATTTAAAGTAATCTATCAAAAAGAGGACGATAAAGGGTATTTCCTGGGTATTAACGGTATGGGACAAGCCGGGTTTAAAATCAGGGTAAATGGCATGTGGGAAGAACTTATCTCAAAACGCACATTAAAAAAGGATGTACTATATCATTTTGCTGCGACCTATGAGAAATCAACAGGTAAAATGTTGCTCTATATCGATGGTAAATTAGATACTGAGAAGCAAATTGCAAAGGCTGATATTGAAACTTCATCTAAAGATATTCTTGTGGCAAAAGGTAAAGACAGGGCGCAAATTGCACCCGTTCGTCATAGCACTTTTCCCGCTCCGTATACCTTCGACGGTATTATTGATGAAGTGAAGATTTATACTCTGGCTTTAGATGCAGATGAAATCGAACAGTCATATAAAAACTATAACCAAGCCCCGGAAGCAAAGGCTGATATGGAAGTTCGTGAGATCCCAACAGGTGAAGATATGGGTAGGTTTGGAGCGCAATACACTTTTCTTGATTTTTATGATTCCTGGGAAAACCTATGGAGAACAGGCGAACATGCCGACGTGGTTGTTGAGTTTGAGGACAATCCCGGCAAAGTGATATTCTGGAGAGGCTTAAGTTATATTGAAATGATGGCGAATGAGCTTAACCAGTTCTATAGTAACGAGTTTAATGAAACCTGGAGCACATCTGGCGGTGAAGGTTGTCAGGAGCCGATGTCTGACAAAGGGGTATATGCAGCACATGCCAGAATTATTGAAAATACGCCTGCAAGAGTTGTAATTGAATGGAGATTTGCCTTACAGGATGTTAATTACGTACTGGCTAACTATGTAGATGAAACAGGCTGGGGCGACTGGGCAAGCTGGTATTATTATATATACCCTGATGGGGTTACTGTTAAAGACCAGAAATTATGGTCAAGTGGTGAAGAATTAAATCATGAATGGCAAGAATCGATGGCTATTTTAGGACCAAACCAACACCCCCACGACATAATATCCAGAAAAAAGACCCTCTCTTTCATTGGGCTGGATGGAAGCTCTGTTAACTTCGACTGGATAAACAAACCCCCTACCAGCAATGAGGTTTCTGAGAAAGCAAAGGGTAAACCTATTCAGATTATTAATTACACCGGAGAATACGATCCGGTTACGATTGTTCAGGAGAATCATGGATTCAATGTGTATAATGGAGAATTAACAGATTATGCTGTATTCTGTACCTGGAATCACTGGCCGGTGGCACAGCAGCCTTCAGACGGGCGATATGCTTTATTTTCAGACAGAACTGCACATAGTTCATTAACTCATGTCTTTTACCCGGCATACGAGACAATTTCAAAAAAAGAAAGCAAAACACCCTACCAAAAGAAGATGATGATGCAGGGAATGCTAAGCATGGAACCGTCGGAATTAGCTGTTTTAGCAAATTCATGGATTAATCCTCCCACATTAGAAAATCCAGAAGGATGTTCAGGAGTTTACGATAAGGCACAACGGGCATATATTATAAAGCCTGATGCACAAAAGCTGTCATTTACACTAGCATGCAGTGAATCAGCTCCCTTATCCAATGCAGCAATTATTGTAAAGAACTGGAACAAAAATTCCGATGCATCCCTTACTGTAAATGGAATAAAACAGCCTGTTAAACAAGGTGTTTTCAGAGATGTCGATGGGACAAAAACTTTGGCTATTTGGTTTGAGAAGACTGCTATGGAGAAAATTGATTTTGTAATTCAATAGCACAATATGCCTCTTCTCATGCAATTTACCGTTGTACTTAATGCAAAAAAGACAGGAAAATAAAACTTGACAATTTAGGAAACAACAGAGATATGGTGAAAATAGAAATAATTGTCGAAAATAAGAAACAGTTCCTTGACTTATTGTTGTTGGCAGACGAGCAGGAAAATATGATTGACAAGTATTTGCCGAGAGGAGATTTGTTTGCTTTATATGACGATGATTTGAAAAGTGTCTGCGTTGTAGTGCCGATAAATAACGAAACCTGCGAGTTGAAAAACATAGCGACCTACGAGAAATATCAAGGCAAAGGGTACGGCAGAGCATTGATAAATTACATTTCTGATTACTACAAAAACGACTACAAAACAATGCTTGTTGGGACAGGTGAAACACCGGCAATCTTGTCGTTTTATGAAGGTTGTGGATTTCAAAAGTCACATCGGGTAAAGAATTTTTTTACCGACAATTACGACCACCTTATGTTCGATGGCGACATACAACTTGTTGATATGATTTATCTTAAAAAGGATTTATGGAAAGTTCTATTAAATTTAAGACCTTTACAGGATACAGATGTTGAGCAATTGAAAATATGGTTGTACAAAGACCAGATTTTAGAAACATAAGAATAATGAAAGCACTTCCTGTAATAGAAAAGGCTTCGTGTGGCGTAGCCTAACTTGAAGCCTTATCTATTAGCGCTAACTCTATGACCACACTAAAAAAAAACAAACTGACGACAATGAAATTAAACATAATCTTATTTCTGAGCCTTCTAACTTTATTGACTTCGTGCAGTGGGCAGACCTCTAATACGAAAAAAAAAACAGACCCGTTTAATGAACTATTTGTAAAGGGCGACACAGTAAAAGAACTTGGAAGCAGCATTATGGTGGTTTATCAAGACAAGAAAAATATTTATTGGTTTGGAAGTTGGGAAAGCGGTGTGTATAGATATGATGGAAAGACATTGATTAATTTTACAACAAAGCATGGTTTGCCAAACAACAGAATTGATGAAATTAAGGAAGACAAACTGGGAAATATTTTTTTTAATAACCGTGGAGAAATAAGCAAATTCGATGGACAAAATTTCATCAAGGTCAGCACGACAAGTAATCCGGATAATGAATGGAAGTTAGAACCTGATGATTTGTGGTTTAAGGGCAATCAGGATTCGGGGTTAGTTTATCGTTATGATGGCAAATATTTACACCGACTTAAATTTCCTGAAACCAAAGAAGGTGATGACCATTTCGCAAAATTCCCCAATGTGGAGTACAGTCCCTATGACGTTTACATCATTTATAAAGACAGCGAAGGAAATCTTTGGTTTGGTACAGGAGCGCTGGGTGTATGCCTGTATAACGGAAAAACTTTTACCTGGCTTTCTGAAAAAGAACTGGAGTTTGATGTTGAAACCGGTTTTGGCATTCGTTCTATTATCGAAGACAGCGATGGCAAGTTTTGGTTCAGCAACACGCTGTATCGCTACAATATTTACGGACAAGAGATTTTAACTAATTACGTAAAAGAAAAGGGAATAGGTAGCTTAGATGGAAAGAAAGACGGAGATTTAGTTGCCATTATCTCTATGGAAAAAGTCAATGATGACTTATGGATGGCAACCTACAACCAAGGGGTCTGGCGTAATAGTGGTAAACAAATAACACATTACCCTGTAAAAAATAATGGCAAAGACATTACCGTGTATTCCATTTACAAAGACAATAATGGTGAGTTATGGCTTGGCACACACGAAAATGGAGCATATAAATTTAATGGGACAGCTTTTGAAAAATTTACACAATGACGATAGACAGAAGAGCAACCGCTAACAGGCAACTTCAATGACTCAAAATATTTCAAATAATTGTATTTCACGAAATACCATGCAGAAAAAATCTTTAGTGGTAATTGACATTCAAAATGACATTACCAAAAACTACAAAGAAATAATTGATAATTTGCCATGGAATATGGTTACGGAAAGTAAAGAAAAAGAACGGAGTAATTGAGAATGTCGTGTAAATGTCGTGTT
>CAZEKJ010000038.1:0-43221 GCA_964512915.1 uncultured Porphyromonadaceae bacterium
CCGACATCAACTATGACATCAATAAGGCTGATGTTAAAAAAACCGAAATGAATTCGGATGATGTCACTGCCCTCAAAGACAAGGTGAAGGCCGCTAATGATAAGTCAAACTATAATATCAAGGGTGTTGACGTTTCAGCTTATGCTTCTCCTGACGGGGAACTGGCATTGAACGACAAACTTGCCAAGGAACGTTCGCAGACCGCTTCGAAGTTTTTCCAGAAAGAACTGGAAACCATGAAAGTATCAAAAGCCTCACAGCAGGAATTCTTTAAACTGATGTCTACGGCTGAAGACTGGGAAGGTTTCAAGGAGCTGGTTGGAAAATCCAGGATTCAGGATAAAGACCTGGTTCTGCGTGTGCTTTCGATGTACGATGATCCGGCTGTTCGTGAGCGGGAAATCAAGAATATCTCAGTTGCGTTTACCGAACTGGCCGACCAGATCCTGCCGCAGCTGCGCCGCTCGAAATTCACTGTCAGCGTTGACGTGATCGGCAAATCAGACGAAGAACTGCTGAAAATTGCTTCAAGCAAGCCTTCAGATCTGGGCCTCGAAGAGGTTCTTTATGCCGCCACCCTCACCAAAGACGTGAAAGCTCAGAATGGCATCTACAAGGCTGCAACCGAGAAATTCCCCACCTGCTACAGGGCATGGAACGACTACGGAATGACCGCCGCTCAGATGGGCGACTTCAAAACGGCACAAACCGCCATTGAAAAAGCCAATACACTGAAAGCCAACGATGCAATCGTATTGAACAACCTTGGCGTTGTTGCACTGGCCAACGGTGAATTTGACAAGGCAGAAGGCCTCTTCCGCAGCGCCGCCGGTGCCGGAAGTCAGGTTGATCATAACATGGGTATCGTTAACGTCAAGAAGGGCAACTACAGCCAGGCTGTTACCAATTTCGGCACCGCCTGCCTCAACAATGCCGCTCTTGCTCAGACCCTGAACAAGGACTACGCTAAAGCCCTCAAAACCCTCGAATGTGTAACCGAACCCTGCCCGATGACCGACTACCTCAAAGCAGTCGTTTATGCACGTCAGGGACAGAGTGCAAACATGTTCAAATCACTCGAGGCTGCCATTGCCGCCAAAGCTGATCTGAAGCAACTTGCAAAAACCGACCTGGAATTCGGGAAATATTTCGAAGATGCAAAATTCGTTGCATTGGTGAAATAAATAAATAAACCTGACAGGTTTTTAGAAACCTGTCAGGTTTAAAAAAAAGCCGCCCCAAAAGGGCGGCTTTTTTCGTGAAGCGTGATGCGTGAAGCGGAAGAAGTGACTAGTGACCAGTGACTAGTGACCAGTTGGCTCGGAGCACTTGTCATCCCGGCGAAAGAAGGGGTCTCCCGGTTTAATTCACAGTAAACTTAATCGGAATGTTAAACGCTACATGGACAGGATTACCCCTCTGTTTTCCGGGAGTCCAGTCGGGCGATGATCTGATAACCCGCAGTACCTCATCGTCGAGCGCCGGGTCAACTTTTCTGGCGATCTCGACATCCTCAACCTTGCCTTCCTTTGTGACCAGAAAAGCAACGTACACGGTTCCCTGAATCTTATTTTGCAGGGCAATAGCCGGATATTTGACGTTGGCCTGGGCCCAGGCCGCAAACTCCTTGATCCCGCCACCCTGGAACTCAGGCATTACTTCCACGATCTGAAAGGCCTGCTTGTCCCGTTTTGCTGAATAGGCATTAATCATGGCCGCTGCTTCCTCCGGATTTGCTTCTTCCGGCGCTTTAAGTTTTTGAGTTGTATTCCCGTCAAGAATGAATTTAACCGGGATTGAAAAACCTACATTAGTCGCTTTCCCTTTGTGCATGCCCGGAGTCCAGGCTGGTGAAGATTTCAAGGCCCGCACTACCTCCTGATCCAGGATCGGATTGGCGCTCCGGATAATTTCAGGATTAACTACCTGACCCTTGGTGTCAACGATGAAACTCACATAAACGGTTCCCTGGATCTTCTTTGTTTTCGCTTCGGCCGGATACTGAACATTCTTTTGAATCCAGTTCCGGTAATCTTCGATTTTGCCGCCGAGGAACTTTGGCATTTCTTCTACGATTGCAAAAACCTGTTCACCATTCAGAGTTTTATCGATGACTGCAAATTGACTGGATACTTTTGCATTTGATTCCTGTATACCATCGATTCTGGATTTGATCACATCAATATCAGCTTTCGAATACCCTGCCTTTGTAAGCTCTTTTTCTACTGCCATCTTGGCGATTTCTTCCTTTGACTTCTTTGCCTGGTCCTGAGCGGTGGCCGACCAGCCGCTGATCAGGATCATGAGGCTGATGACCGGAAGTGCCAGCAGGTAATTCCAGCCTGCGTTTCTTGTTCGTTTGTTTTTCAATAACATGGTAAGTCTCCTTTTTAAAAATGATTTTTTGTTGAATGAATGCATCAGCAGCAATCCGGGGACCAGGAACTGATGCCTGATAAGCGTGTGGGAATAGGATGCTTTGTCGGTACCGGCGGTGGCTTCGTCGGCAATATATTCATGAACCAGCCGGATACGTGACGTCAGAAGGTATACGACGGGATTGTAAAAGAACAGGATCCTGATGATCAGCATCAGGAGGTTATCGAGGCTGTGCAATTGCCTGCAGTGAACCTCTTCGTGCCTGAGAATCACCTGGGTTTCCGCTGCATGTGGATCAAAGGGTGCAGGGAAGTAGATGGTCCGGAAGAAACTGAAAGCCGACCAGGGTTTGTTTAGCGAAACTATTTTTAATCCATTCTGATACAGAGCCTTGCCTTTATGCGCCCAGATTCTCAGCCGGATTAGCTGGGCTATCGAAACCAGGGCAAGAAATCCGGCGGTACTCCAATAGAGGATGGATAGCCAGTTGACGGAAAGGGTTGAAGCCGTGATCATGCCCGATTGCACCACAATTCCCGGATCTGCCAGTGGCAAAGGATCCACGGCCATCGGGATTGTGAATACCGGTGCCGAAAAGGAGCCCAGTTGAATTTGCCAGGGAAGCCAGGGTAAAATAACCGCAATGGCCGATCCTGAAACCAGAAAAATCCTGTTGGCCTGGAACAGCCGCTGGCGACTGAACAGAAACTCATAGGCAAGCCAGATTAGTATCAGGAAAATGTTGGTCAGGAGAATTTCATTCAGGTGGTTCATGGCTTATCGTTTTTCAGGTTTTCAACCATCCGGAGCAGCTCCTCCATCTCCTTCACATCGAGGTTCTCCCGCTTTGAAAAGAAGGATACCATCTGCTTCAGGCTCCCGTCGAAGTAGTTCTCCAGCATTTTCTTCATGGAGTAATGGGAATACTCCTCCTTGCTGATCACCGCAAAATACTGATGCGTGGTTCCGTACGCCTTGTGATCCACGAAACCCTTCTGTTCCAGAATCCGTACGATGGTGGATACCGTAGTGTAGGCAGGTTTGGGTTCCGCACTTTCTGCCAGGATCTCTTTGATAAAAGATGGCCCTAACTGCCAGATAACCTGCATAATCTGTTCTTCGGCCTTGGTAAGTTCTCGCATGACATATATTTTATACCAAAGCTACAACGGAGAAATTAGAAATGCAACTAAAAAGATAGTTAAATTAACTAATGAGTTAGTTGAGACTGTAAGTGGGTTGCGAAGAGGTTGCCGGTTAAAACAGGTTGCCAGTTGCCGGTTACCGGTTGCCGGTTAGGAAGATGTTGCCGGTTGCCGGTTACCGGTTGCCAGTTAGGCCAGAACGGTCATCCTGACGAAAGCAAATAGTAAGGGCTACAGTCAGTGTGATCATGCTGATTCCGGGGGCGACAGCAATGAGGGCGACCGCAAGGGTCGCCCCTACGAGACATCCTCGGGAAAAATTATTGAGGAAATAAGTGAGGTGAGGTGAGGTGAGTGAGATGAGTGTGGGTGTGAGTGTGGGTGGGGGTGAGGGGATCCTTACTTTCGTCAGGATGACAGTTCTGGCCTAACCGGTAATTGGTAACCGGCAACCGGCAACCTGTTTTATCCGGCAACCTCCCACAGCACGATCCCCACGCTCACCGCCACGTTCAGCGAGTGCTTGGTGCCGAATTGGGGAATTTCGACGGCGGCATCACAGAGGTTGATTACATCCTGGGAAACGCCGTGGATTTCGTTGCCGAAGATCAGGGCAAAAGGTTGAATTGGTTGAATTGGTTGATTTGGTTGAAGAGGGTACGTGGTAGGGGAGGACCCGTGGTCCTCCCGTGAAGGTTTAGAAGGTTTAGAAGGTTGAGAAGGTTGAGAAAGGTACGTGGTAGGGGAGGACCCGCGGTCCTCCCGGTCCTCCCGGTCCTGTTGATATTGTTGAAATTGGTTTAACGGTACGCTGGATTCTGTCTGTTCCAGTGCGTAGATTTTATGTCCTTGTTCTTTCAGCAGGGCCACGGCGTCGGTGGTATTTTCGAAGTATTGCCAGTCAACGGAGAGTTCGGCGCCGAGGGCGGTTTTGTGGATGTCGCGGTGGGGTGGAGGTGTGCTGATGCCGCAAAGGATGAGCCTGGAGATTCGGAAAGCATCGCAGGTGCGGAAAATGGAACCAATGTTATTAAGGCTTCTTACATTGTCGAGAACCACCACAACCGGGTTCTTCTCGGATTGCCTGAATTCTTCCACATCAAGGCGGCCCAGTTCATTATTTGCGAGCTTTCTCATCTGAATAATTTTCCTCAAAAATAACACCTCCGTGTTACGAAAAGGCAGATTTTTCTTTGACTTAAAAAAGTTGCAAATTTAACCCCTGCAAAATGACTAAACTGTAAAATCGGATTATATGAATCTTCATGAATATCAGGCTAAACAACTGCTCGAATCCTATGGGGTTCCCGTGGCTGATGGAATTATGGCTGAAACCGTTGAGGCTGCTGTTGCAGCAGCAAAACTGATTCAGGAACAGACGGGGACTAAATTCTGGGTGGTAAAGGCGCAGATCCACGCGGGAGGCCGCGGCAAGGGCGGCGGCGTGAAGCTTGCCAAATCCCTGGATGAAGTTATGGAACATGCTAACCGGATTCTCGGGATGACCCTTGTGACCCCTCAAACGGGTCCTGATGGCAAGCTCGTTAGAAAACTGTTGGTTCAGCGGGATATGTATTATCCGGGAGCCGACGGTACGACTTCCGTGAAGGAATTTTATATGAGTGTTCTGCTTAACCGCAAAACCGGACGAAATATTGTAATGTACTCAACCGAAGGGGGAGTGGACATTGAAGGTGTGGCCAAGGATACCCCTCACCTGATTTTTACCGAGGAGGTGGATCCCGGTTTGGGCATTCAGGCGTTCCAGGCACGGAAAATCGCCACCAATCTAAAGCTTGGCGGTGTGGCCCATAAAAACATGGTAAAGTTTGTGACTGCCCTTTACAGTGCCTATGTGGGCTCCGATGCATCCCTGCTGGAAATCAATCCGCTGGTGAAAACCTCCGATGACCTTATACTTGCTGCGGATGCGAAGGTTAATCTTGATGATAATGCGCTGTACAGGCATCCTGACATTGCGGCCATGCGGGATCTGTTTGAAGAGGATCCCACCGAGGTGGAGGCATCAGAATATAATCTCAATTTTATCAAGCTTGACGGAAATGTAGGTTGCATGGTCAACGGCGCCGGTTTGGCGATGGCTACCATGGACATGATCAAGCTCTCCGGCGGGCATCCTGCAAATTTCCTGGATGTCGGCGGCTCTGCCAGCCCGCAGACCGTAGAAGCAGGGTTCCGTATTATTCTGAAGGATCCGGCGGTTAAAGCTATCCTGATCAATATTTTCGGGGGGATAGTACGATGCGACCGTGTAGCCCAGGGGGTTGTGGATGCTTACAATAAAATCGGCAAGATCCCCGTTCCGGTTATTGTAAGGCTTCAGGGTACAAACGCCATCGAAGGCAAGCGGCTGATTGATCAGTCGGGTTTGCAGGTTTCTTCGGCTATAACGCTTGAGGAGGCTGCTGCACTCGTTAAACAGGTTGTCTCCTGAGTAAGCCTGCCATTTTTTGCTGGCATGATAATTGCCGGCGCCCGCTTATGCGCTTCTTTTTGACCATATTGCTGTTATTCAGTTTGTTTTCTTTTGTAAACGGACAGGTTTCTGCCACCACGAAAAAGGAAACGATTCTCCAGAGTACGATAGTTAACGGGGATACCATCCCGCATATCGAGCTGAAAGAGATCGCAATACTACCCCCGAGAAATTTCAAGAACCGATTTGAGGAGCGGCAATACTGGCGCCTGGTCTATAATCTCAAAAAGGTACACCCATACTCAAAACTGGTGAGCGCCACAGTGAGGCAGGTCGACAGCAAGCTTGGTGCCATGAAGTCCGATAAAGATCGCCGGAAGTTCATTAAGAGCATGGAGGATTCCCTCTGGAAGAAATATGAGGGCGACATGCGTGAGATGACCATCACACAGGGGAAGCTTCTCTTTAAACTGATCGACCGGGAAACTACCAACTCCACCTTCTATTGGATCGATTCCTACCGGGGATCAGTCAGCGCTTTCTTCTGGCAAGGTATGGCACGGCTTTTCGGAACCAATCTGAAATCGAAATATGATCCCAAGGGGGAGGATAAGTTGATAGAGCAGATTGTGACGTATATCGAGAAGGGGTATATTTAAGGCAGAGGGCAGAGGGCAGAGGGCAGAAATTAGTAAGAAGTTAGAAGAAAAAGGGCAGAAACTACTTCTGCCCCAACTTGTTAAATTAGATGGATTCGAAGATCCCTCATTCTTCTTCCCTATTTCTTCTTACTAATTTCTGCCTTCTGCCCTCTGCCTTCTGCCTTAAAAGGTCAGCAGCGCGTTCACCGCATTCATCGCCCCCTCTGCAATGTCAGTAATGCTCGCGTCGAGCATATAGCAGGGGTTGGTGACAATCTTGTTCTTTTTATCTACGATGACTTCGCGGTGCCCGGTGGGCCGGTGTGTGGCGCCCATGGCGGTTACGGCTGCGGCAGTTCCCGCATCCTGGCCGATGGTAAGCGTTACGTCACCCAGAATTTTTGCCAGGAGGACCGGAGCGATGCAGAGGGCACCTATGGGTTTGCCGGCTTTGTGCATTGCCACGACAGCTTTTTCAACTTCAGGATTGACCTTGCAGTTGGCTCCGTCGAAAGCAAAGGTGCACAGATTCTTTGCTACCCCAAATCCACCGGGGAATATCAGGATATCAAATTCATCGGAATTAAACTCTTTCAACGGCCTGATTTTTCCGCGTGCGATCCGGGCCGACTCGGTGAGAACATTCCTCTTTTCGTCCATGGGTTTGCCGGTGAAATGGTTAACCACATGATGTTGGGTTACATCCGGTGCAAAAACCTCATAGGAATTCCCGGTGCGGTCAATGGCATACAGGGTCATTACCGCCTCATGAATCTCTGCGCCGTCATAGACCCCGCAACCGGCCAATACAACGGCAAATTTACGTGTTGTTTCCATGGCTATTTTCCGCTGGCTTTCAGAATGGTTTTTATGGTATAAATGAGAATTTTCAGATCGACAAGAAGGGACATGTTCTCGATATAGAGAATGTCATATTTTAGCCGCTCAATCATCTCATCCACATCGGATGCATATCCGAACTTAACCTGGCCCCAGGAGGTGATGCCGGGCCGTACCTTCTGCAGGTGATTGAAGTGGGGCGCTTTTTTTACGATCTGATCGATAAAGTATTGGCGCTCAGGACGTGGTCCTACCAGCGACATGTCGCCAATCAGCACATTGTAAAACTGGGGCAGCTCATCGAGCCGTCTTTTTCGCATGAACATACCCAGACCGGTTATCCGGGTATCGTTATGGCTCGATAAGGCTGGTCCGTTGATCTCTGCATCGCGGCGCATCGAACGGAACTTGTAGATCTGAAAAGGCATTCCGTAACGTCCGATTCGCTCGTGACTGTAAAACACCGGTCCGGGTGACGATATTTTAACCCCGATAGCCAGCACCAGGTACAGGGGACTCAGGATGATCAGCGCAAAGAAAGAAACCACAATGTCGATCATCCGCTTCAGGTTTTCCTCCCAGGCCGGCATCAGGTCGTGGCTGATCTGGATCAGCGGCATGCCAATGATGGATGACATCTTGACCATCCCGGTCAGAATGTCGTACATGTCAGGAATCACCTTAATGGTGAACCTGCGGTGCTCCAGCTTGTTGAATATCTTCTTCAAAACCTCATGCTCTGAACTCTCGATGGCAATGATCACCTCATCGACCTTGTTTTCGGCCAATACCCTTGGCAGGTCCCTGAGGCCGCCCAGGTGCGGGAGGTGTTTCGTCATGATATGGCTGTCGTGATGACTGGCGCTGACAAACCCGATGAACTTGTTGCCGGTTGAGCGGGGCTGATTTTCCATTTCGCGGTACAGATCGGTTGCCTTTTTCCCTGAACCGATCAACAGGGTAGGAAATCCGATGATACGGTTGTGAATCTTATGGGCGGAGGTTGTGGTAAAGATGAGCCGCGGAATATAGGTTATCAGGAACTGCAGCAGGAACAGCACCATGAATGACAGGTAATAGTTGGTGTAGGTGTTGACTGTGTCATCCAGGATCAGGGCAAAAAAGATCAGGAGGACCCCGATAAAGGTTGTGGCGATGGTCTGCCCAAGTTCACTCAGCCGTGATTTCCGGTAGAGCTCTTTATAATACCCTGTGATATAATAGAAGAGGAGCCAAAGCAATGGCAGGCAAGCCAGACCGATAAAATAGGAGTGATCAAATTCAACCGGAATCGGATAACCGAACTTTTTTGTTTCGATATAAACCTTCCGGAACACGAAGAACAGGGTCCAGCTGGATCCGGCAGCCAGAAAGTCGGAGATCAGATATTTGGCAAGTTGCTTCCTGTAGTTCATTAAAAGTGGATCAGCTTGAGATTGTCCATAATGATCCCCTGTTTTGCCAGCCCGGTTGAATCCCATTGTGCCCTGAGGCCGATTCTGAAGGCATCGGCGTTAGACTCATATCCAACGGTGGAGTGAAGGTCAATATAGATGCGGTTCCAGGTTGCAGACGGCTTGATATAGACCAGGCTGTTCCAGACTGCTGCCCCGTCGGTGATTACATAGATGCCCGATTCCAGACCTGTGTTGCTTTTATAGTCGAATTCAAGCAGGATCATGGTTCCGGTCCCGGGTAACTCGAAATCGGTGCTGCTGTTGGCTTCGAAATACTGGTGCTGCTTATCGAGATAGATGGCCCCTGAAAAGCGGCCTTCCCTCACAGAATCCGACTGGTTCCGGAAAATGGTATCCGAATAGGAAGGATAATCAAAAGAAACACCGGCGTCCTCAAAATCCTCCAGCCAGGGGAACTTGCATTCCTTCTTATAGGTGGTGGTGGGGGTGATCACCGCAGTTTTTCCCGACTCGAGGTTGAAATCGTTGAGCTCGTAGGGCTCAAAGAACGGATAGGCCACGCGCGAGCCGGCGATTCCGTTCATTTTTATGCCTGGCCGGATGTAGATCCATTGCGGGCCTGTTTCCAGGCTGGGAATCATGGTTGGGGTTTCATAAACCCCAAGGTTTTTTCCACCCACGCTGATCCAGATATTGGTCATTTTGTGGCTGGCTGATCCCTGATCGAAATTGGTTACCTTCACCAAAACCGTATCAATTTTGATCAGCGCCGGGATTTTTTCCGCAGGGTTAATCAGATTGCAAGAGATCAGGGAAGCGGCAAGGGTAATTACCGATAAGCATTTCCCGATTTTAAGCATAGCTAAATTATTCTGATATTTCAGGACACAAAGTTAATAGAATTGTCATGATCGAGGACAGCTTTCAGCATCAGGGATTGAGGAGGAAACTGGTTGAGGTGGTTAAGGGGAAAGGGATTTCCGACCTGCGGGTGCTTGATGCGCTCATGAAAGTGCCTCGTCATGCCTTCATGGACTCCATGTTTCTCCGTTTTGCCTATCAGGATCAGGCCTTTCCGATCTCATCGGGCCAGACGATCTCGCAGCCCTATACCGTGGCTTTTCAAACGCAGCTTCTTGATCTTCGCGACCATCAAAAGGTGCTGGAGGTGGGAACCGGCTCAGGATACCAGGCGGCTGTGCTCGCTGAAATGGGGGTGCGTGTTTTTACGGTTGAACGGATCCGAAAACTATTTACTGACTCACAGGCCCTGCTCAGGCAGCTTGGGTACCCGATCAAGTTTTTTTATGGCGACGGGTATGCCGGTCTTCCGGCCTATGCGCCTTTCGACCGTATACTGGTTACGGCAGGTGCGCCGGATGTGCCGGCAGCGCTGCTCACACAGCTCACCATCGGCGGAATCCTGGTGGTTCCGGTTGGCGACCGGGAGGTGCAGGTGATGACACGCTGTATCCGCACCGGTGAGGACCAGTTTGAAACCACAACACACGGCAGTTTTGTTTTTGTCCCGATGAAACCCGGCCTTGAGGAGAAGTGACAGCCCGAAAATGAAAAGGTTTTTCCTTTTTTTCAGATATTTTTGGATAGCCTGGGCTCTCTCCGGCGGATCCATCCTTCCTGCTCAGGTTGCCACCCTGCGGCTGGCCTTTCATGTTTTCCAGACAGACTCGGGAGCCGGCAATTTCCATGCGGATTCCGTCAGTGAGATGATCTTTCTGAAGGACCTTGAGCGGTGGATTAATGCAAAGGCAGGTAACCTGGACACGTTGACCCCCCCGGTTAGCTCACCCTATATCCCCGATGCCGGATTCCGGATCCGGGTCGATACGGTTTTCTTCCACCGCGACAGCCATGCCTGGGACTGCTCGGTGGATATTGATGCTCCCTATATGAGGACACGGTATGTGGACCAGGATTCCTCGCTGAGCTACTGGCAGAAATATCAGACCCTGCCGGTTTTTATCGGAGGAAATATTTCGGTTGTGGGTGGGCACTCAAGAAATATCGGAGACAAGGGATATATCGGAATGAGGGGTTTTTATGAGCAATATCTGCAGAATGAATATGCGGTTGCGGTTGAGGAGTCTGCGAAAAACCTTCTTCATGAGATTGGCCATACAGTTGGGCTGATGCATAACTTCCGGGGCGGATCCGGCGGCGACCAGTGCGATACCTGCGAGGATAATGGCTGTCCGGATATCGGAACATCCAATAACATAATGGATTACTGGCCTTCCTACGGGCATGCGCTGTCGGAGTGCCAGACTGCCATTATCCGGTCGCATCTGAACGGCGAAAGGGGAAATATTTCGGATGTGGTGGTTAACGACAGCTGCTGGTCGAGACTCGGATACCAGGACATAACCCGGGTGGGTTATATGGACACATTGAGGATTACCGATACGGTCTACCTTCACAGTAGTCTGGAAGTCTTTGGCGTTCTTGAGGTGACGGGCTACCTTTCGGTTCCGGGGGCCTGTGCCATTTCAATCAGGCCCCGAGGCCGCATCGTTATAAACGGGGGAACCATTGGTAACCTTTGTGGTGATTTGTGGTATGGCATTTCGGTTGATGACAATGGCACCAGCGAATCGGAGCAGTTGACGATCATAAATGGTGGAACGCTCGAAAATGCAAAGGTCGCCCTGAAGTATGAAGGGGCGGCACAACTCACTGGCGGAACCGCAACCTTCAGGAACAACCAGGTCGGGATTTACCTGCCTCAGGATGATAGACCCGTAACGTTAAAAAACATTGAATTCAGGACTACCCGAAAGCTTAATCGTCATGAAGAGGGTTGGGCGCCCCAGGCATTCATTCAATCACAGCGATCATTATTTGTTTCAGGATGCAGCTTTGCCAACGAGCCGGGAAGCCAGTTGTTTCATCCCGACAGCAGCGGATTAGGCATTAATATTGAAAGTTTCTTTCTTAATGTGGAGTACTCCCGCTTTTTTAATCTGACCGATGCAATAAGGGCCCGGGCTAATCAAACTCTGATTGGGAATAATGAGTTTGAGAATAACCGATGCGCTGTTAATCTCAAATCAGATGGGTTTACACAAGTTTTCGGAAATTCTTTTGAACTCCAGAGGTTGAATGATGTGCCCACCTTTGGCATTGTTCTCCATCAACCCAACTTATTTAAACTTGAGCAAAACCAGTTTAGTTCCGTTTATGGCGGGGGGCAGATGGCCGGAATATTCCTGATTGGCCCTGATTTATCGAATAGCCCGACAGGTGATTCACGGTTCGCCAACCTTCCGGCGGCAGCTGTGATTATGAATCCTCCGGATGCTGAAGCAGAATTGCTGAAATGGGCAAACGAAATCGGAAATGACCTCTCAAGACTTCTCGTGGGGCCGCAGTTCCGGAATAATACGTATGATAAAACCCCGGTGCAACTGATCATGATGCATGATTCGGTTCACGGAACCATGCTGGGGGAACCGCCTGGCACGACTATGATCCGGGCCGACCGGATAACGGACTGGCCTGTAGGCGGGTATCAGTGGTACAGTGAATCGAATCCCCTGACAGCCTTAAAGGCGGAAGAGGCCAGTCCTGATACTCTTCCTGCGCAGCACGGCTTGCTAATGACGATGAATCAACTCGACACCGGGACCGGTCGGTTTTTAAGCCAGGACATTGATTCCCTGAAGAGTGCGCTGCGAATGCTTCAGTACGTGAGTGATCATCCCGGGGAGTTTATTGGCCCTGATTTCTACAAGACCCTGCAAGCCCTGTCTGAAATTCCGATGGCTGCAAGATCCGCTAAAATCATGCGCTTAACGGATCCCTACAACACCGAAGAGCAAGCCCGGACACGGCAGGCGCTGGCGAGAATGGCAGGCACCTGCACGCGGGTTGATTCGCTTTTGATTGACCTGAGAGATACATTGGCCTTACTTATGACCCGGCAAGGCTCTTGTCCCGAAAGACCAACGCTGCCGTCTACTTTTCCTGATCTGCCTGATTGGCCCCGTGGTGCTGCTCAGCACTTCCTGCCTTCAGGCGACTTTTCAAGGGTTGTTCCCGCCTTTGAGGTTTGGCCGAACCCGGCCAGCGATTATATCTTTTTGGCGCCTGAAAAGGGTTATGTGCCGGATGAAACCTGGCGATACGAGATTTTCTCCGCCGAAGGTCAGTTGATGCAGTCGGGTTCCTTTCCGGGATGGCAATCCCTGAAAATTGAAACCAGAGGATTGAGCGGTGGTATCTATTTTATCCGGATATTTGGCTCCCGAAGGAACCTCGGTATACAACGTTTCATTATTATCCCCGCATGATAAAGCTTAAGCAGTTTGCATTCAATCCCTTACAGGTTAATTTGTATCTTCTTTATGAGGAGGGCGGATCCGGTATCCTGATAGACCCATCAGCAATAGATGCGACCGAGCTTGACCGGCTTGACGGTTTTATTAAGGAGCATTCGATAACCCTTGAAATGGTTCTTACTACGCATGGTCATTTTGATCATCTTTTCGGTTCGGGACCGATAAAGGACTCTTACCATACCCGGTTCATGATCCACCCGGCTGATGCTGCCCTGTCGAAAATTGGATCACAGCAGGCCTCAGTTTTCGGTTTGCGGTTTTCCATGCCGGTGCCGGAGCCCGATGGGTTTCTCGAGGATGGGCAAGAGATCCGGGTTGGCTCTATTCTGCTGAGAGTCATCCATGTGCCGGGTCATTCACCGGGCTGTGTGGCCTTTTATGAAGCATCGCAGGGCTGGCTCTTTACCGGGGATACACTGTTTTCCGGATCCATCGGCCGGACCGATTTGCCCGGCGGTGATTTTGACCAGATTATTGACAGTATCCAGTCGGGGCTTTTTGTGTTACCGGATGAGACCCTGGTATACCCCGGCCACGGTCCGGCTTCCTCAATCGGCAAGGAAAAGCGGACCAATCCATACGTTGGGGAATAACCCTGTTTAATGTCATACTTCTTTATATTTTTACCTTCTTAATTTGTACTATAACAATCCGTTTTATATGACCACTGATCAGTTCATTTACAGACATATCGGCCCCCGGCCGCATGAGATTGACGAGATGCTTGAAAAGGTAGGCTCGCGTACCATGGAGGAGTTTATTTCTTCGGTTGTTCCGCCATCCATTCGCATGAAAGAACCCCTGAATCTGGCGCCTGCGCTTACAGAGCAGGAGTATGCAAATCACATTAAGGAGATCGGGCAGAAAAATAAAAAATTCAGGACGCTCATCGGAATGGGGTATTACGGAACGGTAATGCCACCGGTGATCAAAAGGAATATTCTTGAAAACCCCTCCTGGTATACTTCATACACGCCGTATCAGGCTGAGATTTCTCAGGGAAGGCTGGAAGCTTTGCTCAATTTCCAGACCATGGTGATGGAGCTTACCGCCATGCCCATTGCAAATGCGTCCTTGCTTGATGAAGGTACTGCAGCTGCAGAGGCCATGATCATGATGTTTAATGCCCGGTCGAGGGATCTGGTTAAACGGGATGCTGATGTGCTCTGGATTGACGGTAATATCTTTCCTCAAACGCTCGAGGTTATCAGGACACGAGCCTTGCCGCTGGGTATCCGGGTAGAAGTCTGCAATATTTTGAATACCCGGCTGCATGACAAGGTTTTTGGCGTTATTGCCCAGTATCCTGCCGGAGATGGGAAAACGTTGAATTTTAAGCCCACGGTTACCCGGATTCATGAGCTGGGAGGGTTGTTCACAGCAATCAGTGATCTTTATTCCCTGGTTCTTTTGTCTCCTCCGGGTGAGTGGGGCGCCGATATCGTAGCCGGCACAACCCAGCGTTTTGGAATACCCATGGGTTTTGGCGGACCGCACGCGGCCTTTTTTGCCACCCGCGAGGAACTGAAAAGGAATATGCCGGGCAGAATCATCGGCGTTTCTGTCGATATACATGGCAACAAGGCACTCCGCATGGCTCTGCAAACGCGGGAGCAGCATATCAAACGCGAGAAGGCAACCTCCAATATCTGTACTGCCCAGGCCCTGCTGGCTTCTATGGCCGGAATGTACGTGGCTTACCACGGCCCCGACGGGCTGCTGGAGATTGCAGGTAAAATCCACAGGGCTGCCCATACCCTTGAACTGGAATTGCAGCAATACGGATATGTGCAGGAGAACAAGGACTATTTTGATACCCTGCGCTTTGTGCTTCCCGAAAAGGTCAGCCTGAAGCATTTCCAGAAGGTTGCCCTCAAACATGAAATTAACTTCCGGTATTTTGATGATGAGACTATCGGCCTCTCGACCGACGAACTGACCGATGTTGCAGAGGTTAACCGGATCCTTTCGGTCTTTACCGAAGCGGCCGGCAAGGAATTATTGCCGGTTGGCGACCTCGTGGATTCAGCCGGTTTTGGCCCCGATTTTGCCCGGTCTACCAATTTTCTGGTTGAACCCTGTTTCAATAAATATCAGTCGGAAACCGAGATGATGCGTTATATTAAAAAACTTGAACGACGCGATATTTCCCTTACACATTCCATGATTCCGCTCGGTTCCTGCACGATGAAACTTAATCCCGCCAATGCCATGTTTGCCTTGTCGTGGGATGAGTTTGCGGGCGTCCATCCGTTTGTTCCGCAGGATCAGGCGGCCGGATATTTACAAGTGATCCATGAGCTTGAAACGGCTTTATGCGAGATAACCGGTTTTCCGGCTATCTCTTTTCAGCCGAATTCAGGCGCTTCCGGTGAGTATGCCGGCCTGATGGTGATCAACCGCTACCATGAATCACGGGGTGATGTTCATCGGAATGTAGTTCTGATACCGGCTTCGGCCCATGGCACCAATCCTGCGAGCGCTGTTATGGCCGGCGGTAAGGTCATTGTGGTCAAGTGCGATGAAAGCGGTAATGTTGACCTTGACGAACTGCGGGCAAAAGCTGAAGAACATGCGGCTAATCTGGGCGCCTTCATGATAACCTATCCTTCCACTCATGGTGTTTTTGAAACTGAAGTGAAGAAGATGGCCGATATCATTCATGCCAACGGCGGACTGGTTTATATGGACGGAGCCAACATGAATGCACAGGTTGGACTCACCAAACCCGCTCTGATCGGGGCCGATGTGTGCCATCTTAACCTTCATAAGACCTTTGGGATTCCTCACGGCGGTGGTGGGCCGGGAGTAGGACCGATCGGAGTGGCTAAGCACCTGGTTGATTTTCTTCCTTCCCATCCGGTGATCCCGGTGGGTGGTGCACAAGGCGGCGTGATATCATCCGCTCCCTACGGCAGTGCCCTGGTGCTCACCATTTCCCATGCTTATGTGCAGATGCTGGGATCCGAAGGGCTCACAATGGCAACAAAAATGGCTATTCTGAATGCCAACTACCTTGTTGCTCTTCTTAAAGGACACTACTCGGTTCTATTTTCCGGTGCCAACGGAAGGGTTGCCCATGAGTGTATTTTAGATTGTCGTGATTTTAAGGCACGCACAGGAATTGAAACTTCTGACATTGCCAGAAGACTTATGGATTATGGCTTCCATGCGCCAACTCTCTCTTTCCCGGTGCATGAAACTCTGATGGTGGAACCCACGGAGAGCGAATCCAAGCAGGAGCTTGATCGTTTTGCCGAGTCCCTGATATCCATTCTTTTTGAGATCTCCGACGTTGAAATGGGAATTACCGATGCGGATAACAATGTACTGAAAAATGCTCCCCATACTGCCTGGCATATCGGCGACGATACCTGGAGCCATCCCTATGGCCGTATGAAGGCGGCTTTTCCGCTTCCATGGGTTGGTGAAAACAAATTCTGGCCGTATGTCGGCAAAATTGACAATGCTTATGGCGACCGGAATCTGATATGCTCTTGTAAGGGCCTTGACGAATACTAACAAAACAAAACAGGAGGACTTTCGGCCCTCCTGTTTTGTTTAAGCGCAGCATGAATTACTGCCTGGTCAGATTAAGCTGGAGACACCATTCATTCAATGGATAGATTTCGCAATAGTAGAATTTTATGCTCTGTGCATGATTCACATGGTACATGATGGTTCTGCTGGTTGATTCCTCCAGCCATCCATTATTTCCCCAGTGATGCGTCTGGTCCAGTTTGATCTCAGTATCTTGCCTGCTAAGCGGAGGGAAAGACCCTTTAACAGATTTTATGCTTTTTTCGCTGGTCAGTATATCCACCAGTTCCATACTCAGGGTGCCTTGGGCGTCAATTTCGATATTGACTCGCATCAGGCCAAGCCCGAAATCAATAGGTCCGCCGGTCCAGGCCCCGATATAGGGAGCCGGTGCCGGATTGACACTGATTGTAAAACTTTTGGTGGTACCATCTTCAGCTGTAACCGTATAAATAACCGGTCCCGCAAAGTCGGTGGGATTTCCGGCAGCAGGGCTAAGCGTAGCCCGGGGCGATATTTCTATCGTAGGCACAAGAACTGTGACATCAGTACCGAAAGCGATTTCGGTCAGGATTTCTGTTCCACTGATCTCACCCATGTAGTTTCTGTCGAGCTGCTGATTTTTACTGGCCTCAAAAATCAGGGAGAGGATCTCCTTTTTAGCTGACAGTTCCTCCTTTTTACAGGAAGACATAAAGGCAACTCCTGGCAACAGGAGAAGGGCCAGAAAGAAAAACTTCCTAACCATGGCTGAAAATTTTTAAATGAAATTACCGCGTCATTGCATCCTCAAGCAGGATGCCGAAAAGCTCATTGAGGCTCAGGCCGCTGATAGAGGCCTGCTTTGGGATGATACTGTGCTTTGACATACCTGGTACGGTGTTCACTTCCAGGAACCAGGGGACGTCTCCGACCAGGATATAGTCCATACGCACAACACCCCGACAATCTAACAGATCGTAAATACGTGAGGAAAGGTCCTGTACGGACCGTGCGGTTTCTGCCGGAATCCGCGCCGGGGTGATTTCATCTGACATCCCCGGTGTGTACTTGGCTTCGTAATCAAAAAACTCCTTTTTACTGATGATCTCAGTGACAGGAAAGACCTCTTTCCTGGTTTGGGTTTTAAAGAGTCCGCAGGTCACCTCGGTACCGACCAGCAGTTTCTCTATAATGACTTCCCTGTCTTCACCGAAAGCCTTTTGGAGGGCGGGCAGGATTTCATCCGGTTCATCAACCCTGGAGGTTCCGCAACTGGATCCCCCATTGTTGGGCTTAACGAAAAACGGCAATCCCAATTGATTCGTAATTGAGTTTATATCTGTCTCCTGTTCCTTTCTCAGAAGCATTGACGGGGATACCCGGATGCCTCGCTGCATCAGGAACTGGTTGCAGTAAAACTTACTGAAAGTGAGGCTGCTGCTAAATGACCGGCATCCGGTAAACGGTATTCCGATCAGTTCAAAATAAGCAGGAAGGATCCCGTTCTCACCGGGAGTTCCATGTATGGAATTAATAACAGCATCAAAGTTTTTTACCTGGCCGTTTGGTTTCCAGGTGAAGTCATGACGATTAACCGGGTGGGTGCTGCCATCAATATCCCTGACAAACCAACCTTTGCGGCTGATTTCAACGATTCGGGCATCAAAATGACTTGCATCCAGATGGGACAGGATGTTTTCAGCACTTTTCAGGGAGATTTCATTTTCCGAGGAGTCTCCCCCGGCTGCAATGGCAATTTTTAAGAGCTTGTTCGTCATGTAGTTGGATCGGGCAGTTTCAAGGCTGCTCTCCGGGTGAATTTACGGATTTTAGCCTGTGAATGTTACATTATCGGCGTTAAATATCCTGTGTCCGGCCGGCAAGATAGGTTCTCCATCTCCGGATCACCTGTTCCATGTCATCCGGAAGTTCTGAATTGAACTGCATCCACTGTCCCGTTTCGGGATGTGTAAATCCCAGCTCCTTGGCATGCAAAGCCTGGCGGGGCAGGATCTTAAAGCAATTATCGACAAACTGCTTGTATTTTGAAAAAGTCGTCCCCTTGAGAATCTCGCTCCCACCGTAATCGGTGTCGTTGAAGAGCGGATGCCCGATATGCTTCATATGAATTCTGATCTGATGCGTCCGGCCGGTTTCGAGCCTGCATTCAATAAGTGAGATGTAGCCCAGATCTTCCAGTATTTTATAATGTGTTATGGCTTTCTTTCCTTGCGATTCATCGGAAAAAACGTGCATAACCTGCCGGTTTTTCGGACTTCTCCCGATATATCCCTCGATGGTTCCCTGTGCTTCTTTGGGGATGCCCCATACCAGAGCCTGATATACCCGGTAGGATGTTTTGTCGAAAAACTGTTTTCCCAGATGACTTTTAGCTTTTTCGGTTTTTGCCACGACCAGGAGACCGGAGGTGTCCTTGTCGATCCGGTGAACCAATCCGCCCCTGTTGTCTTCAGCTGAGAATATATCCAGATCCCGGTACCGGTAGGCCAGGGCGTGTACCAGCGTTCCTGAAAAATTTCCATGGGCAGGGTGCACCACCATGCCGGGACTTTTGTTCACCACAAGCAAGGTATCGTCCTCATAAACGATATTCAGCGGGATGTTCTCAGGGATAAGTTCATAGTGCTTCCGGGGGTAGGAGAGCATGACGGTAATCACGTCGCCCGGCTTGACCTTGTAGTTTGCCTTCACCTGTGCGTCATTAACCAGGATGCAGCCGGCATCGGCTGCGGCCTTGATCTTTGAGCGTGAGGTTTCGCTCAGACGGTGGAGGAGGAACATGTCGATCCGCAGGAGAGACTGCCCGGGATCGGCGACAAAGCGGAAATGCTCAAACAACTCAGCCTGCTCTTCGATCTCGTCGAGGTGAAGCCACATTTTAGTCATGCAGGATCATGATTTTCTGACGGGCCAAAATAGCAGACCGCGAACGCACGAGGATCAGGTAAAGACCCCCGGGGAGATCACCCACGCTGATCTGGCTGATCGCTTCCGGTTTTTGCAGGTCCATTACCTGCCGGCCCTGCATATCCAGCAGGGTGATCCGGGTTGAGGAGGGCAGATCTGAATAATCAATATATATCCTGTCCGAGGCGGGGTTGGGATAGAGGCGCGCCTGGTTGGCGGTAAAAGGCACCAGCGAGCCTGGTTCGATTCCGCTTTTTCTGGATTTGTTGGCAAAAACCGGACGAATCATCAGGGACCCTTCAAATGATGAGACTTCCCAGGTGCCGGATATGTTGTAGAGAATATCCTGACCATGATTGTTCTGCCGGTCAAACCCCACATTGAGAAAATCAGCGGTTGTCTGGATCCAACCTACATAGTATGTTGAGGGAACCACCTGAGCAGTATCCAGTTCTATTGTCTGAAACTCATTGATCCCGTTGTACTTTGGAATTGCACCCGTCTGGAGGTGGATCAGGTCGCCTGGTTTGCCATTGTTGTCCTTCCAGATTGCAAGCTGGAAATACTTGCGGCTGGCGTCGGCAAAGCTGCGGTTGAAATATATATTGACCGCCACAAGGGAGTCTCCGTCATTCAGGTTCTGGTATCGATAAGCCAGCCTGGCTGCTTTGGTTCCTTCTCCGGCGATACCGTATCCTGCTTCAGCAGAGCCGTCATCATAGGCGTAATAATTGGTAAAAACCTGCTGGACTGTCAGGCTGTCGTTCCCCGGGATCCAGTCAGGGTTGGTCT
This sequence comes from uncultured Porphyromonadaceae bacterium, assembly GCA_964512915.1. GTDB lineage: Bacteria > Bacteroidota > Bacteroidia > Bacteroidales > UBA12481 > UBA12481. The sequence continues at coordinate 20,461 of CAZEKJ010000038.1, forward strand.
GGTTAAGTTCCAGTGTCACGTTAAAACGTGCAGAATCGCGCTCTGTGGAAGTGAATCCGTAGTTAAAGGTTGCATCGTACTTCAGGGTTTCGAATGCCTTCACTTCATCGGCCGGGAGGCTGATGGTGAACTTTGCATCCGGATCATAGACCGATTGGATATTCAGGGTTGGTTCAAACCCTCTTCTGTCTATCGAACTGTTCCGGAGATGAATCTGGAAAAAGGTTTTCACTCCTGAAATGCCCAGGGTCCGGAAATGCTCCCATGGCACAGCCGTATAGTTGAGCAGCAGGGAACCCACAGGCTCAATCAGCGAAACGTCTGGCATGATCGTGTCGTTGTAACGGCGGTTGCGGTTAAGATAAATGTAATCCAGGTTCCAATGGTCGGCGTTGACCTTCAGGCTGGGCTCGGGAGCCGGCGCCAGGGATGCATAGTTCCTGAACCGGAACCGGAACCCATCCTGGAGATACCGGGAGTCAGAGATGTTTACCATAACGTTCCGGAAGTCGCTGACTGCTGTGCCAGGAGCGCTCCAGGCCCGATACCAGCGTCCGTTACCGGGTGCGTAGAGTTCCAGAACCAGGGAGTCATCCGGTTCCGGAGCATCCCCCAGACCTTGCGGCTGGTAATAAAAGCTGAGGTAGACGGTGGTGTCGCCGGGGTAAAACAGGTTTATGGGAGCCGAGGTCAAAGCATCAGCGAAAAAGGATGATACAGTAGCATCGGTGTAGATTTTTCCGGCTGAATCCATCATGTCGAGGGTAGCAACCCCGAAAGTCGGTTGCCCAAGGCCAAAGGAATTGTTGATAAAAGCCTTCTGGTCCATCCATTTGCCGGTATCGGGGAAGGGCTGTGACGCACTGAAATCATCCAGAAACGGCAGCTCCCTGGATTCAGGCCCACCAGTTTTCAAAAGGAAAAGTTGTGTAGCTTTTTGCAGGGCCGGATAGGAGGTGACTGAAGTCAGCCGCTCCTGGGCGCTCAACTGAAAAACGGATAAGCACGCTATTGAAATGAGGATAATGAGTGTTTTGCCAGATGTCATGGTTATTAAACTATAAGTGGAAATCCCCGGTCAGTGTATCTTGCTGCAGGGCGGATGAGTCAAGCTGCATGAGCCGGAGTGAATCAACCGAGAGCCAAATGTCGATGGAGGTTCCAAGCCGGGCCTGGTTTCCAACATTAGGGTACTGCTTGAATATTTTCGCCCGTACACTGTCATCGGAATTAACAACCGTTGAATCATACATGACGCCGCCGAGGTAAAAAAAGTTGTTCATAGAGATAATGCGCGCTGTCTCTTTGCCGATCCCAAGAAGATTTGGAACCAGGGAGCGTTCATCGCTGAGCCCCTGACCGATCACCAAGGTGATCCCCGATCCTTTCGCGATTGGGGAACCCGCAGCTATCGTGGTGCCATTAAACTTCTGCTCGATGACGTAGGTCGGAGCAAAGTAAGGTACATATTCTGTCCGCTCCACTACCAGTCCGGCATTGGTGAGCACTCGCTCGGCCTGGCGGAAAGGCATGTCAAAAGCCCTGGGCATCTTAATGATTTCTGGCTGCAGGGCATTGATGACCAGAAATATTTTTCGGTTTTTCTTGATATATGCCCCGGGATCAGGAAATTGATCGAGGATGGTTCCCCGGGCTTTCCCACTCACATAGGTCGAGTCCTGGATCAGCCAGTAAAGATGGTTCTGGGAGCAAAAAATATCAGCCTGGGTTAACGTCATGCCGGAGAAATCAGGCACCCGGATTTTCTTGCCGTGACCGGTATAGAAGAAAAGGCTTATCTGCACAAGAATAATCAGACCTATGGTGATCAGGACAGCAAACAAAACGTTTTTCCAAAAGATCCTGCTGATAAGAAATTGCCCGAGGGTTGACTTCATAATGATTTGAACTGCTTAGTAAACGGCTCGTCAAAGATAAAATTATCTGACGGAATGAGTTAATGCACTTTCAGCGTGTTGTAGAGGGTATCCCGCTCAGAGGCTACGTATCCTGCATTCCTGATGAGGCTCACAAGCTCCTCTTCTGTCATGGCGGGATTCTGGTCCTCAGCTCCGGCCATCGAATAAATGCGGGTGGTGTCCTCAATGGTGCCATCGAGATCGTCAACCCCGTAGGAAAGGGAAAGGGATGCCATCTCTTTCCCGATCATTGGCCAGTAAGCTTTAATGTGGGGGAAATTATCGAGGTAGATCCTGCTGACAGCAAAATTCCGAAGGTCCTCTATGGCCGAGGTTTCACCCACGATGCCCAGCGGATTGTTGGCCTTCCTGTATTTAAGCGGAATAAATACCTGGAATCCGGATGTGCGGTCCTGCAGGCTGCGGAGCCGCTCCAGATGGTCGATTCTGTGCGCATAGGATTCAATGTGCCCGTAGAGCATCGTCGCATTGGTCGGAATGCCTGCCCGGTGGGCCGCCTCATGAATTCCAAGCCAGGTTTGTGAATCGGATTTATCGGGACAAATTGTTTTCCGGATCGCCTCATCGAAGATTTCAGCGCCTCCCCCCGGAATGGCATCGAGCCCGGCTGCTTTCAGCCGTTTTAATCCTTCGTCAGGGGTGATCCGGCTTTTTTTAAACATGAAATCAAGCTCAACCGCTGTGAATGCCTTGATGAATAACCCTGGATTGGCGGTTCTCACAGCCCGCAGCATGGATTCATAATATTCCATGTCGCGATGCGGATGCACTCCGCCGACAATATGCACTTCTGTGACATTTTTATCACGAAAACGTTCAATCTCAGCCAGAATTTCCTCCGGGGTCATCTCCCAGGCTCCCTCCTGATTGAATTTTCTCGAATAGGAGCAGAACCGGCAATTGTGGATGCAGATATTGGTAGGCTCAATATGGAAATTCCGGTTAAACCAGACGGTGTCCCCGTTCAGCCTGTTTCTGACAAGCGTTGCCAGTTTGGCCAGGTACCCCAATCCGGCCTTCTCGTAAAGGAGGATTCCCTCCTCCGCTGAGATCCGTGAACCGGCAGAGACTTTTTCCGGGATCTCAAGCAACCTGGAGTTCTGTTCTTCTGTCATGCCTGTATAATCGCCTGATTTGGCTGGCAAAGGTACGATAAAATGGCATTTGGGCGACCGCTGATCTTTTCTGATATTTGCCGTATGTCCACCAACAGCACCAGTAAAATTGCCGTTATCATCGGAGCCGGTCCGGCCGGCCTCACCGCTGCCTATGAACTTCTGCAGCGTACCGGTATCCGTCCGGTTATCCTGGAAATGACTGATGATGTAGGCGGTATATCCCGTACGGTAGAATATCACGGGAACCTTATGGATATTGGCGGACATCGGTTTTTCTCCAAATCAGACCGTGTTATGGACTGGTGGCAGGAGATGATGCCGATTGAAGCTGGGATCTCTGAATCGGTTCAAATCCGATATCATAACCGTGACCGGGCCATTTCGGTAAATCCTGAGGGACCCGATCCCGGGAAGAGCGACCGGGTTATGCTTGTCAGGGAGCGGCTCTCCCGGATTTTTTACGGCCGGAAATATTACAGCTACCCGATCAGGCTGAACGGTCAAACCATACGCAATCTGGGGCTGCTAAGAATCATCCGGATTGGTTTGTCCTATACCGTTGCGCGGTTGAGGCCGGTGAGACCGGAAATGAGCCTGGAGGATTTTTTCATCAACCGGTTCGGCAGGGAGCTATACCTGACTTTTTTCAAGGATTATACCGAAAAGGTTTGGGGGGTGCCCTGCCGTAGGATCAAACCGGAGTGGGGGGCACAGCGGGTCAAGGGGCTCTCTGTCACCAAAGCTCTCTTTCACGCCCTGAAATCCATTTTTCCGCGTGTCGTCTCCGTAAGGCAGAAAGAGACTGAAACCAGCCTGATCGATCGGTTCCTCTATCCTAAGTACGGCCCCGGCCATCTGTGGAAAGAGGTGGCATCGCGTATTGAGAAGCTGGGCGGAGAGATCCGGACCGGTTATCGCGTTACCGGTCTGGAATGGGCCGAGGGCAGGGTAAACGCCGTGAGGGCAATCTGTACGGCCGATAACCGGGAGTTGCTCGTTCAAGCCGACTGGGTCTTTTCAACCATGCCGGTGAAGGATCTGATTGCCGGGATGGGGGAGCGTGTTCCGCAAGGGGTGCAGGATGTGGGAAAGGGGTTGATCTACCGCGACTTTATTGCGATAGGATTACTATACAGGGAGATGACACCTTGCCCGGAAGGGTGCGAAGGCAGAAACCGGATTCCGGATAATTGGGTTTATATCCAGGAGGCCGATGTTAAGGTGGGCCGGATACAGGTGTTCAATAACTGGAGCCCTTACCTGGTGAAGGACCCGGATACCGTCTGGCTGGGGCTGGAGTATTTCTGCCAGGAGGGGGATGATCTGTGGAACCTTACCGATCAGGACCTGGTCCGGCTGGGTATCAGGGAACTGGAGATAATCGGATTTTGTGAGGAGAAAGAATACCTCGATGGAACGGTGGTCAGGATGGCTAAAACCTACCCTGCTTACTTCGGAACCTATGACCGCCTGCCGGAGGTCAGGTCGTTCACGGATTCTTTTAAAAATCTGTTTCTGCTGGGCCGGAATGGCATGCATCGATATAACAATCAGGATCATAGTATGCTAACAGCCATGACTGCCGTCGACCTGATCGTTGCCGGGTCCGACGATAAGGAGCCGGTGTGGGCAGTCAATACCGAAGAGGATTACCATGAAGAAGCTTCAAAATAGCGGATACGCGCTTCCGGCAGTCCTGGCAGCACTCTCGGTGGTCATACTTTATGCGGTTTTCCGGATTCCGGGCGGGGAAGGATTCAATCCAAGTGATGACGGAGTGATACTTGCACAGAGCTGGAGAATTCTTCAGGGCGAGATCCCACACCTGGATTTTATTTCCCTCCGGCCAGCCGGATCCGGATATATGCATGTGCTTGATTATATACTTCCGGGGCCTCTTGAGATTTCATCCCGGTGGTTTGTATTGATTGAGTATATAATCTACTCATTATTGACTACTATTTTTCTGATGAGGGAGATGTTTGGACCGATGCGCAACCGGAACCTGGCCTGGCTTATGGCTACAGCAGGATTGATTTCAGTGGTTTTGAACGTAAATCATTACAACCTTTTTGCCTGGACAACAATCGACGCGCTTTTTTGGATGTCGGTTGCACTATTTGCCTGGTCGCGAAGCAAGGATTCTGAACCCGGGCGGGGGAGTGTGTGGCTTTTTCTTGCCGTATCCGGATCCGTTATGGCAGCCTTGTGCAGGCAGACGTTCGCTTTGCCGGCCCTGGTACTCATGGTGTCTGTCTTTTACCGGCTCGTCAGCCAGAGAAGTCGGATGGGCTGGCTGGCCGCAACTGCCGGACTGATCCCCGGGGTTGCTTATCTGGCAATGATCCTGTCTGCCGGGTCGCTTTCGGATTTTGTCAGCCAGATGACCGGACGTACAGAGGTTTGGGAAACCGGCTTTGTGAAATTTGCCGAAAGTTTCTGGAACTCACCGGTTTCAGGATTGCTAATTCTGGCCCTGTTTACGCGTTTGATTTTTATCTGGCATATTGAAACGGGTAGAAAAACAGATACAATAATGAGTATAATAAATACTCAAAAATATGTCATAATAATTGCTCAGATAGTTGTTTGTTTTTTGATTTTTCTCTGGCCGGAGAGATTGTTCTATCTGTCCTATGCTCTTTTCTGGCTCCTGCTTGTAAGCATGGTGCTGATAAATTGCGGAGGAGGTGAAGCCAGGCAGGCGAATCGGGCCGGCCTGTGGATTTTACTGGTGGCCTGGACATCATCAGTCTCTTTGGGTGATAATGCGCCGGTTTTTGCGTCGGGCCTTCTTGCCACGGCGACATTTCTTCTCATCCTGCAGGATTTGATACCGGCAATGGCAGGCAAGGCTGGCTCCCGGCTGCTGCTGGCCGGCATGGTTCTGCTCCCGGTTCTGGTTTCGGTTTCTGTCTATGCACAAAAAGAAAACAATTACCGGGACCTGCCGTCACGTAAGTTGACGGCTGACGGGGCGACCGTTTTCGAAGACCTGAAAGGAATCTGGCTGAATCCGGAGGTTCATTCATACCTGGGGGAAATTGTACGCATATACAAGGACCAGGAATCGCCGAAAGGACGATTTGCGGTATGGCCCAACAATCCTCTTGTTTACCGGTTTCTCGGAAGCCCGAATCCCTTTCCGCTCGACTGGATGCAGCAGGCGGAATTTGCCGGAAATGAAGATCGCCTGATGCGCGAGGTTGAGGATCAGCTTCGCAGCCGGAGGCTGCTGATTCTGGTTGAAAAGTACAACTCGAAATGGATTGCGCGGGAAAAGATTTCACTAAACCCGGAGTCGCCTGACTATCCTTACCTCAGACTGCTGGATTCAGCGGCAACGGAACTGCCGGTTGAAAGTCCATGGTTCAGGGTCTATTCCACAAAATAAAAATCCCCGCCGGTAAGGCAGGGATCAGCATATCTTAATCAGGACAGATCTAGTATCTTTTCAGATTGGGTTCGTCGGAAACGGTGAGTTTCTTGCGTCCTTTCGCACGCCTGGCAGCCAGAACAGCGCGTCCACCAACGGATGCCATTCTTTCACGGAAACCATGTTTGTTCTTCCGCTTGGTGTTTGAGGGTTGAAATGTCCTTTTCATTATCGTGTCTCTTTAACGTGAATATCCCTGAAAATTGGTTTGCAAAGTTAAATATTATTTGATAAAAACAAAACCAAACTCATTGAATCAGGCAACAGGGAGAAAAATTATTTTTTTTGTTTCAAAGTAGGGTTCTTCAAAATAGCCCGATATCGGGACCAGCCGAACGCGATTGCCGAATGATTCCAGTTCCGCCTGCAGATCACCACCTTTAAGATATATGATACCATTGGGGACCTCATTAAAGCCGCCGGACCGGATCTTTTTCCGGGTCCAATTGACAAATTCGGGAAGGGAGGTGACTGCGCGGCTAACCACAAAATCAAAGCCCGGGGCGACATCCTCAACCCGCCCGTTAAAGGCAGTTACATTGACCAGGCCAGTCTCTTTCACAATGGCTTCTACCACGGTAATCTTTTTTGCGATGGAGTCGGCCAGGGTAAACTGCACATCAGGGAAGAGAATAGCCAGCGGTATCCCTGGAAACCCTCCGCCGGTTCCGGCATCGAGCACCCGGGTTCCGGGCTTGAACGTGATAAACCTTGCGATGGCCAGGGAATGCAGGACATGGTGGGTATACAGGTTGTCGATATCCTTGCGTGAAATGACATTAATGCGTTCATTCCACATCCTGTACAGGCTGCCGAGTTTTGAAAGCTGTTCCAGCTGTGGCTGGCTGAGTCCGGGAAAATGGCTTGCAACCGTATTCAAATCAAACCTCTTTGGCTTTTATAATCTGATAGAGGAGGTCCTTTGCCCGGAACAACTGTGCCTTGACCGTTCCCAGCGGCAGGTTGAGGGTTTCGGCTATCTCCTCGTATGAATACTCTTCGAAATATCGCAGCTGGACAAGCCTGCAATATCGGGGTTTAAGCTGGTTAACAACCATTTTAAGCAGCTCGGTTTTCTGTTTCTGAATCATCTGCTCTTCGGGATCGGGGGTGTCAGACTGCAGCTGGAGAGGAGTATCATCTTCCGTATCGCGGCCCTGGCTGTCAATGGAGATCGTCTTGTTGTGCTGACGCCTGATATGATCAATGGCGTTGTTGTTGGCGATTTTGAAAAGCCAGGTGCTGAAGGCAAAAACCGGTTCATAATTGCCCAGGTTTTTAAAAGCCTTGCCAAAAGCTTCCATGGTGAGGTCCTCCGCATCATCTTTGTTATGGACCATCTTGAGAAGCATGAAATAGACGGAATCCCAATAACGACTAAGCAGGTCGGCGTAGGCATGCTGATCTCCCTGGTGTGCTTTCTGCACCAGGAGATAATCCTGCTTCGCCCTGTTTGATAGTTCGGAAAACATTACCAGTTAAATTTTTTATTCTTCTTCATCGTTGATTTCAGCATCAGAAAGCCTGAAATTACGGGCATGAGAAGGTCATAAATGATTGAAAAGAGCCAAATGCCTTTTTCCCCGAGCTTCCTCATGGTCAGTTTAAAAACCCAAAGGTGCATAATCCAGCGGAACAGCAGGAGCAGGATCAGGTAGCCGGGTAATTGCCAGAACGAAAGGAGAACAATAATGCTCAGGTAGAAATATTCCCTTGAAATAACTTCAGCTGCAATAGCGAGCTTGTGCTTCCAGTGATAGTTGGTGCCGGCAGTCAAATGCCTTCTTTTCTGGCGGAGCCAGTTGTTGAAGGTATGCATCGGCTCGGAGTACGTGAAGCTGTCGGGGTGGAATTCAACTGCCGTATTGGTTGAATTCGCAGTCTGGTTAACGAAGAGGTCATCATCGCCCGACTGGAGGTGCAACTGGTTGGCAAATCCTTTGTTGTTAAAAAACAAGGATCTCCGGTAGGCAAGGTTTCGTCCTACTCCCATAAAGGGCTTGTGCCTGATGGTAAAGCTCAGGTACTGCTGGGCGATCCAGGCGGTATCGGTGCGAATGAATTTATTGGTAATACCCTTTCTCCGCTCATAAGCTCCATATCCCAGGATGATCTCCCTGCGCGGAAGGAAGTGGGCCTGCATTCTTTCAATCCAGTGGGGACTGGCAGGCCTGCAATCTGCATCTGTGAAAAGGAGCTGGTCATATGCAGCTGCTTTGATACCAATGGTTTGAGCCAGTTTCTTTGCATGCGGGTACGGGTGCGTATGCTCAATATTGGTCACGTAGAGGTGCGGATACTTTTTTTCAAACGCTGCCAGGATCTCAGGAGTTTCATCCTTCGATCCGTCGTTGACCACAACCACCTGGAATTTCGGATACTCCTGCTCGAGGATAAGCGGCAGAAAGTTCCTGAGGTTCTCGGCCTCGTTTTTTGCGCAGATAATGACGGTTACCGGATCCTGCGTGGTTTTAACGTCTTTCGGGCTGTACCGGTGAATCTGGAGGTAATAACGGAAATAGAACCACGCCTGTATGATAAAGGCGACAACGGTGAGACCAGCGAGGGAGATAAAAAGAATATCGGTCCAATGATCAAATCTGATGTAAAATAAGTCTGTAAGTATCTGAATCATAGATCAATATAATCAATAAAAGTAGGGTCCGCCGCGATCGGCTCCCAAAGATAGTCTTAAAAAGCAATATCTTTGCCATTTTCCCGATACATGAAATTCCAGATTCAGTCAACAGACAGCCGAAGTCAGGCGCGCGCAGGTTCCTTTTCAACGGGCCACGGTTTGGTTGAGACGCCCATCTTCATGCCGGTGGGTACAGGTGCAACCGTTAAGGCGGTTCATCAGCATGAACTGACCGATGATATCAACGCTCCGGTTATTCTGGGGAACACCTACCACCTTTATCTGCGTCCGGGAACCGGAGTGCTGAAGGAGGCAGGCGGTTTGCACCGGTTCATGAACTGGAACCGAACCATTCTGACCGACAGCGGCGGGTACCAGGTTTTCAGCATGGCGGCAAACCGTAAGCTGACCGCTGAAGGGGCCTGGTTTTCATCTCATATTGACGGATCCCGGCATCTTTTCAGCCCGGAAGGGGTTGTGGATATACAGCGCCTGATCGGGAGTGATCTGACCATGGCCTTTGATGAGTGCACTCCCTGGCCCTGTGAGGAGAAGTATGCCAGGGATTCCATGGAGCTGACGCACGACTGGCTGTTGCGGGGGATTGAACGGTTCAGGCAAACCGTGCCGCTTTACGGGCATGAACAGTTTTTTCTGCCCATTGTGCAGGGAAGTGTGTTTGCCGATCTGCGTAAAAGATCAGCTGAGTTCATTGCCCGTCAGGAGATGCCGGCAAATGCCATCGGCGGACTTTCGGTTGGCGAGCCGGTAGAACTGATGTATGAGATGATAGAAGTGGTGAACAGCATACTTCCCGCTGATAAACCACGTTATCTGATGGGAGTAGGTACACCCGTCAACCTGCTGGAGGCCATCAGCCGAGGGATCGATATGTTCGACTGCGTTATGCCTACACGGAACGGCCGGAATGGAATGCTGTTTACAGCCAATGGCATCATGAACATCAAAAACGAGAAATGGAAGCGCGATTTTTCACCGCTCGATGAGGAGGGCAGTTCCCTTGTTGACCGCAATTACTCAAAGGCCTATCTCAGGCACCTGGTGACAAGCGGTGAACGGCTGGGAGCCCAGATCGCCAGCATTCATAATCTGGCTTTTTACCTCTGGCTGGTGAGGGAAGCCCGAAAACATATACTTTCAGGGGATTTCTCAAACTGGAAGGATATCATGGTTCCAAGACTTTCAAACCGTTTGTGATTTATGTTTAAGCGACTGGATATCTATATAATGCGCAAGTTTCTGGGGACCTTTTTCCTGGCGCTCGGGCTTATTATTCTGGTTGCCGTGGTTTTTGATTTTTCGGAACGTGTGGATGATTTTATCAATAACAAGGCGCCGCTCAGGCTTATTCTGACCGATTATTACCTCAATTTCATCCCGTTTTTCTCCAACCTCTTCAGCTACCTTTTTGTTTTTATCTCGGTGATCTTCTTTACATCGAAAATGTCGGTGCATAACGAGATCACGGCTATTCTGTCCAACGGGGTCAGCTACCGGCGCATGATGGTCCCCTACATGGCCTCTGCAACCCTGATCGCCCTCTTCAGCTTTGTCCTTTCGAACTACCTGATTCCCTTTACCTCGATCAAGCGGTTGGAGTTTGAGATGAAATACATGGACAAGGCTTATGGCTCTCCGGAAAGAGATATTCACAAGCAGATCGGTCCGGGTGTATTTATTTATGTCGAGACCTTTAACCCCCGGTCAAATTATGGGAGCAAATTTTCCATGGAGAAGTTCGAGAATGGCGAGCTGAAGTCAAAAATGATGGCCCAAAATATCATGTGGGATTCCATTGCGAAAACCTGGCATATCCATGATTACTGGATCCGCGAGATTAATGGCCTGAAAGAGACCATAACCACCGGGGCTGTAATGGATTCAGCCCTCAACCTGAGCCCGACAGAGTTCAACCGCAACAGCAATGTGGTGGAAGCGATGACAACACCCCAACTGCGCAGGTTTGCCAAACTGGAACTCTCGAGGGGGCATGGAGATGTTTACTATGACATTGAGAAGCATCGCAGGTATGCAGGACCTTTTGCCGTATTCATCCTGACGGTGATTGGCGTGTCCCTTTCGAGCAGGAAAATCCGCGGGGGAATGGGGATGCACATTGGTTTCGGGATCGCACTGAGTTTCTCTTATATACTGTTCATGCAGATTTCGCGTGAGTTCGCCCGCGCAGGCGACCTGCCTGCCTGGCTGGCAGTCTGGCTGCCGAATATCGTTTACGCCCTCATCGCCATCGGCCTCTACCGCACAGCTCCGAAATAACGTGCCCGTATGGGCGTCCTGCGGACGCCCGGATCGTAGAGACGCATATATGCGTCTCTACAACCCTCTCAACCGTTTATCCAGCAGATAGTTAATTCCCACAAACCCCCAGAACATAGCCAACCCGCCGAGTGCAATCCAGATGGCATAATCCGGCACAACCAGATCGGCAAATGGATTGGTGGCAAACCACCCGGCAAACCAGTCATTGGTTTTTGAAAATATTTCTTCTGCCGGGGAAAGGTCGGGCATCGTGATCGCCGGGCCTGTGGATTTTCCGCCAAATATCAGGATTAAGATAAAACTGATGCCGAAAACAGCAGGAATGCCCCGGCGAAGCCATACGGGCGGGGTATACGAACGCACTGCCGGCCTTGAAGGAAGGGCTTCAATCCTGTACATGACGTTTTCGAGCAAGTCTGCCGGAACGGGCAGCGGCTCTTCCGCCCTGATCAGTTCCGATAGTAACCGGTCCTTCGGATCTGCTAAGGGATTCATCTTGTTTGCCATATTTCAATCTCCTCTTTCAAAACTGATGAAATAACCTGGTGCATTTTCTGCCTGGCCCTGAACAGCCTGACTTTCACATTGCTTGCTGAGAGACTAGTCATTTCCGCGAGTTCATCAACGCTAGCCTCTTCCCTGTAGTACTGGTCGATAAGAAAAATCTCGTCCGGAGAAAGCACTTTGTAAGCCTGATCAAGCAGCATACGCATATCCCCATGGTTCAGCGATCCGATGCCATCATTGTCGGCCATCGATTCAGGATAGTAAGAGCTCTCGGATGCAAAAGGCACAGACCGTGACTCCCTGCGGGTTCTCGATATGCATGTATTATAAACAATGCGGTATAACCAGGTTGAAAATCTTGAATCCAGACGGAACTTTCCAAGCGCCTGATAAGCCTGGACGAATGCGTCCTGGGTGCAATCGCGTGCGTCTTCCGCGTTTCCTAAAATCTTGTAACTGAGATTGTAAGCACCCGATTGGTAGGCCTTTACCAACAGCGCAAACTGATTGGTGTTACCCTTAAGTACTGCCCGGATGCATTCAATCTCCTGGTTATGATCCATGCAACTTAGACGCAAACTTCCGTCAGGTGGTTACATTTTGTAACCGGTTTAAAAGTCATGCGTCATAAGGTAAAATTAATTCTAATAATTATGCCAGTAGCAGTTGTTTTTGTGGCCTTATTTGCCACGGTTTTCGGGGTGTTTTATTTATACCTCACTACGCGGAATCGCGAACGAATGGGACTTATTGATAAGGGTGCGGATGCCTCCCTGTTCAATGGCAACCATCAGCCATCAGTCCGGCAGAAGAATTCACAATTCCGGTTTTCCCTCAAAGCAGGAACCTTCATTATGGGTACCGGGCTGGGATTTGTTATCTCATACATATTGTACCAGCTCATGTCTTCCGGCCAGGGTGCTGCGGAGTATCATCCTGATGATGAAATGTTTGCCTTGCTGACGGTTGGGATTGTGTTTGTTTGCGGCGGGCTTGGCCTGGTGGCCGGTTATTATATGGGCAGGAGCCTGGATAAGGTCGATTCCAAGGAATAGCAATTTCCTGAATACCAGTGAGGAATCGTGCCGGAAAACCCGGCACGATTCTTTTTTAACAACTTTTAACAGGTTTATATATTAAACTTGCGACGGAAACCTTATTCCAATAGCTAAACTCAAACTATCCGTGGAAATCCGTATTGAAAACCTGAACAAGATTTACAGGAACGGCAACAAAGCTTTGTCCGACATTAATCTGACCATTGAGGACGGGATGTTCGGGCTGCTGGGGCCGAACGGTGCAGGTAAATCCACCCTGATGAGAATCCTGGTAACCCTGATGAAACCTTCAACTGGTAAGGTTACCGTAAACGGACTGGATCTGCAGAAAAACCGTCGTGAAGTAAGAACACTTCTGGGGTATTTGCCCCAGGATTTTCGTTTTTTTGCTAAATACAGCACCTGGGAGTTTCTTGATTATTCCGCACGCCTTGCAGGTTTGAAGAGCCGGTCTGTCCGGAATCATGAGGTTGAGAAGATGCTGGAACAGGTTGGGCTTTTTGAGGCGCGCGACAGGCAGGCCGGACGGCTGTCGGGCGGGATGAAGCGCCGTTTGGGAATTGCACAGGCCCTTATCGGAAATCCTAAGATCGTGATTGTGGATGAACCTACAACCGGCCTTGATCCCGACGAAAGGATCCGGTTCAGGAACCTCCTGTCGAAAATGACCGAACAGGAAATGATCATCATTTTATCCACACACATTGTGGGTGATATCTCCAGTACATGCCGCAGCATGGCACTGCTTGAAAAGGGTAAGCTGGTTTTTGAGGGACCTCCGGATGACCTGATTACCAAAACCAGGGGACATGTTTTTCAAATGTCGGTTTCCAACCGGGAATTTGAAGATGTCAAGGAAAAGTTCAATGTTATTTCAACCATCCCGGCCGTCAATGGCTGGGAGGTGCAGGTTGTGGCCAACGATACCGGAAGCTATCCATCGACGCTGATCGAGCCCAACCTTGAGCATGCCTATGTTTACTTTATGGAACTGGTACTCGGTCAAAAACAAGAAATCTACTAACATGAAGACGCTACGAACCATTTGGATCATTGCCTGGTTTGAAATCCTGATCCTGTTCCGCAGCTGGTTTTTCAGGATATTCAGCGGACTCATTCTGCTGTTCCTCTTTGGAATGAATATCGGAATGCTGAAAGACGGAGGCGGAAACTGGGCAGTTAAAGCCATCCCTTCCAATATTCCCTATTTTAACATGATAATCCTGAGTCTCAGCCAGGTTTTCATTGCCATGTTTCTGGCTCTCGATTTCTTGAAGCGTGACAAAAAGCTGGATACCTCAGAGGTAATATATACCCGTTCCATGACGAACTGGGCCTATGTGTGGGGAAAAACATTCGGTGTTCTCACCGTCTTTATCGTATTAAATATTCTTGCCCTGCTTTTGGCAATGATCATTAACGTGGCCGTTTCTGATATATCCCTGGATATAGCGGCATACCTTTATTACCCGCTGATCATCAGTTTTCCGGCATTGATTTTTATTCTCGGTCTCTCCTTTCTGATTATGTCGGTGGTTAAAAACCAGGCCATTGCCCTGGTTTTGCTTCTAGGGTACACCGGGCTGGTCATGTTTTACGGCAAGGACCATTACGATTACGTGTTCGATTTTATCGGATACCGCCTGCCTTTGATTCATTCGGATCTGATTGGTTTCGGATTCGAAGGGAAACTGATTCTTCAAAGGACCATTTATCTGCTGTTTGGCTTCTCATTTATCGGGGCATCGATCATACTCCTGAAACGTTTGCCTCAGTCGAAGTTCCATTCCTTTATTGCATGGGCAATGATGATTGCCTGTGGAGTGGGAGGGGCAGCGGCACTTGGCATATATAGCGGCCAAACCATTCAGGATCAAAAGTTCCGGAAAGAAATGATCACCCTGAATGACCAGAATAACAAGATAGCAGTTTTAGGCAGTGAGGAGACTAATCTTGCAATCCGCCACACGGGACGCAAGCTTGAGGTCACCGCATCAGAAAGACTTATAAACCGAAATACTGCAGCCGTAAGTCAAACGGTTTTCTCCCTGAATCCAGGACTTGACTTGCAGAAATTATCTGTGAACGGCACAGAGGTGCGGTTTGAGAGGAAACAACACCTGATTCTGGTGAGTTTTCCCCAGCCCATCGGCAGCGGAGAGCGTGTTCAGATGGAATTCACCTACAGCGGAACGATCGATGAGCGCAGCTGTAACCTCGATATTAAGAAGGAACAAGCCGAGGAGAAATATGGCCCGGATTTTATTATTTCGATCCGAAAGCGTTTTGCGATCCTGGAGCCCGGTTATGTCCTGCTCACACCCGAATCAACCTGGTATCCGGTTCCCGGAGTGCTCCATGGTTCAACCCTGAGCGTACTGCCCACCTGGAACTTCACCCGGTTTACCGCATCGGTTGAGACACGCGAGGATCTTCAGCCGATTATGCAGGGACCCGGCGAAAAATCAGGGAATCAATGGGTATTCAAACCCGAGAACCAACTGCCCGGACTTACCCTGATAATCGGTCCCTATACCAAATCTAATCTGCAGGCTGGTAATATTGATATTGAGCTAAATATGATCACAGGGCACGACTA
Organism: uncultured Porphyromonadaceae bacterium; assembly: GCA_964512915.1. Classification (GTDB taxonomy): domain Bacteria; phylum Bacteroidota; class Bacteroidia; order Bacteroidales; family UBA12481; genus UBA12481. Next base: position 36,058 of record CAZEKJ010000038.1, read on the forward strand.
CTTCAGCAACACCCTGGACTCCATTTCCGATACGCTGCCAAAGTTTGTGGGAGATATGATGGGTGATGTTGAGAGGCGCCTTGGTCTTAAATATTCCTTCCCCAGGCTTAAAATGGTGGAGGTACCGGTTCAATTCTATTCCTATTACCGCCTCTGGATCAAAAACCGCGATTTCCTGCAGCCTGAGATGATCCTGCTACCCGAGCGGGGAAGCATGCTGAGCAGGGCTGGTTTTGCTCAGGAATATAAGCAAACCGAGAAACGAAGCAAACAGTCAGATCAGTCTCTTTCTGAAAAAGAAATTCAGCTGAGGGTGCTGCGGAATTTTATCTCTGAGAATTTTATTCCCGGTGCCTCGGGTGGTGATTTCCGGATGGGTATGGAAATGGGTGGTAATATGAATATCCCTGCCCCATCCGACAAGCGGTTCTCCCTCTTTCCGCAGTATTATACTTTCACGAATTACCTGGGGTCCGATAAGTACCCCATACTCAATACGGCGCTTGAAGCCTATATCACCGCCACAACTGACATGGGGTTTGGAGGCGGATCCGGAACCTCCGGGCTGAATGCTGCTGAGCAGGCTAATGCGGAGCTGCAGAAGAAATCATTCTCACAGCTCCTCTCCTCTGAAATGGATAATGTCGCCCTGCGGCAGGTCATTGACTCGAAAGGCAAATACTATTTCACCTATCTGGAGGCCGTGGCGGGTTCAGAGAATTTTATGCCGTTCCTTCTCGGTGAACTCGAAAAATATCGTTACCGGACACTTGACCTCGACAGCCTGACCGCTGATTTCAAGGAAAAATTCGGATTCAGCCCCGACTCCCTGGCAGGGCAATGGTATTCCTCAAAGGAGCTTCCCGGGTACCTGATTGGCAGGGTAAGGGTGATTGAGGTTCAGCAGGACGACAGGACCCGCTACCAGTTGCTTTTTGAAATATCGAATCCCACAAAAGAGGGAGGTATGATTCAGATATCCCTCAGGGCAGGCGGCCGGGGTGGTATGGGAGGCAGGGGAGGCGGGATGGGCGGAGCTCGCGGTGGATCCACCTTTGCTCTTGCCGGGCGAAATACGGGAACTGAGAAATTCCTTACGCTTCCTGCCGGTACTGCCTATCAGGTAGGGTATGTGCTTGATGATCAGCCCCGCATGATGAGTGTAAATACCATGATTTCAACCAATCTTCCCAATAATATCGGATTCCCATTCCCGGCTCTGGAACAGATCAGAGGTTACGAGCCCTTCGAAGGTATACGCCCGGCTGATGTTTTCTACACAGTCAGCAACCCGGGTGAGATCATCGTTGACAATGAGGATATCGGATTTTCAACCTCCGGCCAGGCTACCGAAAGCAGATTGGTGCGATGGCTTAAGATAAACAAGAATGACGATGCTATTCCCTACAAGAACATCACCTTCTGGCGTCCGCCGCAGTTCTGGACCCCCATCATCCAATCAGGATTCTATGGCGATCTGGTGCGCTCGGCCGTCTATGTGAAATCGGGCGACGGGAATCTCACTGCAGAGTGGCGGACACTGATTACCAAGCCCGGATATTATGATGTCTATGCCTACCTGAACCCGAATATTGCGCGTATGGGAATGCGCATGGGGGGGGGGAACAGGCAGCAGGGAGGACCCGGTAGTCAGGGTGGTCCCGGATCCATGCCGGAACTCTCTGATGAATACCATTTCACTGTATTCCATGGCGAAGGATCGCAGGATGTGACACTAGCCCTTAAAACAGCTGAGACAGGCTGGAACCATCTGGGCTCCTTCTATCATAATGCCGATACGGCAAAAATCAGGATCAATGATAAAAACAACGGCAAAACCGTTGTGGCGGATGCAGTAAAGTGGGTAAAACAACAATGAAAACCAGTTGCCGGTTGCCGGTTGCCGGTTACCGGTTAATTTAGCCAGGGCCAGATTAACCGGTAACTGGTAACCGGCAACCGGCAACAAATTTTAGGTACGTAACAACCATCAATCATATGAACAAGCCAATTTTTCTTTTTTCCCTGATAGCCACACTCTTCGTGGGTGGTACTGCCGGGGCGCAGCAACTGATCAAGCTGCAGGATGCATTGTTAATCGCATCGCAAAACAGCCCGGACATTCGGGTGGTTAGGCTGAGCCTCGAACGCAGTGACCAATTGCTGAGGGCACAGGAAGCCGCATTAAAATCAAACTTTAAGTTTACGCTTAACCCATTGGGCTATAGTCATAACCGGGTTTTCGATGAGCGTTTCACTGACTGGAATACCCAGGAGAACCTCAATAGTTCCGGCACCTTCACCGTGTCGCAGCCCATTACCCTTACGGATGGTACCGTGTCCCTGTCGAACCGCCTTTCCTGGCAACGGGCTTACAGTGAGGCCAGCGACAGAACCACCAAAACATTCAATAACAATCTTTTCCTCCAGTATAACCAGCCCCTGTTTACCTATAACCGGACCAAACTGGCTATGAGGAGCCTGGAGCTGGACTACGAAAATGCCCAGCTGAACTTCAATTTACAGATGCTTCAGCTGGAGCGGTCGGTGGCACAGCAGTTCTATGCGGTATACAACCAGCAGATGAGGGTGCAAATCGCCAATGAGGAGTATTTGAACCAGCAGGCTAACTATGAGATGATCAAAAACAAGGTTGAAGGGGGTATCTCAAAACTGGAAGAACTTTATCAGGCTGAACTGAACCTTGCCTCCAGCAAGTCCAGCTGGGAAAATACCAAAGTTTCACTTGAAAACTCGAAGGACAATTTCAAACTGCTGGTGGGCATGGATATCTTTGGAGAAGTTAATGTTCTTGCTGATCCGGTGGTTGACTCCGTTCCGGTCAGCCTGGATCAGGCCATTAATTTTGCACTGGAAAACAGGATGGAGCTCCGCCAAAGGCAGATCAGCATTGAAACAGCCCAGTTCGAAATGATCCGTACCATGGCAATCAATGAATTTGCCGGTAATCTCTCATTCTCAGTCGGTTTGTTCGGTGATAATGAAGCCTTCCCTCAGATTTACAAATCACCTACGGATAACGAAGATCTCGCGTTCAGCCTTCAGATCCCGATCTTTGACTGGGGTGAAAAGAAAGCCCGCATCAAGGCTACACAGGCCAGCATTGAGACCCAGAAAATCAATCTCGATGATCAGCGGAATACCATTATACAGACCGTTCGCCAGGTATACAGAAACCTGCAGAACCTCCTGAACCAGATTTCAATAGCCCAGCAGAACGTACGGAACGCCCAGCTTACCTATGACATCAATCTTGAGAGATACAGAACAGGCGACCTTACCGGTATGGACCTGAACCTTTTCCAGAATCAGCTCTCTTCAAAAAAACTCGACCTGATCAATGCCCAGATCAATTACAAGCTCGAACTTCTTAACCTGAAGATCCAGACCCTGTATGACTGGGAAACCAAATCATCCATAGTACCCACGATCAATAAATAATCAACTGATATGAAATCCTTTCGAAATCCCCTGTTTACACTTCTGCTGTCCGGTATTGCGGTCCTGACCATCACCGGATGCAAAAACCAGCAAACCGATGCCCAGACTGAGGTTGCTGTACCCGTTGCTGTTCTTGATATCCGAAACTCTTCCATTGAGGAGTTCATCGAGACAAACGGAACCGTTTATCCAACCCGTGAAGTGGAACTTAAATCCGAGATGTCGGGTAAATATACCCTTCAGAATAACCCTCGCACGGGCAGGCCATGGGGCCTTGGTGACCGTGTACGTGCCGGAGAGGTGATCATCAGGTTTGAAGATGAGGAATATGTAAACAGCATTCAGATTGAATCAAAGAAATTAAACCTCGATGTTTCAAAGAATGAATTTGAGAAGCAAAAGTCACTCTACGATAAAGGCGGAGCCACACTGCGCGAGCTGAAAACTTCGGAACAATCCGTCATGAATGCTGAATACACCTATAAGGGTGCAGAGATCTCGCTTGCGAAGATGAAAGTTGCTGCACCTTTTGATGGGGTTATCGTGGATCTGCCGTTTTATACGCAGGGGAATAAATTAGCCACCGGTCAATCCCTGGTTAAGATTATGGATTATAAGAAGTTGTTTATGGAATTCCAGCTTCCTGAGAAAAACCTGATCCAGGTAAGTGTCAATCAACGGGTCCGGGTACTCAATTACGCCTTACCTGATGATACACTGTTTGGAATGATCAGTCAGCTTTCACCGGCTATCAGCCCCGATACCAGGAACTTCAAGGGTACACTTGTGATTTTGAATGACGACCTTAAACTAAGGCCGGGCTCATATATTAAGGCTGAGATTATCACCCAGCGCAAGGACAGCACAATCGTGATCCCGAAAAACATCATTGTTTCGCGGCAGCGGGGTAAAACCGTATATGTGGTTGACCAGAATACAGCCAATGAGCGCGTGATCACTACCGGGCTGGAGAATCCGGATTCAGTGGAAATTGTCAAAGGATTACAGGTGAATGACCGCGTGGTTATCGAAGGATTTGAAACCCTTGGTAACCGTTCGAAAGTCAAAATCGTCCGCTAAACGGGCACATACGTTCAGCTATGAGAAAGATAACCGAGTTTTCAGTCCGATACCCGGTCACTGTTACCATGTTTATCCTGGCCGTTGTGCTGCTGGGATTCATTTCATTTGGCAAGCTGGGTACCGACCTGTTTCCGAAAATGAACAATCCCCGCATTTATGTTGAAATAAAGGCGGGTGAACGTCCTCCGGAAGAGGTCGAGAAATTGTTTGTCGACCCGATTGAATCGGTATGTATCAGGCAGAGCCAGGTAACCGGGGTTTCATCCGTTACCCGTGTGGGGACCTCGCAGATAACCGTGGAATATGCATGGAACAAGGACATGGACGATGCCTTCCTTGAGATACAGAAAGCACTGGGAACCTATTCACAGAACAGCGATATCACGGAATTGCTGATTACACAGCATGATCCCAATGAGTCGCCTGTGATGCTCGTTTCCATGCAGCACGAATCCCTTACCGACCTCGACGAACTCCGGCGGATTGGTGAGAACTACATCCGTAATGAACTTGTCAGGCTTGAGGGCGTGGCGGATGTTCAGCTTGAGGGACAAGAGGTTAAAGAGGTCCTGATCAGTACGAACCAGTACCTGCTGAATGCATTCGGAATTACAACCAGCGAAATCACTTCACAGATTACCAATTACAACCGGAATGTCTCCGGCGGGTCCATCGTAGAGATGGGCACCCAATATGTGATCAAGGGTGTCAGCGTCTTCGCCAACCTTAACGACATAGCTGAACTCATCGTCGGCTTCAAAACCTCTTCAACCCCTTCAACCAGTTCAACCCCTTCAACCACTTCAACCTCCTTAGCAACCAACCGTGTTCCGGTCTTCCTGAAAGACGTCGCAACGGTGGAGTTCAAGAACAAGGAACCGGAAAATATTGTCAGGTTCAATGGTAAGCGTGCGTTAGGACTGGCAATCTTTAAAGAGCCGAGTTTTAACACGGTAAAGGCCGTTGAACAGCTCAAGGAGGAATTCGTCAAAATAGAGAAGGCTCTGCCCGGTTATACATTCGCAGTAGTTCAGGATCAGGGTACTTTCATATCAACTGCCATCAATGAAGTTAAGAATACCGCTATTCTGGGGATACTGCTAGCGATTTTCATCCTGTTTGTTTTCCTGAGAAGAATAGGAACAACCCTGATCGCAAGTGTTGCCATCCCGATTTCGATTATCGCGACCTTTAACCTGATGTATTTTAATGGTCTGACAATCAATATTATGACACTTGGAGGCCTGGCCCTTGGTGCAGGAATGTTGGTTGACAATGCCATTGTTATTCTTGAAAATATTTTCCGTAATCTCGAAAAAGGCCAGACTATCAGGGAAGCCGCAATTTCAGGTGCTTCCCAGGTTGGTAGTGCAATTACTGCATCAACCCTGACCACCATTGTGGTTTTCCTCCCGATCGTATACCTGCATGGCGCCTCTGGTGAGTTGTTCAAGGATCAGGCATGGACGGTTGCTTTTTCACTGATTTGCTCCCTTATTGTTGCGATCCTGGTGATTCCCATGTTGTTTGACAAATTCATTAAACCAGCGGCTGCCAATAAGCAGATTCGGACCATCGGGTTTAAATGGTATGCGGGATTTCTCGATAAGATATTGAATGTCAAATGGATAGTTATCCTGGTTGCTGCAGTTTTGATGGGGCTGGCCGTGATGCTGATCAAACCGATAGGAAGTGAATTCATGCCGAAAACCCAGGCCAGGGAGTTTAGCATTGATGTTAAGCTTCCGGAGGGCACACAACTTGCCCGAACCGATCAGGCCTGCCAGACCCTGGAGCCGATGATCCGTGAATTGCTCGGATCAGATCTGGAAAACCTTTATGTTAGGGTTGGACCGTCAGCCAGTGCCTCAACAAGCCAGTCCATCTTTGAGAATGAAAACTCAGCCACAATAAAAGTTAAGCTGGCCGCGAAAACCAAACGTACAGCCGATGCCATGATGACCGATCTTGGCAGGTTGTTCGAAGCCATGCCAGAGGTGGAATTCAGCTTTGTTATGGATGAAACCGCCCTGCAGGCTACCCTTGGAACCGATGAGGCTCCCGTAAAGGTGGAAGTCGTAGGGGAAGAATTTGATCAGATCAACCGGCTTACCGGCGAAGTTCAGCAGATGATGAATGGCAATGGCGACCTGTTCAATGTTGAAACCAGCATCCAACCCGGGGCACCCGAGGTGGAACTGGTCATTGACCGGTATCGCGCTGGTATGTATAATATTACTATTGATCAAATTATCAGTCAGGTTACACAAATCCTGACCGGAACCTCGGCAGGTCAGTTTGACTACAAGGGAGAAATGACGGAGATGCGGCTGAAACTTCCTGATATTGAGGTGGGGCAGCTTGAAGATATTGAACTCAGGGTAGGTACCGCTTCTGTGCGATTAAGCGAAGTGGCAACCATCCGCGAGGTGACAGCCCCCAAGGAGATTATCCGGACCAATCAGAGCCGGGTAGGGCAGGTAACGGCACAGATCCGGGGCGATAAGCCTGGAGACCAGATCATCCGGGAAATTGAGACCTCGCTCAGCGGGATCGTACTTCCCCCCGGATATACAATCCGCCAGGCTGGTGAAGAACTGAAGCGCCGGGAATCCATGA
>CAZEKJ010000038.1:43231-56144 GCA_964512915.1 uncultured Porphyromonadaceae bacterium
TGCACTTATTCTTTCACTGGTGCTGGTGTATATGGTTCTGGCCTCACAGTTTGAATCCCTGGTCCATCCTTTCACGATCATGCTGACCATCCCGCTTGCAGGGGCAGGCACGGTTTTCCTGTTCTGGATACTCGGTCAGTCATTCAACATGATGGCCTACATCGGAATTATCATGCTGGCGGGGATCGCGGTGAATAATGCGATTATTCTTGTAGATGCAATCAACAAACTCAGATTGGGAGGGATGGCAAGACGGGATGCAATAGTTCAGGCCGGCCTCCAGAGAATCAGGCCGATCCTGATGACCAGCCTAACCACTATTCTCGGACTGCTGCCGATGACAATCGGCTTCGGACAGAGCGTGTCATTGCGTGCTCCTATGGCGCTTGCCGTTATCGGAGGCCTTGTTACCAGCACGATTCTGACGCTCATCGTTATACCGTGCGTTTATGATTTGCTCGATCGGCTGACATCCGGAAACCGGTTCAAACAGGAACCTATAATTTAGGGAGGAGTCCTCATGAGGTTTATTGTTGACAGGAAGGTTCTCATCTCAATGGTTTTTATCGGGCTAACTCTTTTAGGGGTAGTCTCTTACAAACAACTGAAAGTTGAGCTCTTTCCAAATGCCCAGGCTCCTTACCTGGTGGTGCAGGTTACAACGCAGACAGAGGTGGATCCCGGCTACATGGAGAAGCAGGCGGTGATTCCTCTTGAAGGAGCCATCGGAGGATTGCCGGGCATCGAGGAACTGACTTCTACCGCAGCTCAAAGGCGCGGGATGCTGTATGTTTCATACACGCCCAATACCGACCTGAAATATGCACAGCTAAAACTGCAGGAAAGGATCGATGAGGTTAGGAAGACCCTTCCTGAAGGCTTCACGGTTACGGTTCAGAAGGTCGACCTTGAGCAGGCGGCGAATCAGATCATGTCTATCGAGGTGAGGGGTACCGGCGGGGTAAACCGCGTGCGCCAGCTGACCGACGAAAAGGTTACCAAGCGGATCGAGAATATCGATGGTATCGCCGGGGTTACTGTTTTCGGGGGACAGGAGAAGACGCTTGAAATAACACTGAACAAGGATGCCTGCGATGCTTACGGGATCACCCCGTTTCAGGTTCGCAATGCCATCTCCCAGAACGGGCGCGACCGCACCTATGTGGGCAATGCCTACTCGGGGAACAGGATTCATTTTATCCACGTATCGAGCGATTACACAGATACACGGGAAATTGAAAACCTGGTCATCAAGGAACAGGGACCGGTGCTCCTGAGGGATGTCGCCTCCGTCTATTTTGGGGTTAAGGAGCAGACCTCCTATTCGCGTGTCAACGGCATGGAGTCGGTGACCATGAACCTGGTTGCCGATGCCCAGATCAACATGATTGACCTGTCGGGCAACGTGAAGAAAGTTGTTGAGCAGCTGAACAAGGAACTGGGCCCTCTGGAAATTGAGCTCAAAATCCAGGAGAACATGGCAGAGACCATGGAAAAGAATATCGACGAAATTATAAACCTTGCCATCATAGGCGGTCTTCTGGCCATATTTATCCTCTGGATATTCCTTAAAAGAATTCGTCTTGTTTTAAGTATTGCTCTTTCAATTCCGATATCGGTCTACATAGCTTTCAACTTCTTTTATTCTGCCGGAATCACGCTGAACAGTCTTTCACTGGTTGGTATGGCGCTGGCTATCGGAATGCTGGTTGATAACAGCGTGGTGGTGCTCGAGAATATTTTCCGGCATGCCTCAAGGGGCAGCCAGCCTGATCTGTCTGTTGTGCAGGGAACCAAGGAGGTCTGGAGGTCGGTCTTTGCCTCAACTCTCACAACCGTAACCATTTTCCTGCCCTTCCTTTTCGCCGATGACTACCTTGTCCGTATTCTGGGCCTGAATATCGGGGTCTCAATCATTTCAATGCTTCTGATCTCCATGGTGGCGGCGCTGGTTCTGATACCCATGCTGACCCACTTTATATTGAAACGGCGCCCGCACGATACGCCGGCGGTTTTTGAAAATGTTCACCTGCATCAGCGGCTGATCCAGATCTATGTACTGATGCTCAAATCATCGCTGAGGAATCCGGCTGTGACCGTAGTTGGCGGGCTAATATTGTTTTTTGTCAGCCTGTTCGGTGCTCTGGCGGTTTCAACCAACACGCTCAAGGAGGCAGAATCACGCGAAGTGAGGGTGACGATAACCATGCCGCAGGGTACAACTCTCGATAACACGGATATCGCCGTCAGGACTATTGAAGAGCGCCTGATGGACCTTCCGGAAAAGGAGGAGATCGTAACCGAAACCAGGGAGGCTACGGCTACTGTGAAGGTTACCCTTGTAGAAAAATATCAGAAAATAAAAGACCGGAAACTTCCTGAGATCAAGTCCGATATTGAGCGACGAATTCAGAATATTCCGCAGGTGGAATATGAATTCCAGCAGTTCTCCACCAGCAGCGGTTTCTCCGGTGGCGGTGGCGGAGCCTCGGCAGGTATGCCTTCGGGCGGAGGAATGGAGTCATTCATGGGGATTGGCGTTCAGCAGGAAAAGGTTCTGATCAAAGGACAGGATTTTAACCTGATGAAAGCCGTGGGCGAGGATATCCAGTACTATCTGCAGGATCTGGCAACCGTTCAGAGCGCCAACCTCAGTGTCCAGGATAACAGGCCTGAAGTGCGCATGGATTTCAATACCCGCGAAATGGGTGAGCGGAATGTGGCCCTCAACTCCGTGATGTCGGAGCTGAGTTCCTTTCCAACTGAGTTCTCCACCGGTGTAACGTTTAAGCAGGCTGAGGAAGAATATGATATCCTGATAAAATACGAACAAAAGGTTAAGGAGGAGGAAGAGGAGAACCAGACCCGGTCAATGTCGGATCTTCAGGAGATGGACGTGCCTTCCCCGGATGGAGCCCGTCACCGGTTAACCGACCTGGCCAGGGTCTATTTCGCCTTCGGCATGGGGACCATCAACCGGCTGAACCAGGAAAAACAGATTCAGATCACGTATCGGTTCGATTCAGAGACCAACGGGTCAAAGCCACTGCTTGAAGCAGCACGCGCCGAGGTCGACAACCTGGTTTCAAGCCTCAGCATCCCTGCAGGAGTCGCAGTGGAAGTGCAGCATGAAGAGAACCAGTTTCAGGAATTCTATTTCCTGATTGGAGCAGCTTTTATTCTGATCTTCATGATTCTCGCGGCTGTCTTTGAATCCCTTAGCACGCCCTTTGTGCTGCTGTTCTCAATCCCACTCGCCGGCATCGGATCCTTTTTAGCCATTCTCATAACCGGTAACTCTCTGATCAATGCCAATACCCTTATGGGGTTTCTTATTCTGATCGGTATCGTAGTTAACAATGGAATTATCCTGATCGACTACACCAATATTCTAAGGAGACGTAAATATCGAAAATCGAGGGCATTGCTTACGGCCGGCCTTGCAAGGCTTAGGCCGATCCTGATAACTGCGGGTACTACCATAGTGGCTATGATACCAATGGCTATGGGAAAATCGGAATATGGAAGCCTCATCAGTGCTCCGTTTGCCATCACGGTAATCGGCGGATTGACCGTGAGCACCATTCTGACCCTGGTTTTTATTCCTACTTTCTATTCAGGTCTTGAGAATTCATTAGCCTGGATGCGGAGTCAGTCCGTTGGTGTCAAGATTGTGATGTACGGCCTCATGATAGGATTATCAGTTCTGGTCTATTTCACGGTGGATACGTTCCTCTGGCAGCTGGTTGAGTTTCTCCTTATAATTACAGGGGTGCCTGCTTCCGTCTGGTTTATCCTCAACAGCCTCAGGAAAGCCAGCGACAAAGCCATCCCTGAAAATGAACCCATTGTGATCAAGGTGCAGAACCTGGTCAAGATATACGAGCGCGACGGAAGATTTGCCCGTCAATGGAAAGCCGGCCTGGCAATCCGCAAACGATTCGGAATGGACAAGGAATACAAATCGTGGAAGGACATGGAAAACATGATCTGGCAATTGCCGATTCTGGGCTTCATGATCTATTTTGTCTTCTTCTTCCTGGAATCCGGCTTCTGGATATTCCTGCTGAGCATACCGGTCTGGTTTATGCTGATGAGCATTTATGTCCCGATCCGGAAGTTTATCACCTCAAGGAAGCTGGGCAGATTTGCCGACTTTTTAAACCGAAGTCTTAAGTTTCTGATATTCTGGGGATTTCCAGCCTTCTGCGTTGTCTTTTTCCATACCCGGTGGCAAAATATTGCTCTCGAGGTTATCATCGGATTCCTGTGGTATCTTGGTGTGATCATTTATACAACCTCGACCCGGCTGACGCGCGAGCAAGTAAACGTAAACCGGATAACCGGGCGGTTTGGACGAATCCGCCGCGGCTGGTACCGCATGGTACAGTCAATCCCGCTGATCGGCTCGAAGAAAAAACCGTTCAAGGCACTCAAGGGTGTATCCATGGAGATGGAAAACGGAATGTTCGGACTGCTCGGTCCCAACGGCGCCGGAAAAACCACCCTGATGCGGATCATTTGCGGTATTCTCGAACAGAGCTACGGAAAGATTTGGATCAGCGGTGTGGATACCCAGGAAAAGAGGGAAGAGCTCCAGGGACTCATCGGGTACCTGCCCCAGGAGTTTGGGATGTATGAGAACATGACCGCAGGAGAATACCTCCATTATCAGGGTATTTTAAAGGGATTGAAAGATCCTGCTGAACGGACTGTCCGGGTCGATTACGTCCTGACATCGGTTCATATGATCGAGCATAAGGATGAGAAGATCGGAAGCTATTCCGGTGGTATGAAGCAGAGAATCGGGATTGCCCAGATCCTGCTGCATCTGCCGAGAATCCTGGTAGTTGACGAGCCTACTGCTGGCCTTGATCCACGGGAGAGGATCCGTTTCAGGAACCTCCTGGTGGAACTCGCACGTGACCGCGTCGTGATCTTTTCCACCCATATCATCGAACACATAGCCAGCTCCCGTAACCGGGTAGCCGTGCTCGCCAAGGGTGAGGTGGTTTATCTTGGCGTTCCTGAGGACATGGCACTCACGGCGAAAGGGCATGTGTGGCAGGTTGAGGTTGGAATGACCGAATTTGATGAGCTGTCCGAAAAGTACAAGGTGGTTTACCACATGCGTGATGGCCAGAAAATACGCGTCAGGCTGCTCGCTGAGAACAAGCCTGCGCCGGATGCCATCCCGGTACAGCCGCTCCTTGAGGATTCCTATTTATGGATGTTGAAGAAAGTGATCTGACATGAAAACCAAACGGATATCAATACTGTGGAACTGGATCTTCAATATGATCCGGTACAACCTGAAAATCATCTTTGCCAATAAATTCATCTGGTTTCTCCTTGCAGCCATCGCCTTCTTTGTGATCGTCCTGCTGATCAACCTCTTTTCAAGGGGAAACATAAACCCGGGCACCATCTTTTCACTGCTTATCTATCCGGGCATGCTGCTGGTTTTTTATCCAACGGTCTTTGGCATTCAGAATGATGAGGATAACCGGATACTCGAGATCCTTTTCGGAATACCCGATTACCGGTATAAAGTCTGGCTGGTTCGGCTTATTCTGATTTATATCGTGGTTTTTGTGATCCTGGTTCTCCTGGCGCTATTCTGCGCCTGGGCTTTGGTACCCTTCCCGATATTCAACATGGCCTGGCACCTGATGTTCCCGATTTTCTTCATGGGCAGCCTCTCGTTCCTTATGTCAACTTTCATCAAGAACGGAATCGGCACCGGTGTGGTGATCATAATAATCGGGGTGTTCTTTATCGCCCTGAGTGAAGCCATCTCCAGAACCAAATGGAACCTGTTCCTCAACCCGTTCAACCTGCCCGACGGAATGAGTGAAACCGCATGGAAAGCCATCGTTCACGATAACAGGATCATACTCTTCGTAGGGATAATCCTTGCCTTGCTGGGTGGGTTGACGAGCTTGCAGAACAGGGAGAGGTTTATATAAGAGGTCGCTGCGCTCCTAAAAGGCCTCGCTGCGCTCGGCTAAAAGGCTCCGCTTCGCTACGCTAACAGGGGCTTCGCCCTAACAGGCATTTGCAATAATGCGCTATTAGGGCGAAGCCCCTGTTAGGCCGAAGGCCCTTTTAGCCGAGCGCAGCGAGGCCTTTTAGGAGCGCAGCGACCTCTTATTTCGTATAGTACTCAATCATCCCCTCCAACGTCTTCACGCACACCGGGCAAAAAGGATCATTCAGCCAGTTCATCTTGCATTTGTTCATCGGGCTGTAGATGCCTTTTGAAGTGTATAAGCCCCCTTCATAGGCGCCGAGCTTTCCTTCATACTCCGCGGTTCTGGGGGTAGGTATAGGAGTACCCGCCTTTATATTGCTTTTCCACTTTTTCCCGAAATCCACAAGATTGGTGACGTTGGGCTGGATGGGCTCCACAGTCATGTCTACATAATCGCTGTAAGCCACGTCACTGGTGTAATATTCATCTGCAAGCCAGGTGAAGCAATGTCCGAATTCATGTACGAAAACCCCAACCGATTGCGGATTGAAGGCGGTGAAACAACCGTAATAATTGTAAACCCCGCCGCCACCGTATTTTTCCGAATTCACCAGGATCACTATCACGTCATAGGGGGTGTTGGCTGCAACATCCCGAACCGATTTGATATCATAAGTCATGTTATATCGCTCACTGTCAAAGGTATAGAAGCTGGTGTTGAGGAGCGTCTCCCTGTATACTCCCTTGCCGGGAATGTCGGTTCCCGATTCGGCCGAGGGTGCTTCAACCAGCCAAAGGTTGAACTTGTCTGAATTCGCTGTAAAAGGAGGGGTATCCAGCAGCCCTTTTGAGAACTTCTTCACGGCTTCCTGAAATTTGCCCATCTCTCCGGCTGTAAACCCGTCGGGAATAAAAACCACATCGATTTTGTCGGCAGGATCACCGGAATCATGGACCTTGGAGGATTTATACACAGGGCCGGCCTCTTTGCGGATGAAGTAGGATGCCGGGTCCACCGCATATTCAAATACCTTGTTCAGCTTTGTCTTCCTGTCACGGCTAAGCAAAACAAGGGTCACCGGTTTTTTGGGATAGGGAATCAGAACGGTCTCATAAAAGCAGCGGGAAATGTTTTTCGCTTCGGCCGTCGTCTGCCATTCACTGTAAAGGCCGGCATAACCCCTGGAGTAAATAAGCTTTTTTGAAGCCTGATCATATACTTCAACTCTATACTCTCCCCAGGCAAACGGGTCGATCAGGGTATTTCTCGGACCCGACCATTTCGATTCCTGGCGCATCTGCTCAAAAAAGACCTGCTCAGTGGATGCAGTGCCGCAACGGTTGTAATCAAACCGCAGGGTATTGTCGGTAAAGTAGTCCTCATAGGTAACCTGAGCTTGTGAGGTTACCGCGACCAGGAGGCTGATCAGGAAAATAAACTTCTTCATGTGTTCCGTTTTTTTGTAATTATGGACAGTAAAGGTAAATTACATTGTATTTTTGGCAAGCGAAAAACCAATACTTTACAACAGCTATGGGTGAAAGCCTGAAAACACTCTTTGAACGCATCTCCAACTGGCTGACATCGATCGGGATAATCGGTCCCCTGGGCCAGATCCTGCACGTTGCCATCCTGATGGCAGTCCTGATTTTTATTGGATTCATCATCGACCGGATCACCCGGGGCATTCTGATGATGTTTATCCACAGGATGGTGAAAAGAACCACCTCCACCTTTGACGATATCCTTCTTGAGAAAGGAGTATTCAGAAGGCTGGCTCACCTTGTGCCGGCGGTTGTGGTTTTTTACATGATACCCAGCGTATTCGGCGGAATCTATGCTGAGGTTCAGGATGAGCTTGTAAGGAAGATTGTGAATGGCTGGATTCAGTTCTTCAAGGATATTGTCTCCGTTTACATGATCGTGATCGGCATAACGACCCTGATTTCAGCCCTCAGCGCAGTCAATACCGTCTTTAACAAGATGGATATCGCAGACAGGATTCCAATCAAGGGTTACGTTCAGGTAGTTCAGTTCATCCTGATTCTCATTGCTTTTGTATGGGTATTATCCATCCTGTTCAATTTCCAGCTTAAGGGCTTCTTCACCGGTTTAGGTGCATTCGTCGCCGTGCTGGTTCTGGTATTCAGGGATAGCTTGCTGGGGTTGGTAGCCTCGATACAATTATCGGTGAACCGCCTGGTCAGGATTGGTGACTGGGTAACCATTCCTTCGCGCGGGGCCGATGGAACCGTTCTCGAAATAACCGTCAATACGGTAAAAATCGAGAATTTCGATAAAACCATCACCACCTTGCCTACGTATTCCCTTATCTCAGAGCATGTTCAGAACTGGCGTGGAATGGAAGAATCGAACGGAAGACGGATCAAGCGTTTTGTAAATGTCGATATGGGTTCTGTTCATTTTTGTACCGAAGAGCAACTGGATCATCTGGAAAAAATCAATTTGCTCAAGGATTATATTCAGACCAGCCGCGCACAGATCACGCTTGATCAGGCGAAATACGGCGCGGATCCCTCCCTTCCAGGCTTTGGGTCCAACCTCACCAACCTGGGGATTTTCAGGAAATACCTTGAACTGTATCTGCGAAGCCATCCTAAGATTCAGCAGGACATGACTTTCATGGTCAGGCAGTTACAGCCCACCGACCGGGGCGTGCCTCTTGAAGTTTATGTTTTCTGCACCGATAAGGACTGGGAAAGTTATGAATCCATTCAGTCCGACCTGTTTGACCATATTCTTGCCATCATGCCGGAATTTGACCTCCGGGTTTTTCAGGGTCCCACCGGTCAGGATCTGAAGCAGCTTGCATTGAAATAATGGAGATTGAGCGCAAATATCGGGTTATAAATGAGTTGTGGGCACCGCTCCGCAATGCTTTAAAAGGCGCCTTGATCCAGCAGGCTTATCTCTCGGTTGATCCCACTTGCACCGTTCGTATCCGCATTGCCGAAACCCAGGCCTTCCTCACCGTAAAGGGAGAGTCCAGGGGGATCAGCAGGGAGGAGTTCGAGTATGCGATCCCTATGGCAGACGGAGCTGAAATCATGAAGATGGTTAAAACGGCTGTTATCAATAAGCACCGTTACAAGGTGGAGTTTAGAGGATATACCTGGGAGGTCGATGAGTTTTTCGGCGATAATGAGGGTCTCATCCTGGCAGAGGTGGAGCTTGCAAATGAATCTGAACAGCCGGAGTGGCCCGGATGGGTTGCCTCTGAAGTCTCCGGTGATCCCCGTTTCTACAACCTGAACCTGGCCCTTCACCCATATAAAACCTGGACCCCATGAAGCGCCGCCTCTTTCATCTTTGTATCTTTTTCTTTCGCCTTTCGCCTTTCGCCTTTTTTCTTGTGATTTCATCCTGCCTCTCCCTCCGCAAATCCTCAGACTCTGACAAGCCCCTGAATCTATACAATCCCGGTAAAAGTGTCATCCATCCCCAATTCACCGTGTATCATACCTCAGCAAACGAGAGTATGCTGTTTTTCAAGGTCCTGGCAAGCGAAGTTATCTTCAACCAGGCCAATCCATCGGTCCGCGACCAGGCGCGTTTAAAAGTCCATTATACACTCTACAGCTCATTCTCAAAAAAGGAGGTTGCTGCGCGCGATACACAGTCGTTCGTTATAAACCGGGAATCGGTAAGTGATGCCATCATTGCGTCGATGAAGGTGCCGACCGAGAAGGGGAAAACCTATCTGCTCGATGTAACGCTTGAGGATGAAATCAGGCAGTATGGGGCAAGGGATTTCGTATGGGTAGACCGGTTTTCAGAGGAACCACGGCAGAACTGGCTGGTGCTGAATCAACCGGGAAATCATGTCGCCTTTGAGAGTTTTTATTACCCCGGCGAAGCTTTCCGTATCATAAGGGAAGATCCTCCATCAGAAAAGATTTTCATATCGGTTTACTCCCCGCGGAATATTCTGCCGTTGCCCCCTTATTCTATCGGAGAACAGCCCGATAACGTTCCGCTGCCGGATTCCACAATCACCCGGGCCTACTCCAGCCAGCTTCAATACAAGCTTGGCGGTGAAGGAGTGTATGTTTTTCACTTTAATCCCGATAAAGTTCGTGGCCTTTGCCTCACGCAGTTCGGTGATCACTATCCTCAGATAACCCTGCCGGAGGATATGCTGCCCCCGCTGCAGTATATATCCACCCGGGAGGAGTATCAGAAAATGATTGCGGTACCCGATCACAAGAAGGCCGTGGATGACTACTGGATCAACGCCGGGAAAACCTATGCCAATGCCCGCGACCTGATCAGGGTCTATTACAACCGGGTTGTTTTTGCCAACCTTTATTTTCCTTCATCGAAGCAAGGCTGGAAAACGGACCGGGGAATGATTTACGTGATATTCGGTCCTCCGGCGCAGGTTACCCGGACCGAAACCCGGGAAACCTGGGTTTATGAGGGAAGCCAATCGGAGATGAATGTGCAGTTTGAGTTTAACCTCACGGAAGACCACTGGTGGGGGTATGATTTTGTGTTAAAAAGATCGGAAGATTACCGCGGGCTCTGGAGCAATGCGGTGAACTCCTGGAGAAAAGGAAAAATATTCAGTTTATGACAGAACAACAGGATTTTATTATCGGGCTGAGGCCTGTGGAAGAGGCCGTAGAGGCCGGCCGGAATATTGAGAGGATATTGATCCGCAAGGGATTACAGGGAGAGCAGTTTAATGCTGTTCTCAACATGGTGAGGGCTGCCGGGATTCCCTATCAGTTTGTGCCGGTTGAAAAGCTGAACCGTGTAACGCGCAAGAATCATCAGGGGATCATCGCGATCACTGCACTGCTAACCTATCTTCCACTAGAAGAAGTTGTTGCGCAGGTTTTTGAGTCGGGCAGGGATCCACTGGTGGTGATCATCGACGGAGTTACCGATGTCAGGAACATGGGCGCTATTGCACGTTCCGCCGAGGCTGCGGGGGCCGATGCCATCCTTATACCGGAAAAAGGAAGTGCCCAGATCAATCCGGATGCAATGAAGACCTCGGCCGGGGCCCTCAGCATTATTCCGGTATGCCGCACAGTCGATCTGATCCGCTCGGTAAAATATCTGAAAAGCGCAGGTCTTAAAGTTACCGGTGCAACCGAGAAAACCGACCTGCTCTTTTATGAAGCCGATTTCCGCAGCCCGATGGCTCTCGTCATGGGCTCCGAGGATACCGGCATCAGCCCGGCCCTGCTCGATCTGTGCGATCAGGAGGTCCGGATTCCGATGCTCGGAAAAATAGCCTCACTCAACGTCTCGGCCGCCGCCGCCGTGCTGCTGTTTGAGACGGTACGGCAGAGAACGTTGAAGAAAGACTGAGAGACTTTGAGACTATAAGACTGAGAGACTTTAAGACTTTGAGACTATAAGACTGAGAGACTTAAAGACCAAGAGACGGGAGTCTGGAGTCTGGAGTCTGGAGAACGTAATGAGAGTTCTGGCATTAACTGGCAACTGGTAACCGGCAACCGGTAACTGGTTCTAACTGGCAACTATATGGACCTACTCGAACTTATCGGCTGGCTCGGCAATATTGTGCTGAGCATTGGTGTGATCCCTCAGGTTTGGCAAACCTGGCGTACACAGGACGTGTCAAGTTTTAACTGGTCTTTCCTTCTGATGTGGGCCGGGGGGGTATTTCTGACCTTTATCTACATCGCTGCCGGAAACATTAAATCCGGCGATTTCCAGTGGCCGCTCTGGCTGAATTATGCAGTAAACATTATCGGTACCTTTTACCTGGTTTACGCCAAAGCACGATACGGACGACAGAAGACCGATGACCGATGATTGACGATTGACGATTTACAATTTACGATTGCCCGACTCCCGTCTCCCGTCTCCCGTCTCTTGGTCTCTTGGTCTCTCAGTCTTACAGTCTTACAGTCTTCCAGTCTCACAGTCTTCCTACCTACTCCACCTTCACCCAAACCACCTTCCACTCCGTTCCATACACCTCAACCGTGGTCCAGAAGGTTAATTTGGTAACGGTGGTTGTGGTTCCGGTTTTGTAAAAGGAATAGGTAGTGGTGCCGCTGTCTTCATCATTGATAAGTCCGGCTGCAGTTATCAGTTCGGGGAAATTCTTGTAAGCAGGATCCGTAAAGAGGTTTAGCCCGATTTCGCTGTCATCCTGATCCCAGAGCGTCCGTCCTCCTTTTTCCATAACCCAGAGTTCGAAGTCGGCTCCCACGAGAAGCGGTTCCAGCACACTGGCCAGCAGCTCTTCCGTTTTAATAACGACAACCACCCCGCCCTTGATTGTATTATACTCAACAACAGGATGGATGAGCGCTGCCGCATCGTACCCTTCAACTACGCGGAATACCTTGCTCAGCACGGGGCTCTTGGTGTCATAGGACTTGATGATGTGATCCTGTTCGCTGATATCAATGCCCTGGGAATAGTAATACTTTGAAGGTTCAATCATGCTGAGAATCCCGTCCGGGGTAACAAAGCAGAACTCCTCAACAAGCGATGGCCGGTTCACCAGTTCGAGCAGTTTAGCCCGGATCAGGGTGGTGTCAAGCCCCACGGAAACCGCGTAATCCACACCTGTGGCCAAATCCTGGTTAATGGCATCAAACTCCGCCTCCAGATTGGCTTTTGCGGTTGTGAGGGCATCAGGTAAAACAACGGGGTCCTTTTTACAGCCGGCCATAAAAAGAGTAAGCCCGATAATCAGATAAATGCTGAATGTTTTCATTGGGTTAGGTTATTTGCTTAAAGGTAGGGTTTTTTACAAATAACAACGACCAAACCCCGGGCAGAAAAATAGGGCAGAAGACAGTAGGCAGAAGGCAAAAATTAGTAGGAGGTAAAAAGAGAGAAGAATCCCTAATCGTTTTTTACTTTCCTTACTGCCCCTGTGCCCCTGTGCCCTTGTGCCCTTGTGCCCTTGTGCCCTTATGCCC
>CAZEKJ010000039.1:0-50708 GCA_964512915.1 uncultured Porphyromonadaceae bacterium
CAAAGAACAAGGCGAACTATTCAACTTCTAAATATTAACGCATCAGTACTATTTTTGAATTGTAAACAATTCGATCACTTTTTCATTAAACTTCTCATTTTCCTCAGATCCCGGATTATGGGCCGATTCATTAAATAGGACCAATTCTTTTTTTGGTGCTATAATCTTAGGGTAATAAATATTAATCAATTCAGCCGGGCAGTTGAAGTCATAAATGCCTTGAAAAAAGTAAACGGGGATCTCGAATTGCACAATGGAATTTAGAAAATCAGTCTTCATTATTTCCGGCCAAAGCAATGATAAAGAAGATTTGCTGCCTCTGACGTATTTTATCATATCAGGAATTGAATACTCAGGTGATTTGATTATTATTCTAAGGAATTGATTGTAATTATTCTGATTCCTGATACTACCTCCGAAGAATGTTACCCATTTTCTTTCTATGGTTAATTGCTTAAGCCATTTATTGTTATGATCAATGGTCAGGTAGTCGGGTGTGTTGATTTGACGCAGTTCTTTAATTGCTTTTGCGTGATTTGACTCAATGGCTTTTTCAAGAACAAGTTTGTAGGATAGTTTCTCACTTAATTCTGCATTCACAACCTGTCCGACTCCGATATAAGCATAAAATAATTCAGGATGATTCCTTGCAAGAAGGGTCGAAATAATAGTGCCCCAGGAATGTCCAATAATATATATCTTCTCCTGATTAAAGCGCTTTGCCAGATACTTAGATAATTCATATCCGTCATCAACAAATTGCGCGATTGTAAACGTGCTGGCTGGCACACTCCGGTTGAACGACTTGCCTGCCCCCCGTTGTTCCCAGCAAACAACCGTAAAATGTTGTTCCAATTGTTTGTTAAAATACCTGATCAGAGGCATTTCTGGGGAACCCGGTCCTCCATGGATATATAGAATCACCGGATTCTTAATATTATAGCTTCTGATGAGCAGGCTTTGTTTAACACCATTTAGTAAAATAGATTCCAATGATGAAATTGTATTATTGGGTGTTTGGCTATCAACGATTTTTGATGTCGTCGAACAACTCACCGTTATAATGAAGAGCCAAAGGATCGAAATTTTCATATTTTCAATTCCTATCCTTCGTATGTTCCCAGTTGGTAATGTACCGTCCACTGGGTCTTTCTAAATAGCTCGATCTTGCCAAGCAATTTCAGCATTCCGAGTTTTTTTTCATTGCTGTCAAAGTAGGACCAGTCATCAAGCAGTTTTAATCCAGTATTCCAGGTCTCAATTTCACCGCTTGTCCGGATTCCACAATGAAAGGAAGCCTCCTTGCCAAGATGAAATTCCTTCTGCATTTTAAATGCCATGATTTTTTTCAGCCAACCCTTTAACCATATAGAATTAAATACTTCGCAAACCATCTCTGAGCCGGGAAATGCGTTTTGCAGCTTTAAAAACAAAGACTTTACGTCTGCCTCCTGACAATACATAAAAACACCTTCTGCTAAAAACAGGATGTCATTTTTCTTAATTTTTTCCATCCAGGAGAAGTCGAAGACCGATTGAGAAATGTAATGGTAATGCGGGGTTTCATTAAATAGGTGCTTTTTGATATCGATTATGTCAGGTAGATCCAGATCATAGAACTCGATTTTACCATTATTCACTCTTTCAAAACGATTGTCGAGGCCACACCCAATATTAACAACGGTTGCTGTCGGATATTTTCGGATAAAATCCAGGACGTATTGGTCATATTTTTTTGCCCGGATTGCGGTGTGTACCACTAATTTATCCGTGATTTTCCCCGCAACAAATCTTTTGTGCAATAACTTGCCGGATTTTGATAATTCGGTATTCAAGTATTGCACCGTCTTAATGGAACTCTTATCATTTAATATTGGCTCTTTCGATTTTGCATCAATGGAGTGGCAATACAAAGTAAGAAAGGCAGTTTCGGCAACATCGCGGACATCTGTTTTCATGGCGCTTGAATTAAATATCTATGTGGTTTAATTCTATCCAATAATTCCGATTATTATTCCGATCAGGGGGATGCTGTTAAATGCCATATGGGAAATGATCCCGATTGTTGTATTCTTCCGCTTATATATAACGTAGGAAACAACCAGGCATGAGGGGATCAGTACAATCAGGTTCCACTTCCAGAAGATATGGAACAATCCCCAAAGGGAACCATGGACCACCCAGGTCCATTTCTTAAAAGCCAACTCTTGTCTGGGAAAGATGTATCCTCGCCACCAGAATTCCTCGCCAAAAATGTTAAATAGTAATGCGATGAAATAGATGATGGCAATCCACCACTGACCCTTTAGGGGAACTCCCATAAAAGAGTCAATTAATATTCCCTGTTCTAATCTGGGGTCAACGGCAGGTACCAGGAACTCCGGGGGCGCAAATAAGTCGAATTGAATCAGCCATTTTGCAGTAAATGAAAGCCCGGCATACAGAATTATTTGGACAATAAATAATAGGACGGTATAGATCCAGTCTTTTTTTGTCATTCTTTTAAGCCGGAATCTTTCTGCTACTGTTTTCCAGTTCCAGGGATTACCCTCCATTTTAAAGGCGATCAATGCTGCTATGAGCATCAGCGCCAGGGGAAGGATCATGGACAGATAAAAATTAACGAAATTGTTGACTCCATGCTCATGCAATCGCTGCATGACTACATATACACCAATAGCGGCAATTGCAGAGGGAATTGCAAAAAAAGGCAATGAAGGCCAGAATCGAAGTGGTTTAATTTTCATTTTTTTGAGAATTAATCCCGACAAAGATCAGTCTCTTTGCAAAAACCCTTAAGCCAAAAATGGGTCAAATCCGCTTCGGAAAAGGATCAACCGGCAAATGAGTTTTTTCAGACAATAATTGCCGAAAAAGTTTAGCGTGGAGAGTGAGAAATACTGAGCTGCTCCCTTTGTTTCATTTCCCAAAGGTTTTCATCAATACTTCGAGTATTTCCTTCCCCTTCAGATTTTTCTGAATGATAACGCCATTCGGATTAATTAATACATTGGCCGGGATGGATATGACTCCGTATCGGTTGGCAATTTGACTATCCCAACCCTTTAAGTCGGAAACCTGTGGCCAACTCATGGAATCCGATTTTATGCCGTTTATCCAGCTTTCACGGTCGGAATCCAATGAAACGGTCAGGATTTGCAATCCTTGTGATTCATAATTGATGTAGGATTGTCTGAGATAAGGCAATTCGGCTTTGCAAGGACGGCACCATGAGGCCCAAAAATCGAGAAGAACATACTTTCCTCGTAAATTGCTCAGTGAAATCGGATTACCTGCCGGATTATTTTCCATAAAATCAGGTGCGATCTGACCAACAAAGGTTTTATTCATTTCCCGCCCGGCAGCAACAACGAGACCTGAGGGATTGATCAGGACCCTCAACGGAAAGTTCAGATGGTGACCTTTCAAAGATCCGAAAACCTTCCAGATTGTTGAACTGTCAACATTAATGAACGCCTGTTCCCAAGTCTGGCCTAATGCGGTTAAGCCTTCAATGTTTTCTTTTCGCCGTGAGGAATGATCACATGAGATGCTGATAAATCGTATGGTATCATGGTTTCTGTCATTGAATTCGATTTGTTCGGCAATTAGTTTCTTAAACCTATTTGACCTTGTGTTTCCGAAAAAATCCAACATAATCCATTTCCCCCGGATACTCTTGTGCGTCAGATTCTTCCCGTCTAACAACTGAATATTGAATGAAGGTACTTTTTCACCGATTTGGATGGGTTGAAGTGCTGTGGGCTTAAATAGTAGGAAGGAGCCATCAGGAGCCAGACTATCAATTAGATAGTTCCGATCGGATAAGGAAAAAATTTCATCCGAGGCATATAATCCGGCATCGTTTGCCGTTCTCTCAACAAACAGATTAAAACCCCTTCTGGCATCAGCTGTACTGAAAATCCCATCTGCATTGGTGTCATACAGTCGGAATTTAATGGTATCCTTTTCTAAATAGCTCAATCCATCAAAGGTATAGTGCGGCTTCAAAAAGATTGAGGGATGCGACTGATTTCCATGACAGTCAATGACATAAGGAAGGAATTTGCCCGACTTTAAATCCCGGTTGCGAATTAGGATCTTGTCACTTAACTCATCCATTTTGATGGTTAACGGGAGTTCATCCCCGAGGTTACCATCCCGATTTTTGTCAATCCAACATTCAAGACAAGAATCCAGGTCGGCCTTTTCTCTGTAGGCGATCAGTACCCCGCTGGAAGCGAGTCCGGCCTTTATTTCCTCCCCGGATGACGGTAGAATTACGGTAGAGTCAAAGTCGATAGCCCAACCGAAAGTATAGGGCTCCTTGTCATTAAGAGTTAAATCGATCCTGATCGATTGGTACTTCTGGCATGCGCTAAATCCCACTAAGAATGAGATACATATAAGAATGGGAATTGAAAAAAAATTTTTAATATTTCGCTTCATGGTTGTAGGGTTTAATTGATACCCAAAAATAGGAAGATTGCCATAGAGCCGGTGTTAATATCAGGTTAACAGTGAGTTAAAGGGGTGAGTCCCACTTTTCTATTTGCTTTCCCGGGGACTTTTGAGAAAAACCTGAACATGCTGGGACCGATCCTTCTTGATTATGCTCAAATCCTTGTGAAGCACATTCCTGAATCCGGCTTGGCGGCACAAGTCCTCGACCAACTCTTTTGTTAATGCGCCATGCTCAGGATAATAACCATCAATGATGGCCAATGTTCCTCCCGGTTTCAAATACCGGAAGGCATTATCCAACCAGATCTTCCGCTCCGTGAAATCATGAAAGCTACCGTATACAACAATCATATCAAGGTCCAGAACGGGGAACAGAGGATCGGTATCGTTTCCCAAAACAGTGACAATGTTTTTCAATTGTCGCGATTCCGTTGCATAATGCTCCAATGCTGCCAGTACAAATTTGTCATTGTCATTTGCATAGATCACCCCACTTTTCCCAACTTTTTTTGATAAAAAGAAAGTGAAATAACCCGCACCTGCACCGGCTTCACCAATTTTCATTCCGGGCTTCACTCCGATGAGGTTGAGACAAAGACCAGGTCTGTCAAGCTTGTTTCGCCTATGATTTTTAGCCAGGAAATCCTTTGTACTTGGGATCCTTTTCAAGTATTCTTCGATGGCACGCTTATCCTTGTCGCTTGTGGCAAAACTTTGATTATAGTGATGGATGAACACCTTTTTTTCCATCGGACGGGTAAAAACGAACATTTCCGGAACGCTTTTAATCACCGATTGATAGTATTCTGCTTTCCCGGGTTCTATGTGCATAAAGATGAGGTTCCTGGTATGGATGTATTCATTTAGCAGGTCCTGGCCCTCGCGTCGGAGAAAAACCCGGTCCATGAATGCAACGTCCAGCTCTTTGTTACCGAAACCATACCGTTTGTAAAGATCTTTGTTGGCCGGAGAACCATCCCCTGAGTGGAATAGTGTAAACCCGTCGGTTTTAATTAAGTATCCGAAGTTCTCAACGCCACTGTGTAAATCAACCTTTTCCCCGGTAATGGAATCTGTCTCAAACCAGGAGCCATGGTTAAACCTCATGATTCCGAGGTTTATCCCATTGATAACCAATAAATTATCGAATATCGGGTCTGATTTCAGCGAGTGAATTCTGTCAGAGATCTTCGAATAAGCGGTATTTTTCCTGAGCAGGTCATTTACCTGATCCGGACAAACCAGAATCGATTTCCGGTTATTACTCAGGAAACTGGCAACCATGGCTTCGTTGAAATGATCGCTATGCTTATGGGTTACCAGGACCACATCAATATTATCGAAAGGAGGAAGTCCTTTGAGCATCAGGTTGGTAATCGAATCGCCGGGCTGATCGCACCAATTACCCTGGATATTTCCGAATAGTGCATCAACCAGGATTTTGTGATTTGCTGTTTCAATCAGGAAGCCTTCATTTGCTATGTAAGTAACGGCGCATTGTTGGACGCATTTCAATGGAGAAACGTTTTGGTTCAACCAGTTAAGCAACAGGTTATCAATCCGGACCAGCCTGTGGGTTTCGGTATCTACCGGTGCATGACCGCATCGGGGTATTACGGCAATGGAATACTTGGTATTGCCGCTTTTTCCCATGAACTTCCCGATATTGCGGACGCTGGCCTGGGTGGGTACCACCCGGTCCACTTCCCCGAAAATGGACAGCCATGGCTTTGTAAAGGATTCCAGTTCAGTCAGGTAATCAAAGCCGATCGAATTCCAGGTAGGGAGAATCAGGCTGAAAGCCGGAATGCTATCCATTTCTCTATTCTTGTAGGGCAGCAACTGACGATTGTAGTGTTCTCTCCATTGATCGATCATCAAATCAACTTTCTGATGCTCTGCCGGATCATGGGATGCCCAGGCCCTGAAAGACTTTTCCCACAGGGGCTTAATAACGGGGAGTAGTGTATCATTAAGAACTCCACTATCAATCATTCCGTTCAGTTGAGCGTTCAATCGGTCCTCTATCCCGGTAACGACAGTTCCGGCATAACTTATTACGAATTTGATTTCAGGATACCGGCAGGCGGCGGATACCGCAATAAGCCCCCCCTCACTGCCTCCCATGATCCCTATCTTATCGGAGTTGATCCTTGGGTGCTTCGATAACCATTTGGTGCAATTACCGGCATCCTGGATGAAATCTTCATACGTTGAGGCAACAAAGACCCCTTCTGATTCACCGGTTCCCCTTTTGTCATGAACAAACGCGGCATACCCACAATGGGCCAGGATCGGAGCAATCCAGTCTGAAAGGGATTTAATCTGGCGTGTGCCATCACCTCCTCCGTTGGTGAGAACGATCAGCGGGAACTTCCCTTCCCCCAGCGGAAGGTAAAGCCAGCCGGTAATCATCAGTCCGTCGCTGGGGATTTTGATCTTTTCAACCGTAAAGGTGCTGTCGCTCTTTTCGCCATCTTTGGCATCAATCCTAGACAGCGGGCCCGATTGGTTTGACTGGTAACCTTCAAGACAGGCCGGCCTTTTCATCAACTCTTCAAGTTGCGATTTCGAATAAATCCGTGAGTCAACCTTCTTGTCTTCTGGATTATACTGGCAGTACACAAGGGAAATACAGAAGAATGAAAGGGGAAGCACAATCAGGATTTTCAGGCTGTTTATAGGTGTTTTGGGTACCATATTTTATTTTATCCTTGGAGTTTTTAAAATTTCCTGTGCAAAAATGATCTCAGCTTCCGGATCAAAGTTGTATTCAGCAAATTTTTCATAGGTTAATACATAGTCTGGCACCAGGCACTTTCCTTTGACAGGATCATTGGGGAAGGTAATGTTCTGTTTATAAGAAACATAACCCCTGATTTCCGAATTCTTCAGTTGAAAGAATAATACGTCACCAAAATTATTTCCCGGCTGAGCAGAAGGAGTGCCTGCAACCACAGCTCCCTTTTCAGTAAGAGCGGTTAGTAAATTAAACCCGGAACTTGTTGTGAAAGGGGAGCAGAGAACGATAATATTCTCAAGATTAATCTGGGGATTGTCGAAACGCCCCGTCTTGTAAACATTCCAGAATGTTGAGGATTTCAGCAGCTCCGCTTCAATTTCACTCAAGTCGGAAAAGTTGTCCTTATAAGCTCTTTCGCTGCTAAAATCATAGTCATCCTTTTTCAGGATAAGAGGTTGTCGGTTGTTAATTAAAGGAAGGCTGTCGGAGGAATAATTCTCAAAATATAAATCGGAGTATTTTATTACCTGATAACCCTGATTCATTTTAATCAACCCTTTTTTTCCAAAAAGAAAATAGACAAGCATCTCTTTCATCATAGAATGCCCACCGGTATTTTCCCTTAGGTCAACGATCAGGTTCTTTGTATGGGAGTTTTTCATTTCATCAACTAATGCCATAAAGGTTTCAGTTGCAGAAGGGATTCCCTTTAGCAGCAAATCCTTATCCGCTGGCGCATCTGCTTTATTAAAGTATTGATAGGCAATTCCGGTTAACTCTGCTGCTTCTTTCATTCCGTTTGAAAACCAGGATTCACTTGCCTCCCGGTACCTTTCCATATTGGAAATAATCAAAAGGGCATTCTCTTTACGGTCATCCAAAAAACTAAATGCCACATCTGATAATTCCATGGATGGCTTTTTTATTTTAGACGTAAATGATAATTGATTCTCAACTGGCGCTGCTCCCATCTGAAAGCTGACAGCCATGTTTTTTCCTGAGGTCAATTTTAGCACCGTAGCTATCTTTTCGGGATTGTTCCATTCCGGAATCAGGTTCTTAATTCCGTTCACCGTTTTTAGGCTGATGGTGAGAAAGACAAGTTCCCCATACTCATTTTCAATTCCTCTCAATCTGGTTTGGCGGGTTCTTAGACCGCTTATAGGAATCCCTTCGACTGACTGGAGCCTGCTGCCAAGAAGTGGTTTATCCTTATCTGATGAAACACCAGTAACGACGAGATCTTCCCCGACAATTTTGAACTGAAGAGGCAATCCTGGAGAATTTGGTTTTGCGGTTCCACTATTGATAAGTCCGGTGTGCATATCGCCAATTCTTGCAACGAAAGGCATTATTATTTTGTAGTATTCGCTTTTGGTCATGCCGGCAGGAGAAATAGAAAGCAATACTCCTTGTAAATCCCGGTTAAAAGAGATTTTGCTACCAAAATTCTGATAGGGTTCGGGGTGAGATTCTTCAATATATCTGGCCAGTTGACGGGTATCTTCAACCAAATTGTCATGGCTTATCAGATTATTGCTATTCTGTGCATTGATTGTTCCTGTGAACAGTATCAGTGCTGCAATTGCTAATATCGATTTTAGTGTTTTCATTTTACAGAACTTTAATATTCATTCAATCCATCCAGCCAATGAATCAGGTTGAGAATAAATTGTGCGTTTTGTTGTGCGTCTTCCGAATTGAAACCAACTTTCATGTTTCCGTTGACGATCTGTGCCGTAAACATGGCAGCTTCTCCGAAAACGGCAACTTTACCTTTGCCATGGTTCAGAACAGCACCCTGACAAAAACCATCAAGTTTCAGCCTTTGTGTTTTGTTGCTGAAAACCCAGGCAGTATCAGGTATTAAGGCATAATGTTCAGGAGAGAAACAAAGAATGTTTATTGAGCCTTCAGGAGATTTAAATGCTGAACCGGTAAACGTTGACACACTCGAAATTTCCTCCCGGGCATTCAACCCATTCGTTACGGGTGTTTTTTTTAGGGTTCCATTTTCAGTTGAGAAAACGGAAGGCGGCCAGGAGTTTTCGCCCGTAAATGCGAAACCGTTAACGAAAGTAAAACCAAAGGCCTTTCCCAGATCACCCGCAGCGCCTGCAAAAGGCATGTGATCGGCGATCAGCAATAATCTTCCACCATTTTTCACCCATTGTTCAATTACCCCGATCTCCTTTGTTGTAAAGGCTGAAGGGTTTGGAAGGATCCAGTTATCTCTGTTGGAGGTGTGGAGCGGATTAGCAATCACCAATAGTTTACAATCCCTCAACAAATCTGCCTCTGAAAGGGGCTCTTTCAACCCTTTAACCTGATAACCATCCTGTTCGAGAAGTTTGCTGAAAGCGAAAAACCCTCCATCCTTGGTGTGGAAATTGCTGTGCGCCTCATCGATCAATATCAATGGGCCTTTTCCCGAAAAATATGCGCATTGGTTTATCTGGTAATAATATGAGGTGTCTGGCTTTTGTTGTGCAAAGATCTGATCTAGTGAAATTAGCAGTACGAAAAGGGAAAGGATAAACGTATCAGACCGTACTGAAGAGATCATTCTTTTCATTTTAATTGATTTTATAAGCCATTAATGCATTGCCATGCCTGATGTACATGATCCCATTGGCCAGCACCGGGTGAGAAAAATGCTGCTGGGTTCCCTTGTCGATTTTAAATTTGCTGCTCACTGCCATCTTACCTTTATCGTAGGTGACTAACGACAGGTCTCCGTTGTTGCCGTAACAAATGAATTTGTTATCGCCGAAAATCAGGCCGCCGTTACTCACCTTTAATGAATCTGCCACAATTCCCTTTTCTGATTCCAAAGATTTCAGGTAGTTGCCGCGGACTGTGGTGAACAAATGGTCGTCGAGCATGACAAATCCACCGAAGATGTTTTTAATCTGCGGATTGGTCCAGGCCTCCTTAATACTCGTTCCATCAGATGATAAATCCAGCCTGAAAGCTCCCTGTCCATTGCGGTCGCCTGACACGAAGTAAATGCCTCCCTTGTAATAGACCGGTGTATTGCAATGGTCACCTTCTGCCTCAAATCCTTCCAGTTTATATTTCCAGAGTGTCGATCCATTTTCACAGTCCAGGGCAAACAGGTAGTGGCGTGAAAAGGTTACCAGGATCTTACGGGCGGGCAGCTTTATGAGAATCGGAGAACATAATGAGGAGGTGTCCTTAAATGCTTCAGAGGTCCAAACCGTCTTTCCGGTTAACCGGTCGAGAGCAGCAACCTTTGCCGATGGGCCGCCGGGATTGCAGTACACCTTTTTATCATCCATTACCAGGGATTCGGCGGTACCAAATTCTGTTACATACCCGTCAAAATCCTTAACCATATCTACCATCCACTTAAGTTTACCTGAAGTTGCCTCACAACATATGATCCTTCCTTTACCTGAACAGGAATACACCAAATTGTCGACAACCGTGGGCGTTGACCTCGCACCCGGGAACTGACTAGAAAAGCCATTTCCATAAAACTCCTTCCCGTTTGCCACTTTCCACAACAGGTTGCCTTTCAGGTCATAGGCAAAAAGGTAACTCGTTGTATCGGTCTCACCGTTAATATAGATTCTTTCCTTTGTTAACGTGGGCGCAGCATAACCTTTGCCGATCCCCTCTACAGCCCACAGCAATTCCGGGCCACTGGCCGCCCATACATCCAAAAGCTTGGTTTCGTTGTATTGGCCGTCACGGTTTACCCCATGCCATTGTGAAATATTTTGGGCGTAACCATCAGAATAAAAAATACTTAGAAGTACAACAATTAACACAGGTTGTAACTTTTTTTTCAAAACGACTGATGCTTTTTTCATATTCATGGTTTTCATTAGTTTATATAGCCATTCTGTAAAGTCGCATGAAATGAGGGAATAGCCTTTCCTCGTACAGGAAATAGAGAAATCCATCTTGCACCATCAGCTTGGAAATAAATGCAAAATCAGGGATTCGGATTACACGTGGTTTCAGCTGACCGGTTTTAATATTGATTTCCCGCAGTTCGCTGATTCCGTTTCGTTTGAATTCCGTGTAGATTTTTCCGGTTGTCTGGTCATTATAGAGTTTCTTCTGCCATCCGTCTTCACGCTGAAAGCTCATCGCCGTAGGTGTGTCAGTGGGGTATCCCCTGGAACCAAAGGTTTCAATGACTCCCCTGGTGAAATTGAAAATATAGATGGTATCGTTAATTATTTCCAAAGGGCAGAAAATGGGTGAATAATAAGCCATTTTGATGAACCGTTCATCGGAATTGAACAGGTCGAAGCGGCTTGTTCCTTTGCCATCCGGCGTAATTGGGATCCTGTTCCTCAATCCATCAACTTTATTGTAAACTTCGGAGGTGGCCTCTACCCAGAAACGCTGGGCTGAAGAATCTGCGGGGTTATAGAAGTAATACATGAGGGCCTGGTCTTCAAAGGCATACTGTCTCAGCAGAATCTTATTATGATAAATCTCAAGAAATTCCGGAAAGGCATTCATGAATTTCTCCTTGTTGCTGGGATACAGAAGCTGAATATCCTTCCCGTCATAAAATATCTGATAGGCTGTGTCCGCTGTCAGCAAGTGGAGGTTGTTGAAGGGGTCGCGATAGAGGTTTTCACCTTTCCGGATCTCCTTTTTCAGGATTCTTTTCCCCTGGCGGTCCATCAAGACCAGCAGGGTTTCAACACTCCGTTTTCCCGGATGGCCGAGCAGCAGGATGTGGCTATCGTAAAAATCATAATCCGTAACATAGAGATCCTGCTCATCGGAAATACTTACGGGTGTTCGTTTAGCCGTAATCAGGACCTCCGGGATTTCATGAAGTGACGGGTCAAGCGGCACGTTGAAGTCAGATTTCTGGGCGGTGGTGAAGGTGAAATAGCGGCGTGTGTAGCCAACACAGGAAAACACCAGGATGGCCGGCGTCGACGGAATCCTGAGCTGGTAGGCTCCTTTTGCATCCGTTGTTGTTCCCGTAAAGGATTCGTTCAGATAAATGCTCACATTGGCAACAGGAGCATTGGTTTTTGAATCGAAAACCTTGCCCTTGAGGACGAATCCCGGATTCTGTGCTATAGCGGTGGCACTACAAATCAGGATACTTGTCACAAAAAATGCAATCCTTTTCATTTTTTTGTTATTTATCCGATTTTTCGGGCTTTAACTTTTCAATGAATTTTGCTTCAGTCCACCAGCCGCGCTGGGCAAAAATGTATTTCCCATCAGGCGAAACAATCAGGCATCCATTTCTTCCTACATATTCCTCAATGCAAATGGGTGTAAGCCACTGACCCTCTTGTGACCGAAAACTGATATAGGGTACAGGTTGGCCGGCATCCACCTTGCAATAAAGAATATAGGATTCATCAGGATCGATAAATGGTTGAATTTCATGAACGGCGGTATTAATTGGTGCGCCAAGGTTTACCGGCTTTGTGTAGGCTCCATCAACAAATTTTGAATAATAGATATCTCCGGCACCATACCCATCGGCTCCGATTCCTCCGAAATAGAGTGTGCCTGACTTTGTAACGGAGATCTGCCAATGCATAGCAAATGCATTTACTTCATTGTTAATTGGTTTCGGTTCAGACCAGCCATCCGGTAATCTTTCAACATACCATATGTTCTCTTTATTTGACGATATGCCCATTGCCCTTCGTGAGGTAAAGAACAGCTTCTTATTATCCGGGGATATAAAGGGAACATCGTCGAAAAACTCACCGGTTCCCTGTCCGCTGAACGAAGCCACTTCAGGTTTTGTCCATTTGCCGTTTACAATCTTTGTCATCATGATGTTTGGACCGGAACTCCAGTACATTTCATTTCCATCCGGTGAAGTACACACGGAACAATGATCGGATTCTACGATTCCCGGTGCAAATCTTTTCATTTCGTTCCCGGGCGGCTGTTGGCCCAGATATGGGCCCTGCAGAATGGGAAATTTTTGTGGCTCTGAAGTTCCCCCTAGTTTCAGGATCAAGGGTAGAAGTTCTTTATAACCCCATTCTTCAGCTATATTGTATGCCGATTTTCCATCGTTCGTTCTTGCATTAATATCGGCGCCTTCATGAACCAGAAACTCCATCATGGCGGGGTTGTTTCTGGCTGCAGCGTAATGGAGACTGGTCCAGCCGCTAATATTGGGAGTCAGGTCGAGCGGGATATTCTTTGATAGCAGTATCTTGACAATTTCCAGTGAACCACCACTCTGGGCTGTCCGCATTAACCTTTTATTGTTGGTTTCATTGCTGAAAAGAGTTTCTCCGCATTTCCCGGCAACCGCCTTAAAAAGGCGATCGAAACCGCGGCTGGAAGCTGTCGAAATCATCCTCCAGGCCTGTCCGTTGGCTGTGTCGAAATCAGCTCCGTGATCCAGCAAGAAATTCACCGTTTCCTCCGGGCCATTATCAGCAGCATAATTTAGAGGGAAGTCTCCCAGAGCCATCTTTTCACCCCGGTTGTTAACATTGGCGCCTTTTTCAATCAGCAGCTTAATAATCTCAACATTTGCCTGCAGTCCGGATGCCAGGTATAATGGGGTCATCTGGGTATCATTTTTGCTCTCAATATCTGCGCCCTTTTCGATCAATAAACTGACAATGGAAACAGAACTCTTGCGCACCGCATAATGAAGCGGCGTATCACCTGTAAGAGTGCGCTTTTTAAGATCGGATCCCCTTTCGATCAGTAACCGGGAAACCTCCTCCCGCTGATTTATTATGGCTTCAACGAGCGGGATATTCATGCGTGTGTTTACCGCATTTATATCCGCCCCTTTTGCTAAAAGGATTTCAGCCATGGCAACCGAACCCTTAATGGCGGCATTGTGCAACGGAGTATTTCCCAGATTATCCTTTAAACTAATTATGGCTGGGTCCTTTTCAATAAGCGCACTTACTTTTGAAAGATCGTTGGTATTAATAGCTTCGAATATTGCCTGTGCGTGCAATGTTGCCGCTACAAGCAGCAGAAATGCTAAAGATCCAATAGATTTAAATAGTTTCATAATTCTGTTTTGAGCTTTTGAATAAAATCAGCTTTGACCCAATAAATTTGAAAATCACTAGCCTTATTCTTTCGAATGAAGAAAAAATATTTTCCGTCGGGAGATACCATGGGGCACATCTCATGCGCGTTGGGGGTGTTAATCTCTGTTCCCACATTTACCGGATCCGACCAGGATGTGGTATTCAGCCGGTAACTAATGAAAAGGTCTTTAAAAGGCAATCCGGTCGTTGCTGCACCGGCCGTTTCGTCCTTGCTAAATAGTATATAACTTTCATCAGGAGCGATGTAAGGGGTACTTTCCTGACTGCTCCCATTCACGGGAGAAGGCAGTTTTTCCGGACTGGAATGTTTTCCTCCATCGAAGCGGGAAACGTAAAGGCTGCCTTGTGCACCAAAATAGAGATTCTGATTGGTTGCAACAGAAAAGGACCAATGAGGGGTCAATGAATTTACATCAGGTCCCAATGATTTTGGCTTCATCCATTCATTGCTATTTTTATTGATTACATAGAAGTTTTCCCGATTGTCTTCATATGCCAGCATGTAGATTTTTTGCCCGTCAGGTGAAATGAATATACCGTTCAGGTATTTTGGCATTTCAAAAGGAGGAGTATGGAGCGACCAGGTTTCCCCGGTCATGGTAAAAAACATTAATTGGGTGGTACCACCCATCACGTTAATGACAAATTCCTTTCCATCAGGGAAGAATGATGGGGATTCATGCGCTTCGCCATCAATGAGATCCGGAGCAAAGCGCAACGGTACTTTCCCAGGGAGTGTCTGTCCAAGATAAGGTCCTTTTAGGATTGGGAAATCCTTAGGATTGTTCTGGCAAAACAAAAAAGTGCTTTGAATTAAGCCTGAGACTATTAGTGAGATAAATTTAGATGTTTTCATAGTCTCTCCCTTAGCCTCAATTCTTCTATGCATTCTGCAGAAATCCATCGGGTATCGTAGAAAAGATATTTGCAGTCAGCTGATACAAATGCACCAACGTAGGCTGAAACCTGATCCATCTTTTGAGGCTGCATCCATTGGCCGTTTTTAGCTTTAAAGCAGATGTACAGTGCGCCTCTTTGCATAACGACTCTGTAAAAGAGCATATAGGATTCATCAGGAGCTATAAAGGGCATCGATTCACCAGATTCGGAATTGATAACCGGACCCATGTTCATGGGTTCGGCATACTCACCGTTCACCAACCGGGAACAATAGATATCAGTGGCTCCATAACTATCCTCCCGACTTCCTGCGAAGTATAAATTACCCGAACTGGAAACCGAAACCTGCCAGTGCAGGCTCATCCGGTTGATATTGTCACTGACAGGCATCGGCTCGGACCATCCTTCACCCGTCCTTTCAACCAGCCAGATATTCTCTTTCCCTGTGTGGTCCTCACCCAACGGCCTTTTTGATGTAAAAAAGAGCTTCCTGTTATCGGGAGAAACACATGGAACATCATCATAGAAAGTGATATCACTGGGACCGCTGAAAGAAGCATAATCGGGTTTAGTCCATCGGCCATCTTTGATCTGTGTCATCATAATGGACGTGCCGGTTCCCCAGTATATTTCCTGTCCATCGGGTGAGATGGTGACGGTTCCGTGGTCAGAAAAAATAATTCCGGGTGCAAACCTCTTTGGTTCATTCCCCGGGGGCGTCTGACCAAGATACGGATCTGTAAGTACCGGAAATTTCTGGGGCTCTGCATTCCCGCCCAGTTTCAGGATGATTTCAACAACTTTTCTGTTGCTATTGGCATCGGCTATATTGTAAGCCGACCGTCCATCCAGGGTTCGGGCATTGATGTCTGCACCGTTCCTGACCAGAAATTCAATCATTTCCGGTGCATTTGCATTGGCGGCGGCACTGTGTAATGGCGTAAAGCCATAGTAGTTTGCAGACAGGTCGATTTTTATATCCTTGTCCTGAAGTATTTTTACAATGTTCAGGGAGCCTCCGGCTATGGCATTTCGCATAAAAATGCGATCGGTGGTTTCGTTCCCGAACAAACTGTCTCCACCTAGTTTTTCAATGAACCTGAATAATTCTAAATGCCCTCTTTGGCAAGCAGAAGCGAGCATATCCCCCAAAGACTCACGTGTAGTATCAATCTCCGCTTTGTGCCCGAGTAACAGGTCAATGATTCTGTTATCAACATTGTACATCGCTGCATTGTTCAGCGGAGTTTGCCCCAGTGGATCCTTCGCATTTATGTTGGCGTCTTTCTCAATCAGTAGCCGGGCGGTCTCAAACTGACCTTCCGATCGTGCGATCATTCCCAATGGGGTATATCCCATGTTGTTGATGCATTCAATATCGGCTCCCTCTGATAAAAGGTAATCCGTGATATCGGCATAACCTCTATAGGCAGCGAAGTGCAGGGGACTATTCCCGGCCAGGTCACTCGATTTCAAAAGGGATTTGTCATTCCCTATCAACAGCTTGACTTTTGCAGTATCATTATTTTTAATTGCATTAAAGATCTCCTGTGCCTGTGCTGCTCCCGTGATAATTAAAAGTGCTGCTGTTGCAATTGTCGATAGTATTCTTTTCATTTTTCCAGAATATTTGATCAGATTTAGCGTTTTCACCAGTAGCCATGACACATTAAAGTTCAACTTTATACAAGGAGCCACTTACGGTAATCCGGGAATATTTCAAATCCAATGTGCTGCTCCCATCTTTAAGCTTCACGGTTTTCTCCTTTTCATTAATTTCCGGTCCTTTCGATAATCCATGTATTTGCATGCTGGTTACCCGAAGTGAGTTGTCAAATCCCGTAATGCTGGGAAGATTCAGGATCCGGAGCGATCCCGCTTCATTTCCGGCCGAAAAGATTACCCGGTGAAATACGCTGCGATCATCAAGAATTTCGATTTCTAAAGGCTCAAATATCCAGATGTTCAGTGGTTTTGAGGAAGCGTTGATCTCAATCCGGAAACCGGGCAATGTATCGAATTGTTCAATTTCTCTTTTTTGTTTTTCCCGCCAATGCAGCAAGTCACTATGGGTTTCAGTTTTAATTTTTTCAATGTCTGTACTTGAGAGGCTTTTAGACTCACAGGGTAAATCACTGACCACATTTTTCAGGATGTTTTCCAGGTAAAGGGAATCACTTGCTTCCAGAATCGTTTTCCACCCGGGGTTGATCTTATCGAGGATCATGGCGATCCAGCGGCCCTCGACATAGCCCAGATCCCGCACGCCCGCCGGGGCAATCCCATCGGTTATTTCAGATGCATTCAGCGGATCGAGTCCCCGGGCAGTTTTTTCGATGTAATCCGATAATCCTTCCGTTCGCTGGAGCTCCGGCTCGTACAGCCTGAAAACCGGAGGCAGGCTGCTCATTCGCTGGTCGCGGTATTTCAGCCCTTCCCTGACCCATCCGCAGATATCCTCCGGTTTCTCTGAAGTGACGGCCCGTTTGAATGCCTCTTTTTCAATGCGTCGCAGGAACAGGGCATCCTGAGTTTCTGCCGGGTACAGGAGCAGAAGTCCGTCATTCGGTACCCAGCGAGGGTGCCTGTTGCGTGAAAATATGTGAAACTGTTCATGAATGATAATTCCGGCCAGATCCTTTGCACTGTATTTCTCACCCGTTCTTCGGGCATAACTGCTGAATACGCTGGTAGCAACCCAGGTGTCGCCCATTCTGACAATGGAATTTCCCCGCACAAGTGGATGTTGCCCTGAAAACCGATACGCATTCGGATGTTCCGGAACCACTGAAAAACCATCAGGCATCACCTGTGAATGGAAGAGCCATGTGTCGATGCTGTCAAATACCAGGACAGGAATTTCTGACGGGAGGAAGTTTGGCCAAAGTTGAGTTTTGCCTATGTTCGTGACCATTTCCATCACCGTGAAAACGTTATAGGCAGGCAGGTGGATGTTTATGCTGATTTTTGACTGGTTCTCCGCATCGAAATAAACCCGGTGGGTCGACTTCTGAAAATCACTCGCATCCGCCCGGTAGATATCGGTATATTTCTGCGGATTGATATCGAACAGTGGAAAGCACGTGCTCTGCACCTGAACCATCAGGCTATGCCCTTTCTTAAAAGTATGGCATATGTCATCCAGATTGAATTTTATCCCGGTAATCTTTCCTGGCACAAACGGCTCAGGCTTGTCAAAACTATTTCTGAATTTTCCGCGCATGACTCCGAGGCGTACCAGGGATTGATATCCCGACATATGGGTTGTTTTTGAGATGCCTTCAAAGTCCGGCTCATTATCAGGGTAAACATCGATTATCTTCACAAACCAGTCGGCATCGGTTCCGGTTGTTGATACGGCGAGTTCCACTTCAATTTCACCGACGACCGACATGTCTTCTTTGAGCGGTTCTGTTTGATAATGAAGGACATCAGACCTGCGTGCCGCAAATCGCTGATCAGCAGTCATGAAGCCAGAATCCCATCCAGTTACCATTTTACCGGTATGTGGAACCGGCATTGCGGGATCGCTGATGAATTCATCAAAGGAGTTGTTTTTGCCGATGGATTTAACAACCTCTCCCAGATAATTGCCCGGACCCAGGAAAAGGGTTTTAGCGATAACATCAGTCGGGGGCCACGAAGTAAGTGAATCCCAACGGCAAAGCCCGGTGTCAAAGACCAGGGCTTCGGGCATAGCCCAGTTTCCTTTTCCTTTCAGAAAATGCTCGAAAAACGGAAGCTCAACATTCTTCTGATAAAATTCTGATGCAAGGGTACTGTTAACCCTGATTTCCCCTAACCGGTCACCGTCATTTCTGGTCCACCCTCCATGTGACCATGGGCCCATAACCATCAGATTACTAATGCCTGGATTGTTTTTTTCAATGGCTGCATACACATTTAGCGGACCATAGAGGTCCTCTGCGTCGTACCAGCCTCCCACGTTCAGGACAGCAGTCTTCAATCCATTCAGGTGCGGCAGGATATTTCTCGCTTGCCAGAAGGAATCATAGGATCCATGTTCCATCATGAGGTTCCAGGTGGGCATCTGGCCTTTAAAATATTTCTCATTCCAGTTTTTTAAAGGACCAGTACCTAGAAAGAATGAAAACAGATCGTTCGATGGAAATTCAAGAATAGCCGGAGGCGGGTTTTCCGTTGGTTGAGAACGGATAACGCCATTCGTATTGAAAAAATTCACGGATTCCAATAAATAAAAAGCTCCGTTTCGATGGAAATCGTCACCGATAAAAACATCAGCCGGAGGTGCCTGGGGCGAGATTGCAACCAGTGCCTGATGCTTTGATACCGCCCCCATCAGGGAATAAAAGGCGGGATAGGAAAACCCGTACATTCCCACCTTCCCGTTATGATTGGGAATGTTTTTCAATAGCCACTCTATTGTATCATAGGTATCGGTGCTTTCATCAACATCACCCATGCTCTTGTTTAGCTTCAAGGGAGAAAGCTCGATAAATTCTCCTTCCGACATATATTTGCCCCGAACATCCTGATAAACAAATATATAGCCTTTTTCAGCGAATCCCAGGTAGGTTCCGAGCCAGAATTTGTACTGATTCTCACCATAGGGACCAATTCCATATGGAGTCCGCCTCATTAAAAACGGATAGGGCTGTGATTGATCAACCGGGCTATAAACTATTGTTTTCAGTTTGACCCCGTCTCGCATGGGGATATCGACCTGACTTTTTTTGTAATTCTTTAGGTTATAGGCAAGATGTTTGGCGCTCAGGTTATTGGGATTCAGCTCAGAATTTCTCTGGTAGGCTTCACTGGCCTTTTTCCTTTGTCCGGCAAGCATATAAGCCTCGCCCAGGCTGTTCCAGCAATTCGAGGTGGTTGGATTGAGTTCGGTGTTCAGAATAAAGATCTCAATTGCTTCTGCAAAACAACCGGCATTCAGCAACTCATAACCCAGATTGTTCAACTCAGAAACCTTGAAATCGTTTGAAACAGTCTTTGAGTTTTTGAGATCCCAATACATAGAAAACGCCTCAATAATTTTTGCCGAAACCCAGAAAATATCCTCATTTCCATTTTTCCCGCTGGTATAAAAGAAATATTTCCCGTCCGGCGAAAGGGTTGCACCATATTCCGATTGAGCGGAATTAATATCATTCCCGAGATTCTTTGGCTCTGACCAACTGCCATCGGGCCTTTTAAAACTCACATAGATATCGGAACCCCCAAAGCCTCCGGGTCTCTCCGAAGAGAACAGGATCATTTTCTCATCCGGGTTTACGAATGCATCGAATTCCCGGTATTGCGTGTTGATGGGCTCCGGCAGCTTTTCGGCTGCTGAGTATCTCCCGTCAATATGCCTTGAACAATAAATGTCGTTCGTTCCGCGTCCTCCACGCTGGGAATTAAAATACAGATTCCCGCTATAGGTGACAATGGGAAAATAGTCTTCAAATTCAGAAAGTGCTTCTTTGGCAAATAGTTGGGGTTCTGACCATTTCTTGCCCTCCCGTTTCGAAATCCAGAAATCATGATCCGTTTTAACGCCATCTCCCTTTTGATGAGGCCGGTTAGAGCAGAATACCATCGACTGCCCGTTGGGACTGAGGGAAAGGTCAATATCACTGTAGGAGGTAGAAAAACCAATAGGCTCAGGCTCTGTCCAGATGTTATTTTCCAACCGGGTCACCATGATCTTTGACTGTTTTCCCGGAACTCCGCGTCTGGAAAAGTAGAATTCACTACCGTCGCGGGTGAAAACGGAATTCAATTCTCCAGACTCCGTCGAAACAAAACCGGGCGCAAAAACCTTGCTTTGAGTACCGGGAGGTGTTTGACCAAGATAGGAACCGCTTAACTGTGCAATTCTTTCCTGGCTGATTTGACCCGCAACATTTAAGGAGATCAAAAGCAGAATTGTCAAAACCAAAGGTCTCATGGTTGTCATTTGTTATCAGATTTTGCCGGACGTAATCCTTCAATGATTTTTGCATCCACCCAATAAATATCATTGTTACGATGGAAGAAAAAGTACTTTCCATCGGGACTCACATTCGGAATATTTTCGGTTTGGGTTTTATTGATGGTTTCATCAAATTTCACGGCTTTTGTCCAGTTGCCCTTGTCGTTTTTGAAGCTTACGTATAATTGCGATTTACCCATCCCTTCCGGCTGTGCATCAAAAATCAGATAGCTTTCATCCGGAGCGATAAATGGATGTGCACCACGGTTATAATTAACCTCCTGAGGAAGGAGGATCGGTTCCTGGTAAACGCCATTGACAAATTCAGACTTATAAACCCCAAATTTCTGGTTGTATCCGGCCGTGAAGTACAAATTATTATTGCGGGCAGCGGTTATGAACATGACCCATCCTTTATTGATCGTTTCTGACAGATAGTTTCCCTCACTCCATCCCGATCCTGTTTTTTCGGAATACCAAATCTCTCCAACTGCTTGTCCATTTTGGGGTTTGGCTCTGTCAGAATTGTAAAACACCTTGGTGCCATCAGGGGATATAAAAGCTTCGTATTCAGTTATGTCCCTGGCAAAAGGCGCCAGCTTCGGCGCGGTCCATTTTCCGTCTTTCAAAACCATGCTGAGAATTCTGTTTTCACTTCCCTGAATATCCTCCCTTCTGGTAAACAAAAGTTCCTGTCCGTCAGGAGAAAAGGATATGGCCGCTTCCCACGCCTTTTCGGTGGAGACAATACCCGGAGCAAAAATTTCAGGTGTCATTCCGGGCGGTTTCTGGCCGAGGTAGGAACCTCTCAAAACAGGAAAATCTTGAGAGTTGATCTGGCAATGCACGTTTAAACTTTGCCACATGACCACAATAAGAAATAAGGTTGATTTGAGTGTTTTCATTTCTGGTGCGGTTTAAAATCTACCTCGAAAACCATTTTAAGAAATCTAAAACCGCTGCATTGAATAATGCGGGTTGTTCAATGGGAATCAGGTGCCCGGAGTTGGGTATGATTTTTTTTGCGGATCCTTCGATTCCTGCATGTATTACCCCGGAATGCGCATGTACGTCGGGAATGTCAAACTCGCCAATGAGGATCAGGGTTGAGACTTTGATTTCGGAAAGATACCTGAGGGCGGTCCTGTCGGCGGGTTTCACCGGTATCCCTGCCCCGCGGTCTTCTTTTGGATAGTCCTTCATCCATTCCCAAACCCGTTCTTTTGCCCTGACATTATCCTTATAAATCTCGTAAGGATCATCCCATACAAAATAGCGCACCAGCTTCTGCTGATCGGAGCGTTCCGATACCGGGATCATGTGGCCGCCCCGGGTTGCCATGTGGGCGGAATAGCCATATCCGCCGACAACCGCGCCAACCAATACTAACCCACGGACTTTGTCGGGGTATTTAAGTGTAAAATCAATCGCGAGTCCACCCCCGGAGGACATTCCAAAAACGATGGCTCTATCGATATTGAGTTGGGTAAATACCTGGTTCAGATCATCGATATGTGAGTAGGATGCTACCGGATCGGAAGATTTTCCGTAAGCCCGTCGATCATACCTGACAACACGGTAGTTTTTTGCCAGCCATTGAAATTGCTCATCCCAAATTGAGCAAGGAACCATTCCGTCGTGCAACAGGACGATATTCGGCCCCTTGCCTGCCATTTCATAGTATAATCTACCTCCGTCAACCGTAACATAACCGGAGTCGACAGGAATCGAATTGCCGGTTCCGGAATTCTGCGGTACCAGACTTGCCGCCGGTAAAACGAGCAAGCAAAAAGCAAGAACCATTTTTTTCATTTTATTGATCCTCCTAGTTTAATTTTTCACTCCGAAGGTCTTCGATAAATTCCGCAGAAGCCCATAAGCCTCCAATAAATACGTACTTGCCATCGGGGGTAACGCTACAACACACTCCGTTCCCGATATACTTGTCGAGCTGGATGGGGTCCCCCCAGGTCCCGTCTTTTGATTTGTAGCTGATGCAGGGCATAGCAATGCGGTTGTCTATCAACTTCGAAAAAATAATATACGATTCATCGGGGGCAATGAATGGGCTTTGTCCGTCTATGCCCAGCTTTTGGGGCTTTTCATACTTTCCATTCACATATTTTGAATAGAATATGGTGTTTGCTTCAACGGTTCTTCCTTTATAATAAAGTGTTCCGGTATTTGAAACCGATATTTGCCAGTGTAATCCCATGCCATTTATTTCTTCACTTACCGGTTTCGGTTCCGACCATCCCGTTGCCGTCCGGTCCATATACCAGATATTCTCCTTGTTTACATTTGACGAACCGATAGGTCTCATCGACATAAAAAACAGTCTCTTATTGTCGGGGGAAACAAACGGGACATCATCATAGAAATTTAGATCGCCCTTGCCGCTGAAGGGGGCTACCACAGGCTGGGTCCATTTCCCGTCTTTTATCC
This sequence comes from uncultured Porphyromonadaceae bacterium, assembly GCA_964512915.1. Taxonomy (GTDB): domain Bacteria; phylum Bacteroidota; class Bacteroidia; order Bacteroidales; family UBA12481; genus UBA12481. Next base: position 23,558 of record CAZEKJ010000039.1, read on the forward strand.
GGGTCATCATGATATTGGAACCCGAGTTCCAGTAGATCTCTTTGCCGTCAGGGGACACAGTGATAGTGCTGTGGTCCGGTGATACAATGCCCGGTGCGAACCGGACCGGCGTATCACCGGGAGGTGCCTGACCCAGGTAAGGGCCGGTAAGTACCGGGAATCTCTGGGGTTCCGGGCTGGCTCCTAGCTTCAGGAGAAGACTCGCGGTTACTTTGTTGCCGCTGGCTTCCGCAATGTTATAGGCCGACCGGCCATCATGGGTCCGTGCGTTGATGTCCGCACCGTTCTTCACCAGGAATTCTACCATTTGAACGGCCTTCTCATTGCCCGCAATATTGTGCAGAGGGGTAGTTCCGATGATACTTCTGGAAACATCCAGCGGAATGTTCTTTATCTGGAGCAGCTTTACAATTTCGAGCGATCCGCCATTCAATGCATTGCGCATCAGCCTTTTATTGTCGGCTTCATTGGCAAAAAGGCTTACCCCCTCTTTATCACATATATAGGTAAACAAGCGGCTTGCTCCGATGGTTGCCGAGAGACTTAGCAGGCTCTTTGCGCTGCCATCGGAATTATCATAGGTTGCATTCTTATCAAGAAGAAGGTCGACAATTCTTAATGAACCGGCGTGCGCAGCGCAGGAGAGTGGACTACTCCCGTTATTTGCCAGCGTGTTTACATTGGCGCCCTTTTCAATCAGGAGCACAGCCATTTCATAATTGTCTGTCATCAGGGTCATCAGGTTAAGCGGAGTGAGCCCTGATTTTGTTTTGCTTTCCAGGTCCGCTCCTTTGGAAATCAATAATTCTGCTATTTCTTTCCTGTTGTTTTCTGCAGCGATATGCAGGGGGGACGTTCCCATAGCGTTCTGCTTTCCGATATCGGCACCCTTTGCGATCAGGTACTTGGCGATCTCATCGGAACCACTGAGAATAGCCTCATGCAAGGGAGTATTGCCCTGGGGATTCGTTAAATTGCAATGGTTTCCCTCTTTATCAATCAATTCCCTAACTCTTGCCAGGTCTTTGTTTTTAATGGCATCAAAGATTTCCTGTGCCGGTGCTGCTATTGCTGAGAAAATAAAGGCAGTCACGAGGATAACTTTTGCTGTTTTCATGATACTCTTCCTGTTTTTAACCATTTGGCCCAATCGGGCCTGTTGTTTTTAATTGCACATTTGACGGCTTTATTAAAATCATACGGTACCGAGACCTGTTCCACCATACAGTCATGATCACTCAGATCAGCGATACAATACCGGGCGTGGTTCGTGAGGTTCTCAACTTTATGATACACCGGAATATCGTCGTCGAAGGCCGGGCAACCGACGCTCCCCGGATTTATGATCGTATGATTGGGCGTCTGCACCAACCTATGGATGTGACTGTGGCCGCATAACACGATATTCTGTGTTATTCCCTCCAACAGTTCATCAATCCGGGTCGATTCATTAAGGGACAGGCAACCTTCGTCGATTCTTTCCGCTAAATAGGTGGAATCTGAATAAGGCGTTCCATGGCACATGTAAATGCGGCAGTCAAGTATAGTCGTTTTGGGCAGGGACATCAGCCAATAACTGGCTTCATCTTTCAATTCCTTTATCACATGCCCCAATGTGCCGCCAGGATGACCTTTGTCGAGATTCTCTGTTATTAGCCGGTCCTCATTTCCGGATATGCTTCTGATATTATAGGTTTTTATCAGTCTGAATGTTTCTCTCGGATTGAGCGGACCATACAGGCTGTCGCCCAGGTTTAGGAGCAGATCGGGCTTCCTGCGTTCAATGTCTTTCAGCACCTTCGATAAAGCCCAGGAATTACCGTGAATATCAGACAGGACGGCTATTTTCATGGGTTTCGTTTTGAATTTTAGGGTCAAACCTGTTCATATGACTCAAAATTGTCTATGAGATAACGCTACTCCCCCAAAAAAACCTTTCCGGAGTACCTCTCTTGGTTCGTCAGGATAGTGAACAAGAGAATTTGTTTAGGATATCGACTTCTAAACTGATTCAGGTCTATCCGGTATGGTGTGTATTCCGGTCTGATGAATCTGATGACCCTGCCGTCAAGGGATGTGAAAATCACAGACCGACAAGGCTCGGGAGACTCAATAAGCAGTTCATTACCATACATTCTGTAAGAAACCGCAGCCGGCTGGTCGCTCGGTTCAATCCCCGAATAAACGCCCCGGATGTAGCTGACAGAATTACCATCGAAATTTGGGACGGCCAGAATGTTGTCCTGCTCGTTCAGGCATAAGCCGGCCGGGGTAATCATTCCGGTACCAACAACCGACGGGGCTTGCTCGAAGGAACGATCGAAGCGGTACACTTTGCCTCCATCGCGATGACAGGAAACATACAGATTGCCCAGACTGTCCCTGACCACGCCGTCGAAATTGCCAAGCTCGGTGGTTTTAATCGTAGTGACGGTATAATTGGAAAGATTGACTGCCTTGATCGGGGAATTGATTTCCCAGGCAACCACGATAAGCCGGTTGTTGACAGGATCAAACGCCAGATCCTGAGTATATTGCGGGAGGCCCGATGAAACAATGGTTGTTGCCTCAAATGTATCCAGGTTGATTTTAAAGATTTTACCCCCGCTTTCCACAGCATAAGCATTGCGCTGATAATCGGTAATCATCCCGTCGAGCCAGGTAGATGCATTCAGCGTTACTTCCCTGAATTGCCTGAGGGTATTCAGATCGAAGAACCGGATCTTTTTGCCGAAGCTGACCATCAGCACCGTGTCCTGAATATGAATTCCCATACATTCGGTCAGTCCTCTGAGTACAGTCTGCTGGACGCCGGCTTTGTCAATGGAAACGACGGTCCCATTGCCATAGTTGGTAACCAGGTATCTCTGGTTCAACGGGTCATAGGCGATATGCTCCGGATTGCTGAGGAGGTTCTGACTGAAAGTGCCGGCGGGGATAAGGAAAAACGCCAAAGCAAAAGCTATGACCCGTATGAATGTCTGTATGCTATTCATGCTTTAATTGCCTGCTCCCAGGCTCTTTTTTGCTGCAGCCACCAGGTTAACTTCCCATGGGAATGTAGGAGTGAGACTGCCGAGTTTCTCCCATATTGGCTTTGCTTTTTCCGGCTGTTTTTTAAAGTTTTCATATAATCTGGCCAAGTAGTACAGGGTCGTTATATCCTCAGGGAACTCCTTTTGGCCAAGTTCCAGTAGTGAGAATGCATCATCATTTCTTTCTGCCTGAAGAAGTAGCCTCACATTGACTGCCAGCTCCTGAATACTGAAATAGTATACTCCGGGATTCGTTTTCCTCGATTTATTAAACTCTTTTACAGCGTTTTCAAATCCTTCTTTTGCAGAAGTGGCCACGAATTGGTTGACCAGGGAAATTTTAATCTCTCTCAAACTTCCATCGGCTTCTTTTCTGATATTACCTCCGGCTTTGAGAATATCCAGGGCGAATTCGAGGACCTTGTCATTGCCCGCCTCAATATCTTCCTTCGTATTGATCTTCCTCAGGTCCGGAGGGACTCCCATTCCTTCCCAACAGAAATCGTTCTGATCCACAGCATAGCTGAAGGGCATGGTAACCGTCCATCCATTGCTGAGTTTGTGTGGATAAAAGGTTGCAAAACATCCTTCCGTTGTCTCACCTATGGAAGTTGCATGGGGCAATACCTTCATGGCGAGCGCAAAGCCTTCGGACCCCGATGCTGAATAAGCATTCTGCAGCAGAATCACCGGCCTGGTGTATTGTGCGGGCCCCAGTGGTTCAAGATAATGGTAGGTTGTGCTCGTGTATTCTTTACTCTCTCCCACCCGGTTGATGTTTTTCAGGTATAATCTTTTTCTGTCGGCAAAACGGCTGGCCAGGGCAGCAACTCCAAAACCGTTTCCACCGCTGTTACCCCGTTCATCAAGGATAATCCCCTTCGCCGTCATGAGTTCACCCATAATTCCATCAATATATTTTTCGAGAACTTCCTTTGGTGGGAATCTCCGGATACGCAGGTAGGCATACTCACCTGACAGCCACCCATAATAGAACAGACTATCAGGACTTGATTTGAAACTTTTGTTCAGGTACTTGTCCCTCACAAGTATCCAGCTGAAATCCTCCATTTTGGCCTTTGTCCGCATCACGGAACCGACCCGGTCCTTCCCGTTTTCCAGGTTCACATGCCCGTCATTAAATGGTTCAATCATATCGCACAGCGTACGAAAGAGTTCCTCATCCGTAGTGCCGGGGTTGATTTTGGGTTTATAAACTTTATACATTGTTTGCCAGTTGATTCCTCGTTGTTCGAAATAGGGGTAGTGTGAATTCAAAGTCTGCCAGACTTCCTCGAACACATCCTCAGGATTCATTTTAGCCGGTTCTGTCTGACCCGGCAGTACCTGGCAAAAAAGCCAGAAGGGCAGGGCAATAAGGATTAATTTAACATTTTTCATGATGTTTGGTTTGGTTTAAGTTTATCATTTTCTGATTTGGTATGTTAAAGGTAGCCAGGCTCTTTCCCAACATCTGGCGAAAACTTGTCTCAAAACCGGTTCAAAACTGACGCAAACCATAAGTGGGTAAAATCCATCTGTGACTGCGGTATTTCTATCTTTGTCTGATCAACCCTCGAATTCTATCCTATGAAAAAAAGTATTATCCTGATGTCCATCCTGTTGGGAATGTCTTGTCTGGCCTTTGCCGGAAATGTAAAACCTAAAGAATATGTTATACTTTCTCCGGACCTGAAACTGAAGGCAGTTGTCAGAGTGGACAGCACCATCAGGATTGAACTCCTGCGGAACGGCGCGTGGCTCATGTCCACCGAGCCTATCGGAATAAAGCTGGCAGACGGGACAGCCATCGGGGCAAATCCGGTAGTTAAGAAAGTTCAGGAAGTTAAGGTGGATGAGGTTATCAGGCCTGAGATCCGCGAAAAATCGGAAACCATCAGGGATCAGTACCATGAATTGAAGCTGATGTTTAAGCCTGATTACAGTATCGAGGTTCGGATGTACAACGAAGGGCTGGCTTACCGCCTGGTCCTCGCCCGGCCGGGCGAGGTGGTGCTTGAGAAGGAGCTTGCCGGGTACCGGTTCGACGGAAAGGATTCGGTTTGCCTGGCTTTTGAAAAAAGTTTTTATACGGCGTACGAAACGCCCTATGTGAATAAAACCATCGGAACCCTTGAGCCCGGCGATCGCTTTTTCCTGCCGGTTTTGGTTCACAAGCCCGATGGAACCGGCCTCTGGCTGGGGGAATCCAACATCCGGGATTATCCCGGTCTTTGGCTTGAAAAATCAGCGGGGAATACCGTTAGCAGTGTTTTTCCCGGATATCCCCTTCGTGTAAAAGGGGAGGGGAGTCCATATGGCCAGACGGAGGTGGTCGAGTATGCCCCGTATATTGCGAAGACCAAAGGAACCCGTACGCTTCCCTGGCGCATCATCGCGGTATCCTCAACCGACGGGGACCTGATCAATAACCAGATGGTTTACCTGCTCGCCGATCCGTGCGAGATAGCCGATCCATCCTGGATCAAACCCGGCTGGGTGATCCTCGACTGGTGGGCGCGAAGGAATATTTTCGGGGTTGATTTCAAGGCCGATATCAATACAGAAACCGCTAAGTATTTCATCGATTTCTGTGCGAAATACGGAATTACCTATTATCTGTTCGATGACGGCTGGTCGGATCTCGGAAATATACTCAAGATAAGGCCGGGGCTCGATATGGATCAGGTGATGAGCTACGCGAAGAAGAAGAACGTGAAGATCATGCTCTGGCTGGCGGCAGCCACTTTCGATCGGCAGATGACAGAGGCCCTGAACCTCTATGAGAAATGGGGCATCGCCGGCATCAAGGTGGATTTCATGAACCGCGACGACCAGGTGATGAATAATTTTTACGAGAAGGTTCTTCAGGAAACGGCAAAACGCCAAATGGTGGTTAATTTCCACGGAACAAGCAAATCGACCGGTTTGCGGCGGACCTATCCGAACCTGCTCACCCAGGAGGGGCTGATCGAGTTCGAATTTTCCGGCTGGACAGATTGGGACAACCCCGACCATCACAACACGCTGCCGTTCATCCGCAACGTGGCAGGCCCAATGGATTACATCCCAGGCACCTTCCAGAACGTTGTGAAAAAGGATTTTCGCATGATTGGCGATTTCCCAATGGGAATGGGCACCCGGGCGCACTCCATCGCCATGGCGGTCACCACACTGAGCCCGATGCAGATGATACCCGACTCCCCATCGGATTACGAGCGCGAACCGGAATGTGCCAGATTCCTCCTGAGCATTCCCACTACCTGGGACGAAACCCGCGTGCAGGAAGCTAAAATGGGTGATTATGTTGTCCTGGGCCGCCGCAGTGGCAAGGTTTGGTACCTGGCTGCCACCACCGACTGGACCCCGCGCGATTTCACCCTGGATTTCAGTTTTCTGCCTGAAGGGACCTTCTCACTGGAGTTGATCCGCGATGGGATCAATGCCGATATCCGGGCCATCGATTATAAAATGGAGACGATTAAAATCGACAGGACCACGAAGCTGAAGGTTCACCTGGCACCGGGTGGCGGTTGGGTTGGAGCGATAAAATAAGGCAAAAGGCAGAAGGCAGAAATCAGGAAGAAGAAATAAGAAACAGGGTCAAAGGGGGCTTTTGACTCACCTTGTTCCTTATTTCTTCTTCCTGATTTCTGCCTTCTGCCTTCTGCCCTCTGCCTTCTATATCTTAAACGCCTGCAGGAAATTCCCGTGCCGCACATATAATTTGCCGGCATGAATCACCGGATGGGCAAAATGCTCTTTTGCACCTTTGGTGATCCTGAATTTGCTTACTACATCCATATTGACCGGATCGGCGTTGATCAGCATCACTTCTCCGCGGAAATTATAGTAGTATAGCATCCCGTCGGCGGCAATCACACATCCGGTTGCGGTTCTCAGCTCTTTAACCACCTCACCGGTCTGTGCGTTGAGGCTCAGGAAACCGGGCTTGGCAGTGCCGCAGCCATACAGGTAATCGCCGAGTTTGACGAAGCCGCCCATGTAACTATCAAACTGTTTGTTGCGCCAAACTTCTTTAATGCTGCTTCCGTCAGCGGCGAGTTCCAGTTTCACGGCACAGTTACCATCACCTTCGACATAGTAGATATATCCATTCTCAAACAATACCGTGTTTGCATGCGTATCGCCCAGTCCCTCCTTGCGGTCGGCAACCGGTGTGTTATCCTGCTCATGAGCCCAAAGCAACTGGCCTGTCTTGGTGTCAAGTCCCAGCATCTCATAAGCCGTGAAGGTTACCAGGACTTTCCTCTTCTTCAGCCCGATGATCTTGGTCTGATTATACCCGGGGCGCTCACCATGACCCTTGTTCGTCCAGATAAGGTCACCGGTAAACCGGTTCAGGGCTACCACGTTATTTTCTTTTCCACCAGGCGTGCAAAACACTTTGTCGCCATCAATGGAGAGAGCCTCGGAATAGCCGAACAGGGGGAACACTCCTTGGAAGTCATCGATCATGCTTTTTGACCATTTCTTCTCTCCGGTGTTCTTGTTGAAACAGTAAATATTTCCCATCCCCGAGGTGACGTAAACCAGATCTCCGGCGATGGTTGGGGCACACCTCGATCCATTGTAATTCTTCACCCACTCTTTGCCATAGTCTTTCTTCCACAACAACTTTCCGTCAAGGTCGAACGCAAAAAGCCACGCCAGGCTGTCGGCCTCGCCCATGATGTACATTTTATCCTCGGTAAAAACCGGCGAGCCGTATCCGTTTCCCACGCCTTCATATTCCCAGACCATCTGCGGACCCTCGGCAGGCCATTGTTTGAGCAATCCTTTATCGGGATAGATTCCCTCCCTGTTTACTCCCCTCCATTCGAAGATTTTCGGGTTTTGACTGAATGCCTGAACGGTGATAAGCAGCATGGCTGCAACGAGGAGGGTTGATAAACGGTTTTTCATGAGTAAATCTGGTTTAACAGGGATTATTTTAAAACTGATTAGACGATTTTCGTGCCGAAAATTACGGGTTATATTGAGAAAGATTGAAATTTTTTAAAACATTTCAGTAGCGGATATTTTGTTTCTTTGCAGGCCATGAAAGGTATCTGGACCATCCTGCTGCTGGTGTTATCGAACACCTTTATGACATTTGCCTGGTACGGGCATCTGAAAATGCGGGAATTCAAGTGGTTTGAGAGCCTGCCCTTGTTCGCCATCATTGTGATATCCTGGGGGATAGCCTTTTTTGAATATACCCTGATGGTCCCTGCCAACCGGATGGGCTATCAGGCCAACGGAGGGCCCTTTTCGCTTGTCCAGCTCAAGGTGATCCAGGAGGTCATTACCCTCCTGGTCTTCATGGTCTTCACCCTGGTATTTTTTAAAACCGAAACCCTGCGGCCCAATCACCTGATCGGATTTGTGTTCCTGGTCCTGGCTGTCTATTTTATGTTTAAGGAGTAAGCCTGATTTTGTAAGTTTCAATGGCATTGTGTCCGATGCTCAGGACCAGTGAATTATTACTAACCGGAATCTCCACCGGGTTTTCTTCGATCATGTCGGTTTTCCACGCCTTTTTTATCGGGAAGGGAAAGGTTATCGTTACGGGGGTATCCCGGCCTTCCATCTCATACAGCCTGATTATGTAACTATTCTCTGTATCGGCCTTCTTGAAAGTGCTGATTATGACGTTTTTCTGATCTGTACTGATGAAACTGCCCGATTCTGCCAGACCTTCGGTTCCGGCAATCTTATCGCCGCAAACGGCCAAAAGGGGCTGATTTCCTGCGGTTCCGCGGTGGTAGGCCGCACGCCAGTCGCCCTTACCGGAAGTGATCGAAAAGCGGAAGGTATGATCCCCGGGATCGAGGAACCAGTTGCCGAGGCCGTGGCAGCTGCGGCGGCTGGCCAGCAGGACCGGCTGAAGGAGCGGGTAGGATACCGGATTGGTGGTTGGATCGATATAGTCGAAACCCATCACCCCGGACGAGATCATCACGATACCCGTTGAATCATAACCGGCGAACCAGTTCTGGATTTCGCGGGGTCTGACCAGGTTATAGGGCTGATTGTAGTCCACCCCCGGGTAGGAGAAACCTGCGGCGCCCTTTGGCTCATCCTTGCCCACTTCCACCGCAGCCATCGTGCCTTCGTAAACAACCTTCCCGTTCTTGAGGTTCAGCGGGAACGCAAGACGGAATTCCCGGTAAATGGTTCCATCCCAGCCGAGCAGGTCGGTTTCCACATCGATCCGCTTAATATCGGAATAGAGAATAACACGCAGCCTGGCTGTGCAATGGCTGAAGACCTGTGAGGTTTCCCACACGGATCTTACCTTACCAGCCTCGATGCAATTCCAGCTGGCATCCGTATCGCTGAGTTTGGCAAAGCCCTGCATGTCGGGCTGTTGTATAGCGGTGAACTCCCCGGCTCCAAAGCCCTCGGAGTGCATGGTGAACAGTTCGGCACCGAGAAACTTATCCGTGTTAAATAGCTCTTTTTTCAGGTCCTTATCATAGAGCGACTGGATGCCGCCCTTGCCAAGTTTCACGGAGTAATGCGGTGTTTCCAGCGTTCCTTTCGGGATCGTGTTATCGATGTCCTTAGCATCCTTGCGGACCAGATAGTAGGTTTTGTAGCCCAATGGCGGGACATCTTTCGCAACGAAGGTGAAATTGTACCTTTCCGATGGTTCCGTATTCCTATCGGGAATGCTGATGGCCTGCACCGGCACCTCGTTCCCCTGCTGGTCGACGAGTTTGAAATTCAGGCTGGTTTTGTCATACACATAGGATTTTCCCATTGCATTGAAGGAAGCGGTAACCAAATCCGTGCGCGCCCACGAAAGGGTGTTGTACACCACAACCGGAAAGCCGGTTTTTTTCACCCCGATTTTTGCAGCAATCGATTGTAAGGATCCGTTCAGAACATCGCCGGCCTCATTCCTGGCAAAAAGAAATTTCGCATGAAAGGTGCTGTCGGTGATGGCTCCCTGTTTTCCGCCCCATCCATGATCGGGATAAATCGCCTCTTTCCAGGCTGCCCTTAAACGACCGTTCACATCGGGATCAACCTGATTTTCCAGGATGGAATTGAAGGAGGAGAACTCTTCGGCTTCAGTTAGCATCCGCCACGCATCGCGGCCGGTGGTGAGGGTCTGATGATGGCTCGGGCCGGTTTTGTAGAACCAGACATTCGGCCGTTCGCCCACCGTGGGCTCCAGCTTCAGTTTGCCTTTGGCGATCTCCGACATGAAGGTTTCGATTGTGGAATATTTCATGACCGGCATATTGAACTTGCCGGCAATGTTCTTATTCCATTTGATGATAAAATCATTCATATCGACGGGCTTTATCGCATCGGTCGACAGGATGAAACAGATATGCGGGGGTATTCCGCGCAGCTTGTAATATTTTGCGAGTTCATCAAATTTGACCTTTAGCAGCTTGTAGACCTCATTGATGTCCCGGGTGTTCTGCATGTTATTGACAAACAGAAGGTTGACCATGTTTGTGTAATGACCGGGCGAGTAGGTGAGGACCCCGGTTCCATCGGGGCTCTGCCAGTTGTAGAATCCTTCGCTCATGCGGCTGACCGACATATAATCGATGCCCGATTTCTTCAGGATCTGCGGCATCTGGATGGATCGTGACGGCACATCGGGGTTCCAGTAGATTCTCGTATCGCAGCCCGGGAAGATCTCATGCAGGTATTTCCGTCCGAAGTAAGTCTGGCGGATCAGGGCCTCACCGGAATACATATTTTCATAGGGCTGGATATAGGTGCCGCCCCATTCGAACTTCCCCTCCCGGGTGAGTTTCTCAAGCAGCGGTTTTTGATCGGGATGAAGTGACAGGTATTCCTCAAGGTTCAGAACCTGCTCAACGGAAAAGGTATAATCGGGATTTCCTTTCATCAGCGCGATAGCCGGAGCGATCATCATCGTATCGCGCTCCAGCTTGCAGTTTTCCGGAGAATCCATCCAGGCGATATCCTGGTGGCTCGAGGGAACGATGTGGATCACGCCCTTTGAAAAATATGAGGAGTTCTGTGCCGGTAAGGTGGCGAAGGAAATGAGAAAGCAGAAGAGGAGTGAGAGTTTCGTTTTCATGGGAAGGAATATTTTTCAGGAATAAAAATAGGGAATTGGATGGAGGCCTCAAAGGGCCTGAAAGACGGGAGGCCTCAAAGGGCCTCCCGTACGAATTTCCCCAATGATCATGCACGGGCCGATGCAAAGATCGGCCCCTACGGAGTGCTTCGAGGATTATTTTCCGGCCATGAGAATCTGTCCTGTTCCCAGTTTGCCGGATTATTCCTGATATAATTTGAAATCCTTTGATAATCTTCATGAGTTCGAATAATGTGATCATAATAGCTACGATGCCAAAGCTTTAAATATCCTTGACCTGGAAAATTTGCCTTCATATAGCGAAAATATTCATTGGTCGTCCAGGTCTTGTACCAATGAATGATCTGTGGTACGGAGGGGGCGGCCTTTGCGCCGCCCCCATCTCCCTTAAAAGGAGCGGTTCCGTACGGGAGGCCCTCAGAGGCCTCCCGTCCCAGGCCCTCAGAGGCCTCCCGTCCTTCGAGGATGATTATTCCATGAACATGATTCGGCATTACAACGAAATCCCCCAACGACACACCGGGAAACCTTTCCGGAATTTTATACCACCATGTTTCCGCAATTCCGCCAAGAGTTCCCGTAACCATTTTGCCATCCATGATCCGCCCGAACAAATGCCTGTTTTCAAACGCACAAACCGTTATAAAATAATCCCCCTTCCCGGAGTAATCGAAATGCTCCTTCCGGATCCGTTTTCGCTGAATGAACTGATTCTTCATTTGATTGTGGTTTATAAATGAACTAGATGCAGGAAACCTTGGTAAATGGAAAATTCCCCGGAGAAATGTTACTTTAGTGTACTAACAACACTTAAAATGAGGCGATTTTTATACCTGTCAGTTCCGATTTTGGCGCTGGTCATCGGAGGGCTATTTTCCTGTAAGGAATCTGCACCAGACAAAACGGATTTTCGCGGTTTCTGGTCGGAGCGCCCGGCCCGCACCTGGGAAGAAGCGCTGGTAACAGGCAACGGAAGCCAGGGAGCGCTCATCATGGGAATACCCCTGAGCGATACGATCATCCTGAGCCATGCACTGCTTTATATGCCCCTTCATGAGCCGCTTCCCCCGGTGAATTCCGGCGCAAAGCTTGATTCCCTTCGGATGATGATGGCCGCCGGGCAATATGGAAGGGCTTCTCAATATGTCGTTGATCTCAGCAAACGCGAAGGGTGGGGCGGCAAGCGATGGACAGATCCTTTTGTGCCGGCCTTTGACCTCAGGATCTCGATGTATGGAGATACGGCGGTTTCGGATTACCGGCGGTCGGTTGACTTTACAACCGGTGAGGCGTCGGTAAGCTGGACAGGCGAAAATGGATCCTATACCCGGAAGGTTTTCGCTTCGAGGGCCGATACGGTGGTGGTGATATCGGTAAAAGGTCCCGGGAAAGGGCACCTTGATTGTCAGGTCTCAGTGGGAGACCGGCCAAAAGACAATTCCTGGTGGCAGGGCCTCTATAACGCAACCCGCCGAAACTCCCGGATCACGGCTGAACCCGGCATGCTCCGCTACCAGTGTGAATTCGACAAGCAGTGGCCGGGCAGCCTTACCGGAGTGGAAGGAACCGTTCAGGTTATACATTCAGGCGGCACGGCGGTGCCCTCCGGCGCCGAAATGATCATCCGTGATGCCGACGAAATCCTGCTGATTTGCCATTACTCCCCAACCTCCTCAACCTTCTCAACCTTCTCAACCTCCTCAACCTTTTCAACCTCCTCAACCCCAAGCTACCGCGCGCTCCTTGCCTCCCATACCCGTATTCACGGGGAGATGTTCAACCGCGTTTCGCTGGACCTCGGCGGTTTGGATGACCGTAATCTTTCATCGGAACAATTGCTTGAAAAATCGGAATTAATCCCGATGAGGGCGCTGATTGAAAAGGAGTTCGATGCCGCACGGTATAATATTCTCAGTGCCACGGGGATCATGCCACCCAACCTGCAGGGTATCTGGGCCGGAACCACCGCGCCGCCCTGGTCGGGCGATTTTACCCAGAACGGAAATCTGGAGGTTGCCATATCCGCGCTGCTTCCCGGCAACATGCCGGAGTTGATGGATGCCCTGTTCGATTATCAGGAAAGATTGCTGCCGGCTTACCGCGAAAATGCGCGACTGCTCTTCAATTGCCGCGGGATCCATGTTGCATCGCGAACCAGCTCGCACGGGCTGAACAACCACTTCGACCGCACCTGGCCGATGACCTTCTGGACCGCCGGCGCCGCATGGATGTCGCATTTTTATTATGATTACTATCTCTACACGGGCGATGCCGGATTTCTCCGGAATCGGGCTTTCCCGTTCATGAAGGAAGCAGGGCTTTTTTATGAGGATTTTCTAAAGGAGGGCCCTGATGGCAAGTGGGTTTTCAACCCTTCCTATTCGCCTGAAAACAACCCCGGGAACAGTCCGGACCAGGCCTGTATTAACGCAACCATGGATGTGGCTGCTGCCAGGGAGCTGTTCCGCAACCTGCTTGCAGCGGGAAAGCTCCTGGGAACCTCAAAGGATACACTGGAAGCCTGGAATGTAATGCTGGAAAAGATGCCGGAGTACCGGGTGAATTCCGACGGGGCCCTCCAGGAATGGTTGTGGGACAGCCTGTCGGACAACTATGCCCACCGGCATGCATCGCATCTGTATGGACTCTGGGAGGTTTCCGACCCGGATATCGTTGGAAACCCGGAACTGATGCAGGCTGCCCGCCGTGCCGTTGAAGAACGGATGAAGGTGCGGAGGCAGGAAGACGGGGGCGTGATGGCCTTCGGTATGGTTCAGCTGGCCCTGGCTGCTGCTGCGGTTGGTGATTCGGTGGCGGTGGAGGAAATGATCAACTGGCTGGGCCGCGGTTACTGGTTCAATAATCTGGTAACCACCCATAATCCGAAGGAACTTTTTAACCTGGATCTGTCAGGAGGATTTCCGGCAGTCATCATCAAATCACTGGTCTACTCTGAGCCCGGCCTGATCTCCCTCCTTCCTGCCTGCCCGCCCGCCTGGGACCAGGGAAGTCTGAAAGGTGTATTGTTGCGGGGTCAGATCATTGTGGAAGAGCTGAAATGGAATAACCGTGAGGTAGTTGTGAAGCTGAGGTCGGAGGTAGAGCAGGTGGTGAAAATAAGATTACGGGGTATTGAGAAAACCGTGAAATTGCCAAAGGGCCCGTACATGGCGACCATGCAATAGAATTTGTATCTTTATTTCTTTAATGAACTGACAAACAACATGAAAAGGACATTATTGTTTATTCTGATAATGAGCGCAGTAACGCTGCCAGCCTTATCGCAGTCCACCAAAGGATTTGGAGGACTCGGATTTTATTACCCCGGATATCAGGGAATTATGCCAAAGAGTCTCGGCACAATCCTGCCCGATTCTTATCCCGATGCCGGCTTTGGGCCGATCATGCAGTCGGGCGGGGGATATGTGGTTTTTTACAATATCCTGTTTGGCGCCGAAGGTGGCGACTATACCGGCGGAACTTTTACCAAAGATGGCCGGCAGCTCGACCTTTCAGGGGAGTTTGGAGGTTTCAAGCTGGGATATATCGTCTACCATAAGGAGGCCTGGATGGTATACCCTTTTGCGATGTACGGCACTTCTACTATGGATCTTTTTATTCACCAGACGCCCGATGAACAGTCCTTTAACAACATTTTAGCTAATCCGTCCCTCTCAACACACCTCTCATATGAAACCTCCGTGATATCGCTCGGGGCAGGTTTCACCTATGCCGTACTTGGCAGCCGGAACAATGATGTTTCCAGCGGCTTCATGGTAGGCTTGGAAGCCGGGTATCAGCTGCCGGTCTCAAAGGGTGCCTGGACATACGACAATGGCAAGGTCCTCGACGGTCCTGAAATGAGCTTCCAGGGGTTTTTTGTCAGGCTGGCAATCGGCGGCGGCGGTATCTCCTATCGGGCTAAATAGTAATTTTGGTTTTATTCTATGGAAAGACGAGACTACATCCTTGACGAGATACGGAAATTCGGGCAGATGGTGCTGGGCCTGATGGGTAAACTTCAGCGCCTGAAGGAAAATGCCCTGTACCATACCGCCTATTCGATGGCCGACCAGGAATTCGAATCGGAGGCCGGTTTCAGTTTACGAATGCTCAGTGAAATGGATCGTCAAAACCTGGAGGCATTCCTGAAGAACCATCCCGAATTATCGGTTGAAAATCTGGAACTTCTGGCCGATCTGATGATTGAAATTTCCGATGATCCGGGCTGCAACCAGAAAAACTTCCTGTCAGTTGCCAGAATCCTGATTGAAATGGCAACCGAACGCGACAAAACCTGGTCGGCAGAGCGGGTCGGTAAGCTTGCTTTCATTGAGGGAAAACAGCTTGCTCTTTAAATGACGAGCTCCAGGGGAGGTCCAAAAATCTGACTGTACCGGCCCTGCTCACTTTAATCAGAATGCTCTGATAGGGCTTGAAGACCAGATCAACTGGAATGGTTTTCCCGGAAAAGTTAATGCTGATGTTTTTCGTTAGTATCTCTGCCGTATCGGCCTGTCCGTATCTGACCGGGTATTTAAACTCTTTGGCCACCGGGTGGGCGAAGAAGATGTACACCTCCTTGCCGTCCTGCCGTGCCCAGAACCATGGCATGTCCGTGCCTTCTACAAGGGGCCTGCCGGGAGCCACTGTTTGCCAGTCGGGTGAACTCAGCTCTGTCAGCCTTTTCAGCAGATTGGCAATCACCGGAGGCTTAGCAGAGCCGGCCTCCTCCGGCACCTGTTTCAGGCAAACCTTCATCCCCTCCTCCGCCAGCGACACCATGGTCACCAAGGCTTCATAATCCAGATATTTCGAATCAATATACAACGTCTTAAAGTTCAACCCTTCAATCGTAAATCGTAAATCGTCTTTCGTCAATTTATTCAAAAACTCCCCGTTAATCCACACCGGCTGCCACCCCCTGATCTCCTCAGGAACCTGCAGGTACCTGAGTTCATACTCACCCCATGCCCATGGCAGCTGCTTCTCCTTTGGCATCTCACCTGCGATCCACGCATCCTCAACCGGCAGGTAGATTGCAACATCGGAATACGGTTCTCCTTTTCTCATGTAGCCCGATAGTGTTTCGAGGTATTGGTTGAACGCCGGTATCTCTTTCGACAAAGCACCTGCTTTTCCCACATGCACGGTAGCATAGAAGGATATCGTATCAGATCCCCTGGTGTTAAAGGGCATCCCGTGCCAGACTATCTGGTTGAGTCCATGTGCAAACAGTGCATCGGCAACGATTTTCAGGTCGGTAACTTTTTCTTCGCGCATGTGCTCGCGCGGCCATCCATAGAGGCAGGTAAAGGTTTCCGCGGATACGATGCTCCTGCCGGCCAATGCGGCGGCTGATGCAACGATCCGGGTAAAGTAGGGTTCATAGAGCATGGCCTCCGACTCCGGAACATCCAGCGAGGCATAGGCGGAGATGATGTCGGTGGGCGATCCCGAGCATTGTCCGCGGCTGAAGCCGCCCAGCTCATGCGCCTTTTCGGTAAAAGGTTTGTAGAAGTTATTGATAATCAGGTCCGATAGCAGTTTCATATAGTCATACCGCTGGCCTGCATAGTCGGCCGAAAGGATATCGGATTGCATGGAAGGAGTGATGTCATATCCGTATCGGGCCATGAATATAGAGTCGAACCCGGTGGTCCAGAGGTTACGTGTTTCCACTTCCCAGGAATCCACAAAAATGCCTGAAGGTCTTCCGGTTTTCATTGCTGCTTCCAGCGCCTTGCCGGTGCGGCCGGCATAGGTCAGGAAGGCCTCTTTATTCAGATGATCGAGCACCAGCCCCTTCTGCGGGTAGTCCCAGGAGGCTGAGATCCATTGCCGGAACTCCGGATGCCCGAACTCCTTCGAACTCTCTTCCGGCTTAACCTGCTGATCTCCGAACGGCCATAGAGAACCAAACGTAAAATCTACACTAAGCCCCAGGGAGTCCGCATACTCCTTACAATACCTCACCACACCTCTCCACTCCTCACCCAGCCACTGTTGCCTGGGTGTTATATTCACGGTATCCCGCTGCATTCGGTTCAGCGGATAGACCCAGGCCACCTCCACGCCGCCGAATCCGTTGGCCTTAAGCCAATCGAGCTGATCCGCCACATCCGCCTTTTTGATCTCCGAGGCAAACCACCACCAGCGTGTTATCGGTTTTGCCGACACGTATGGACCTTGCGGGGCCTGATCACAGGAAACCGATAACAAAAGAAGAAAGAGGAAAGAAGAAAGACGAAAGAAAGACTTAAGAAAAAAGAGTTTAAGATTCGGGGAGGGGTACATGGTAAACGGATTAATGCATAAATGTACAAAATTCGCGGGGGCGGCGCGCGGAAAGGGTTCACGACCATACGGCTGGACCTCGGACGGGCGGACCACGGGGACAAAACGGGCGGACCACGGGGACAAAACGGGCGGACCACGGGTCCGCCCCTACCGGTACCCCCACCCACACTCACACCCACACCCACACTCCCCCATGCCCTTATGCCCTTGTGCCCTTGTGCCCTTGTGCCCTTGTGCCCTTTTTTCCTACCTTTGTACCCCATGGAAGCCATCCTGAACCAGTTACGCGAACAATTCCACCTGCCGCTTCAAAACCCGGTGCTGGTCTTTGCCCTGATTCTGCTGATCATTCTGCTTGCGCCTATCCTGCTCAGGCGGCTCCGGGTGCCGGGGATTATCGGACTGATCCTGGCAGGGGTGCTCTTCGGCCCGCACGGCCTGAACCTGCTGGCAAAAAACTCGGCAATAGATCTCTTTTCTACCATCGGGCTCCTGTACATCATGTTTATTGCGGGGCTGGAACTTGAGCTTCATGAGTTTAAAAGGTACCGGTATCACAGCATCGGATTTGGCATTCTGACCTTCATAATGCCGATGGTACTCGGTTTTCCGGCCGCCTATTTTATTCTGGGTTACGATTTTACGGCGAGCCTGCTGATCGGAACCCTTTTTGCCACACAGACGATGATTGCCTACCCGATCGTCACAAAATTCGGGATCTCAAGAAATAAAGCTGTCGCCATCACGGTAGGCGGGACGATACTCACGGATACAGGGGTGCTGCTGCTGCTGGCCGTCATCACTGGTGTCCACACGGGAAGCCTGGAAGCCGGGTTCTGGATTAAAATGATCATTTCGGTAGCCTTTTTACTGGCCGTGATGTTCCTGGTTATGCCCCGGATTGCCCAATGGTTCTTTCGTCGCCTTGAGGGTGAAAAAACATCACACTACATTTTTGTTCTTTCCATCGTTTTTCTTGCCGCTTTTATCGCCCAGATAGCCGGACTTGAGCCCATTATCGGGGCATTCGTTGCCGGTCTGGCCCTGAATAAAATTGTTCCCCAGGCATCCGTCCTGATGAACCGGATCCAATTTGTCGGGAATGCCCTTTTTATACCCTTTTTCCTGATCAGCGTAGGAATGCTTGTCGACCTGCGCGTTCTCCTTCTGGGACCCAAAGCTCTCTGGATCGCTTTTGTATTATTGATCACCGCATTGGTGGGTAAGTATGTTGCCGCCCGCCTGACCCAATGGATTTTCGGGTATTCAAGAAACGAGGGGTTGCTGATATTTGGCCTGAGTGCTTCCCATGCAGCTGCCGCAATGGCTGTCATCCTGGTCGGGTATAAGGCCGGTATTATCGATGAAAATATTCTCAATGGAACCATTATCCTGATACTGGTTTCCTGCCTGGTTGCCTCCATTGCCACGGAAGCAGCCTCGAAAAGGATTGTCATGGAATCTGAACCTGCCGATGCCCCCTCCGAAGAGCAGCCAGGCGCGTATGAGTCCATTATTCTGCCGGTGGCAAACCTTAAGAACCTTGAGAGAATTCTAGAGTTTTCCTATTTTATCCGGGATAAGAAAAGCAAGGAACCCATCCGTGTCCTGAACCTGATTGATCCCGGCTCCAATGCCGATCTTAAACTCACCGAGGTGAGCCGGGAAGTTGACAAGGTTACGGCAAACCTGGCTTTATCCGATTCTCATGTTCTCCCGGTGGTAGCAGCGGAACAGAATATTGCGTCCGGTATCAACCGGATCAGCCGGGAATTTGAAGTAACCACCATCGTACTGGGGTGGCCGACAAAAGAGTCTTTCTCCGACCGTATATTCGGTCAGAAGACCGACCATATCCTCGAGAGCAGCGGCCAGGCTATCCTGGTTTGCCGCCTGTTGAACCCGCTCAACTCCTTCAGCAGGATTGTGCTGTTCAGCCCGCCATTCAGCGAGAAGGAACAGGGGTTTGAATACCTGATTACTAAAATAACTACACTGGCTGTCGAAATAAACCTGCCGGTCCACCTCTATTGCGATTCCAAAACCCAGGAGGCCATTGCGGTGCTGTTGGAAAAAATCAACCGAAAGCCCTTGTTTAAAAATTATGAGGTTCACAGTTGGAATGAGTTTCTCCTGATGATAAACAAGCTCGCGGAAAAGGACCTGGCAATTATTTTCTCGGCCAGAAAGGGATCGGTTTCCCATCACTCCCAGATGGACCAGATTTACGACCGCTTTAATACAGTCTGCCCCGATCGGACCGTCATCATAACCTATCCGAAGGTTAATCTCGGCGATGATAAATACGACAAATACCGCGATTTTTATACAGAGCCGCTCACCCGTTCAATGGAAACCTTCCGCAATATTCAGCGGGGGATGGAGAAGATGATACATAAGGCGGAGTAGATGGGAGGGTTTGAAGAATGGTGAGGAGTTGTGAGGTGTGGTGAGGGGTAGTGAGGTATGGTGAGGTATGGTGAGGGATGGGGAGGTATGGTGAGGTATGGTGAGGATTAGATTACTACACCTCACCACTCCTCACAACTCCTCACCACCCCTCACAACTCCTCACCACCCCTCACTTAATCCTCCCCGCCCGGTTCCTGAGCCACGCCTTTACCAGCAGCCAGATTTTTCGCTTGTCGGAAACACGGAACCTGCGCTGCAGGATCTCCTCGGCAGGGGTGGCTTCAATTTTATGAAGAAGTTCGAGGTAATACCGGTAGGCCAGGTAGACCCCGTCCCTTACATCGGGGTGAAGTTTTTTTACCCCGATGTGTGCTTCCCTGAAGTCATTTTCAATGTCGGCCTCAATCTCTTTTTTGCGATGGGAGCCGAAATTAGTGAAATCGGTATCGGGAAAATAGATTCGGCCCCGGTTCTCGAAATCATCCTTTATATCCCGGAGGAAGTTTATCTTCTGGAATGCCTCACCAAGCTTTCTCGCCGGGTACCTGAGCTCCTCATAGGCGGCATCATCATCGGGATAAAAAATACGCAGGCACATTAATCCTACCACTTCAGCCGAACCGTATACATAGGTTTTAAAATCTTCGGGGGTAAAAACTTTCTGATCGAGGTCCATTTTCATGGAGTAAAGAAAGGCCTGGATCAGCGCGGGATCGATCTTGTACTCATGAACAACCCACTGGAAGCTGTGCATGATCGGATTGATGGAAAACCGCGTCTCCAAGGCATCACACGTATCTGACCCAAACCGCTCCAGAAGGTGCCGCTGGTCGAGATGGTGGAACGTGTCGACAATTTCATCCGCATAGCGCACCCACCCGTATATCGCGTAAACCGGAAGGTGATATTTCTTTTTGAACATGCGGATACCCAGCGAGAAACTCGTTGAATAGCTGTTTGTTACAAGTCTTGAGCAGTCGAGGGCGGTTTTAGTAAACAGTTCCATTTTGTTTGTGAATTCGCTCTGCGGCCAGGCGTGAGCTGATTACGGTCATCGGTAATCCGGTACCGGGAATAGTTGATGCGCCGGTATAAAAAACATTCCGGAACTGCTCATCATAGTTAGCCGGCCTGAAAGCTCCGATCTGGTTGAGATCGTGGGCCAGGCCCAGTCCGCTGCCCTGATAAAGGCCAAAGGCGCTCTCCCAGTCGGCAGGGTCAAGTACGGTTTTAGATACTATGGAAGGACGGATATCGGTCCCGATCCGCTCCGACAGGTCACTAAGAATGGCTTCAACCACCTGATCGCGATCGCTCCAGTCGGGCTTGAACTGCCGGTGCGGAACCGGGCAGAGGATGAAAAGGGTTTCACACCCTTCGGGAGCACTCTCCGGATTAAATCTGGATAAGGTATTTACGTAATAGTAGGGCTGATCAAGCCCGATCTCGTTGGTGAAAATCTTTCCCGCGTAATCCTTGAAATTGTTACCCAAGAAATAATGGTGATGATGCAACGACTCGATTTTACGGTTGAGCCCCAGATAGATGGTCAGCGGTGCCATGGTCCAGTGCAGCTTGCGGAGGCGTGCATCGGTGAACTTCTTCCGATGAAAAACCTGGCTGCGGAAAAGTGCTGCATCGGCATTGATCAGATAACTGTCTGCTTTATAGTCATTGCCCTTTGAATCCAGCAAGGATTCAATCCGGCCCCCCGAACTGATGAAACCGGTTATGTCGGTATTATAATGGATCTTAACCCCTCTCTGTTCCAGATGCCGCAAGAGCCCTTCCACAATCTTATACATCCCGCCCCTGACGTTGTAATATCCATCATGCTTGAGCTCCGTATAAGAGAGCAGGGTGTATACGGCTGGAGTATTGAAAGGTGTGGCTCCGAGGAAAAAGGCAACCAGGCTCAAAATCTCTTTTACTTCGCGGGATTCAAAATGACGGCTGAGCTCCGACCAGACGCTCCGGAGCATTTTTGGAGCATGTTGTGGCGGCACCGTTGCCATGGAGGCAAAGTAGGCCAGATAACTGTTGAAATTCCTCCGGACGATGCGATCCATGGTATCGTGAAAAAGTTTTCCTGTTTCAGCCAGGAACTTCTCAGCCTTTCGTTCAAAATCCGGTTCTATCCCTTCAAATTCCCTGGCCAGTTTCTTAAGATCCTTGTATATCAAAAAATTGCGGTCGGATCCCCTGAAGTTCACAGCATACAGGGGGTCGAGCTCGACAAACTCAAAGGGCATAGGTATTCCGCAATAATCGATGAACTCGCGGAATTCATAACTCATGCTGAAAAAGGAGGGGCCAAGGTCCCACTTGAAACCATCCTTCCGGAGCTGGTTCAGGCGTCCGCCAGCCTGGTGATAGCGCTCAACCATCTCCACTTCATACCCCCGGCTGGCCAGACGCAAGGCAGCCGTCAATCCCCCGAGCCCGGTACCCACTATCAGTGCTTTCGGCATAAATCTTTTATAATTCGATTAAGATAACAATTATTCCCCAGCTCTTGTTGTACAGTCTGTCGTCAGTCTGCTGTCTGCTGTCTGCTGTCTGCTGTCTGCGGTCTGCGGTCATCAGTCTTTTTCCCTATATTTGACTTTATGACCAAATCATCCCCAAAAGTTGCCATTATTGGTGCCGGGATCGGCGGACTGGCCACGGCCATCCGACTTGCAGTGAAGGGCTTTGTGGTGGATGTATTTGAAAAAGAGGCACAACCAGGAGGCAAACTGATGGAGATCCGGCAGGAAGGTTTTCGGTTTGACCTGGGCCCGTCATTGTTCACCCAGCCCGAAAGGGTTGAAGAACTTTTTACCCTGATGGGCGAAAAGGCTTCCGATCATTTCCGCTATAAGCGCCTGACCAACATCTGCCGGTATTTCTGGCCCGATGGCACCCGTCTCAATGCAGACGCCGATCCGGATGAGTTTGCCTATGAAGTGCGGCGCGTCCTCCATGTTGATCCTCACCACACCTCACAATACCTTAACAAGGCCCAGCGGCTTTATGACCTGGCAGCTCCCCTGTTCCTCGACCACCCATTCCCCACCGTTGAGGCCCTGATGAGCCCGGCCGGTCAGAAAATCGGCAGAAATCCATGGATACTCGATCCGTTTGTTTCCCTGCACCGCCGGAATCAGAAAACCTTTAGCGATCCCAGGCTCGTTCAATTGTTCGACCGATATGCAACCTATAACGGGTCTGATCCGTATAAGGCCCCCGCTACACTGAAGATGATCGCCCACCTGGAGCATAACCTGGGTGCATTCTTCCCCGAGAACGGGATGTATTCGATTGTCAGGGAGCTCACCAACCTGGCCCTGCGCCATGGGGTGCGATTTCATTTCGGTACTGCGGTGGAGCGGATAAACCGATATAGCGAGAGTGGGGCAGTAACCGGAATCCGCATGGGCGGAAAGGATATGAAATTCGATGCTGTAGTATCCGATGTCGATATCCATACCCTGTACAACCGGGGCATGGTGGACATGGCCAAACCTCTCCTTGGCAGAAATCAGGCACTTAGTACGTCTGCCTTGATATTTTACTGGGGAGTAGCAGGCAACTATCCGGAGCTGGATCTTCATAATATACTGTTTTCCAGTGATTACCGGGAAGAGTTCAAGTGCCTCTTCCGTAAAAAGACCCTGCCGGATGACCCTACCATCTATATTTTCATCAGTTCGCGGATCGTTGCCTCCGACGCAATGCCCGGACATGAGAACTGGTTTGTCATGATCAATACACCCGAAAACACAGGCCAGGATTGGGATACCCTGATCCGTAACTCCCGGCATACGATTCTGGACAAAATCCAGAACCTTACCCGAAACAATATCCGCCAGCAGATTGTTTTCGAACATATCGAGGACCCGCGCAGCATTGAAGTCCGAACAGGTTCCTATAACGGCGCACTGTATGGTAACAGTTCGAACAGCCGGATGAGTGCATTCAGCCGGCATCCGAACCACCGGAAGGCGGCACCCGGACTGTGGTTCACAGGCGGCAGCGTGCACCCGGGAGGGGGGATCCCGTTGTGTTTGGCATCCGCGAAGATTGTGGCAGACGACTTAGGAGACTGTAAGACTATGAGACTGTAAGACTATGAGACTGTAAGACGATGAGACAGAGAGAAATCAAGAAATTCATCCTGATATTTTTCGGGGTGGGGGTGGTGGGATTGGGACTTCCCTGGACGCGCCATGTTTTCACCCTCCTCATCCCCTATACTTTTCTGTTATACACCTATCTTCTTTTTATCACGGACCGCAGCGACAAACGCCGCCTTGCCCCGGTTGCCGCAATTATCTTTCTGTCAGGCTTTTTTGTGGAAGTTGCGGGAGTGGCTACCGGCACCCTGTTCGGGGAATATTATTACGGAACAGCCATGGGTCCGAAAATTTGGGGTGTACCCGTAGCTATGGGTTTAACCTGGCTGATGATGATCTACCTCACCGCCTCAGCCGTGCAGTCCTATTCGATGCATCCTGTGTTCCGGCCGGTCCTTGTGGGCGTGCTGATGGTAGTGTATGATTTCCTCCTGGAGCCGGTTGCCATGTGGCTGAATATGTGGCAATGGAAAGGCGGCGACGTACCCCTGATGAATTACATCATGTGGTTTCTGGTTTCCGTGCTGCTCGGTGCACTTTTCCCCATCGCAAAACTCCGGATCCGAAACCGGATCGCCGGCCTGATGCTGGCTGCCCAGCTGGGATTCTTTCTGCTGCTAAACCTTATCGCCTTTATCGATAAAGGGATTGCACCATGATTCCCGCACGCCATACCTGGTTTCACGTCCGGTTTTTCCTCTGGTACACCCGTATCAGGCTAAAAAGAAATTTTTCTGCAATAAAAGTACATTCCCCCATACCCGATGTATCGGATAAACCCCTCCTTGTTATAGGAAATCATTTCAGCTGGTGGGATGGATTCTGGATCCTTTGGCTCAATGACAGGTATCTGCATAAGAAATTCCATGTGATGATGCTGGAAGAACAGCTCAAAAAGAACGGGATTCTTAATAAAACCGGGGCATTTTCCATCCGTCGCGGAAGCCGCGATGCGGTTGAATCGCTAAAATATGCCAGGAAAATACTGGAGGATGGGTCCGCAGAGAGCGGGCGGACCGACGGGTCCGCCCCTACGGCGCGGCAATTGCCTATGGTTTTGATGTATCCCCAGGGTGAAATCCAATCCATGCATACCCGTCCCGTAAAATTTGAAAAAGGTTTGGAAAATATCACCCGCGGCCTCGAAGGAAAAATAAATATCCTGATGGTAGTCATCCTGATCGATTACTTCTCCAACCAAAAACCCGAACTGCACTTTTATCTGGAACTCTATCCCTTCACACAACAACTGGTTACGCACAACCTCGAAGCCGCATATAACGATTTCTTAACCCGTTCGCTTTCGAAACAAGCCGCAAATCGTAAATCGTCAATCGTCAATCGTAAATCGTCAATCGTCAATCGTCAATCGTAAATCGTCAATCGTAAATCCCCCATGCCCCTCCTCTACGCCCTGCTCGCCTTCGCCATTCTTCGCCTCCTGGTGGTGCTGGCCAATGCCCTTACCCGGCAGTGGCTGCGGAGGAATGAGATCGTTGGGAACCCGAAGATTTCGGTCCTGATTCCAGCAAGAAATGAGGAGAGAAACATCGCGCACCTGGTGCGAAACATCGTGCATGTGCATGAAATCATTGTATATGATGATCAGTCAACCGACCATACAATTGAGGAAGTTGAGAAAATAATCGTTCCTGTAGGGGCGTCCCTGCGGGCGCCCGTTATAAACATTGTAAAGTTAATCAGGGGTGGGGAGTTGCCGCCCGGCTGGCTGGGGAAGAACTATGCCTGCCACCGGCTTGCCGAAGCAGCAACCGGCGACTGGCTTCTTTTTCTTGATGCCGATGTGGAGGTCTCCGGGGATCTTATCCGGGATGCAGTCGGATATGCCCAGAAGAAAAATCTTCGCATGCTCTCCCTTTTCCCGCAACAGGAGATGAAAACAGCTGGCGAATGGAGCGTGGTGCCCCTGATGAACTGGATACTGGTGAGCCTGCTGCCCCTTATCCTGATCCGGACCTGCCGCTGGACCTCCTTTTCCGGTGCCAACGGTCAGTTCATGCTTTTTGATGCGACCCTCTACAGGAGATTCCATTGGCACGAGCAGGTAAAATCGCACCCCGTGGAGGATATCCTGATTTCCCGGCTCATGAAGAAAAGGCGTTTCCGTACCGCAACTCTCCTCAGCGGAGGCCAAATCCGTTGCAGAATGTATGAATCCTATCCGCAAGCCCTCAATGGATTCTCAAAAAACATCGGCCAGTTCTTCGGCAACAGCCTCCTCTGGATGCTCACCTTCACCCTCCTCACAACCCTCCTCCCCCTAATTCTTGTATCTTTTTATCTTTTCTCTTTCTTTCGCCTTTCGCCTTTCGCCTTTTTCCTTTACCTCGGCTTCATCCTCCTGATCCGCATCCTCACCTCCCTCCTCAGCCGCCAGAATTTCCTCAAAAACCTGCTCTTCTGGCTTCCCCAGCAAATCAGCCTGATCCTGTTGGTCTGGAAATCCATACGCCTTCGTTCCGGTGGAAAGGTGGAATGGAAAGGAAGAAAAATTTAATTTTTTCTCCATTTCTCTATTTTGGTCGCATCTAAATAGGTAACAAGGTTGCTTAATAAGTAACAAAATTGTTATCTTTCATTCCGATAAAACTCTGGCAAAAGGTTTTGTCAATAGAATACTTAAGAAAGCAGGGATGCTATGAAAAGAATCGTGGCTATTATCGAGAAGACGGAAACAGGCTATAGCGCTTATGTTCCCGAGTTTGATTTTTGCGGGACTGTTGGGGATTCTATGGTGGAGATCAGGACAAATCTGGTTGAAGCAATTTCTTTATTCTTGGAGGATTCTTCGGGTGATAAAGCCGACCGCTTAGGTGAGTACAAGGAAGCAATGGAATTCGATTTCAGAATGGATGTCAGCGATTTTTTCCAGCTGCATAACCCGGTTAAACAGTCCCTTATTGCTAAAAAAGCGGGAATTAATCCCAGTCTTTTGAGACAATATGCCCGTGGAATAAAACATCCGGGTGTAAATCAGGCATTAAAAATTGAAAAAGCCATTCACCAGCTGGGAAGGGAATTGCTACAGGTCCGATTTTAGTATCTTGACAACCTAAATCTTAATCAACCCATGAAGGTAAGTCTACCCGCATCCATCGGGCTCAGCCTGGCTGCTGCCGCACTGACCGGCTGCCAGGAGAAACAGCCTGCCAGGCCGAATATCATTT
>CAZEKJ010000040.1:0-33749 GCA_964512915.1 uncultured Porphyromonadaceae bacterium
TTTGCCGTTCCCGCTTCCTTATACCTACAATCTTGCTGACTGGACGGGTGCTGCTTCTGTTTCTACAAGTGTTGCAGCTCTTGTTGCCTCACGTTATGGTGCTTGGGCCAGTGTAACTGCCGTAAATACCCCGGTTTATGTTAAGACCAACGGTCTGTACAGCGGAACCTACTGGGCATTTGCTGTAGATGCAAGTGGTAATATCAGCTGCATCAGCGCACAGAAACTTTATCTTGATATCTGTGATGTTGAAGTTGCTACCCTTTGCGACCTGCGCGGTCAGCCGATGGTATGGCGCTATACCCTTGCTGAGGAAATCTTTGTAACTTACGAAGAGACCCGCAGTACAGGTAATATTAAGTATCTGCAGAATGCAACCTGTGGTATTCTGGTTCAGGACAAGCTGGGTGCTCTAACGGCGTCTTATGGCGTTGGTGCAGGAGTAACCGGTCTGAAAGGTATGCTGGATAACAGCGGTACCGAACTGAAACTTATCCCGGTTTGCTGTTATGCTCCAACCAAAAGCTCAACCGGTAATGTAGTCACCCCGATTGAAATGACTTATAGCGATTTCTATGCTAACTGCTATACAGGAAGTCATTTATATGAGTCGATGTTGGTGAAAATCACAACGCCTATTATTGCCACGAATGACTACGGTCAGGGTCCTAACTGGATGTTTGACAACCTCGACCTGCTAACTGTTACCGCAACGGGTGGACACGACTGGTTCATTCAAAGCACATTTAACAGTCCGCTGATCGGAACTGCTATACCTACTGCTCCTGCTTATTACACGGGTATTCGTACCAATGTTAACTGGGGAAGTATTTATGGTTTGATCACACCCAGAAAAGCAGCTGACATTACCATGGTTTCCGGTCCTATCCTTACGGCCAGGCCGACCCCGGTTGAAATAAAAGGTGTTCTGCCAGGACAGTGCAAATCAGCTAATGTCATGATCTACAACGAAGGTGCCACCCTGACTGTTAATAATGTAACTGTTTCCGGTGTTGCCAATATTACTGCGCTGTATCTTGACGATGCTGCTGCTACCGATGGTTTCCATCTGGTAACTCCTCCGGTTGTTCCGTTCAGCATTAATCCTTGGGCTAACCAGGTGGTTCGTGTTGATTTCTGCCCGACTGCTGCTGGAGCGAAGACTACCAATTTGATCGTCGAATATGGTGTAGGCAAGACCTTGGTGATCCCAATCAATGGTACCACAGTTCTGATAAATAGTACTCCTTTCTGTGAGAACTTTAACGATGCAGCATGGAGGGATAACCCTACCTATAATGGTTGGACTCACAATATTCTTCCTAGTGGCGTTAATGGAATTGTGAATGCACATTATTTCGCTAATTCAGCCAGAATCGGATCCAGCGGGTATACATACTATATTTATCCGTATAACAATTATACTGTTTATGCAATAACTCCTGGATTTACCATAACTGGATCTGCCCAGGCTCTGACTTTCTATCAGGGAGCTTTGGATGGATTCAATAACGGTTGGGGTACTGCAGGTATGTCTAATGACCCGAGGAAAGTCTTTGTGTCGACTGACGGCCAGGTAACCTGGACTGAAGTTTATTCAATTTTAGGTAAGGACCTTCCTGAAGTTGTTGGAAGTCCTCTTAAAGACTTTATGAAGGTTGAAATACCACTCGGTGCATATGTGGGACAAACCGTATACTTCAAATTCCAATCCACCCGCGTTGGTTCACAGCGTGGTTACTGGATTATTGAAGATATGTGTGTATCTAATCTGGTTACAACCCCGATATTGCTTGCTAATCCTAGCGAAGGCGCTTTCGGCGGTGTTCAGGTTGGAGCAACCGGAACTCTCAATTTTAGCATTAAGAATAGCGGTATTTCGGTTCTTAAAGTGAAGAAGGTTGAAGTTGTTGGTGCAGGATTTACCCTGACCGATACCAATACCTATCCTTATGAAGTTAACGCAAGCAGTGGATATGCTTATTCCATTGGTGCCAACGGCACAGCATTAAACTTCTCAGTTAACTTCATGCCGACCGACATCGGTATTAAAACCGGTAAGATCGTTGTTACCTACGGCCTCTATAGCGATATGACCTATGAAATCCCGTTGTCGGGTGAAGGTTTGAGCTGCTATACCGCTGCTGTTGCTAACAAAGGCGAAAACTGGGCTCCGAGCCAGAATACATGGTTCAAGTACACTGCAGACAAGTTCTCAATCGTTGAGGTCAATAGCTGCCATCCGCATCAGCAGGATCCGGGCGCTTACTCATGGGATACCTTCCTCTATGTTTACAAAGATTGCGAGGGCACCCTGATTGCTTCACATGATGATATGGAAATTGCTGCTTGTCCTTACAACCGTGCTTCCTCATCGGTAACCACTGTTGTTAATGCCGGCGAAACCATCTATATCTTCTGGCCGCTTGCATTCCCGACTGCACTGCATGCTTATGACGGATTCTATTTCAATGTAAATGTTTCCTACCCAACGGACGGTGATGTTTGCGAAAATGCAATCCCGCTGACCCTGCCGGTTGTTAACCATTTTGGTTCCACCGCACTGTTCAACGATGACTATGATCAGTCACCGTGCTCACCGTTCTCGAACTACATGGATGGTAATGACAAGGTTTACACCATTACGATAGCTGAAGAAGGCTACCTGACTGGTAACATCCTTGGCGCTTACGGTTCAATCCACGTACTTGACGTATGCCCGAAAGAAGAACTTACAAAAGATCATTGCAAGGCATTCGTTGGTGGTCCGAACGGCGGTCAGTTCCGCAAGAAAATTGCTGCTGGTACCTATTTCGTGATTATTTCGACCTGGGCTCCGCCGCAGACCGTTGACTATCTGCTCAACATGAGTTGGGAAAGTGGTTCAGCTGTTGAAAACGGTGACCTCACTAGCAATATGAGCGTATATCCGAATCCGACCAATGGTAAGTTTACTGTTAGCATCACTAATCCTGAAGCTACTGACATGACTATCGAACTGGTTAATGTTTCGGGTCAGGTAGTATACCGCAACGAAGTAAAAGCTGCTTACAGCTACAATGATGAGATCGACGCCAGCCAGTTTGCAAAAGGTGTTTATTACCTGAAAGTAAACAACGGCAAAGACGTTAAGATTGAAAAAGTTGTTGTCCAGTAAGTAAGTTAGAAGTATAAACCTGACAGGTTTTTGAAACCTGTCAGGTTTAAAAGGACAAAGCCCCGGGGAATCCCCCGGGGCTTTTCTTTTATATAAGAGCTAATTCGATAGTCAGGTCAGTCTGACAGGCATCTTCTCAATTATACTCAAATAGTGTCTTATTTCGGCTTTAAATCAACTCTTCCGGCTAATGAATCACGAGTTTCTGTACAGTTGAAGAATTGCCAGCTGTAACTTTCATGAAGTAGAGTCCACCCGGCAGGTTGGTGCTGATCGTTTCAATAGCCTCGCCAGCATTTGGGAGCAGTTTTCGATAACAAACCTGGCCATTGATTGCAGAGATCACAATCTCAGTGTTAACGGGAGCCGGATTATTTATCGTAAGGGTAAACTGTCCATTGTTTGGATTGGGGTAGGCAATAACTGCCGGAGCTGTTGATCCGGAGAATATTCCAGTGGTCTGGCCTGCATTGTAGACATCATTTAGAACATTCCAGTACCTGACCACATAGCTGCGGTTCTGACCCCCATTTGGAAATTCTGAAGTGGACCAGTTGCCGTTAATCCGGTATTTGTACTCGATCTTATCCCCAGGCAATTGTGAATTAATAGTTAGGGTATAAATGCCATCCCCTTCAGGATCTGCCATGTTTCCTGAGGCCGACCAATCATTAAAGCTTCCTGAAACGTCAATGAAATCAACCCCTGGCTTGAATTCGCCATTTGCAATGTGCTTGTTCAAATCCACATTGAAGGTTACGTCCACTGCAATAGGGCCACCCTTCTTGTTGAGGTTAAGTCCGATAATCGGAAGTTTGTCCGACTGATACCAGGTGGATATTGATGTCAGGTAAATCATATTATGCGAAGTGAACTCAGCCCTTGCATTCTGGTCCCAGCCTAGAAACATTCCGGGTATTTCCCCGTCAGCCCAGGCTCTCCACGCGGCATAATACTGACCGGGTGTGAGGAATTCTGATTCTCCATCCTTTGTCAGTGGCAGGGTAATCCAGCCCAGTTTTGAACTATCCATCGGAATAACATCTGAAGTTATTACCTCAATGATGTCATCAGCTTCAGCATCGTATTTCATCAAAAGAAACTGAAAGCTGGGATTGGCTGTTGAGGTAAAACTTTGAATTTTAGCCGTTATACTGCTAACCTCAACGTTCGTTTTAATATCGTACCGAACAGCCAGGAGATCTCCTGCTTTATTGCCATTTGCCCACACACGCGTACTGATGGCAGATTCGGCCGTCATATCGGAACGCTGGTATAAGGAGTCGTTGATGGTAAAGTAATACACCGATCTGTTATCCAGCGCTGTTTCCTCTCCGTTGTCAGCTGAAGCAGACAAAGAGACTTTGTAGTCCCCGTAATCGGTCGGAGAAAGCTGCTGGCCGATCCTGAATGTGTCACGCTCCAATGGCCAGATGGTTGATTGCGGTGAATTCTGATTGTAGATTTCTACTCCGTTTTTCAGGATATTGGCTGTCAGCTTAGCGTTTTCTGCATCTGCCATTCCATTGTTCAGAAAAGCTCCCCTGAAAGTGAAATCCCCCACCAGGCCTGCACCCTCTCCAGTCATGCCAATCTGGCTTAACGGGAGGTAATTGATATGACCCACCGGACTTTCATAGCCCCCGTTAACCTCGACCCAGGAATCTTCAAGCTTCAGGTCATTCTCATAGGCTTCGCAGAGTGTCAGGTCATCAATAGCCCAAAAATAGGCGGGCACGTCATGGAAGAAGATCTTGATCCTGACATTTGGCATTCCGGCTGCAACATCGGAAATGTTGAATTCGGGCGACCGGTATTTAACCGGGGTGAAGGTATTATGTCCAATCCCATAACTCAGGTCATAAGTCGCCCAGTGCACCCCATTGTCATTTGTGACCTGAAGCTCCAGGTGCCCCGTGTTGTCATTTTCACAGCAGAAACGGTAGTATTGATTCAGTTTAACGACCACGCTGGGACGACCCGAACAATTAATCGGAGGCGTCATAATGAAGGTGTTGGATGCATCATTGGTGGGCAATCCATCTCGATAGTTGTAGTAATCCATGGGTACCGCAATGAATCCATCAGTCCGGGAACTGAAATAGGCTGGGCCGCGTTCATTGGTCCACCGGCCCTTAATGGAATCCTGCAGCCAGGTCCAGTTATTCCCGAGGTCGGCGAGATCGCGGATTTCCCATCCGGCCGGAAGAGTCCAGCCTTGCGGATCACCTGGATTTGCCCAGTTGAAGGTGGTTGCCCAAATCACATCGCCGCCGGCTTTTACCCCGGTGAGGGAGGATAATGGCGGATTGTCGCGCTGACTGAGAAGCGAACCTTCAGATTTTTTCTGAATTTGCCCGAAGGTTGCTATTCCAAGCATGCACAGGCAGGAAAAAATTGTAATTCTTTTCATGATACAGGTATTTAAATGGTTTAGAAATAATTGATACCTGTATGACGAAATCCAAAGGGCAGAATTTCAATGCTGGTGTGGCTCTTTGGGGTTCGTGTAATAGAATTGTGTAAACGGGCTGCAATAATTTGTAATGAAAAAGGCCGGGGAACACCCCCGGCCTTTTATATACAAATGGTTTAGGCTGAAAAGACTTACTGAACCACAACCTTTTGAATTTTTATTTCGGTTCCGTTGTTGACGCGAACGAAATATACGCCTTTTGCGAATGGGCTGTCAATGGTTTCGGTGTGTTCTTTGGAATTGGAAACGCGGTTGGTATAAATCACCTGTCCCTGCATGTTAACAACGGATATTTCCATGGTTGCAGGTACCCTGTTGGATACAGAAACCGTGAATTTTCCGCTAGTCGGGTTCGGGAAAACACTGAATGAAGATGTTAGTGATTCGGTTGGAATACCGGTTGTAACACCATTGTTAAAGGTGTTGTTCAATACGTTCCAGTAGCGGATCACATAATTCCTGTGAAGGTTACCGGTTGTTGGGTAAGCTTCTTCTATGCCGTTAACCCGATATTTATACTCCAGATTTTTATTAACTGGCAGTGCATCAACGGTAACCGAATAGATGCCATCACCATCTGCATCGGTCATGTCGGCCGTACCCGACCATGAAGCTGCAAAGCCAACCACGTCAACTTTATCGGTTCCCGGGTGAAATTCACCGTTGGCGATGTGCTTGGTGAGGTTAACATTGAAAGTGACCGGAGCCTGGGTTGGGCCTCCTGTTTTATTGAGGTTGTATCCGATCATGAACAAGGGTGCTCCTGCAAGGCCAGTCCAGGTACCACCAACGGCATAATACTGCGAGCAACCGCCGAATTTTGTAGAGAGATCCCGTCCAACGCTCATTCCCTGAGTTCCATTCGGCCGGTCAGCTCTTACACCCCACATTCTTACGCAGGTTTTATAATTACCCGGCAGCAGAAATTCAGCTTCGCCGTCTTTAGCTACGGGTAAGGTAACCCAGCTGTTCCGATAGGATGAGTCCATATCGATCACGTCGGAGGTAATAAACTCTTCCCAAACCTCATCGATGTATTTCATCAGAACAAACTGGAACTGGGGAGTTTCAGCGGCAGTAAATCCGGCAATATAGGCCGTCATTGAGTTAATTTCCGCAGGTGCATAAAGGTGATAGTCAACAGCTACCATGTCTCCGGCGTTTCCTCCTCCGGTCCATCCACCAGTATTGGTTGAGGTTTCGGCCGAAAAGTCGGCACGATGTCCAAGGGTGTCATTTACAGTGAAGCGATAGGAAGCGGCATTGTTTGCCGGAACCTCATCTGTTGCATCGAAAACCGATGAATAGTCCATTTTATAATCACCATAATCGCTAGCAATCCAAGGAGTTGCGATACTTTGTGAATCGCGCTCCAATGACCAGATCGTGTTTCCGGCGGAAAGTTCGTTAAGGATTTCAGTGCCGTTTTTCAGAATTTTCAGGTTCAGCTTGTTGTTCTCAGCATCATCTTTCCCATTGTTAAGGAAAGCAGCTTTGAAGGACAGTGCGCCAACTTTTCCCGAGGTTTCGCCGTCCATTCCCATCTGG
Source organism: uncultured Porphyromonadaceae bacterium (assembly GCA_964512915.1). Lineage (GTDB taxonomy): Bacteria > Bacteroidota > Bacteroidia > Bacteroidales > UBA12481 > UBA12481. Next base: position 7,182 of record CAZEKJ010000040.1, read on the forward strand.
CTTAAAGGCCAGTAGTTGATTTGGCCTATGGATGCACCGAAGCCACCATCGAAATCCAGCCAGTAGTCTTCCATAACCACGTCATTGGCATAGGCTTCAGCCAGTTTGAGATCATCAATCATCCAGAAATAATACTTCATTCCGGACATATAAATGCGAATCTGCACGGTTGATAAACCAGCGGCCACATCCGAAATGTTGACTTCGATATTGCGGTATTTTTCAGGAGTGAAGAGATTACCCGCAACCCCGTACCGGACATCATATTCGGCCCAATGCACTCCAGCGTCGTTGGTTACCATCATTTTGAGGTTGTAGTTGCTGCAGCATAACCTGTAATAATGGGTGAATTTCACGACTACGGAGGACTTGGAAGAGCAGTCGATTGGCGGAGTCTGAATATAGGTGTCGGCAACAATGGTAGTTACCAATCCGTCACGACTGTTGTATTCATCCATCGGTACGGCTATGTAGCCGTCCGAACCGGTTGCAAAAAAGGATGGGGCAGCCTGGTTTGTAAATGCACCTTTCAGGGTGTCATTCCTCCAGGTCCATACATTTCCGTTATCGGAAATATCCTTGATCTCCCAACCTGCCGGCAATGACCAGCCGCGTGGTTCGTTGGGATCGGCCCAGTTAAATGAAGTCTGCCAAAAAACTTCGCCACTGCCTTTCAGAGATCCCGACTGGAAATTCTGTTCCGTGGCCGATTTGTCTTTGTATGTGGCATCAATCTGACCCTTCGAAACCTGTCCGAAGGCCAAGCCGGTAACGCATAGTAAAATCAATGGTAGTGTAAATCTTTTCATGCTGTCAAAATATTATTGGTTGGATCTAACAAATATAGGGTTTTCCGCTCATGGAACCAACTGCAGGGGCATTAACATTTTTTAACCAAAAAAAAGGTATGTATCGCAAGGTGGACCTTACTTTTGCCTGAAACCCAGGATGGAAATGACAGAGATTCTTGAAGCGTGTCAAACTTGCCTCGAAACTGCCGGATCGGTATTTAAGGATCTGCCGCAGGAGGAAAAGGATCGTCTGGCCCGATCGCACACGTCCAGGTTTTACAGGAAAGGCGAACTGATTTATCGCGAAGGTGAGAAGCCCAATGGGATCTTATGTCTTGCCAAGGGCAAAGTGAAGATTTTTAAGGAAGGCATCACCGGTAGGGAACAGATTATCAGGCTGGCAAGGCCTGTAGGGTTTATAGGGTACAGGGCTTTTTTTGCTGAGGAGAATTACCGCGCTTCTGCAATGGCCCTTGAAGATTCGGTGGTATGTCTCTTCTCGAGGGAGGAAATTTTACTGACCGTAAAGAACCGGCCGGATCTCACCCTTAAGATTCTGAAAACCCTTGCCGGGGAGTTGGGGGTTTCACATTCCCGCACGGTTAATCTCACACAAAAGCATATACGCGGGCGATTAGCCGAATCGCTGTTGTTTCTTCTGAATACTTACGGATTTGAAGAGGACGGCAAGACGATCAGGGCATATCTTTCACGTGATGATCTGGCCAGCCTGTCGAACATGACGGCTTCAAATGCCATACGAACACTGACACAGTTTTGCGAGGAGAACATTATCTCCACCGACGGACGGCGTGTAGTGATTCTCAATCGGGCCAAGCTTGAGCATATCAGCGAGATAGGCTGATTATTCAAACAGAAATACCCGCTTAACCCGTGCCGGGACTGAGGTCAGCACTTCATAGGGTATGGTATTCAGAATTTCCGACATTACCGTGACCGGATTCTCCGGACCGAAAACTACCACTTCATCGCCTTCCTGCGCATCGGTGCCTGTTACGTCGAGGAGGGTCATGTCCATGCAGATATTCCCGATAGTCTTCACGGTTTCCCCTTTTATCATCATCCTGTAATTCCCGTTGCCCAGCCTTCTGTCAATCCCATCGGCATATCCGATCGGAATGATAGCTACCCTGGCGGGCTTTTTCAGGGTGGTCAGCCTGCCATAGCCAACGGTCTCACCGGCAGGCAGATCATGCACCTGTGAAATGACCGTCCGTAAGGTGGCCACCGGACTGAGCCCGGTTTCCTCCTTCGCGCCATAGCCGTACAATCCGATCCCGAGTCGTACCATATCGAACCGGGCTTCCGGAAACCGCCTGATTCCGGCACTATTCAGAATATGTTTTTTAAATGCGTACCCGCAATGTCTTGCCAGAGTTATGCAAGCCTCTTCAAACCGGGAAATCTGGAGCCGGGTGAAATCATCGGCAGCCGGATCTTCACTTGCTGCAAGATGGCTGAAGGCGGTCCGGACAAAGACTTCGGAGTGTACAGCCATGAAATCTCCCAATAACGCCGCCTCATGGGTCTGAAATCCAAGCCGGTGCATCCCGGTATCGAACTTCAGGTGACAGGCTGCCGGTGCACCGCCGAATTCACGGGCCGCCCGCGAAAATGCCAGCAGACCGGTCCAGCTGAAAATCTCAGGTTCAAGGTTATGATCGATGAGTATGTCCGATTGCCGGTAATCGGGATTCATCACCATTACCGGAATACCAATGCCTGCCTTGCGTATTTCCACCCCTTCGTCGGCAAAAGCTACTCCGAGGTAATCCACCCGCTCATGGGCAAGGAACCGCGCAATCTCTATACCACCGCTTCCATACGAAAAGGCCTTCACCATCACCATGATCGCGGTTCCCGGATTCAGACTCTGCCTGTAAAGCGTGAGATTGTGCCGGACATCTTCCATCCGGATCTCAAGGGTTGTAGCGTGTATCCTGGCCTCCAGAAGCCTGCTGATGGCCTCAAAGGTGAAAGGGCGGGCTCCTTTCAGCAGGATGGCCTCATCATGAAACTCATCGGGGTTAAAACTGCTGATAAAGTCCCAGGTCGATATCCAGGTCTGTACCGGGACCGTGAAACAATCACGGTATGCGTGAATGGCCGGGCCAATGCCTATGATCCGGTGGATTTCCCGGCCTTCAAGGAGCCGGTTGATTCCTGCATATAATTCCGGTCCGGGCAAGCCGGTTTGAAGGATATCAGACAAAATTATAGTCTTCCTGGCCTGATGCGTTTGTTGGAAAAGAATGTCCAGTGCAATTTTAAAAGCTTGTAAATCAGAGTTATAGAAGTCGTTAATCAGGGTGCAGTTATTAATCCCCGCTTTTTGTTCAAGCCTCATCTTAACGGGCTCAAGTGCCAGAACTTCCTTTTGGACCTGGTCGGCCTGGAGTTGCATCTCCAGGGTTATCAGCCAGATATGCATAAGGTTCTCAACCGAGGCTGGATCTGTAAACGGCAGGATCAAGGTGACCTGTTTCCCCCGGAAGATAGCTTTTACCGTAGTTTTGTGGGCGTATTTTATTTCATCGGTTATGCGGAGCGCAGCATCGTTGTGTCTTGACCATGTCAGGAGTTCAGCACCGGATCCCGATTTTTTGATTTCCTGATCGATCAGGTGATGGTCGAGGCAATAAAACAGCCTTTTACAGTTCCTGAACAGGAGAAGTTTCTCCTGAATTTTTTGCTCTGTTCCTGTGAAATTTTCCTGATGTGCATCCCCGATGGTTGAAAAAAGGCCCCAATCGGGATTCAGGACTGCTACGAGTTTTTCCATTTCGCCGGGTTTTGAAATTCCGGCTTCCAGTATCGCATAATCATCACCGGGATTTACCGACAGTACGGAAAGAGGCACACCCAGCTGGCTGTTGTAAGATTTCGGACTTTTACTGACCCGGTAAAATCCAGACAGAATCTGGGCGAGCCACTCTTTAATGATGGTTTTTCCATTGCTTCCTGTCACCGCAATCAGGGTTCCGGATAACTGATCCCGATGATTGCGGGCCAGTTTTTGCAAGGCTTCAAGTGGGTTGGAATTTAGAAGAAAAACAGAATCATCCCTGCCCGTAAAATCATCAGGAATTTTTGTGACCAGAAAACTCCTGATTCCCATGGCATAGGCTTCGCGGGAATAGCGATGCCCGTCGTGATTAGGACCCTTGAGTGCCACAAAGAGGGTATCAGAGGGATGGTCGATCCTTCGTGTATCGGTGCAGATATGACGGATTGAAAGTTCTCCCGGACCGATCAGTTCAGAGCCTGTCAGGGATGCAATTTCTTCGCTGGTGATTGGTGCCATTATATAAACCGGCGCCTGATGATGGTTAGAAAATCCTTGGCTACCGGACTGCTTTTGTCCCAGGAGAAATGATCCGTGAGATATTTCTGTGCTGCTTCCCAGGATGAAATGCTGTTTAGCAGGGAGACCGTAGTTTTAAAGGACTCGGAATCGTTCCCGAAAAGTTCGCGAGTGAAGAGGAACCGGTCGTTTATGGCAATCGCCGACCAGATATCAGCAACCGGTGTTTCCGTAATAGCCGATGCAAGGTCCTGAATGGGCTTTTGCTTCCGGAGCGCATCATTAAGGCTATCCTCCCTGTGAAAATGAACGGTTTGGGATGGGGCTTCGTTTACCGATGGTTTAGGCCGCGGTGTTGGTGCAGGGGGGGGGGTAACGGGAACCGGTTCTTCAATAACAGTGGGTTTTTGCTGATTTTGAACCGGTTCCGGAATTAATACTGGTGCCTTGAAGAACATTGGCGGTTCAATTATGGTTTCCGGCTCTCCAAGAAGCTGAAATTCCTGCAGTTTTTCGGGTTGTTTTTCTGGTTCCTGCATGGGTTGAGCCTGCACCTGAGCCTCAGGCTGTTGCCGCTCTTCATCCTGTTTTTCGCTGACTATCTTACTTTTGGAAAGGATCGGTTTATGAGATCCTTCGTCGGCGGCATCTTCAGCCATCCGGATAATCCGTTCATAGAGGTCGCGCGTCTTTTTTAAGAGCAGGTCAAAATCGATTGGATGAATCTGCCCGGATTTTTCCATCCAGTCGATGGTGTTTTCGATTTCTGCGATTTTGTCCCTCAGCCCGTTTATGATTGTTTGGTTGTCCATAATTCTCATATTTTTGTAAAAATAACGATCAAAAATTAAAACTGTTATTGGACCGTTTTTTCTTTCCGGAAACCAGCAGAAAAGTTGCTGCTCCCAGAGGTTGGATTGAGGTAGTCTGCGGATCCATGTTTTCCGGTAAAACCGAAGAGCTGATCCGCAGGTTGAACCGCGCCCGGATCGCCCGTCAGCGTGTAGAAATTTTTAAACCGATGATCGACACACGGTATTCAGTGGAAGATGTTGTGTCGCATGATGCCAAAGCCATCCGGTCAACCCCGGTATCTTCTCCACGGAATATCCTGCTGATGACGAGCGAAGTAGATGTTGTCGGGATCGATGAGGCCCAATTCTTTGATTCGAGCCTGGTTGATGTGTGCAATGATCTTGCTAACCAAGGTGTTAGGGTCATTGTCGCCGGCCTTGATATGGATTTCAGGGGGAATCCTTTTGGTCCGCTGCCGGCACTGATGGCTATTGCCGAGTATGTGACAAAAGTACATGCCATCTGCATTAACTGCGGCAACCTGGCGCATTATTCTTATCGCAAAAGCGTGTCGGACCAGCTGGTAGTACTGGGTGAGCAGGATATTTATGAGCCATTGTGCCGTAATTGCTATAATGAAGAAAATCACTCCTGATGACAGACCGTGATGTCAGACTCTATATTGTTCCCACACCGATCGGTAACCTGGCGGACATTACTTACCGGGCGGTCACCATACTGAATGAGGTGGATTTTATTCTGGCAGAAGACACGCGGACTTCCGGAACCCTGCTTAAACGCTATGAGATTCATAAACCTCTGGTCGCCCATCATAAATTCAACGAACATAAGTCGGTCCAGCGGATCGTGGAGCGCCTGGCATCGGGTGAGCGCGCCGCACTGATCAGTGATGCCGGCACACCCGGAATCTCTGATCCGGGTTTTCTCCTTACGAGAGCCTGCATCCAGGAAGGAATTGAAGTTGAATGTCTTCCCGGCGCTACAGCCCTGATCCCGGCTCTGGTAAATTCAGGTTTTCCATGTGACCGGTTTATCTTTGAAGGCTTTCTCCCCATTAAGAAAGGCCGGCAAACCCGAATCCGCGAACTTGCCTCGGAGGAACGTACGGTGATTTTTTATGAATCGCCGATGCGGCTGGCAAAAACCCTTCTTCAACTCATCCCGGCATTCGGTGAGGACCGCCGCTGCTCCGTTTCCCGTGAATTGTCAAAAATGCACGAAGAAACCGTCCGAGGTACGTTAACTGAAATGGCGGAATGGGCAGGGAGCAAGACGCTGAAGGGGGAGATTGTCGTTGTAATAGCCGGAACTTAGGCTAAGAATCGTTACCGGTTGCCAGTTGCCAGTTACCAGTTAAGGTTTCTGGGAACTGGTAACCGGTAACCGGCAACCGGCAACACTCCTACGTCTTCTGCTTCTTCTTCTTCGCCGCCGGAAACAGCACGTTGTTTAGGATCAACCGATAGCCGGGAGAGTTGGGATGCAGCGACAAATCCGTGTGCTCATCGCCAACGAGGTGGCTGTAGTCCTCCGGGTCATGGCCGCCATAGAAGGTCCAGGTTCCTTTTCCGAATTCACCGTGAATATATCGGGTTTCTTTGAGTGACTTGTTTTCGCCCATTATGAGGGCGGATGGCTTTATGTATTCTTTAATAAAGGAGGTTGTTTGCCCCATAAATCCCTTTATGATCCGGGTATGGTTCTGGCAAAGCATTGTGGGGACCGGGTCCCATTTGGCAGAAAAGTCGAAAAGGGTGAAATAGTCCTGATTTTGAGCGATCCGGCGTGACTGGGTTGCATCGATGGTGGAAAATTCGTATTCAAGGGGATCCTCTATGAGTTTAAAATTTTGGAACGCAAGGGTTTGGCTGAAATCGAGCTTTTTGTTCATATCAGGATCGGCAGGGTCACCATCATACATAGAAGCACAAATGTCCACGTCCTGGGCGGAGAGGGCAATATCAAAGGAGTCGGCACCCGAGCACATGGAAAACAGAAATCCCCCGTTTCCAACATACGCCTTGATGGAAAGGGCCACAAAAAGTTTCATTCTTGAAACCTTTTCGAAGCCATTTTTAAGAGCTGTTGCCTTGTTGTCGGCAACGTCTTTCTGGTACCAGGCCATGTGGTTAAAGGTTTTGTAGAACTTGCCGTATTGTCCGGTAAAATCCTCATGATGAAGGTGCAGCCAGTCAAAGTCTTTCAACCTTCCTTCAATGACCTCGGTGTCATAAATCTTTTCATAGGGAATTTCTGCATACTCCAGTGCCAGCATCACCGCATCATCCCATGGTTGTTTGGTGTCAGGGGCATACACTGCGATCCGCGGGGCCTTTTCCATCTTGATCACATCCATGTTGATGTCCGGCCTGGCAATTTCTTCCAGGATTTGAAGCCGCATGGCATCGGCGATCAGTTCAATTGTCACACCCTTTAACATGCATTCCTGCGAAAGACCCTCATAATCAGGAATCAGGAAGCATCCTCCCCTGTAATTCAGGAGCCATTCCATCACAATTCCCTTTTGAAGGGCAGAGTAGGCGATTCCATAGGCCTTAAGATGGTTGGTCTGGTTTTTGTCCATAGGGATCAGTCCGTAGGAGGCCCGGGCGCTGAGGGGTATTATCAGAGCCAGACACAGGATCAGGGAAATCCGGTGAAGGAAACGGTCAGAACGCATCGGCATAGTCAGGAGGCATATTTTGCTTGTTCATCCGCGACTCATATTTTTTCATGGAGCCATTGTCGGGCACTTCAAAAACCGGGATAATGAAATCCTCATCCAGTTCGGTGAATTTTGCCTGTTCTGCCCTGAAGCGAAGCTGGATATCGCCAACCGCGCCATTACGATGCTTGGCAATAATGATTTCGGCCATCCCGATGGTAGATCGGCCTTCGGCATCTTCGGTGAGGCCAAAGCGCTCGGGACGGTGAATAAATATGACGATATCAGCATCCTGTTCAATAGCTCCTGATTCCCTCAGGTCCGATAATTGCGGCCGCTTGTCGCCCGACCGGAGTTCAACGGACCGGTTGAGCTGAGAAAGGGCAATAATCGGTATATCAAGCTCTTTTGCAATAGCTTTCAGGGACCTCGATATGCTGCTTACCTCCTGTTCGCGGTTCCCCTGGGAATCGGGTGGTCCGGTCATCAGCTGGAGATAGTCGACTACGAGAAGCTCAATTTTATGCTCCAGTTTCAGTCGCCTGGCTTTAGCCCGGAGTTCAAAGACCGAGATGGCGGGGGTATCATCGATAAACATCGGGGCATTAACCAGGCTCCGTAGTTTGATCTCAAGTTGTTCCCACTCATATTTTTCGAGGCGGCCGTTCCGGATCTTTTCAGATGCGAGTTCGGTTTCGCTGACGATTAACCTGTTTACCAGCTGAAGACTCGACATCTCAAGTGAAAAAATGGCAACGGGTTTCTGATGCTCAACGGCCATGTTCCGGCACATGGACAGCATGAAGGCTGTTTTTCCCATTGACGGACGGGCGGCAATAATGACCAGGTCGGAGGGCTGCCAGCCCGAGGTTATCCTGTCGAGTTTAACAAATCCCGATGGTACACCGCTAAGCCCGGCCTCTTTTCCGGAGAGCTCCTCGATTCGCTTAAGGGCTTTGTCGATCAGGACATCGATCTTTTGTGTTTCCTTTTTTATATTTCCAAAGGCAACCTCAAAGAGCTCACTTTCAGCGAAATCAAGTAGTTCATCCACGTCCTGGGTGGAATCAAAGGCTTTTTCCTGGATGTCGGAAGAGACACGAATCAGCTCACGCTGGATGTATTTCTGAGCCACGATCCTGGCATGAAAATCGATGTGCGCCGCCGAGGCTACCTTGCCGGTCAGTTGAGTCAGGAAATAGGGCCCTCCAACCAATTCCAACTTGCCCTGCTTTTTGAGTTCTTCGGTAACTGTCAGTATATCAATGGGCTGAAGATTGATGGAGAGGTTGCGGATGCATTCAAAAATGATCCTGTGTGTCTCTTTGTAAAAACAATCCGGTTTCAGAATATCGATGACAGCAACCACCGCATCACGCTCGAGCATGATGGCTCCCAGAACAGCTTCTTCCAATTCGACCGCCTGTGGGGGGATCTTCCCCAGGTCCTGCATGATTTCCTGAACGCGCTTGTTGGTATCGGTATTTTTTTTCTGTGCCATTCTATATGAGCCTTGGGGGAGCAAAGATGAACAGAAAAATACGAAAAAAAAGGGTTACTTTGGGGTTTGTTGAAAAATCTGAAACACGCTCCATGATTCTGTTTCCCCATGCGAAAATCAATATCGGGCTATATGTAACCGCAAAAAGATCAGATGGTTATCATGATATTGAAACGCTCTTTTATCCGATTGGACTCAGTGATATTCTTGAAGTTTTACCAGATTCTACGGTTCCTCCCGGTTCGGTTGAAATTCAACTCACCGGCATCAGGGTGGAAGGTGACACGGCTGATAATCTTGTTGCGCGGGCTTATCATCTGGTCCGTCGCAGGCATGATATTCCATCGGTCAGTGTTTTCCTCCACAAGCAGATTCCAACCGGAGCAGGTCTTGGAGGCGGCTCATCGGATGGTGCGTTCATGCTCCGGGCGCTGAATGAACTGTTTAACCTTAGGTTTTCAGATTCAATTATGCAATCGATGGCGCTTGAATTAGGCAGTGATTGTCCTTTTTTCCTGAAATCAACCCCTTCAATTGCCAGGGGAAGGGGAGAAATCCTCGAGCCGTCAGCGGTAAGCCTTTCCGGATACCATTTATGCCTGTTCCAGCCGGCTGGCGGGATTTCGACAGCCATGGCTTACCAGCACGTTTTGGTTGAGTCTGATCCTGGCAGCTTTGAAGAACGTTGCAGGCGGCCTGTTGAAATGTGGAAGGGTGAATTGCGGAATGGTTTTGAACCGTATGCGATCACGCTGATACCTGCTATTGGCCAGATTATCAGGGAGCTGTATAAAAAAGGAGCCATATACAGCAGCCTCACCGGAAGCGGTTCTGCAGTATATGGCCTTTTTAGCGGGGAGCCGGAGATTACTTCCGGAATTGCCCCTTATTTTATCTGGAAAGAGATACTTCCCTGATTATTTGTCTCTTCTCCGGCCGAACCGTTTTCGGCGGACTACCCTTTCTTCCTTTGGCTCTTTCTCCACGGTTTTGTGCAATTTCTTACCGGCAACAGGTAAATCCAGCTCAAGCAGAAGCTCGTTTTTCGATACTCTCTGGTCCTCAGTAATATGAATTTTTCTGATGGTGCCGGAAATGGATGAGTACACCCGGTTCTTCATTTTCATGGCCTCCAGCATGAAGAGGCATTTGGAGGGATTGATCTGCTGTCCCTCCTTTACCATGATTTTAACGATGGTTCCGGGGATCTGGGCTGTGATTTTTGTGGGATCTTCAGGCTCAAATTTTTTCCTTAACAGGAATTTCTGAGTCAGGAGTGTTTTGTAATCAGTCCCTTCATACGAGAAAATCTTAAGGTCTTTGTCTTTTATTTCCATATGTATTCCGATTTACCGTTACAAAGGGATACACCCGTGCTTACGTTGCGGCTTGGGTACATCTTTGGTTTCCAGTACTTCCAGTGAATGAAGGAGGAATTTCCGGGTTTCGGAAGGCTCAATGACGGCGTCAACGTATCCTTTGGCTGCGGCCACATAGGGATTGGCAAATTTATCCTTGTACTCTTTAATCTTGATTTTTCGCATCTTTTCAGGATCCTCTGCCGACGTGATTTCCTTCTTGAAAATGATGTTGGCAGCTCCCTCCGGCCCCATCACCGCGATTTCGGCCGATGGCCATGCAAATACAATGTCGGCGTTCAGGTGACGGCTGTTCATGGCAATATATCCACCGCCATAGGCTTTCCTGAGAATAACAGTAATTCTCGGAACCGTTGCCTCACTGTATGCATAGAGGACTTTGGCCCCATGCCTGATAACGCCGGCATATTCCTGATCAACGCCCGGCAGGTAGCCAGGAAGGTCCACCAGGGTGATCAGCGGAATGTTAAAGGCATCGCAGAACCGGATAAACCGGGCGGCCTTGTCAGAAGAATCCACATCAAGCACCCCAGCCAGGTAAATCGGCTGGTTGGCGATAAATCCAACGGTCTGACCGTTCATCCTACCATAACCGATCACAATGTTCGGTGCAAAGAGCTCCATGATCTCGAAGAACTCAGAGCTGTCGGTAATGGCACGGATCACGTTCCTGACATCATACGGCTGCTTGGGATCAACCGGAACGATATCATCAATCTTGAAGGAGTTCTTTGGGTTCCTTGGGCGCAACCGTTTGGCTTTGTGTGAGTTGTTCCAAGGAATGTATGAGATCAGGGTTTTAATCTGTTCAAAGCACTGAGCCTCGCTAAAAGAGAAGAAATGTGCGTTACCGGTCATGGTGCTGTGAATCCTTGCCCCACCGAGATCTTCCATCGAGATCTCCTCGCCCAGAACGGTTTTGATAACCTCAGGACCGGTAATAAACATTTTGGAGATCTTGTCGACTACAAAAACAAAGTCGGTGAGGGCAGGGGAGTATACGGCACCGCCGGCGCATGGGCCGAGAATGACCGATATCTGCGGTATCACGCCGGATGCAAGGGTGTTCCGGTAGAAGATTTCTCCATAGCCTGCCAATGAATTTACGCCTTCCTGCACCCGGGCACCCCCGGAGTCGTTAATTCCGATCAGCGGAACTTTCAGTTTGAGGGCATGGTCCATGATTTTGGTGATCTTCCGGGCATGCATGAGCCCCAGGGAACCACCGGCCACTGTGAAATCCTGTGCAAAAATACAAACAGGTGAGCCATAGATCTTGCCGGTTCCGGTAATCACACCATCGCCGGGAAGTTCCTTTTTATCCATGTCAAAGTCCCGGCCTTCGTGCTGCGCAAAGAGGTCATACTCCTGAAAAGAATCATCATCCAGAAGAGAAATGATTCTTTCCCGTGCAGTCATTTTACCCATGGCCTGCTGCTTTTTTATTGCAGTTTCGCCACCACCGAGTAAAACCTGCTCCCTTCGCTCAACCAGTTCCATTGTTTTTCGTTTCAACGACATAGGTTATAGGTTTGGAGGTTAATAAAATTCTGATTATCAGAGAGTAATGATCATTTTACTACTGTTTGCCGGATACAAGGTTACAAAAAAAGAGTCATACCATGTATCGGAACTACCATTAAAAACAAAACCCCGTATGCCGGGGTTTTGTTTAAGGAGTTATGAGTCAGTTGATTACTTCTTAACTTCAAGAAGTTCAACTTCGAATACCAAAACTACATTGGGTCCGATAGGGCTTCTTGGGGGAGGATTTTGTCCGTAACCCAGTTCGCCGGGGATAAAGAATTTAAATTTAGCACCAACCGGCATCAGCTGAACGCCTTCTGTCCAGCCAGGAATAACGCCATTGAGCGGGAATTCAACCGGTTCGCCTCTTTCAACAGAACTGTCAAAAACGGTTCCGTCAACCAAAGTACCATGATAATGAACCTTCACCGTATCGGTTGCTGCTGGCTTGATACCGGTGCCTTCACGCATGACTTCATACTGGAGTCCGCTGGCTGTGGTGATTACGCCACTTTTCTTTCCGTTATCGGCGAGGAATTTCTTACCTTCCTCAAGGTTCTTTTCGGCTTGCTTGCCCTGCAGACCGGCGAAGAAACCCTGAAGGATAGGATTGGTCTGTTCAAGAGTTATATCCGTTTCTTCTTTGCTGATGACTTGCTGGAAACCTTTGGCGAAGGCATTGATATTAACCTCGTCCATTCCCATGTCTTTAACGTTGGTGGCCATGGCAATCCCGAGGGCATAGCTGGCAGTGTCAAGTTCAGTAGCCAGTTTTACGTTGCCTAGCTTCACGGTTGAATTTTTCATCTGATTGCATGATGTTAAGGCAAGTGCTGTTATGATAAGCAGACCGGCCAGAGATTTTGTCTTCATTCTGTTACATTTAGATTTCCGGCAAAGGTAAACGAATACCCCAAATAAAAAAAAGAAGGGGGGAAAGATCCCCCCTCTTCGGTCACCAGGACAGTTTGGAGTAAGGTTTGTCCTTAAATGGTGAAATCTGTGATTTCTGGATCATCTCTTTAAACGGAGGCCAGGTGATGGTGAAAAAGTCATCGATCCGGGCCAGCATTTTATTCAGCTCGATTTCCGCAAGCTCTGCCGTTCGTTTCTGTGTGTCGGACAAGGGATCAAACCCGTCGGAAATCGCCGACATGGCGCCTGAAACCGTGCCTCTCAGGTTATACTCAGCCCGCTTTGCGCGCTGGTTATCAGCAGCACGGACCGGGGATATCCGGTTCATGATGGCAGCCAGGGTGTCCTGAACAACCTTTGTTTCCTGCCTGAGGTTTCGTGCTTCTTCGGATCTGCCGGTTGGAATCTGCTTGGTAATAAGGTCAACAGCTTCCTGTGCCTGTTGCAGGATTTCCGTCGCTGCTGTGAGCTTATCCACTTTTTTCTGGAAGGCAAGAACATACTCTTTGCGGGTTATCAGGTCCTGAATATTATACGGAACCCTGGGGTCTATCTTAACCTCTATCCAGGTGGAATCGGAAGCGCCGGCATACGAATACTTAACCATGTAGTTGCCCGGAAAAACTGATAAACCGCCTTGCTCCTGCCCTCCGGCCCTTTCCTGAGTGGCACCCGGCTGGCGGAACCCTTTTTCATCAAGCCGCCAGGAGGCGCGGTTCATACCAGCGGTGGGATAGTCCTGAAGAGTCCGGATTTTGGTACCCTTCGAATCGAAAATCTCTATTTTCACCGGCTCTACATTCCGGCTGGCATCGCCACCACCACGCATGCCAAAGCCGCCAAACCCTCCGCGGCCCTGACCGCCACCGGCTCCTGCGCCGGCAACGGTTCTGCCGGATCCAGCCGCAGGTGTGGTTTCAGCGGCTGCCTCAGGTGCTGGCTCCCGTTTGATGGGTTCATTGATGGAATAATTCAGAATCCCCGCCAGGGATTTTGTCTGCCCCGAAAAGTAACCGCTGCCTGCTCCATAAACCCCGGCCTGACTTTTTGAATCGATATGATAGGCAACGGGCGACGGGAAGGCATGGATCTTTGAATCGAGAAGGGATAACCCGGTTTTGGCGATTTCCCTGAGTGGACGGATATCATCCAGGATATAGGCTGCACGTCCGAACGTTCCTATGATCAGATCGTGCTCCCTGGGATGGATTTTCAGGTCCATGGTGGAAACCATTGGGTAACCCCGTGTCCATTTAGACCAGGTACTGCCTTTATCAATACTCACGTAAAGACCATGCTCCGTTCCCAGAAACAGCAGATTGGGGACAACCGGGTCCTGAACTACACAGAGTGTGAATCCATAGACTTTCGTGTCATCAGCCAACCGGATCCAGGTCTTGCCAAAGTTGGTAGTGTGAAAAAGGTAAGCGGTAAAATCATTCTGGCGATAATTATTGATCACCACAAAGGCTTCCCCGGCGATATGATTCGATACATGAATTTGGGGGATCCAGCCGTTTTTAGGTGCGCCTTTGATGTTCGGTGTCAGATTGGTCCAGGTTTTGCCGCCATCCCGGGTCAGCTGCAGATTTCCGTCATCAGTGCCAACCCATATCTCGTCGGGTGTCAGCGGACTCGGTGTGATGGCAATGATCGTGCAATGATTTTCAGCACCGGTGATGTCGTAAGTCAGTCCCCCGGTTTCATTCTGTTTGAGTTTCTCCGGATCGCTGGTGGTCAGGTCGGGTGAAATCAGCGACCAGTTATCGCCTCGATCGCTGCTTTTGTGCAGGAACTGACTTCCGTAATAGATGGTGGTTTTGTTGAAGGGATCATGCGCAATTGCTGCATTCCAGTTAAACCTGATTTTGGCTCCATCAGGATGGATGGGCTGTATATCCTTGGTGCCGCCAGTGACCCTGTCGTACCTGCCAACATTGCCGCCCTGCGACATAGCATAGCCATACCGGTTGTCCGAGCTGTCGGCAACCACATCGAACCCATCACCGCCCATAACAGTAATCCAATGATAATATTGGATGCCACCACGCTGAAGCACATTCCCCGGTCCTATCCAGGAGCCGTTATCCTGCATTCCTCCATATACATTATAGGGAAATTCAAGATCCCAGTTGATATGGTAATACTGGGCAAGCGGCAGGTTGGTGACAAACCTCCACGAGCGCCCGCGATCTTCCGTTATGGCCAGGCCTCCGTCATTTCCGTCGATCATGAAGTTGTTGTTCATCGGATTGATGTACCAGGCATGGTGATCGGGGTGGATTCCCCGCATATTGAAGGATTCAAAGGTCTTCCCTCCGTCTTCGGTTTTGGATACGCCGGAATAGAGGTTGTAAACACGGTCCGGATCCATGGGATCAGCATAAATCTCATGATAATAAAATGGCCTGTTGCTGACGTTCTGGTCCGTGGTCATTGACCAGGTGAACCCGCCGTCGTCAGAGCGGTACATGGCATTTTTACTGCATTCAACCAAAGCATAGATTCTTTTGGCGTTAGCCTTTGAGATGGTTAGGCCAATACGTCCGATCTCTCCTTTGGGGAAGCCCTCTTTTTCAGTAACCTTTTTCCAGTTTTTGCCGCCATCCCAGGTGATATAGAGGCCTGATCCGGCACCACCCGATTTCATGAACCAGGGCCAGCGCTGATGCTCCCACATGGCAACCACCAGTTTTTGCGGATTTCCCGGATCCAGAACCATGTCGGCCACTCCCGATAATTCATTGGTATGCAAAATCAGATTCCAGGTATCCCCTCCGTCAGTGGTTTTATATACCCCCCTTTCAGGATGCGGCCCCCAGGGAGAGCCGATGGCACCCGCGTAAACAACATCGGGATTGGTGGGGTCAATAATCACACGATGAATATTCCTTGTCTTTTCCAAACCCTTCAATTGCCACGTTTTTCCCCCGTCAATGGATTTATAGATGCCATATCCTGAGGTTATGCTGTTACGGGGATTGCCTTCTCCGGTTCCCACCCAAATAATATCAGGATTAGCCTGATAAATACTGAGGGCTCCGATGGAAGCAACAGGCTGGTCATCAAATATCGGGGTCCATTCCATTCCGCCTGTTTCGGATTTCCATAATCCGCCTGAGGCAGACCCGACATAGATAATGGAGGTGTTGCTCTGGACCACATCAATGGCCGTGATCCTGCCCGACATGCCAGATGGGCCGATGGCACGGGCATTGAGGCCGGTAAGTTTACTCATGTCAAGTTTCTGGCTGAAACCCGACAGAGCCAATAGCATGAGCAGGAATAAAACGAGGGTATTCTTCATGATTGCACGTATTAGGTTAGATGCTTAAGAGACAGCAATTAAGTCAAAAATAGGAACCAATCAACCGGAAGATCCCGGTGAAAAGTTAAAAAAATTTAAAATGAAGGTATTTCCCCTTACCTGACCAGAATAATCGGAATTCTGTAGCTGAAGTCTTTTGTCTGGACTGATATAAAATACTGTCCATCAGGCATGTTCAGTTTTCTAAGGCTGAGTGTATGACTGATTGACCCGATGTTTGCGCGGATTTTGGCAGGTTTGCCAATTACCCGCCCCGAGTTGTCGAGCAGCCTGACGGTCCATTCTGAATCGGGATGGCTATTTGCGTTGATATTCAAATGAATCTGATCGCTTGCCGGATTCGGCCAGACTGCAAGAGTTATCTTTTCTTCAACCGGCTGTTGCCCGATACCGGAGCTCATGTTGTCAATGGTCCAGTTTACCTTGCTCAGGTGAACCTGGGTGTGGGAACTGTCGCGCATCTTGGCGGTCGTGTCAAGAATAAAGCATGAAAGATGGTTTACGCCCGGATTGAGGGAAGTCCTGATTAACCGGTAGGTGTCGGTATTATGACTGACCGTATCTCCGTTGAGTATCCAGTTGGTCATAAGGGTATTGGGCTCGGGTTTTAAAAGATCAAGGCTGAAAATGGTGTCCACTGTAAATTCGAATCCTTCCTCAGAGGGGGTAAATCCGGTGAGAGGACTAACCAGATCGAGGATTCTGCCGACTGTTGCTTCCGTGCACACCGGACAGAACTGGCGGTTAAGATAGCGCATTTCGCAGTTCTGGTGAGGCCGGTACCAGGATGGAGATTCGGTATGGGAGTAAATGCCGGTTTGTTTATAGGTGAGCCATCTTTTCCATTTTACCCGACCGGTATCATTGATGGCTGTCATATTTACGTTTTCCCTGGCATACTGCGGCCCCGCCCAGTATTCATCCGATAATCCGGCGAAAGAGTGCCCCAGTTCATGGATGCAGATTTCCGGACCGTCGGTGTGGGTGGTTGTGGTTGCGATCCATCCGCCTGATCCCCCGTAGCGGCTGTCGTTTACAATCATGAAAACCTGATCATACCTGGGGAAATTGTTTGCAAGAACTGTATTGATTCGGTTAGTTCGGGTGGGAACCACCAGCCGCCAGATGCCGGCATAATTAAAGGTGCTGCCGAAGTAATTGTTAATCAGGCTTGACGGATCCTCGGCTGCCCCTGAAACCTCAGAAGGTACCTTAATCGAAAAGCAATTAAAGTAGGATTTGTAATTGGAGTAGGGGGGCTTTGAAAACAAGGCATTGATCATCCACTTCACATCGGCTGAAAATTTCTCCATCTCCGAATCACGGTATCCATCACCCAGAAAAACCATGTTGATCCGGTCGGAGAGATCCCCGGTCATTGAAACTGTATCTACCTCGAAACGCTGAGCATTCAGTCCCAGTGAGGTGAAAACCAAAAAGGATAGCAGGAATGATTTTTTCATCTGACCAGTTGGATATTGGCATTAATGGTAGGGTAATCCGGGTTATTTGAAATTATCCGTAGGGATCTGGCATGAGCAGAATAAGCGGTTCTTATCACAAAATCAGCACTTTCCCGGCGTAAAACTTCTAGATTGATGTCCTGGTTATTATCCGAAAACTCCAGCCGCTCAATAAGCGGGTGTTCAATTATTCCAGATTCCAGAATCCGGTTGGATGCATCCCTGATTTCGAACCTTGTTGGACAAATAAATGAAGTTCTCCCGGGCTTTTTAAGGTCTCCGGATGCAGTCTGGCTGCTGGTCATTCTGACCAGGGTCTGGTTCCCTTCAGCTAAATCCGCTTTGAGGAATAGTATAAAAATCTGGGGGCCTGGTTTAACCGGTGTGGAATGCCCCCTCTCTGATTGCAAGGGTTTACAACCGGCTAATGCGGTTAGAATGATAAGTACAGAGAAAACCATCCGGATTGCCATGGCAGCAAAAATATAAATTACCGGAGATGAATAATGCCTATTTTCGGCAATTCGATGCTATCCCTTATTTCTGATATTGATACGGGGCAATTCGTCCTGTTCCTGCTTGTGGCACTCTTCATCGGCATGTCGAAAACCGGTGTCAGCGGGCTTGGTCTTGCGGTGGTGCCTTTGCTTGCCATTGCTTTCGGTGCACGTGAATCCACCGGGCTAATGATCCCCCTTTTGATTATAGCTGATATTTACGCGGTGATCTATTACCACCGGATGGCTGAGTGGAAGCATATTATCCGGCTGATGCCCTGGGCAATGATCGGAACCCTTGGCGGAGTGCTGGCAGGAAATTATATATCGGCGGCCGGTTTTCGGATGATGCTGTCCATTCTGGTTTTTGGAGGTTTGGCCATCATGGTTGTCCGCGATCTCATGAAAAAATCGGAGTCCATTCCTGAAAACCGCTGGTTTGCAGCTACCATAGGAATCCTCGGAGGCTTCTCATCCATGGTGGGGAATGCAGCCGGGCCGGTTTTTGCCGTTTATCTCCTGGCTATGAGGCTGCCGAAGAATTCATTTATCGGAACCGGGGCATGGTTCTTTTTTATTATCAACCTGTTCAAGCTTCCGTTCCATATCTGGGTATGGAAAACCGTAACCCCGGCATCCTTCGGACTGGACCTTCTGGCCCTTCCCCTGATTATTGCCGGAGCATGGATGGGGATCCGGATTGTCAGGCTTTTCTCTGAAAAAGTGTACCGGATATTTGTGGTTTCCATGACGTTCCTGTCTGCTTTGCTTCTTTTACTGCGCTAAACCCCGACTTTGATTATCCGGATTATTTTTCTTTCTTTCGTTCTATAATTCCTAAAAACCGAAAGAATATGAAAAGATTCCAGCTAAGCACTCTACTTCTGGCCGCATTGCTTTTTGCAGCCGGGCAGGTAATGGGACAGGATCTCGTTGGCAAATGGAAGACCATCGATGATGAATCCGGCAATCAGAAATCAATCGTCCAGCTCTGGATGATCAGCGGTAAGCTTTATGGGAAAGTCCTGCAAACATGGGACGATGACGGTGTAACCCCAACCGACAAACTTTGCGATAAGTGCGAAGGAGCCAACAAAGACAAGAGGGTAATTGGTATGACCATTGTTCTTGGATTGACCAAATCCGGAGAAATCTGGAAAGGAAAAAAGGGGATACTAGATCCAAAAAAAGGGACCTATTATGATGTTAAAATCTGGCTGGAAGATCCGAATACGCTAACTGTCAGGGGCTCCATAGGGCCGATCGGCAGGAAGCAGACGTGGCACCGGGTTACCGATTAATTGGAGAAGACTTTTAGACTTTAAGACCAAGAGACTTTAAGACCGAGAGACCGAGAGACCAAGAGACCGAGAGACCGAGAGACCGAGAGAGATAGGTTTTTGCCTTTCAAAGTCTCTAAGTCTCTTGGTCTCTAAGTCTTATAGTCTAAAAGTCTCTAAGTCTTCTTATTCCTCTTCATAAAAATACCCGCGCCGTTCATTTGCCTTATTAACGGCGTTGGCGTCGAGCGCCCAAACCCCGCGGCCGTGGGTGGCAATAACCAGGATATTGTCGCGCGGATGGATGATCAGGTCATGGACATAAACCGTAGGCAGATCGCCAAGGACTTCCCAGCTGGTTCCCCCATTGGTTGAAACGTATACCGCATGATCCGTCCCCGCATAAAGAATATCCGGTTTAAAAGGATCCTCCCGGATCACATTAACCGGCCCGAGAGAAATATTTCCTGAGATATCCTTGAATGTGGAGCCATAATCCTCAGATTTCCAGATATAAACCTGGAAGTCATCGTCGCGTTTGCCGTTTTGAGTTACGTAAACCCTTCCAACCTTGTATTGCGAGGCCACCACACGGCTGATCCAGCGGTTAGGGGCAAGTTTGCCAGTAAGCTCGGTCCATGCGGCACCCCCGTCGCGGGTCATGTGCAGGCGCCCGTCATCGGTGCCGGCATAGATCAGACCGAATTTCAATGGTGATTCAGAAATCGAGAAAAGGGTCTGGTATTGAATGTCTCCCGATTTTTTCGGATCGTTGTAGGTCAGATCCGGACTGATCTGTTTCCAGGTATTCCCCTGGTCGCGCGACATGAACAGGTACTGCATGCCGTGATAGACAATATCGGGATTATGGGGCGAGAGGATAAACGGTGCCAGCCACTGTCCGCGAAGGGCTGGCTCATTGTCAAATATTTTGGGCAGGATGTTTTTCCGCTCACCGGTTTTGATGTTGGTTCTGCTGATGGTTCCGTAGAATCCTGCAGAGTATACAAGGTCAGGATTCCTGGGGTCGATGGCATGATGGCTGCCTTCCCCGCCGGGTGCGCCATTCCACTCAGTGGCCGGGATCCTGTCGCGGCCCCGCGCAAGGTTGACTACACCCGAGTAGCTGCCATGATCCTGAACCGATCCGTATACACGGAAAGGATTGCCCATGTCGTAATTTAGATTAAAGAACTGAACAACAGGAAGGTTGTCGGTAAACTGCTTCCATGTTTTCCCTTTATCGTAAGAGATCACGATGCCGCCGTCATTGCTGTTAACCAGATAGTTCGAATTCATCGGATCGATCCACAACCCATGATGATCGCTGTGCATACCGTACACGCCCTTGAATGTTTTTCCTCCATCGGTGGAAACATTCAGGCCAAGTCCCATGGTGTAGATCGTGTTTTCGTCATTCGGATCCACTTTTATCTGACCAAAAACCCACCCGTAAGTAGCCGAATGATACTCCATGTACTGTTTGGTTTCCGGGGTCTGGCCGCTCATGAGGACCCATGTTTTTGCACGGTCCGATGATTTGTATACAGTTGCTCCCTTGATCACGCCGCCCCTGGGCCGGCCATAGGAATCGGTTCCGTCACTGTCATCATTCTCACGGGCTATCTCATAATTATCCACAAATGCATAGAGCACTTTCGGATTGGAGGCAGCAATGTCGATGCCGATACGGCCGCGGAATTTTGCTTCGGGAAGCCCCATGTTTACCTGCTCCCAGCTTTTGCCGCCATTGGTCGTTTTCCAGATTCCTGAGCCCGTATAGTCCGGCTCGTTCCTCGGATCATTCCATTTTTTCCGGATTCGCTGCCAGGTGCTGGCATACAGGGTGTTGGGGTCTGAGGGATCCATCACGATATCAATAGCACCCGTTGTTTCATTAACATACAGCACCTTTTCCCAGGTTTTACCGCCATCTGCGGTTTTGTACACTCCGCGGTCGGGGTTTGCGGTCCATTCATGACCCGATGCTGCAACATAAACGGTGCTGGTATTCTTTGGGTTGATCACAATACGGGCAATGGTAAAAGTGTTTTCCAGGCCCATGTGCTGCCAGGTTTTGCCTCCGTCAGGGGTCCTGAAAATTCCGCATCCCGACTGTGAGCTGCGGAAGATGTTGGCTTCACCGGTGCCTACCCAGAGAACCTGCTGGTTTACAGGGTCCAGTGCAATATCCCCGATCGCTGCCGAAACCTGCCGGTCGAAAACGGGTGCCCAGGTAACCCCTTCATTGTCAGTTCTCCAAACCCCGCCCGATGCGGTTCCAACATACATCGTGTATGATTTCCCCTTGGGCTGAACCACCACTGCATCGGTACACCTGCCACTGATATTGGTGGGTCCGAGAAATTGCCACTTCAGGTCCTTGAAGGCTGAAGCACTCTTCATGTCCGTAAATTTGTCGAATCGCTCAAGCCTCTCTTTACCGGCCAGAACCGGGGATTTGGCTTGCTGGGCCTGAACCATCGGGATGATGACCATTAGCCCCACGGCGATCAGACCGCCGATAATCTTGTGAAAGCTTTTCATAGTATTCAATATCAGGTTTTAATTTACTTTTTCCGGTTCACGGGATTTGCATCGAGAGCAAACATCCCACGGCCATGCGTTGCGATAACAATCAGGTTGTCAATCGGCTGTATGATCAGGTCATGTACATATGTCGAAGGTAAATCACCCAGCACACTCCATTCCTTTCCATAGTCTTTACTGATATATACCCCGATATCGGTTCCTGCATATAACAGGCCCGGCACCGTTGGGTCTTCCCGGATTACGTTAACCGGCCCCAACGGGATGTTGGCGCCGATATCCTCCCAGGTTTTTCCGTAATCCTCCGACTTCCAAATATATACCTGGAAATCATCGTCGCGCTTGCCATTCTGCGTGGCATACACCCTTCCCATCTCATATTTTGAGGCTATCACACGGCTGAACCATCTTCCAGCCGGGAGTCCGGTGGTAATTTCGGTCCATTTTTCACCGCCGTTCAGCGTAACATGAAGCCGGCCATCATCAGTGCCCGCATAAAGAATTCCTGCTTTCAAAGGCGATTCAGAGAGTGCGGTAATGGTTTGATGGGAAATATCACCCTGCTTTGCCGGATCATTATAGGTAAGGTCAGGACTGATGCGGTTCCAGGTCTGACCCTGGTCGTTGGATTGATACACCGACTGCATGCCGTGGTAAATAATATCAGGATTGTGGGGCGAAAGAAGGAACGCAGCGATCCATTCACCGCGGAGGGGGAGTTCTCCTTCCTCGGCTTTGGGAACGATTACTTTATTGTTCCAGCCCGATTTTTTCCGCTCGCTGCGGGTTAGCTGGCCGTAAAAACCAGCGGAGTACAGGATGTCAGGATTCCGGGGATCTACCATATGCATGCAGCCTTCCCCTCCCGGGGCGCTTTGCCAGGTTACCGGCTGAATTCTGTCGCGGCCCTGTTCGGTGCTCACTTCTCCCCGGTAACTGAAATGATCCTGAATGGAACCGTAGATGTAAAAAGGTTTCTCCATGGAAGCGGCAACATTATAAAACTGTGCTATCGGTATTTCCACAAAATGTTTCCAGTGTTTCCCCCCGTCATACGTCGCATTCACTCCGCCGTCATTTCCGCTGAGCATATAGTCGGTATTGGCCGGATCGATCCAAAGGGCGTGATGGTCCATGTGGATGCGGGTTTCCCTTTGAAACGTTTTTCCGCCATCGGTTGACGTGTTCAGAAACAGTCCAAGGGTAAATATTTTGTTTTCCAGCTTGGGGTCAACCCGGATTTGCCCGAAAACCCATCCGTAGGTACCTGAATGGCCTTCCATAAACTTCTTGGTTTCAGGGGTAAGTCCGCTGACCTGTTCCCAGGATGCGCCGGAGTTTGCTGACCGATAAACCGTTGCGCCTTTGATTACTGCTGATTTTTGCCGGCCGTAGGCATCTTTTTCGCCCTCTTTTGCCTCATAGGCGACCTCATAATTATCGAGCAGGATATAAAGAACTTTTGGATTGGATGGTGCAATGGCGATTCCGATCCTGCCCCGTTTGTTGGCCGGCGGCAGACCCTGGTTAATCTGGTTCCACGTCTTTCCTGCATCGGTTGATTTCCAGATGCCGCTCCCGGTGTAGCTTTCCTTGGTTCTCGGATCGTTCCATTTCTCCCGGATACGCTGCCAGGTTGTAGCATAAAGAATGTCAGGATTTCCCGGATCCATTGCCAGATCATAGGCACCGGTCAGTTCGTTCACGTAAAGTATTTTCTGCCAGGTTTTTCCGCCATCGGTGGTTTTGTAAACCCCACGTTCCGTATTGGAGGTCCATTCATGTCCGCCAGCTGCAACATACACTACATCGGTATTCGATGGATGGACCAGGATGCGGGCGATGGTATGGGAATCTTCGAGGCCCATATTCACCCATGTTTTTCCGCCGTCGTTGGTTTTATAAATACCGCAGCCTGCCATTGAGCTCCTGAAAATATTGGCTTCACCGGTTCCCACCCAAACCGTCTCCGGATTTTTTGGATCAAGGGCAATGTCGCCGATGTCCGTGGTTACCTGCTGGTCAAATACGGAGGTCCAGGTGCCGCCTTCATTTTCCGACTTCCACACCCCGCCGGATGCGGCGGCGGCCCAGATAACCAGGCTCTTTCCGGGAAGCCGTACCGCTTCCACGTCCGTGCAACGGCCGCTGATATTGGTAGGGCCCAGGTATTGCCAATGCTCTGCCTTGAATTCTGATTCTTTAGCGAGTTCCAGCTGCTGATTGAACAGTTTTAAGCGTTCGGGTCCACTCGTAACAGGCTTTCTGTTAATTGATTGAGCTGCTGTCCCGGCCCAAAGGGTCATCCATGACAGCAGGATCAGCGAAAGGGTTTTGTTGATTCTCATGTTGGTATAGTTTATCGGAATACCAAATGTAGATTATTTAGTTGCCCCTCAACCGGCAAACGGCCTTTCAATTAAGATTTTTTAACAAAATGCCCCGTTATTTGTACCTTCAGATATTTAAAAGAGATCAGGATACTATGCAGGAAGGGCTACGGGAAGTTGAAATTGTTTCGGTGGAAGAGATTGCCGAAAAAGTTTACATCCTCGAATTCGAGCGATTTTTTGAATTTGAGGCCGGTCAGATTATCAAGCTTGCCTGGCCGGGCGAGTCAAAGCCCCGTCTCTATTCGATTGCCAGCGGCGAAAAGCAGGCGAATATCCAGATACTGTTTAACGTAGTCGGGGAGGGGCAATTAACGCCCATGATGGCTGGCATGCGCAAAGGAGATCAAATACTGGCTTCCGGGCCTTTAGGGAAGTTTACCGGCACGGGCGGCCCCGCCTGGTGGATTGCGCAGGGGACCGGGATTGCTCCCTTTGCCTCCATGTTACGATCGGGGCAAACACAAGATAAAACGCTGATCCATGGCGGCCGCTATCATGACTCCTTCTATTATCGGGATGAGTTTATTCCGATATTGGGGGAGCGCTATATCCGCTGCAGTTCAAAGGATTCAGGAGATTCCGTGTTCCGCGGCAGGGTGACTGATTATCTGAAATCTATTGATCGCCTGCCCGTCGGATCCTTGTATTACCTTTGCGGCAGTGCGGAAATGGTGGTGGAGACAAGGGATATTTTGATAGAGAAGGGGATTCCTTTCATAAATATTATATCGGAGATATATTTTTAATTTACGATTTACGATTTACGATTTACGATTGAAGGCGGGTAATAGTAACCATGGGCGAATTTAAAAAGGAAGAGTTGTTTGGGAAAACGTGGGAGGAACTGGTAATTATTTGCCGGGAGCTGGGCATGCCAAAGTATGCGGTCAGGCAGGTGACCGACTGGTTATACAAAAAGTCGGTGACGTCTATCGACGGGATGACGAATCTGGCCGCCAAGTACCGGGAGGCATTGAAGGAGCGGTTTGATCTTGGGTTGACTGCACCGATGAAGGTTCAGGTTTCAGTGGATGGCACAAGAAAGTATCTGTTTCAGACCGGGCCGAACCGATTTGTGGAAGCGGCGTATATTCCCGATGAGGACCGGGCAACATTGTGCATATCTTCCCAGGTGGGCTGTAAAATGGGATGTCTGTTCTGCATGACCGGGAAGCAGGGTTTTCAGGCAAACCTGACTCCCGGCGAGATCGTAAACCAGATACACAGTTTGCCGGAGCGGCAAAGCATCACCAATGTAGTATATATGGGGATGGGCGAACCGTTCGATAATCTGGAGGCTGTTTTAAAAAGTCTCGAGATACTCACCGCGGAGTGGGGGTATGGGTGGAGTCCCCGCCGGATCACCGTTTCCACCATCGGGATCATTCCCGCAATGTTATCCTTTCTTGAGCGTTCGGAGGCTCATCTGGCTGTAAGTCTGCATACTCCCTTTGAAGAGGAACGGAGAAAGATCATGCCGGTTGAGCAGGTTTACCCGCTGCCGGAACTGATAAAGGCTGTCAGATCCTGGGATTTTGGCCGGCAAAGAAGAGTTTCTTTTGAATATATTCTGTTCAAGGATTTTAACGATTCTGCTAAACATGTTAAAGAATTGGCCCGTTTGTTAAACGGACTTAGGTGCAGGATCAACCTGATCCGGTTCCATCCCATTCCCGGAACTCCTTTGGAAGGTTCTGACGATCAAGCTGTTCAAGCCTTTAAAGAAGCTTTAAATGACAAGGGTATCCTCACGACTATCCGTGCTTCCAGAGGCCAGGACATTTATGCGGCCTGCGGACTCTTGTCAACCAAAGAACTTTTATCCCGCTAGGTTGTTTACATATCAACAATGCTCTATTAATAAAATAGTTCAACTATTTGGTTATTTGAATTTTATTTGTATATTTAAATGCGGAATTACATTCGCACGATTAGAGCCATAACGAACAGGGTATTAATCTTTTAGATTGGTAGTTATGACACGCTTGGGTTTACAAAACAGGAAGAAGGCGGGAAAAATCGCTGTTTTAGCGATGGTTCTATCGTTTTTTATGGGTGGTTTGGCAATCGGCCAACCCGGATCAATTGGAAATTATGTCTGGCACGACCTCGATTATGATGGAATTCAGGATTTCGGT
>CAZEKJ010000040.1:33759-36285 GCA_964512915.1 uncultured Porphyromonadaceae bacterium
GTGAGCCACCATTAGTGGGCGTTGAAGTAAAACTTTACAATGCCTCTCTGGATGAACTGGGGACCGTTTATACGGATGCATCGGGTATTTATTCTTTTACTGGTCTTGACGTAGATCTTACCTATTATGTCACCTTTATTAAACCGGCGGGGTTTTATTACAGCCCAAAGGATGCTCAAGGCCCCTTTGACGATTATGATACCGATAGTGATGTGCCGCCATCTGGTATAGCCACTATTAATCTTACTACTGGCTCCCCTACAACTCTTATGCTGGATTGTGGAATGTATCAAAAGGGTTCTGTCAGCGGGAGATTATATGAGGACATAAATGGTAATTCAACCTGGGATGTTGGAGAACCCTATCTTTCAAATGTTCAGGTTACAGTTAAGGATCGCTTTAATGTAACAACTTCGGTATTATCAGGTGTAGATGGAATATGGACCGCTACTGATATCGAGCCAGGAAGTGCTAGCTATGATGTTGTTGAGGTTGGTCCCTACTTTAACTCGGGTTTTATTATCAAAGAAATTGGCACTACTCCATTTGTTGTACCGCAGGGGTCAAACATTGATGTTGGCAAGGATGGGTATATTCTCCTTGCTGCCGTGTCTAATTTTGTGTGGCGGGATAACAACATGAATGGCATTCAAGATATGGGAGAACCTGGAATGCAAAGTGTCCTGGTCACCCTTTATAATGCAGGAGGGTCTTTAGGAACAGTTTTTACTGATGTTAATGGCGCTTATAAATTCAGGGATTTAACCCCGGGTATCTATTACTTGGCGATTGCTCGGCCTTCTGGACATCTGGTTACGCTGAAAGATGTTGGAGATGATACAAAAGATAGTGACTTTGATCCTACAACATTAATAACTGCTGATTTTACCCTGACATCAAGTGCTGATGACGTAACACGTGATTGCGGCTTTTATAAGCTGGCATCAGTTAGTAATCTTGTTTGGTGGGATATTAATGACAATGGAAATCAGGCTGGAGAACCTGGGATTTCTGGAGTAACAGTGACTCTTTGCGATATTGCTGGTGTTCCTGTCGTACCTGCCAAAACAACGACCACTAGTGGAACAGGAACCTATATCCTATCGAATATTGAGCCTGGTAACTATAAAGTTAAATTTACGATCCCCAGTGGCTATGCTGCCGGGCAGAAAGATGTTGGTCTTGATACACAAGACAGTGATGTTGACGTAAATGGATTGACAGATCAAATAACCCTGACAGAAGGGGCAAGTAACACTTCTGTTGACTGCGGACTCGTTGGCACAGGCCAGATTGGTGAAGGTCTTGTTTGGGAAGATACGGAAGGGAATGATGTTCAGGATGGAACTGAGCCGGGGATTTCCGCTGCAACCGTAGAACTTTTGTCGGTCCCTGCCGAAGCGGTTCTTAAAACGACCGCCACTGACCTGAACGGAAAGTATAAATTTGAAAAGATCGCCCCTGGAAACTATAAAGTTAAGTTCACCAAGCCTGCCGGGTTTGACGGGTTTTCAACCAAAGATGTTGGAGTGGATACGGAAGACAGTGACGGAGACGGCGCCGATGTCGGAAAGACGGGTTCCTTTACACTAGCAGCAGGTGCTACCGATGATACCCGTGACTGCGGTTTCTATAAGAATGTGACGATGTCAGGTAAAGTATGGCACGACCTTGATGCCAACGGTCGCAAGGGTGGTGGCGAGAGCGGAGAAAATGGTGTAGTGGTCAGACTCAGGAATTTTGACGGTTCAGTAGAATTGGACACTAAAACCTCGGCAGGTGATGGTGACTGGACCTTTACGGGCAAGAAGCCAGGAAAATATCGGGTAAAATTCGATAAATCCACCGTAAGTCATTTTTACAGCCCGAAAGATCAGGGTGATGATATTGATGACAGCGACTGCGACACCGATGCTGATGCCAACCCCGGTCAGACGGATCAATTCTCTGTCAGTTCAGGGGCAACCAAAAACGATTTGAAATGCGGACAGTTCCTGAAGGCAAAAATCGGTGATTATGTCTGGGTTGACGATAATAATGACGGTTTGCAGACCGGCGAGAGCGGGAAAAGTAATGTTACAGTAAGGTTGCTTGATAATGCTGGAGCAGTTATTCCAAGCATAAGTGATGTTTTGACTTCTGGCGCAGGTTTATATCAGTTTGAGGACCTGATGCCCGGTCAATATATCGTTGAATTTTTCAAACCCTCCGGCTACGGGATCACTACAATGAACGCCGGGGACGATGCCCTGGATAGTGATGCTAATGCTTCCACCGGACGAACGCTGGTGATCACACTGACATCAGGTCAGAATGAATCGACGATTGACTGTGGCGTATATCCGATACCGGTTGACCTCAAGGTAACCAAGACAGTAGACGATCCCACACCCGATGTAAATGATGTTGTAACGTTTACCATAACCGTTGAAAACTTGTCAGCCATCTCAGGCACTGGCATTGTAGTGACCGATCTGCTGAACCCTGCTAAATTTACCTATCAGGCTAGTATTCCTTCTCAGGGTG
>CAZEKJ010000040.1:36385-50686 GCA_964512915.1 uncultured Porphyromonadaceae bacterium
CTAAATTTACCTATCAGACTAGTATTCCTTCTCAGGGTGCTTATGTGCCGGGTACTGGTGTATGGACGGTAGGCACGATTGCAGCAGGGGCAACGGCAAATATCACCATTGATGCAACCGTTCTGACTGCAGGCGTATCAGAAAACACCGCCGAGATCACCGGTGCGGATCAAACCGATCCGGCTGCCGGCAATAATTCGGCAACCGCATCTCTCACGGCAACGTTGGCCGGTGTAGACCTTGAGGTGACCAAAATTGTTAATGACCCGGCACCCGAGGTAAATGACATCGTAACCTTTACCATAACCATTGCAAACCTCTCTGGCCTATCGGGCACAGGCATCGAGCTTACGGATCTGCTGGATCCATTGAAGTTTGCCTATCAGTCACATTTGGAATCGGTTGGAGTTTACGTTCCAGCTACAGGTATCTGGACCATCCCGGGAATTTTAGGCGGTGCCTCAGTGAACCTCATCCTCAATGCCAAGGTTCTGGTAACAGGTGTATCCACCAATACCGCGACGATTACAGATGCAGACCAGGCTGACCCGGTTCCGGGAAATAACTCGGATATCGCATCGGTCAACGCAACCAGTTCCGGTGGCGGCGGCGGCGGTATCGAAAGTAACGGGGATCTTTCCTCCTACATTGCCCTGCGGAAATTCATGCGGATCAAGGAGAATTCAACCAAGTTGCTTGATCAACCAGCGAACCTGCCGGTATTCGGAGAAAATCTGGCTAAAGGCGGCGTGATCGTTCCCTCCTCAACACTTAAAGGCGGAGCCTCGAATATCCTGAATTTCCTGCCCGAATCCGGACCGGTCAATTCAAAGGCACATATTTCAACCCCGACGGATCTTCTGACGATGTCGAATGCCATAGAGGTATTCTCGGCTGACTATTTCACAGCAGAGCAGAAACGTATGGGTGTTATCATGGCTATGACAACTCCTGGCGGAGAGGTATACAACCACACCAAAATGATATGCGATCGCCTGAGCGGCGGTACGCTTGAGAATGTGAGGTTCGTAGATATCCGCGGACACCGGTTCATTTTAAGCCTCATTTCTCAGGAAAACGGTGAAATGGACTACACGGTCAGTTTTGTGGCCTATGAAAACGGCAACCGCTTTTCCATTGATAACCAATGGTCGAAAGAATGGTATAAGCCTTCCGGTAACGCAAATGTTTTCAATTATCAGGTCTGGACCATCTCACGTGAAACCACCATCCAGTTAGTGGAAGAGATCTTGGACCGAATGGACCAGGATCATGATATTACTATTCTGAACAACGGTTCACAGCGGATTCCTTCCGTATTTATTAAGAACGGTGCATATTCCAATGGTAACCTTAACCTGACTGTGGCAAATCCTGCCGGGGCCAGTGAAATAACCATCAAGGGAACCTACACCCGTACCGAGCAATCGGCCAAGGAGAAGCTGACCGAGATTGTGCTTCCGCTGAATAAGCAGATGCGGGAACAGGAAATTTCAGTGCCGGTAGGACATTTGTTCGACATGGGCTTCACGGTAGCCAATAATACCGATTCCGGTCTTGATGAACTTTACTTTGCTGATGGCGCATGGGGGAGAATGGCCGAAGAAGGCGGCGGCATAATCGAAAGATTTGCTGTTGAACCCTATTCAATTTCTGCCGGAGAAGGTGAATACCTCCTCGAAAGAGATGCTGAGATTGCCGGTTCTGTGAAGACTTATGTCAGCTTGTTCCGCAATCTGACTACCCGCAAGGACCCGGTTGATCTCTCGGCCTACAACCAGATGGTGTTTGAAGCATCCGGTACTGGTACGGTAGAGATAGTGCTGGTTAAAGATGGTATTCCTGTTTGGAGCAATCAATTCCGGAAGACCATTAGTCTGACTGCAACCCCAACCACTTACCAGATCGGATACAACGAATTGACCAGCCTGATGGGTGGTGCCTTCAGCGCTGAAGATATGGTAACCGTGGTGTTTAACGCAATCGGCAACCAAACCAGCAATGCTCCGTTCGAGATGAATATCCGGAATCTTAAGTTCAACAAGCTTGGTTCCGATATTGATCCTGCAAATCCGGACTTCTCCATCAGTGCGTATCCGAATCCTTTCACACAATCCGCTACGTTCAATTTCAAAATCTATGATGCCGGTCAGGTGAGGATCTCCCTCCTTGACATCACCGGCAGAGAAGTTGATGTGCTGGCTGACCGCAGTTTCACGAAAGGCGAGCATCAGATCTACTATGAGAACCGTACCCTGAAAGCAGGAACCTATTTCTGCAGGATCTTATTCAACGGAGGCACGGAAGTAGTGAAGATCTCTGTGATTGAATAACTCATTAACAGCATAGAAAAAGCCGGAAGAGATTCCGGCTTTTTTTATTACCTTTTGAGTCAAATCAGACCGATTCACCGGAGTCATACCGGGGACTTATTATCTGGTATACGAACTGCCTGCTGGTTATGAGTTTACAGGACTGCATATTGTCCAGTATACCAATACTTTACTAAGGGCGGGCGTTTATTTTCTAACAATTTCCACTATCCACGGTTCGAATGTCAGGAGAATTGTGATTTCTCACTAAAAGTAGCTGGCGGCGACAAAAAATATCAACAACATTTGGTAATTATTGTTTTTATTTTAACAGCAATCACATTGGACCGGTGGTTTCCAGGTTGACATAAGCCAGGGAATTGTGTTTTATGTATCGGTTAGGTAGTTAATATTCAGATTATTAGGCATGTTTTGTCTCCTTTTGTTATGCTGATAGCATTTAGCATAATGGTTGTTGGTTTTTACCCATAATTATTTTTTCACTTCGGTGAACAAAAGGATTGGTCAATTGTATGAAAGTTAAGGCTTAAACAATTTAACCTGTTAATAATTGCTTTGGTCAAATTGTTTGAAAATTATTTGGTTAGTAAAAATATTTATATATTTGTATTGAGCTATGATCCGTCGATTTAGAGCCAAGTAAATAATAAAACTAATAATATGAAAAACGTTACGCGTTTGATTCTGAGCACATGCCTGGTTTTGCTTCTTGGCGCCGGCATTGCTAATGCAACCGGGACCATCAGTGGAAAGGTCTGGGTTGACACCAATGCCAACGGTGTGCTGGATGGTGGTGAAACGACCAACCTGGCCGGTGCGACTGTACAACTTTTCACCTCGCTCAACGCCCAGGTAGGATCGGATGTTGTTACAGATGGAACTGGAGTTTACAGTTTTGGTACGCTTGCCGCGGACACTTATTATGTTAAATTCACAGCGCCAGGCACTTATCTGATTAGTGCACCTGTTGGTGGCCAAACGGCAAACATGGTCGTTACTGCAGACGAGGTTTTTGCTGATGTTAATGCCGGTATGTATCAGGTAGGTGCCATTGGTGATCTCGTATGGACCGATCTGAATGCGAATGGAATTAAGGAGGGTGGAGAAACGGGCCTCGCTGGTGTTAGTGTGCAGCTTTACACCCTTGCAGATGCAACGGTTGGAAGTGCAGTACTTACGAATGTCAACGGAGCTTATTCAATTGCCAATATCACTCCAGGGTCCTATTATGTTAAGTTTACCGCTCCGACTGGCTACTTTATCAGTCCTAAGGATGCAGGTGGCGATGAAGCCCTTGACAGTGATGCAGATATTACAACCGGGAAAACAGCAACAATTGTGATAACTTCTGGTCTTGCATTGTTCGGTGTTGATGCCGGAATGTATCAAAAGGGTACTGTTGGTAATCTGGTTTGGCTTGACACGAATGGAGATGGTTTAAAAGATGCGGGTGAAACCGGTCTTGCCGGTGCAAAAGCTCAGCTGTTCACCGCGGCCAATGTCGCAGTGGGGGCAGCTTTCACGACTCTGGCGGACGGAGCCTACTCATTTACCAATGTTCCTATTGGTTCTTATTATGTGAAATTTACCGTGGCCTCAGGCTATTTCTTCAGCCCACAAAATGTTGGGGTTGATGAGGCCATTGACAGTGATGCGGACCTAACCACAGGGAAATCCGCTGTTTTCAATATAACATCCGGCCTTGTGGTTTCAGATGTTGATGCTGGTATGTACAAAAAAGGCGCCATTGGAGACCGTGCCTGGAAAGATCTTAATGCTGATGGAATCCTGCAGTCGACGGAATTGGGTTTTGCGGGGGTGACTGTTAAATTGTATAAGAATCCTTCTACCGTTGCGATACTGGTGGGTACCAAAATTACTTCAGCTACCGGTTACTTTACCTTTACGGGTTTGGTGCCAGGTGAGTATGGTTTAGAATATGTGATTCCTGCCGGCGGTTATGTTTTCAGTCCGCAAAACGTTGGTACGGCAACGGAAGCTACAGACAGTGATGTTAATGCATTTGGACAAGTTATCATTAATTTAACCTCCGGTGAGATTATTAATAATCAGGATGCTGGCATCAATCTTCCGGATATTGCCGCCCATACCATTGGAGACAAGGTTTGGATTGATTCTAATGGCGACGGGGTTCAGGATGGTACTGAAACCGGAGCCGTGGCTGGAGCAAGTGTTAAGCTTTACCAGGGAACGACCCTGCTGGCTTCAACAACCACTTCTGCTACCGGAACCTATTCCTTTATCAACCTTATTGCCGGTACCTATAAAGTTAAGTTTACTGCACCTTCGGGCTATTTCTTTACGACCAAGGATGCAGCAGCAGCAGCAGACGATACAGAAGACAGCGATGCCGATCAGACATCCGGATATACGGCTGATATAATTCTTGCCGGTGGTGTTGATAACCTTGATGTTGATGCTGGTATTTATAAAAAAGGTGCGATTGGAGACCGGGCATGGAAAGATGTAAATGCTGACGGAATCCTGCAGCCGACGGAATTGGGCTTTGCCGGCGTGACAGTTAAATTGTACAAGGATGTTACTTCAATTCCTGTACTGGTGGGTACCAAAGTTACTTCAGCTACCGGTTACTTTACCTTTACAGGTCTGGTGCCAGGTGATTATGGTTTGGAATATGTGATTCCTGCCGGTGGTTATGCTTTCAGTCCGCAAGACGTTGTTACTGCAACTGAAGCTACAGACAGTGATGTTAATGTAGCAACAGGACAATCCGGTATCATTAATTTAACCTCTGGCTTGATTATAAATAATCAGGATGCTGGGATAAATCTTCCGGATATTGCCGCCCATACCATTGGAGATAAAGTATGGATTGATTCCAATGCAGACGGTGTTCAGGATGCTGGTGAAACAGGCGGAGTGGCCGGAGCAAGCGTAAAGCTCTATCAGGGAGCAACCCTTATTGCTTCAACAACTACCTCAGCCACTGGTGCGTATTCATTTCCGATGCTGCTTGCAGGAACCTACCAAGTGAAGTTCTCTGCACCCTCGGGTTATTTCTTCTCGGCCAAGGATGCAGTAGCGGCAACTGATGATACCGATGACAGTGATGCAGATCCAGTAACGGGTTATACTGCTGACATTGTCCTTGCCGGAGGTGATGATAATATTGATGTTGACGCCGGAATGTATAAAAAAGGCGCCATAGGAGACCGTGCATGGAAAGATGTTAATGCTGATGGAATTCTGCAGCCTACCGAACTTGGATTTGCCGGTGTGACTGTTAAACTCTATGATGCTGGGGATTTGGTTAATGCTCTTTACACCAAAGTTACCTCCAGTACCGGTTACTTCACCTTTACGGGTTTGGTGCCTGGTTCGTATGTTTTGGAATATGTTCTTCCAGTTGGCGGTTATGAATTCAGTGAGCAGAATGTAGGTACTGCTACCGAAGCTACAGACAGTGATGTTGACATAGTAAGCGGACAGACCGATCCAATTTTGTTAACATCAGGCCTGATAATCAATAATCAGGATGCAGCCATCAGTCTTCCTGATGGAGCGGCCCATACCATTGGAAGCAAAGTTTGGATTGATAGCAATGCCGACGGTATTCAGGATGTTGCAGAAACCGGTGTTGTTAAAGGCGTCAGTGTTAAGCTGTATCAGGGATTAACCCTTATTGCTTCTACAACCACTTCGGCTACCGGTGAGTATGCATTTGCTAATCTGATTGCCGGTACTAACTATAAAGTTAAGTTTACTGCACCTTCGGGTTATTACTTCTCCGCTAAGGATGCAGTAGGAACAGAAGCTACCGACAGTGATGCGGATCCGATTACAGGTTATACTGCTGATATTGTTCTGGCAGGTGGGGTTGATAATTTTGATGTTGATGCCGGCTTGTACAAAAAAGGTGCAATCGGAGACCGTGCCTGGAAAGATACAGATGGGGACGGATTGTTGGATATCGACGAACTTGGGTTCGCAGGAATAGTGGTTAAGCTTTGGAATGGTGCAGGTACAGAAGAAATAGGAACCAAAACCACCTCAAGTACGGGATACTTCTCATTTACCGGTTTGGCCCCAGGATCCTATATACTGGAGTATGTTAAGCCGTTGGTTGGGTTCGATTATACCCTGCAGAATGTTGGAGCCAATGAAGCCATTGACAGCGATGTTGCTGCTAACGGTAAAACCGGTGTTATTGAATTGACATCCGGGTTAACCATTAATAACCAGGATGCAGGCTTTATTACTGCTGGGCCGATCTTTGGCAGCAATGACAGGAACCCGATCAAAACCGGGCAGCTGGATTTGAACAGTTCAGATGTGGTAAATTCCTTGAAGGTTTATCCAAATCCTGTCCAGGGTAACTGCACTGTGAGTTTTGCTATAAACCAGGACAGCCGCGTAAAAATTGCCATGTATGATCTGACCGGCCGTGAGGTCGATGTAATTGCCGAGAGGAATTATGAAGCTGGCGAACATTTGGTTCAGTATGCCAATCATTCACTCAAGGCAGGTACTTATATCGTCAGAATCTCACATGCCACCGGGGTAAATGCGGTTAGAATCATTGTTAGTGAATAAATTTGAACTGAATATTGAAAAGCCGGAAGTGATTCCGGCTTTTTTTTTGTGCATCGTTGGATATTATTACCTTTATCACATAATTGGATTAGAGCCACTTAGTTCAATTAATCACGTTGCTGGCTTCCAGCAAAAACTAATCTTTGATGAAGATTTTTTTACGTAATGCATTTGCTGCCATCCTGTTATTGGTTGGCGCACCAGGATTCCAAGCGTTTGCTGCCACCATTGGTGACAAAGTGTGGGTTGATACCAACGGGAATGGCATTCAGGATGCCGGCGAGCCGGGCCTGGCCGGGGTAACTGTTAAGCTGTTTCAAAGTAATGGGGTTACCCTTGTTAAGAGTACAGTTACCTCCTCATCTGGAACTTACACCTTAACTTCTGTCGCTGCAGGTAATTATGTGGTTCATTTTTCTCCACCTTCCGGTTACTATATTACCGGTAACGATCTTGGCGGGGATGATGCCAGAGATAGTGATCCCAATCCTTCTACAGGGAAGTCCGGAGTGATTTCGGTTACATCTTCTCAAACCCTTGTTACTGTTGATGCCGGGATGTATAAAAAAGGCAATGTCGGCGATCGTGCCTGGTTGGATACCAACTCAAATGGATTGCTCGAATCCGGCGAACTTGGGCTGCCTGGTGTCGTGGTAAATCTTTATCAGGCTGATGGAGTGACCCTGTTAGCTACAAAGACAACCTCGGGAACCGGATACTTTACATTCCTCCAAGCACCGGGCAACTATGTAATGAAGTTTGTAAAGCCATCCGGATATAGTTTCAGCCCGAAAGATCAGGGAAGCAATGAAGGAACCGACAGTGATGTTGATTTATCCACAGGAGCTACCGGAGTGATCACCCTGACCAGCGGCCAGAATATTAATAATCAGGATGCAGGCCTCTATCTCAATGACACCGGAGCTTCGATTGGTGACCGGGTCTGGAGCGATGACAATATTAATGGGCTGCAGGATTCCGGCGAAGCCGGGATCTCTGGAATGACGGTCCGGCTTTTCCAATCGGATGGTACGACAGTAGCTGCCACAACAGCGACTTCTGCTACAGGGGCTTATCAGTTTAGCGGTCTCGCGGCAGGAAGCTATTATGTGAAATTCGATGCCCCATCCGGGTATCTGTTCACACTATTTAACCAGGGCTCCAATGAAATGCTCGACAGCGATGCCGATCCATCAGCCAAAGGGCGGTCTTCCCTGATCACGGTTTCAGCAAATGAAACCCGATTGGAAGTGGATGCAGGGATTTGTTCTGAGGCAGGAACGGCTGGCATTGGCGACCGGGCCTGGATCGATACCAATGCCAATGGGATTCTGGATACAGGCGAATCGGGATTTGCAGGATTGACTGTCCAACTATACAGCGGGGATGGAGTTTCCCTTATAACCCAGCAATCAACATCAGCTACCGGGTATTTTATTTTCGCACCCCTTGCGGCCGGTAATTTCAAGCTTAAATATATTGCTCCATCGGGATATTTATTCAGTCCGAAGGACCAGGGATCCGATGAAGGAACGGATAGTGATGTGGATCCGGCAACCGGTTTTACCGGAACCATTTCGATAACCACCACACAAATTGTGAACAACCAGGATGCAGGCCTCTATCTGAATACTAACGCGGCGGCGATTGGCGACAGGGTTTGGAATGATATAAATGTTAATGGGCTGCAGGATTCCGGCGAAACCGGGATTTCCGGAATGACAGTCCGGCTTTTACAATCGGATGGAACAACAGTAGTTGCCACCACTTCGACAACTGTCACAGGGACGTATCAGTTTGGCAGTCTGGCGGCAGGAAGCTATTATGTGAAATTCGATGCCCCATCCGGGTATCTGTTCACACAATTTAACCAGGGCTCCAATGAATTGCTTGACAGTGATGCCGATCCTTCTGCCTTGGGGAGAACCGCCCTGATCACGGTTGCAACCAATGAAACCCGATTGGAAGTGGATGCAGGGATTTATTCAACCAGCGGAACCGCTGCAATCGGTGACCGTGCCTGGATTGATACCAATGCAAACGGCATTCTGGATTCCGGTGAATCAGGGTTAAGTGGATTAACCGTCCAGCTTTACAGCAGCGACGGAGTTACCCTCATAGCCTCACGCACAACATCAGCAACAGGCTATTTTGTTTTCTTCCCCCTTGGGGCCGGGAATTACAAGCTTAAGTATATTGCTCCATCCGGATATGTTTTTAGTCCGAAGGATCAGGGATCTGACGAAGGAAAAGACAGTGATGTGGATCCGGCAAACGGTTTTACCGGAACCATTTCGATTACCGCCACACAAACTGTGAACAATCAGGATGCAGGCCTGCATGTGCAAGTCTCAGGTGGTTCAATTGGAAACCTGGTTTGGCAGGATATGGACGGTGACGGGGTTCAAGATGCCGGTGAGCCGGGAATCAGCGGTGTAACGGTTACTCTTTATCAGAGTAACGGAACCACGGTTATTAAATCCACGACCACAGCCAGTAACGGCACCTATTCGCTCTCCTCGCTCGCTGCCGGGAGTTATGTGGTGACGTTTACTACTCCCGCCGAATATTTTCTAACGAGCCAGGATCAGGGAGGTAATGATGCAACGGACAGCGATGCCAGTCCCTCTACAAAGAAAACCGGCATTATTACCCTGGCAGCAGGGCAAAATCTGGTGAATACCGATGCCGGGATGTACAAGAAAGGTTCAATAGGTGACCGCGCCTGGAAGGATGTGAATGCAAACGGAATATTGGATTCCGGTGAATTGGGATTTGCAGGAATTACGGTAAGCCTGTATCAGGCCGACGGAGTGACCCTGTTAGGGACCCGGACTACTTCCGCAACCGGTTATTTTGTGTTTAGCACGCTGATACCAGGAACCTACCAGATGAAATACACCGCTCCGGCAGGATACGGGTTCGGACCCCGGGATCAGGGTGGCAATGAAGCCTGGGATAGTGATGTGAACCCCTATTCCGGAATTGCCGAAGTGATCGCGCTGACCTCAGGGGCCAATTTAAATAATGTGGATGCCGCAATCAGTAATGCAGGACACCTTGGCAGGATCGGCGACTTTGTTTGGATGGACACGGATAGGGATGGATTACAGGATGTTACGGAGTCTGGATTGTCTGGGATCCGCATGGAGCTTTTCTCGTCGACGAATGCATTCTTAGCTTTTACCTGGACTGATGCCAATGGTATTTACAGTTTTAATTCCCTGCCTGCAGGCTCCTATAAGATCAAATGCAGAGGAATAGAAGCCTATCAATTTAGTCTAAAGAATCAAGGTGCTGACAGTAGTATTGATTCTGATGTCGACCCACTTTCCGGGTTATCCGGGATTATTGATCTGGCACCAAACCAGATTCTGATGGGTGTCGATGTTGGTAATGTATGGGGGAGTTTCAATATCATGGGTGATCGGGTATGGTTGGATATCAATGAAAATGGCATTCAGGATCCTTCGGAAACCGACTTAAGTGGTGTGGAGATTGAACTATATGATGCTTGGGAGAGTCCCCCAGTGTCAATTACATTGTCTTCAGATGATGGCACCTATCTTTTTAAGGTTCCTTGTGCCAGAAACCATCATTTGAAATTTATTGTTCCTTCCGGTTATCATCTGAGTCCCGAAGGCAGGGGAGGGAGTGACGATTTTGACAGCAATGTAAATCCAGTCACTGGATTTACAACCAGCTACTTAACGCAGTGTGGTAATGACATGTTTGACATAGATGCAGGATTATTCCCATCAGGAATGATGGGTGAACCTTTGACAAGCAAGCGAACCAAAGCCACCGGTACCCCTACGGAATTTCTTAGTGTAGGCAGTACTGATATATTAATTTATCCGAATCCATTCTCAGAAGAGCTTACTATACGTTTTACCTTGGTGGAAAAGGGGATTGTGCGCATCGCTCTATTTGACCTGACCGGCAGGGAGGTTGCCCTGGTGACTGACCGGGTTTATGAATCTGGCATTAATTTAGTTCAGTATAGGAACCGATCGTTAAAGCCAGGAACCTATTTCTGCCGGATATCACACCCCGGAGGAACGGAGAACATCAAGCTCATGATCAGCGAATAAAACAGAAAGGCCGGACTCACATCCGGCCTTCTTTTTTCTTCACACCCACACTTCACACTCACACTCACCTCGTGGAGCTGCGGGGAATCGAACCCCGGTCCAAACAAGGAACCCATAGGGTTTCTACATGCTTATCCGTTTTTGGGTTTTCGAGTTGCAGCTGGTAAACGGCAGCCGATCACAACCTTATCTCCTTTATTTCACCAGGGCACCGGAGCCTTGCCTTGGCTATTCCCGTATTGATGAGCACCACGGGATCCGGATGGAACAGGACCTTACCTCCGGCGTGATGTCTCGTCCCAGCACCTGGTGCCGGGATAGTGCCTAAGTACTGTTACTTCCTTAAGCGGCGAGAGCGTAGTTTGATTCGCCTTTTGATTGTTTGCAACCAAGATTTACGAGCTGTATTGCGATGCTCGGCATGCTTGCCTACCAGTTCACCTCGCTGTCAAAACCACGTCAGCCCCGATAGGACTGCAAATATACGGCAAATTTTTAGTATTTTCAGGCCCTTCAAACCAACGGACCCTAATGAAGCGCATAAAAATCGGATTACTCCGTGAAACCAAAACTCCGCCGGACCGTAGGGTCGCGTTGCCGCCCGTGCAGGCTGCAGCCCTTATGAGGATGTACCCCGGCTTGCAGATTCTGGTACAGCCCAGTCCCATACGGTGCTTTACTGATGCCGAGTATTCACAAGAGGGAGTACCTGTTCAGGAGGACCTTTCGGATTGCGATCTTCTGATCGGGATTAAGGAGGTTAAAATACCATCCCTTATCCAGAACAAACAGTATCTTTTCTTTGCACATGTCGCCAAGAAACAGGCTTACAACAAGCCTCTTCTCAAGGCTTTGCTGGAGAAAAGAATCATGCTCTCGGACTATGAATATTTCACAGACACCCATGGCATGCGGCTTATTGCTTTCGGACGCTGGGCCGGGATTATCGGTGCGTATAACGGCATCCGGGCCTGGGGACTTAAAACGGGCAGGTTTACACTAAAACCTGCAAACAGCTGTTATGACCGGCAGGAGATGGATGCACAACTCAAAGGGCTGGATCTGGGACCTGTCAGGATTCTTGTTACCGGCGGGGGCAGGGTGGCACACGGGGTGATGGAAACGCTTGACAAGCTGGCAGTTCCTGTTGTCAGTCATCGGGAGTATTGCGAGGAACCCCACAGTACCCCTGTTATCTGCCGCATCGATCCTGAGCATTACACTGAAAGAATTAACGGAGCTCCATTTGATTTTACACATTTCTGTAATGAACCGCAGGCATACCGGTCGAGGTTCCGACGCTTTTATCCCTCAACAGATCTTTTCCTTGCTGCTCATTTCTGGGATCCTCAATCACCGCGCCTGTGGGAACCTGAGGAGATGCTTTCGGAGGAGTTCAGAATCCGGGTGATTGCCGATATCAGCTGTGATATCAACGGGTCGGTCCCATCGACCATCCGCTCGAGCAAGATCGCGGAGCCATTTTATGATTTTGATCCGGTTTCCTGGTCGGAGAAGAGACCTTTTTCCGATGCACGCCACATTACCGTCATGGCCATAGATAATCTCCCAGGCGAGCTTCCGCGGGATGCATCTGAGGAATTTGCAGGAATACTGATTGAGCGGATTATGCCTTGTCTGTTGGGGGATGATCCCGATCAGGTTGTTGAACGGGCTACCATAACCCGTGATGGTGATCTTA
Source organism: uncultured Porphyromonadaceae bacterium (assembly GCA_964512915.1). Taxonomy (GTDB): domain Bacteria; phylum Bacteroidota; class Bacteroidia; order Bacteroidales; family UBA12481; genus UBA12481. The sequence goes on from CAZEKJ010000040.1 coordinate 49,090, forward strand.
CCGGTCGTTTCCGGTACCTCCGGGATTTTGTGGATGCACCGGAGTGACACCCGGAGCCCACATGACAAAATCGGGATTCTGAAAGCTCTCCTTATTATAGGACAACGGCTGCCTGTCTGAAGTCCGCGTTATTTTGCCCCCTGCTTCTTCAAGAATGATCTGACCCGGAGCGGTGTCCCATTCCCAGCAGATGCCTAGTTTTGGATACAGGTGAGCGGATCCTTCGGCCAGCAATACATGTTTATAGGATGAACCGGCGGGCTGGATGCGCGGAAAAAGTCCCTTATCCCTCAGGAACCCGATATAAGCCTCTTCGGCGCTGCCGGCGTGTGATCTTGAGATCAGAACCACCCGCTCATTATCCTGAGCAGGATTGTCAGAAAATGGCAAACGGACGGGTGACTGACCCTCCCGATACAGCCAGCTGCCTCCTCCCTGGATAGCAGAGTAAATCAACCTTTTTGCAGGAATGGATATCAGTCCGAAAACAGGTCTTGATTTATGAATCAGCGCCAGATTGATGGCGAATTCGTCATTGCGGGCAATGAACTCCCGTGTGCCATCGAGCGGGTCGAGAATCCAGAAATAGTCCCAGTTTTTTCTCTCTTCCCAGGGGGGTTTCGGGCTTTCTTCACTGATGACCGGAATCCCGGGAAACTCCCGGTTCAGCAGATCAGTAAGGGAACTGTTGGAAGCAAAGTCGGCCTCAGTAACGGGCGAATCATCGGGTTTTTGAATAATACCGAGATTGTTTTTGCCATAGAAGCCCATCACAATTTCGGAGGCTTCCTGAATGCCGTTGATAAGAACCTGAATCTGATGGCTACTGAGCACGATGCATACAGTTTTTCAGGTCGGTTATGGTTTGCGCCGGATCAGGCGAAGCAAAGACTGCGTTGCCTGCGACCAGTATATCGACCCCAACTTCAACCAGTTGCGGGGCATTTTTCAGGCCAACCCCACCATCGACTTCGATCAGGAAGCCGGATCCCGTGTTTTTTCGCATCTGATTCAGTCTGGCGATTTTATCCAGCGATGCTGGAATAAATTTCTGCCCCCCGAATCCCGGATTTACCGACATGATGAGCACGAGATCAACATCCGTAAGAATGGACTCCAATGATGCTACTGGGGTGTGCGGATTTAGGCTTACGCCTGCCTTGATTCCAAGCTCGCGTATCAGGTTGACCACCCGGTGCAGGTGATTTGTGGCTTCAATATGTACGGTAAGGATATCGGCTCCCAGGGAAGCAAAATGGTGAATGTACCGTTCCGGCTTGTTGATCATCAGGTGGACATCCAGCGGTTTGCGGGCGTGCTTGCGGATAGCCTCAATAACAGGGGTTCCGATGGAGAAATTGGGCACGAAATCCCCGTCCATCACATCAACGTGGAACCAGTCGGCCTGACTGGAATTCACCATTTCTATGTCGCGTTGTAAATTGCCAAAGTCGGCGGCAAGAAGGGAAGCTGCAACGAGGTGGGGCATGGGGGATTGAAGATTTACGATTGAAGATTTACGATTTACGATTTATGATTTATGATTACTGGTGATGCGTTAACTTTTCGAAATATTTTGTAATTAACTGATAATAAA
>CAZEKJ010000041.1:0-22722 GCA_964512915.1 uncultured Porphyromonadaceae bacterium
TTATTGATGTCATAGTTGATGTCGGCCTGATAGGTTTCGGGAACGATCCTCTGGAATCTATCCTTGGCGACGATCACTTCACCCTCTTTGCTTGCAAGCAGCGTTGGGGTTGAAATCACACCGTCGGCAATCTTAACCGGCTCAAAGGCAACTTTCTTGCTCTTCATGGAAGCCTCAACTTTAACAACCAGCTCTGCTTGACGCATCTCCTTAGTGTAAGGAACGGTGCCGGTATAGGAAACCTTACCGCCTGATTTGTAGTTGACCACTTTGTTGTTGGCTGTAACCTTCTCACCCTGCATGGATATCGGCGCATATTCCACTTCGCCGGCTGGTGTTTTCAGCACCGGAGTAGCCACAACAATAGCTTTCTTGTTGAAGTATTTTTCCGGGTAACTGGCCTCGATGGCGAGATTTACTGTACCACCATGCATTTCCAGAACTGCCGGTTTAACTTCATACTTGATGCCGGAGGCATTCTTTTTCATTTTGTTCAGACCACTGCAGCCGGACAGCATAAAAACTGCCAGCACAGCCATCAGAATTCCAGAGTTGAGTTTCTTCATAACTACCGCATTTATGTTTGTTAATCTTTGTTTTTCAATATACGACAAAAGTAAAAATGTTTTAAAAACATTCGCAAAAAAAACGATTTCTGCTTAAAAATGTTCATTGAACACTTCTCTGTTCTGGTCCCATTTGAACCCGGGTCACTCCAACCGGATACTCATGATTGAAAAGGGTTGTGAGCAGCCGCCGGTAATCCTCGTCGCGATTGACAAAATCGACTGTCCGCGTGTCAACCACCACAATCCGAATGCCAGTTTCCTGCCGGAAGAAGTCAAAATATCCGTTCTGAATTTTTTTCAGATAGCCAGCTGTGATGGAAGATTCATACTCACGGCCCCGGCTCCAGATATTCATCAGCAGGTTGTCAGTGTCCTGATGCAGGTAAATATACAGTTCTGGCCTGGGCAGTGACTGGTAGATAATGTGAAACATCTGAGAATAGAGGTTCAATTCATCTCCTGACAGGGTATTTCCGGCAAAAATCAGGGACTTCATGAAATAATAGTCGGCCACGATGAGCGGAGAAAACATATCCGGTCCCGATCCGAGCTCCTTCTTAAGCTGGTTATACCGGTCGGCCAGAAACGACATTTCCACGGGGAAGGCGAATCGTTCCGGATCCTGATAGAACTTGGGGAGGAAAGGGTTATCGGCAAACCGTTCGAGGATCAGCTGGCTGTTATAATCCCTGCTGATCCGGGTGGCCAGTGATGTTTTGCCGGCACCGATGTTCCCTTCAACTACGACAAACCGATAAGGGCAAGGTATGAGCTCTTTGAGTTCCATCTGATAAAAATAAAAAATCCCTGTTGAGCAGGGATTTCTTATTGAAGATATTATACAATTTCTATTAACGTCTGCCGTAACCGCCGCCGCCGCCGCGATTGTCGCGTCCGCCACGGTCACCATGATCCCTGCCGCCGCGATTGTCGCGCCCGCCGCGGTCGTCGCGGCCGCCTTCTCTCGGAGGCCTCGGGCCACGGTCACTGGCCGGTGGTTCAACATACCCTTCGGGTTTTTCCAGAAGAACTTTCCTTGAGAGTCTGTACTTGCCGGATTTTTCATCGATTTCGATGAGCTTAACCTCAACAATCTGACCCACCTGAAGCTCTTCTTCAACGGTATTGAGCCGTTTCCATGAGATCTCTGAAATATGGAGCAAGCCTTCTTTTCCGGGCAGGATCTCGACAAAGGCGCCGAAAGCCAGGATCGACACAACCTTACCGTTGTAAATCGTTCCAACCTCAGGAAGAGTGACGATACCGTGGATCATGTCCATGGCAGCCTCAATGGCGTTCTTATCAGGAGCAGCCACCTCAATATACCCGATCCCATCTTTCTCTTCAATAGTGATGATGGTATGGGTGAGTGCCTGAATCTCCTGAATAACTTTTCCACCGGTTCCGATCACAGCGCCGATCATATCCTTTGGAATGGTCATCCGCTGGATTCTCGGAACATGCGGTTTGTAATCTTCGCGCGGTGCGGACATGGTTTCCAGAATCTTGTCCATGATATGCAGCCGGCCGCGTTTTGCCTGATCCAATGCTTCAGCCAGGATCTCATAGGAGAGGCCGTCGCACTTGATATCCATCTGGCAGGCCGTGATGCCGTCTACCGTACCGGTTACTTTAAAGTCCATATCACCCAGATGATCTTCATCACCCAGAATATCGGAAAGTACACGGTATTTGCCGCTCTTACCCATTATAAGGCCCATTGCTATCCCGGTAACCGGTTTCTTAATCTTCACGCCGGTATCCATCAGTGCAAGCGTAGCAGCACAGACGGTAGCCATGGAGGAAGAACCATTGGATTCGAGAATATCTGAAACGATGCGGATTACATAGGGGTTGTCGGCTGCATCCGGCATCATCGGTTTTAAAGCCCGATGGGCCAGGTTGCCGTGACCGATCTCGCGGCGGCTGGTGCCGCGTGCAGGACGGGCTTCACCGGTTGAGAAGGGTGGGAAATTATAATGGAGAAGGAACCGGTCTCTGCCCTGGTTCATCACTTCATCCACGATTTTTTCGTCCAGCTTGGTTCCAAGGGTAATAGTAGTCAGCGACTGCGTTTCACCACGTGTGAAAATTGCGGAGCCGTGAGCCATCGGCAGATAATCAACTTCGCTCCAGATCGGACGGATCTCATCCGTTTTCCGGCCATCAAGCCGAATGCCTTCATCCAGCAGCAGGTTCCGGGTAGCTTCCTTCATCACGTCATGGAAATATTTCTTAACCATGCCCACAACAACGGCTTCAACCTCTTCACCCAGTGTAGCTATATATTCCTTCTCCAGCTTCTCATAGGCGTCGGCACGATCGTGCTTAGGCATCTGAGCCTTTGAGATATCATAGACTTTCTGATAATTGGCGTCGAAAACCCGCTGTTTCAGGTCGGCGTCATTGGTCTCGTGGCAATATTCGCGTGGTCCTGTGATTCCTAGTTCATTACGAAGCTCGATCTGAACCTTGCAATGCTTTTTAATCTCTTCGTGACCCAACCGGATAGCTTCGAGCATATCAGCCTCGGAGGCTTCATGCATTTCACCTTCAACCATCATGATATTGTCAATGGTTCCGGCAATGATAATATCCAGATCGGCCTCCTTAATTCCAGCCGTCGAAGGATTGATAACCATTTCCCCGTTGATGCGCGCTACCCTCACTTCGCTGATCGGGCCGGCAAAAGGTATATTGGTGATAGACATGGCAGCAGATGCTGCCAGTCCGGCCAATGCATCCGGAGGACATTCCGGGTCGCCTGACATCATGGTTAGGGTTACAAAAACCTCAGCATGGTAATCATCCGGAAACAGGGGGCGCAGGGCGCGGTCAACGAGCCTGGAGATCAGGACCTCATTGTCGTTCGGCCGGGCTTCTCTTCTCAGGAAGCCACCGGGGAACCGTCCGGCTGCGGCAAATTTTTCCTTGTATTCAACACTAAGCGGCATGAAGTCAACAGCTTCCCTCGCCTCTTTGGCAGCACACACTGCCGCCAGGATCATGGTCTTTCCCATGGTTACAACCACCGCACCGTCGGCCTGCCTGGCCAGTTTCCCGGTTTCAATAGTGATCGTACGTCCATCATTTTGGGTGATGGTTTTCTGATATAGTTTGTACATCTTAAAAATAAATCGGATTTGATAAGAAGAAAAAAGGCAATCTGAAATTGCCTTTTCCCGGTAAATTATTTACGAAGATTCAATTCCTTGATTATCGCACGGTATCTCTCGATATCCCTGTCTTTCAGATAGTTGAGAATACGTCTGCGCTTTCCGACCAAACTGATCAAAGCGCGCTGGGTGCTGAAGTCTTTCCGGTTCTTTTTCAAGTGACCGGTCAAATGGGAAATACGGTAAGAGAATAAGGCAACCAGCCCCTCTGGGGAACCTGTGTCTTTATTGGACTTCCCGTACTTCTCGAAAAATTCCTGTTTCTTTTCTGCCGTTAAGTACATGTTTACTAAAATTTTACGAATGTTTTGTAAATGAACGCGCAAAGATAGGGATTTCCGCGTAAAAACCAATCGTAAATGGTAAATTGTAATTCGTCAATATTTGTACACGAATTCCCCGAAATACGCCGACATCTCCGGCGATCCCCTCAGCAGGAACTTCACCTCGTTTACATTGCGCTTCCGGATCGGTTTCAGTGAGAATACCAGCCATTCGGTAATGTAGGCCTCACACATATCCTCATTGGCATCATGTGAAAGCATCAGCTCAACCGGAGGGGGATCCAGCGCATTCGGCGGGAGTTTCCACAGGTTGAAGTCGTGATCCCTGCAGCCGCCGCTGTAGCTGACCTGCAGATGCAGGAAGTCGCCAAGCACATAGGCTGAGTCCATGCGGAATCCGTCCATCGGTATACGGTCCCAGTTACTCTCAGCCAAAGTCCTCACATCCGGTGCTTCAGTTTTGATAGCCGAAATCCGTATCGACTGATAGCGTGTTCCGCCCCTTCCGCAGCGAAACTCTATCGGATCATATGCATATTTGATGCTGACGGATAAGCCCTGTATCCTGAATTCATCCTCCAGGTTCACAGGGTAATAATACTCATCGCCCATCTCAATCAGCCACCCGCATCCATCCACCTCAGGCGCCCCCATATAAACCACGGTTGCACGCGTCCACATAGTCAGATCCTCATCCTCCGGATAATCCGTATACCTGCAGCATCCGGCAGTCAGCAACACCGCGACTGCCACCCATAATAATCTGAAACTATTTTTCATATTCTTTTTCTTATCGTCTAATCGTCTTATCGTCTTATCGTCTTAAAGTCTTAAAGTCTTAAAGTCTTAAAGTCTTTCTTTCGCCTTTCGCCTTTTTTCTTTCGCCTTATTCCCACGGATAATACCCCCGCTCCACACACTCCTGCCCCGTCGCCTTCTTCTTCAGGTCGAGGTCAAAAACCAGCAGACTCTCAACCCGGGCGAGCGGCTCAATAATCTTCACATGGTATTTGGTTTTCTTCAGGTTATGAACAGTAATATTTACATGATAAAGACAATTGCAGCGGCAATCCTGTTTCAGATCATCTTCGGTGATAATCAGACTGTCGCCCTTTACCTCAAAATCCACCAGGATCTGTTCCGGACAGCAATTGAATCCGGCGTTGTAATGGACCAGGTACAGGGTGCTGTCGCCGTCATACTCATAACTGATGCACGATTGGGTTTTGCCCGGCTCGCCGGTTTTAAGATCAGTTCCCGACTTGCATTGCATGTCGCTTGTTGAGGTGAGGGAGGTTGGCACATCTGCGGGCTTTTCGCATGAAGCCATCAGAAGTGCCATAGCGGTTAAGAAAATTAGTTGTTTCATTCTGGTTTCATATATTTTCCGAGGAACAGAATTGTCCCGGATGATTTTTCGGCAATGGCAAACAGGAAAGGCCGGTTAAACGAGATAAAGTTTCCGATGCTGGTGAGGACCATCTCAACCGATGTAACTGCAGCCGCCTCAGTTCCCTCTTCATTCACCTCGATAAAGGTTTTGTGCTTAACATCACTGATCATCAGATCTCCTGACGGCAATATCCCGGTAAAATCAGCGGCAGGGGTAAATGCAATATCCATACCCATGGCTTTCAATGCATTGACCAGGCTCTCCTCATAAGCAAAGGTAAAGCGCGGCAAGGAAAAATCCACCTCCTTCATCTCCACATAAGACTTCATCCAGCCGCCCCAGTTCTTATCGGTGAGCTGTTCCTCAATATCGGCAACCTTCTTGCCATCCTCCGGCAGAAACAGGAACATCCTCCAGTTACCCTTGCCGTAAGGAAGCTCAACCGAAGTGAACACATCGGTGCTGAACATATTGAGATCCAGCTTCTGCTTCATCATGTCAACCTTGGCGGTTGAGCCATTCTCCAAATTAAATTCCGATTCATAGGTATTCTTTTTGGCAAACTCATAGGTCCATGCTCCCTTGAAATAGATGGCATTAATCAGAAACATGAAAGACTCCGGATTAACCTCTTTTACAATTTCCGATATTTTGCCGTGGGTTTTTTCATCCACCCAGCCATTGATTATATCCTTGCACCCCGGATCGTCAAAATCCGTCGGCCGGACATCCGCACCGTAATAGGTCTGGTTCCGGGTTACAAAATCAGGCAGTATCGTAAACTCCTGGCGGTACCAGATGGAATTGGCAATCTCCAGCACCACTTTCGGGTCATGTGCCATGAGTGCATCCACCAGCGCTTTGTTGAGTTCGTTCAGTTCGTCGCGATCAATTCCGGCCGTACGCATAGCCTCCTCCATGGCGATCTTTGTATCACCCGAAGCCCCATTATAGGTCATGGCCAAAGCCTGCGAAACACTCAGCGGGGAAATCATCAGGTTGGTTCCCGCCTTCGCCTCAGCAGCCAGGCCGCGGTAGAGGTCAAATCCGAATGAATTGTCCGCCCTGATCACTTCCGCCGTTTTCAGCGGCAGATCAAGCGGCTTGATTTCATACTCTTCCTTATTACAGGCACCCATTCCCAGAATCAGGAATGCGGTTCCCGCTAACATCCAATTGATTTTCATGTTGATATGGTTTGTTGATTTCATCTTATCTTCTTTATTTCTTCTCTTTATTCTTTATTCTTTATTCTTAAATCTTTCTTTCGCCTTTCGCCTTTTGCCTTCTACTTCACCTCCACGGATACCCCGTCCTCTCCGCACAAACCCTCCCCTCTTTGCGTCCTAGCGTCTTTGCGAGAAATAAACCTCCACAAATCATTGCAAATCTATTAGTTAGATATTAAACAATCATCGCGAGAAAAAACAATCGACAAGGGGACTGATCTGGCCGGATCAAACGGAATCAAGCAAATTCCGTACCATAACGAGTCCCGCCCCGATGTTTTTTGGAGCATAATCCAGCTCATCTATCGCTTTGTCAAGAACAAAACCGGTTGAAACCGGCCTTCTCCCCGGCTGATTCAAAGTTCCGGAAGTTATCGGAGAAATAAGGGATTCATCCAGAGAAAAAAAACGGGCAGTCTGCATGGCAAAATCAAATACCGAGGTCATCTCCGGACCCGACAAATGGTAAATGCCGGTTCGCTCCCGCTGAATGATCCTGACGATTCCCTCCGCCAGATCATCAGCCAGCGTTGGCATCCGGAACTGGTCGGTAACCACCCGGATCGGCAATCCCTCAGTCAGGGATTTCCTGACCCAAAGCACCAGGTTTGACCGGTTCATGGCCGGTGCAACACCGTAAACCAGGATGGTTCTGATTACGGTTCGCGGCGCCCGCAGCCCGAGGGTTATGAATTCACCCTGCAGTTTCGACCAGCCGTAGGTGCTCACCGGATTTGGCGTATCCTCCTCTGAATAAGGCCCTTTCAAACCATCAAACACAAAATCGGTAGAGATATAAATAAAATGTGCCCCGATATTTTCGGAAGCCCTTGCTACCTCGCGGGTCCCATCGATATTGATGCGGTCGCACAGGTCAGGGTCCAGTTCGCAGGGGTCAACCTGCGTCAGTGCAGCCGCATGAACCACCACATCAGGCCTGATGGTGGCGATAACTTCAGCGCACTGGCCTGCAGACGCCAGGTCAGCCGGAAAAAAACGCCCGTTGGGAAACCCGGGTATATGATTCTCATGCAGCGAGGTAGCATAAACCTCTGTATCAGGCTCCGAAAGAAGCCTCTGGATCAGCGTCTGGCCTACCAGCCCGTTGGATCCGGTGACAAGTATTCGTTTCATAATCTGACCGCTAAGATACTATATTATACGCCTCCGGGGTTTCGTATCAGGGTCTGACCGATCCGGCAGCTCAGGCATTTACGGGGCTGGCAGTAGGCCGTGAACAGGTGAAGGAAAGCCTGGGAATAGAATGCGTTGGGAACCCGGAATCCATACCCGGTCCAGATCCGCGTGATACGGTTGCTCTCGGCAGGCATCTTCTCCAGGGAGTCCATCCATCTCTCGCGTGCCGTGCGCTCGCCCTGGCGGTTGGCCCGGCAGGCAAAAAAGGGGATCCCTGCATTGATGGCAAACAAATTGACCGTATCGGAACCGATGCCAGGGTAACCAGCCGCCCACTTTTTACCAAAATCATAGTGCTGCTTCCAGTAGGAGGATACCGGATGGTCAAAGGCATCGCGACTCACTCTGCCGGCGGAGCGGGTAACCAGACCGAGCCTGTCGGGGTTGCCCGAAAGGAAGGCGGCGAGCTGCGCCAGCCTGACTGTGGGGAAATTAGCGGGACGCATCCGAAGAAATTTCCAACCGGGATTCATGAGCGGTTCAAGATTGTATTTACGGCGGGCAAACTCAAACTCAGCCGCAAGCGCCTTCGAATAAGGATCAGGCTTTCTTTCCGGTATCATACCCGATTGACCGAACAACAGAGCTTCCAGCCGGAACGGATTCGACAGTGAATAACGGATAGCCTGCAGGGGTATCGAACGGCCCAGCCGGTCAAAGGCTTCCTGGTTAATGCCAAATCCGAATGCCCGGAAGATGATCTGAACCAGGGTCTCCTCCCAGCCACCCTTGTTCTCAGCCAGGCGCCCGCTGATCATCGTTGTTTTGCTCTCCATGCGTTCAACACCCATTGCAACCAGCCAGCTCTCCACCTCGAGGGGTTCGAGCTTCTGCCAGGCCCTTTCGCACGGCACAGGTGAAAGGGTTGAGAGCATGCTGTGGTAGGTATCCAGATAAGCGGGCTTAACCGGCAGTGTAACCGCTGGAATCACCTCCCCTCCGGGCCTTGTCACCTCGCAATCAGCCTCATAAACCACATGAAGCACAACCGTATCATAGGCCGGATCCTTGTCATGCCCGTGCCGGAACCAGTCGGAGGCCTTAACATGAATCTCGGTATGGCCCACCCATACCGTCCCGGCAATCCGGATTCTTGAAAACAGAAAATCAGGCCCGGCATCGGTATTAAACTGCCCTGGTGCCAGGATCTCAACCCGCTCGCCCTTGGGGGTAAACAACTTATCGGCCGGAAACAGCCCGTATTTCCAGATGTACTGTAGAAAATCTTCCTGCATAATATATCTTTTACAGATATATATGCACGAAACTGGCCAAAATGGAAAATTCAGGAATAAAAACCTCACCACCCCTCACCACCCCTCACAACACCTCACAACCCCTCACAACACCTCACCATACCTCACAACACCTCACCCTACCTCATCTCTTTAACCATCTTCTCCGCTTCCCCCCTCGCCTTTTCGGCAAAATCGGGGCCGCTGCCGGCAAAGATGATTCCTCGGGAGTTGTTGATCAGGAGGCCGCCATGGGTGCTTTTTCCGTTTTCAAGCACCATATCCAGCGAGCCGCCCTGGGCTCCTACGCCCGGGACAAGGAGAAAGTGTTCAGGAACAATTTTCCGGATCCGGCGAAGGTATTCAGGGCGTGTGGCACCCACCACAAACATCATGTTATCATGGGTACCCCAGGTTGCACTCTCGCGCAGGACTTTCTCATACAGGGGTTCGCCATCGGAAAACCGCTGCATCTGAAAATCATTCGCGCCGGGATTGGAGGTAAGGGCCAGAAGTATGGCCCATTTGCCGGTAAACTGCAGAAAAGGCTCTATCGAGTCCCTGCCCATAAAAGGAGACAGGGTAATAGCATCAAAATCATACCGGATAAAAAAGGCCTTGGCGTATTGATCGGCGGTATTTCCAATATCCCCGCGCTTGGCATCGGCTATGATGAACAGGTTGGGATCAACCGACCGGATATAATCAACCGTCATCTCCAGCTGATCCATGCCTTCGGTCCCCATGGCCTCATAAAAGGCCAGATTGGGCTTGTAGGCAACCGCCAGATCATGGGTCGCATCTACGATCGCCCGGTTAAAGGCAAAAACCGGATGCGCTTCCCGGTTCAGATGCACCGGTATCTTTCCCGGATCACTGTCGAGCCCGACACACAGGTACGATCCCTTCCGCCGGATTTCGTGGTTCAGTTCAGCAGCTGTCATTATTTCACAATATCAGAGGCTTTGAGTCGCTCAGCGTTTTCCGCAATCTGCAATTTATCGATAATTTCCATGATATCCCCGTTCAGAACAGCCGGAAGATTGTAGAGGGTAAAGTTGATCCGGTGATCGGTCATGCGCCCCTGCGGATAATTGTAGGTCCGGATCTTGGCCGACCGGTCCCCGGTGCTTACCATCGTTTTACGCTTTGACGAGATCTCATCGAGGTATTTCTGATATTCCAGGTTGTAAAGGCGCGTCCTGAGTTCAATCATGGCCTTTTCCTTATTCTTGATCTGTGATTTCTGATCCTGGCAGGTGACCACCACGCCGGATGGCACATGCGTAAGCCGCACGGCGGAATAGGTTGTGTTCACCGACTGGCCGCCGGGACCGGAGGAGCAATAGGTGTCGACACGGATATCGGAAACATTCATTTCAATGTCGAACTCTTCGGCCTCGGGCAGTACCGCCACTGTGGCTGCCGAGGTGTGTATACGGCCCTGGGTTTCGGTTTGCGGCACCCGCTGCACCCGGTGGACACCGGATTCATATTTCATGATTCCATACACCCCATCACCGGTCACGGAGAGAATGACTTCCTTATACCCCCCGTTAGTTCCCTCGGTGAAGCTGGTGATGCTGTATTTCCATCCTTTGATGTCGAAGAACTTGACATACATCCGGAACAGGTCGCCGGCAAAAATACTGGCTTCGTCCCCGCCGGTACCGGCTCGGATTTCCATCACGGCATTCTTGGCATCTTCGGGATCCGCCGGCAAAAGCAGAACCTTGATCTCCTCCTCCATCTCCTCCCGGCGGTTAATCAGCATATCCATCTCCTCCTTGGCCATCTCACGCATCTCTTCTTCCTTCTCGGTTTCGAGGATTTTCTTGGTGGAATCCAGGTTTTCCGTGATATTCTTGTATTCACGATAAAACTCAACAATCTTGCTGAGCTCCTTATATTCTTTGTTCAGAAGAACATACCGCTTCATATCATTGATTACCTCCGGTTCTGTAATTAACCGGGCAACCTCTTCAAAACGGGCGGCAATGCCCTCAAGTTTTAGCAGTAACATAATTCAGGATTTACGATTTACGATTGACGATTTACGATTTATAAAAGACCTTTGGCTAACAGGCCTCGCTTTGCTCGGCTAACAGGCTCCCTCCGGTCGCTAAGAGGCCCTTCAGGCTAACAGGGGCTTCGCCCTAAAAGGCAATAAATCAAGGGCGTTATTAGGGCGTAGCCCCTGTTAGCGACCGGAGGGAGCCTGTTAGCCGAGCGCAGCGAGGCCAATTACTTAATAGAAATAATCCCCATACCCACCTGAGATGGTAAGCTTGCGCGAGTTGGCAGGAGCACATCGGCCAATTACCTGCGCTTCGATTCCGAATCCTTCGGCTATCTGAACAATGCGTTCGGCAAATGGTTCAGGAAGGTAAATCTCAAACCGGTGGCCCATGTTGAATACTTTGTACATCTCGCTCCAGGGCGTGTTTGATTGTTCCTGGATCAGGCGGAACAGCGGCGGAACCGGGAACAGGTTATCCTTGATGATGTGAAGATTCTCAATAAAATGAAGAATCTTGGTCTGGCCCCCGCCTGAGCAGTGAACCATGCCGTGAATCTCATGGCGCAGCTCTTTCAGTATTGCGATAACCACCGGGGCGTAGGTCCGCGTTGGCGACAACACAAGTTTTCCCGCTGTAAGTTCTGTTCCTTCCACCGGGTCGGTCAGTTGAACGGACCCCGAGTATACCAGATCATCAGGAACCTGGGAATCAAAGGATTCCGGGTATTTCTTAGCCAGATATTTCGCAAAAACATCGTGCCGCGCAGAAGTCAGGCCGTTGCTGCCCATCCCTCCGTTGTATGCACTCTCGTAAGTTGCTTTCCCCGATGAGGAGAGCCCTACAATCACATCACCCGCCTGTATCCGGTCATTGGAGATCACATCGCTTCTTTTCATGCGTGCGGTCACCGTGCTGTCCACAATGATCGTGCGGACAAGGTCGCCCACGTCGGCAGTCTCTCCTCCGCAGAAGACAGTCTCCATGCCATAGGACGTCAGCAAATCCGCAACCTCCTGTGTACCTTCAATCACCGCGGAGATCACTTCTCCCGGAATCAGGTTTTTATTTCTTCCGATGGTTGAGCTGAGCATGACTGGACCTGTTGCCCCGATACAGAGCAGGTCATCGGTATTCATGATTACGGCATCATGTGCAATTCCCTTCCACACCGAAAGATCCCCGGTCTCCTTCCAGTACAGGTAAGCCAGCGAGGATTTGGTTCCGGCTCCGTCCGCATGCATTATGCTGCACCAATCCGGGTCGCCAGCTAAAATATCGGGAATGATCTTACAAAAAGCGCGGGGAAACAGCCCCTTGTCGAGCCTGCTGATGGCGCGGTGCACATCCTCCTTCGAGGAAGAGACACCCCGTTGGGCATAGCGGTTATCGGGCTTCATTTCCTGATCTTCGTCTTTCCCTGCTGGAGTTCCTCCAAGCCCCGCATAAGCAACTGCTTTTCAGCGTCGTAGTCTCCCTTCCGCTGCTCCATGGGAACGTAATCATTGCTCAGCACCCGGAATTCCGTGCGGCGATTCAGCTGGTGTGCAATTTCGCGGTTTTGTTCAACGGGCAATTTTTCGATATACTCTTTCGAGAGGGTGTCACCTGCCTGAATAAAGGAGTTCTGGGTTGCAATCTTGTCATCGGCAACGCGTGGCACATCGGGCCCGTATCCCCTGGCCTTGAGCCGGTCTCCCTCGATGCCCTTGGAGATCAGGTAATCAACAACCGATTGCGCCCGGTTCTGGGATAGTTCCAGGTTCGACATCACGCGGAAAGGCCTGACGTCGGTATGCGACATGAGCTCGATCGTAATATTCGGGTTATCCTCAAGTGTTTCCACCAGTTGGTCCAGTGCGATCATGGATTCCGGGCGAAGATCCCACTTGGCGAGATCATAGAGGATATTCGGCAGTTCTATTGGCTTTTCATAGGGTGCGAGCACCAGGTTAACATTGAACTCCCGGCTCTCCTGGAGGCCCATGGTGGTTTCGCGTACCTTGCCGTTCAGGAAGCCCCGTTTAAAGGCGACAACCAGGTAGTCGGTTTCGGCTTTCAGTTTGAAAGAGAACCCTCCGACGGAATCGCTCTTGCTTTCGAGCGAAGTGCCGTCACTGCCGATAAGCCGCACATCTGCAGCCGGAACGGGCATATCCGTCCGCTCATTGAGCACCCTGCCTGCCAGGCTGAATCTCTTCTCCGGCAGAACGAAGGAATAGATGTCGTCCCCGCCTTTTCCTCCGGTGCGGCTGGAAGCAAAATATCCGCGCTCCTCCTCTTTCTGGAAGATCATGCCAAAATCATCGCTTATACTATTAACCGGATATTTCATGTTCTCAATAATCCAGTTGTCCTCCTCGTCGGTATGAGCCTTGAAAATATCCAGTCCTCCCAGTCCGGGATGCCCGCTGGAAGAAAAATAGAAAAGGGTGTCCGTTTTGGCGAAGGGAAACATCTCGTCCCGGGCTGTATTGATAGCTTCACCCAGGTTCTTCGGCTGACTCCAGGGGCCGTCGGTTTTCTCACGTTGAATCATCCAGATATCTTTCCCGCCGAGGCTCCCAAGCATGTCACTTACGAAAAACATGGTCAGCTGGTCAGGCGTGAGGCTCGGATGAGCGATTACAACTGAATCCTTTGATATGGGCACCACGGTGGGATCGCCCCATTTACCGCCCTGCTTCTTAGCCACCATCACCTGGCAGCCCAGTTCCAGCTGCTTGTCGAACCGGCAGCGCGTAAAATACATGGTATTGCCATCCTCGGCAACCCATGGGGTGCCGTCGTCGAACATGGAATTGATCGATTTATCGATCGGCGCCGGAACAGCCCATTTCTGCTTGTTATCCAGCCGGGTGAAAAAAATATCGGAAAAATTCTGGCCGGTCGCACCGTGAACTTTGTTTCCATCGGCGCCCTCCCGTGAAGAGGTAATATAGAGCTCTTTATAATCTTCCGAAACGAAAGCCGGACTGAAATCGTTGTCTTTGGTATTAAAATCCTTTACATTCTCTACCTGATACCGGGTCGGGTTTTTGGTCCAGACCAGAATAGAATCACATGACTGATAAGCATTAAGGGCCATCACGTCGGCAGGTTCAATCTTCAGGTACTCTTCATACCGGGCTTTGGCATCGGCGTATTTGCCGTTCATTTTCAGCATTTCAGCGCTGTAAAGGATGGCCAGCGGATTGCTGTATTTCTGCTTCACCAGACGGACGAAATAGGTTTCGGCCCGCTTGGTGTCATTGATCAGGCGGTAACAGTTCCCGATCCGGAAATTGATGTCGGCACGCCTTGTGCGGTCTTTCTCCTTGGCATAGGCCTTCTTGTACTTTTCAATGGCCTTGAAATACTCGCCCATGGCAAAGGTCTTGTCGGCCTGGACTATGAGGTCACGCTTCTGCGCCATGGCCGGGCCTCCGGCAAGAATGGCCAGGATCACAAATAGTAGTAGTATCCGTTCTGATTTCATACCCGATGCTTTTCTGCTGGAGGTCGTAAAAATAGGCAATATTTGCCTCATTTGTAGTATAAACGAAGCAAATACTGCCCTTGGTATATCGGGGTGAACCCGCTGCACGACCGGTGTTAGCGGGCGAACAACAACTCGCGGTACTTCGGCAGGGGCCACAAATCGTCGTCAACGATCAGTTCAAGCTTGTCGATATGGTACCGGATCTCTTCAAGAAAATGCTTGACCTTCTGGTTATAGGCGTCGGCCAGCTCCCTGACATCCTCGATGGTGTTTGCCTCTTTTCTGGCGCTGACCATCTCGTCCACCATTTCCAGAATCAATGCCTTGTGCTTGGAAATCTTGCGGATAGCGCTCAGCTGGTAACTGGCAGCATCTGCAAATTCACTGGCAGGGAGGATGTCTTTTAATCCTTTTACATTCTCGATGAGCCTGTTCTGATATTTAATAACCGTAGGAATGATATGGTTTACAGCCAGATCGCCGAGGACACGTGCTTCAATCTGAATTTTTTTCGTGAACATCTCGAGCTGGATGTCAAATCGTGCATTCAATTCCCGCTCGGTCAGTACGTTCATTTTCTTCAGGAGTTCGACAGACCGTGGCTCGATGTATGCTTTCAAAGCTTCAGGAGCATCCATGATATTGGTAAGGCCCCTCCGGGCGGCTTCCTGAATCCACTCTTCAGCATATCCGTTGCCTTCAAAAAGGATCTTCTTGGAGTGGATGATATATTTTCTGAGAATCCGCAGGATGGCCTCATCTTTTTTAACATTCTGCTCAACCAGTGCATCCACATCCCTCCGGAACTCCTGCAGCTGGTTTGCTACGGCCGTGTTCAGGACAGTCATCGGTGCTGCGCAGTTCATCGAGGAACCAACTGCCCGGAATTCAAACCGGTTGCCGGTGAAAGCAAAGGGAGAGGTACGGTTGCGGTCGGTATTGTCGAGCATGATCTCGGGAATCTTGCCGATGTTCAGTTTTAGTTCGGTTTTTTGGTCCGGGGTCATCTTTTCCGACGGAACCTTTTGCTCGATTTCGTTCAGTACGCGGGTAAGATGCTCACCGATAAACACCGATATGATGGCCGGAGGAGCCTCGTGGGCGCCCAGACGGTGTTCGTTGCCCGCAGACATTACACTTGCCCGGAGAAGATCGGCATAATCATGAACAGCCTTTACGGTATTGACCACAAAGGTGAGAAGCTGCAGGTTCGATTTGGGGTTCGTTCCGGGTGCCAGGAGGTTGACGCCGGTATTGGTCAGCATCGACCAGTTGTTGTGCTTGCCCGATCCATTGATTCCCTTGTAGGGTTTCTCATGCAGCAGCGCACGGAAGTGATGCTTCCTGGCCACCCGCTTCATGATATCCATCAGAAGCTGGTTGTGATCGACGGCAAGGTTGGCCTCTTCGAATACGGGGGCGCACTCAAACTGATTAGGAGCCACCTCGTTGTGGCGGGTCCGGAGCGGAATACCAAGCTTATAACATTCAAATTCAAGCTCTTTCATAAAAGCCGTTACCCTCTCCGGAATGGATCCGAAATAGTTGTCGGCCAGCTGCTGGTCACGGGCCGATGCGTGCCCCATCAGGGTACGGTCGGTGAGAACCAGATCGGGACGGGCATAATAGAGGGCCTCGTCAACCAGGAAATATTCCTGCTCCCATCCCAGCGTGGCGATAACCTTGGTCACATCCTTGTCAAACAACTGACAGACTTCAACGGCAGCCTTGTCCAGGGCAAACAAAGATTTCAGCAACGGGGTTTTGAAATCCAGGGCCTCGCCGGTATAAGATACAAAAACCGTAGGGATGCATAGAGTCTTCTCCACAATAAAGGCTGGCGAAGAAGGATCCCAGGCTGAGTATCCCCGGGCCTCAAACGTATTTCTTATGCCGCCGCTGGGGAATGACGAGGCATCAGGCTCCTGCTGAGTCAGCTCTTTTCCGGAAAAATGCTCAAACATTTTACCGTCCCTGGTAGGTTCAAAGAATGCATCATGCTTCTCGGCCGTAGAACCATTGAGCGGCTGGAACCAGTGGGTATAATGCGTAACACCGAAACCCATGGCCCAGGCTTTCATGGCCGCAGCCACCGAAGCTGCTGACTTCCGGTCGATATACCCCCAGGTGTCAACAGCTTTTTTTACATTCTCAAATGCCTCTGTGGGCAGGTACTTCTTCATGGTCTCCAATCCAAAGGTATGGATACCATAATAATCTGACACTTTATCCCCCGGGGCCTCAACGGCCAGCGGCTTGCGGGAAAAAAGTTCCTTGACGGCTTCGACGCGGATGTTGCTCATAGTAGTTGCCGGTTACCGGTTACCGGTTGCCGGTTAGGGTTAGTGATTAAAAGTTAATTATCGACATTTGGATAGTAGAAATGTACTTATCGGTTACAAAAATACACTATTTTTAAGAATGACCCCTATTATTCAAGGGGTATTCTTAATATTTTTCAACATTTTTATCCACTAACCCCCAATTTTAACACTTTACAAAAAAAAAGCCCGGAATTTCTCCCGGGCTCCCCCTTATTACTTATTACTTCTAACCGGCAACCGGTAACTGGCAACCGGCAACCGTCTTTAACCGGCAACTGGGTTATCCGTATAATGGTGGTAAAATCTCGTTATCGTCTCAATCCCCTTGTACAAATTCCACAGGGGGAAATTCTCATTGGGCGAGTGGATGGCATCGGACTCAAGCCCGAAGCCCATCAGGATTGACTTGACGCCCAGCACCTTTTCAAAGGTTGAGATGATCGGAATACTGCCGCCGCTGCGGAACGGAACCGGACGCTTGCCGAAGGTCTCCGTGTAGGCCTTCTCCGCGGCCTTGTATGCCGGCATGGTTATCGGTGAAACATAGGCTGCTCCGCCATGGAGGTTTTCTACCTTTACCTTTACCTGCGGCGGGGCAATGGATTCGAAGTATTCCTGGATTAATCGGGCAATTTTATGATGATCCTGATGCGGCACAATCCTCGAACTGATCTTGGCATAAGCTTTTGACGGGAGAACGGTTTTGGTTCCTTCTCCGGTATAACCGCCCCAGATCCCGCAGACTTCGAAGGTTGGCCTAATACCAGTGCGCTCAGTAACCCGGTAGCCCTTTTCACCCCAAACTTCATCGACGCCCACTGCAGCCTTGTATTTCTCTTCATCAAAAGGAGCCTGCGAGAGCAGTGCGCGCTCCTCTTCGGTAGCTTCCAGCACGTCATCATAAAAACCCGGAATGGTGATCCGGTTGTTTTCATCATGAACCGATGCCAGCATTTTCGACAGGATAACGATCGGATTGGCAACGGCGCCTCCAAACAATCCGGAATGCAGGTCCTTATCGGGACCGGTCACCTCGATTTGAAGGTAGGTGAGCCCGCGCAGGCCGGTGGTTATCGAGGGGGTATCCTGCCCGATCATGGAGGTATCTGAGACGAGAATAATATCGGATTTCAACATCTCTTTATGCTCCTCGCAGAATTTACCCAGATTGGGGGAACCGATTTCCTCTTCTCCCTCGATCATGAACTTGACGTTGCACTTGAGCTGCCCGGTTGTGGCCAGATATTCGAAGGCTTTGATATGCATGAACGACTGACCTTTGTCGTCATCGGCGCCACGTGCAAATATTTTCCCGTCGCGGATAACCGGATCAAATGGATCCGATTTCCAGAGGTCGATCGGATCCACCGGCATCACGTCCATGTGGGCATAAACCATTACGGTAGGCCAAGCGGGGTTGATGGTCTTGTGGGCATAGATGACCGGATTTCCTTCGGTTTCATAAATTTCCGCCGAGTCTACTCCGGCCTGCAGCAGCAATTGTTTCAGGCTGGCAGCCGCCCGGTACATATCGGGCTTGTGGGAAGCAATGGAACTGACGGAAGGTATTCTTATCAGGCCGAAGAGCTCCTCAACAAACCGCTCCTTATTCTGATCAATGTATTCGTTAATTGTCATCATGGTATCTTGTTAATCATAGTTTCTCACAAAGGAAGTGGAAAAGAACAGGTGAACCTGTGCCCCCACAACGGAGTATTCCTGGTTCAGGCTGCCATAAGCGGAGAGCCCGACACCAATGTCATACATAATCTTATACGTGACCCCGGCTTCCAGGTAGAGTCCCGGAGTAATAAACCCGTAGGAGAACTCCTTTTGCTTCTCTTCGTTCCAGGCGATGTAGCTGCCCCGGGCGAGGCTCGGCCCTGCGAAAACCGCCAGGTTAAACCGGTTACCCTCCCACCGTTTTCCAGCCACCAGGTAAACATCATTCAGTTTCTGCCATGATCTCCACCAGGGGGGCAGATCGGATGAAGCATGATAGCCGATCCCGAGTCCGAGCCCTTTGATAAAATGGTGGTAGGCCAGGTTCATGTTTTGTTGAACGAGGCTGGTCCTGAACCCATAGCCGGCTCCGTAACTGAACGTGACATAGGGGGCATTCTGCCTGTAAATGTGGCCTTTGTATACAATCCTGTTCTTGGCGAGGACCATGGCTGTATCGGCATCCTGACCAAGGGAAGGAAGAGCAAAAAGGAAAGACAACGGCAGCACAATCAACAATTTCCTGATCATAACTGCATATTTATTATTAAGGGCTAATATAGGCACAAAATTATTCTTCGGGTATAAGCCTCTTCAAATCCAGGTGTGTTGCCGCATAATCAAGCTGATCATACCATTCCTTCCCGTATTTCCGGATCAGGGCTTCCCTCACAAACTGATAAACCGGAAGTCCCTGCCTCTCACCTTCCGGCAACGCCGGCTGGCAGATATCCCATTCATCGAAATTTACCGCATCAAAATCATCATAGGATTTTATCCTGATAGGGTACAGATGGCAGGAGACCGGCTTGTTAAACGGGATGTCGCCCGCCTGGAAAGCCCTTTCGATCGCACAAAAGCTGATGCCATCCTCGAAAACGGTATAGGCGCACTCGCCTCCGCGGATCAGGGTTGTCACCAGCTCACCATCGATATCCCGTACGTACATCCCTTCCTCCACCAGCGCCATAATTCCGTCGGTGCTCAGGTAGGGCCGCAACTCGTCCATGTAATCGTCCAGATAGCCCGTCTCCTCAACGGTGAGGGGTGCGCCGGCATCGCCGTGAACACAGCAGGAGCCTTTGCAGGCTTCCAGATTACAGCAGAATTTGCGGCTGAGAACCTCAAGACTTATGAGCGTCCGGTCGATCTCCAGCATCAGACCAGGGGTTGGCCGGCCATAACCGGAGGCTGTTTCATTCCCATGATCTTCAGAATGGTAGGGGCCACATCGGCAAGGATGCCGTTATGGATCTCCTTGTACTCATCACTGACCAGGATACAGGGAACAGGATTCAGTGAATGAGCCGTGTTTGGCGAACCATCGGGATTTATTGCATTGTCGGCATTCCCGTGATCGGCAATGACAATAACCGTATAACCATTGGTTTTGGCCGTTTCCACCACAGCCTGTACGCAGGAATCCACAGCCTCAACCGCCTGGATGATGGCATCCCACACACCGGTATGGCCCACCATGTCACCGTTGGCAAAATTCAGACAGATGAAATCGGGCTCGCCTGTCTTCAGCTCCTTTACGATGGCATCGCGGACGAGAAAAGCGCTCATTTCCGGCTGCAGGTCATAGGTGGCCACTTTGGGCGACGGAATCATGATTCGTTTTTCTCCGGGAAAAGCTTCCTCGCGCCCGCCGGAGAAAAAGAAGGTAACATGGGCGTATTTCTCAGTCTCGGCAATACGAATCTGTTTCTTGCCCGCTTCCGACATCAGCTCTCCGAGTGTCTGGCTCAGGTTATCCTTGTCGTAAATAATCCCAACCCCCTCAAAAGTGTCATCATACCGTGTCATGGTATAGTATTTCAGCGGCAGCGTCTTCATTCCGAATTCCGGCATGTCGCGCTGCGTCAGAACCACGGTCAGCTCACGAAGCCTGTCGGTGCGAAAATTGAAACAGATCACCACATCACCTTCCGTTATCGTGGCAACAGGCTTACCATCGGCACCCACCCGGATGGCGGGCTTGATGAACTCATCGGTAACCCCTTCGTCATAACTCTCCTGTATGGCATCAAGGATGCTGGTAACCAGTTTTCCCGTACCATGAACATACAGGTCGTAGCCCAGCTTGATCCGCTCCCACCGCTTATCCCGGTCCATGGAATAATAGCGCCCGATCAGGCTGGCAATCTGGCCATTAGAATGCTCCAGATGCTGCTCCAGCTGCTCAAGAAATCCCTTGCCGCTGAAAGGATCCGTATCCCGGCCATCGGTGATGGCATGGATGAAGACCTGATCCAATCCAAACTCTTTGGTCATGTCACAAAGGGCATACAGGTGCCGGTCGAGGGAGTGAACGCCGCCATCTGAAACCAACCCGATAAAGTGCACTTTCTTACCGCTCTGCTTCGCATAGGTAAAGGCCTCGGTGAGGACTTCATTTTTCTTGAGACTTCCGTCAGAAACTGCCCGGTTGATCCTTACCAGGTCCTGATATATTACCCTGCCTGCACCGATATTAAGATGCCCTACCTCGGAATTCCCCATCTGTCCTTCGGGCAAACCCACATCCTCGCCTGATGTTTTCAGCTTTGAATGCGGATATCTCTTTTTCAGGGAATCTATATAAGGTGTATTTGCCTGGCGAATGGCATCGGCTTCCGGGCGCACGCCACATCCCCAGCCATCCAGAATCATCAGAAGAACTTTACTGCTCATTGTATATGTTTTACGGATAAATGACCTTTTCCAGCACTTTAAAGGATGGGATCACGGTATAACCGCGTTTCCCCTTGTATGTATACCCAATCAATCCTTCTCCCTTATAAGCGAATGGTTTGTCTCTCCTCTCACCGGAGACAACCCGCATCTGGCCATCCTGGCCGGGTTTCCAGGTAACCGCGGCCGTGACGTACACGATATCTTTCTTTCGAAAATTTCGGGTCGACATATCTCTCAGGTCGGTAACCGCCCTCGCGGCAAGCCGCAGGTCACCCACCCAGATCTCATCGATCTGCAGACGGTCGGACCCAGCCTTCACCTTCATAACTAACTTGTAATCTGTACCGTAGCCGCTCTCTTGCAAGCCGCCCACCCATTCCTGCGAAGTCGACTCCGCAACCTTAAACTTCCCCCCACCAGCCATCGCCAGCGCCATCAAAACAAAAGTTAATATTTTCATCAACAGTATAATTAATTATTCACTCAACACATTAGCACATTATCACATTAGCACATTAGCACATTATCACATTATCACATTAGCACATCATCACATTAGCACATTAGCACATTAGCACATTATCACATCATTTCAGTTTCTGCCTTATCCCCAACCTCACCAACTCATTCTCATACAACTGTTTATCATAAAAAAACCGTTCCTTGAACTTATCGTACCATTCCTGTGCTTCCGGAATCCGGTTAAGCTGCGCGAGCAGGTAAATAACATTGAAATAGGCCAGTCCGTATTCGAAATAGAGGTCGGCCTCAGCCATCTCCTTGAACGCAAGCAGGGCTCCTTCGCGGTCGCCCTTTGAAAAGGCCTGGAATCCCCTGGATACCATTTTGTTAAGTGGCGGATCCAGGATTATCCCCTGCAGATAAAACTCACGCTTAGGCATGTCTTCCAACAGATCGAAATATTTGGTATTCTTCGGCAGCGGACCAAAAACCAGCGTAAACTCAAATATCTCATTCAGGGCAGTAAACGCATGCTTTTCCGGTGCAAACGGCGCCTTGACCGATCGCTTCAGCTTGATCCGGTCAGGGTCGCTCACCGGACGGATAAACAGGTTTTTCGTCCGCAGGGTAAACGGAGGCATCTGCTTTTCATTGATCATCCGCACAACCACAGTAGTAGTGGTGTCCGTCATCTCCACCTTGAAAATCGACATAGACGGGATCGGTTTGATCGCAATATTCGGATTATACACAATCTGGGCCCTTACCAGGGAAAATCCAAAAAACAATATCCAAAAAACAAATAGCTTCTTCATCTTATCTCACATTATCAAATTGGCACATTATCAAATTGGCACATTGGCACATTGGCACATTGGCACATTGGCACATTGGCACATTAAAGTCCGTATTTATCCACCAGGTAAATCAGGCACGCAATCCCCGCCGCTCCC
>CAZEKJ010000041.1:22732-44794 GCA_964512915.1 uncultured Porphyromonadaceae bacterium
GGAAGCAGCGTGGTGATATCGGAAATAACGGCTGTCGTCCGGAATTATTCCCATAAAGAGAATATCGGGGTAAAAGGTTTTGAGCGGGCCGATATCGGCACCGCCCCCGCCATGGCTGAGGCGGATCCTGTAGGGATCGAAGAGCGGCTGCCATTCGGCAGCTTTCTCCATCTGGGCCTCGTTGCCGATGATTCCTAAAAACTGGGGAAAGAATACGCCCCGGTCAGATTCCAGTGCGGCAATATGCACTTCACCTTTTTCCGAGGCTTCCCGGGCATAAGCCTGTCCGCCCCGCTGGGCTACCTCTTCGTCCATGAACATCACGGCCCTGATGGAGTGGCGCGGTCGGATACCGCAGCTCTTGAACAGGCGAAGCATCTCAATGGACTGGATGCAGCCGCCGCCATCGTCATGGGCACCTTCGCTGATATCCCAGGCATCCAGGTGACCTCCAACTGTAATATATTCATTCGGATATTCGGCGCCGCGGATCTCCCCGATCACGTTAAAGGAAGGCACTTCCGGTCCCTCTTCGCAAGTAGTCCGGAAAAAGAAATTGAGTGAGGGGTCAGCCTTAAGCCACTGGCTAAGCGTTTCAGCCGCACGTGTGGAGATGGCTATCGCAGGCACCGACCGGACACCCTCTGCAGCCCGGGTTACACCGGTATGCGGGAAATCATCAATCTCGATAGTCATCGAGCGGACAACCACCGCGGCGGCTCCCAGTCGGGCAGCCTCAGCGGGCCCGTTGGTGCGCTGCCACACGGCCTCCCCGTAAGCGGAGAAAGTCCCCAAATGTGTGGCCTTCATGGGCTGATTGAAAAACACAATCCTGCCTTCCACCTCCTTGCGGGTCATTTTCTTCCACTCCGCAGCGGATTTCACCTCAACCACGTTCCCCGACAAACCGTCAGACCCGGTGCCAACCGACCAGCCCAGTGCACACGAGGGAACGTCCAGTGCACCAAATCTTGATGAAATGATCCGCGCCGTTTCCGGCTCACCGCGGTCCCAGCTTTTCACCATCACCGGCTGAAGCCAGACCGAGTCGAGCCCCATCTTTTCCATCACCTGACGGGTGAATTCAACGGCTGCGGCGGCCTGGGGCCGGCCGGAGATGCGTCCTTTGGTGTTTTTGCACAGCCATTCGAGATTATGATAGGCCTCATAGCTGGTAAGAGCTTCATTAAACACCGAACGGAAAACATCCGGGTCCTTCGCTTCCTGGGCCGGAAGCATGAACAGGCTGCCCGAGAGCAGGATTAGGGTGGCGAATAGTTTGATCTGCATCGCTTTTTAATAATTCACAAATGTCTTAATAAAACCCACGCCACGGCCTTTTGGTTCTAAATTTTTATATTTTCACGATTAAAATTTGATGGTTTTATGGACTCCTACAACGCTTTCCCCGGCAATCTGATTCTCGCAATTCATCCCCGTGTACCCTTCACGAACATTGGACTATTCCGAAACCAGCAGCTCATTTTCCTTAAGAAAATCATGCATACCGAAGAAGCAAGAAAGCAATCCCCGGATTATGCCGGCGAGTGCGGAATGCGATCGGAACAGATCTATAAGGAGATGGTGGATAACAACCTTCCGGTTGATGACATCAAGGTGGTGATCAGCCGCGGAGGGCTGATCCACCCCGTGCAGGCTGGTGTTTACAGGGTTAACGAAAAAATGATTGAGGACCTTCGGTCAGGTGTTTCGGGTGAAGATGTGGTTAACCTCGGCGGACTGGTTGCCTCGGATATTGCCAAAATGATCCGCGGAGCATCCGCATTTGTGGCTGATCCGGTGGTAGTGGACGAATTCGATGAGATCGCCCGCGTATCGGGCCATTCCGAATTCAAACGCAGATCGGTGTTTCATGCGCTTGAGCAGAAAGCGGTTGCCAGGAAATATGCCAAGACCGTACAGAAAAAATATGAAGACCTTAACCTGATCGTCGGACAGATGGGCAATGGAATTACCATCGGAGCCCATCATAAGGGACGGGTGATCGACGCCAACCAGGGTCTCGACGGCGACGGCCCGTTCTCACCCTCCAGGGCCGGACAGGTCCCGGTCGGCGACCTGATCAACCTCTGCTACAGCGGAAAATACTCCCGGGAAGTACTCTATGACATGATCACGATCCACGGGGGCCTCTATTCTTACCTCGGGGTGCATGACGGATATTCAGCCGAGCACATGGCACTTAACGGGGACGAAAAAGCGGTATTCTACCTGAAAGCAATGGCCTATCAGGTGGCCAAAACCGTTGGAAGCATGTTTACCGTCCTCAGCGGTGATGTCGATGCGATCCTGCTCACCGGCGGACTCGTCCACAGCACCGTTTTCATGGAAGAACTTCAGTCGCGCATCCGCCGCATCGCCCCCGTTCACACCTATGCCAGCGAAGACGACGTCGAAACCCTCGCCCTCAACGGATATTACATTCTGCAAGGAGAGATTGCGGTGCAGGAGTACGAAGGGTAGTGCTGCGTGCGGGGAGGGATGGTGAGGTGTTGTGAGGTGTTGTTAAGGTATGGGATTCCTCACCATTCCTCACTAGTCCTCACCATTCCTCACCATTCCTCACCATTCCTCACCATTCCTCACCATTCCTCACCATTCCTCACAAATTCCTCCGGTACTGCCCCCCCACCTCAAACAGCGCCTGGGTGATCTGCCCGAGCGAGCAGTATTTGCAGGCTTCCATGAGGACTTCAAAAACATTGGTCTGATGAATCGCAGCCTGCCGGACGCGCTGCAGCCACTCCTCTGATTTCTCCCCATTGACAGCCTTGTAGCTGGTTAGGGATTCCAGCTGCTTTCTCTTCTCATCCTCCGTGGCGCGGATCACTTCACCGGGCCTCACAATCGGCGAACCCTTGCTCGAAAGAAAGGTATTGACACCCATGATCGGGAGCTCGCCTGAATTTTTCATTTTCTCGTAATAGAGGGATTCCTCCTGGATCTGGTTCCGCTGGTAATTGCGCTCCATGGCTCCCAGCACCCCGCCCCGTTCCGAGATCCGGTCAAATTCAGTCATCACGGCCTCCTCAACCAGCTGAGTCAGCTCTTCGATTATAAAGGAGCCCTGCAGGGGATTCTGGTTCCGCGCCAGTCCCAGTTCATGGTTTATGATCAGCTGGATGGCAATGGCCCTGCGGACGGATTCTTCGGTAGGAGTGGTTATCGCTTCGTCATAGGCATTGGTATGCAAAGAGTTGCAATTGTCGTATATCGCATACAGAGCCTGCAGTGTAGTTCGGATATCGTTAAAATCAATCTCCTGGGCATGCAGCGAGCGGCCGGAAGTCTGAATATGATACTTCAGCATCTGCGAGCGCTCATTGCCTCCGTAGCGGTAACGGATAGCCTTGGCCCAGATGATCCGGGCCACCCGGCCGATCACCGAAAACTCGGGGTCGAGTCCGTTCGAGAAGAAGAAGGAGAGATTCGGAGCAAATTCATCGATCTTCATTCCCCTCGCCAGGTAATATTCCACATAGGTAAAGCCATTGGACAGGGTCAGCGCCAGCTGCGTTACCGGGTTGGCCCCGGCCTCCGCAATATGATAGCCGGAGATGGAAACCGAATAGAAATTCCGCACCTTCTCCCGGATAAAGAACTCCTGCACGTCACCCATCAGCTTAAGGGAGAAGTCGGTTGAAAAAAGACACGTATTCTGGGCCTGGTCCTCCTTCAGGATGTCGGCCTGCAGCGTGCCCCGGAGATTGCACAGGGTCTCCTGCCGGATCCGCTTGTACACATCAGGCGGCAGCACCTCGTCGCCGGTTATTCCCAGCAGCAACAATCCTGAACCGTCATGCCCCTCAGGGAGTTCACCCCTGTATACCGGCACTTCCACTCCCGACTTCTTATACTTACTCCTGACTTTTTTCTCAACTTCTTCAGCAATCCCCAGCCTGATAATCTCCTTTTCACATGCCTGGTCAATGGCTGTGTTGACAAAGAATGCAGCCAGAATCGGAGCCGGCCCGTTAATGGTCATGGATACCGATGTACGCGGATCGAGCAGGTCGAATCCGGAATAAAGTCGTTTGGAGTCATCCAGGGTACATACGGATACCCCGCTGTTGCCCACCTTTCCGTAAATATCTTTTCTGGTTTCCGGATCCTGTCCATACAAAGTAACTGAATCATAGGCAGTTGACAACCTTTTACCCTTCTGCCCGGCCGACAGGTAATGAAATCTCCGGTTCGTCCGCTCCGGTCCGCCCTCGCCGGCAAACATGCGAGTTGGATCCTCCATCTCCCGTTTGAAAGGATAAACTCCCGCCGCATAGGGAAACTCCCCGGGCACATTCTCGAGCATCGCCCAGCGGACCAGGTCGCCCCAGTCATGTGTTTTTGGCAGGCTTACCTTGGGTATCCTGATATGCGACAGGGACTCGGTATGCGTTGAGATCTGCACATCGGAACCGCGCACGGTAAAAGTATACACAGGCCCCTCCAATGCCTTCTTTTTATCTTCCCACTGCTCCAGCCAGGCTTGCACGTCCCCGTCCACCCGCTTCCTTGCCGCATCACGCTGTTTCTTCAATTCTCCCAGTTCAGGTGCACCCGGATGCTCTTGTTCAATGATGCTGACTGATTCATTCAGTACATACCAGCGGCGGGCTTTCTCAGCCTGTGACTCTGCGCGCTTGTTGTAATTTCGGATGGTTTCAGCAATCTCCGACAGGTATCGCACCCGTTTCCCCGGGATGATCTCCATTTTCGAATCCGATGCCGGGAGCGGTGATCCGGCCGAGAAATTCTTTGAAGTCTTTACAAGAAGTTGGTTTACAACTGCTTCAAACAATGAATTAACTCCTGGGTCGTTGAATTGCGAGGCGATGGTTCCATAAACCGGCATGGCCGACGGGTCCATATCGAACTGCCCGCGGTTGCGCTGGAACTGTTTCTTTACATCACGCAGCGCATCCAGGGCTCCCGGTTTATCGAACTTATTGAGGGCTACCAGATCGGAAAAATCGAGCATGTCGATCTTCTCCAGCTGGGTGGCAGCGCCGTATTCAGGCGTCATTACATAGAGCGAAACGTCGGCATAATCGGTCACTTCGGAGTCCGACTGGCCGATACCGGATGTTTCAAGGATGATGAGATCAAAGCCTGAATAACCTACCACGCAGAGCACATCGGAAATATGCGCCGGAAGTGCCAGGTGCGACTGCCGGGTGGCCATGGACCGCATAAAGATTCCCGGCTGGTGGATGGAGTTCATCCGGATGCGGTCGCCCAGGAGGGCTCCGCCTGTCCGGCGCTTGGTGGGATCCACCGAGAGGATCGCGAGCTTCAGGTCGGGCCGGGCCAGCTTGAACCGCCGTACCAGCTCGTCCACCAGTGACGATTTCCCGGCACCGCCGGTTCCGGTCACGCCCAGGACAGGCGGCCGCTTGCAATCGCTCTGCTCCCGGATCTGCTGCAGCACCGGTGCAGCAATATCGGAGTGATTCTCAATGGAGGAGATCATCGAAGCAAGCGCGGTGAAACTGCCTGACCGGATACTCTCAGGAGCTGCGGGCCGGTTTCCCAGCGGATAATCCGACTGCTTTACCAGCAGACTGATCATACCCAGGAGGCCCAGCACCCGGCCGTCATCCGGAGAAAATATTTTCGTAATACCCTTCTTTTCCAGCTGATAGATCTCTTCGGGAAGAATAACACCTCCCCCGCCGCCGAATATCCGGATATGCGAAGCGCCGTTCTGCTCGAGCAGTTCGCGCATGTATTCGAAGAACTCCATGTGGCCGCCCTGGTAACTGGTGATGGCGACAGCCTGAACATCCTCCTGGATCGCGCTCTCCACGATCTCTGCTACCGACCGGTTATGGCCGAGATGGATCACCTCCACTCCGGATTGCTGAATAATCCGACGCATGATATTGATGGTGGCATCGTGCCCGTCGAACAGCGACGAGGCGGTGATGATCCGCACCGGGTTGACCGGCTGGTACAGGGCTCCTTCTTCTTTCATTCAGGGTTACTCCGTGAGTAAAGATCTGGAAATGACTATTTTCTGTATCTCTGAGGTTCCTTCGTATATCTGGGTAAGCTTGGCCTCGCGCATCAGCCTTTCCACATGATAATCGGCCACATAACCATATCCGCCATGTATCTGGACCGCTTCTGTGGTTACCTCCATCGCCGAATCGGCCGCATACTGTTTCGCCATTGCGCTGGCGATACCATAATTCTGGTCCTGATCCTTGAGCCAGGCTGCTTTCAGGCAGAAGTAGCGGGCAGCCTCAACCTTCACGGCCATATCGGACAGTTTAAATGCAATGGCCTGATGCTGGCTGATCGGCTTGCCGAAGGCTTTACGCTCTTTGGAATACTGAAGTGCCCTTTCGAATGCCCCGGATGCGATGCCCAGCGCCTGTGATGCAATCCCGATGCGGCCGCCGTCGAGCGTGCGCATGGCAAATTTAAAGCCGAAACCGTCCTCGCCGATGCGATTCTCCTTGGGTACCACCACATCGGTAAACATCACCGAATGGGTGTCGGAGCTTCTCATTCCCATCTTCTCCTCATGCGGTCCGAGGGAGATTCCCTGGGTATTCTTCTCAATAATCAGGGCATTGATTCCATGATGCCCCTTCTCCCGGTCGGTTTGCGCGATGACCAGGTATATCGAAGCGCAGTTCGCGTTGGTGATCCAGTTTTTGGTGCCGTTCACCAGGTAATGGTCGCCCATGTCCACGGCTGTGGTCCGCTGTGAGGTGGCATCCGAACCCGCTTCCGGCTCCGAAAGCAGAAAGGCGCCGAGCTGTTCGCCCCGGGCCAGAGGTTTCAAGTATTTCTGTTTCTGCTCCTCCGTGCCGTATTTCTCCAGTCCCCAGCAAACCAGGGAGTTGTTTACCGACATGATGACTCCTACCGCCGCGTCCACCTTACTGATCTCCTCCATGGCCAGCACATAGGAGATCGTATCCATCCCGCCCCCGTCATAGTCAGGACTCACCATCATTCCCATGAACCCAAGTTCGGCCAGTGCCTTAACCTGCGCCTCCGGAAAAATGGCATGTTTATCACGATAGTTAATTTCAGGAAGGAGCTCACGGCGTGCAAAATCCCGGGCTGCATCCCGGATCATCAGTTGTTCTTCGGAGAATGAAAAGTCCATGTTTTATCAGGGTTATTTATATAAAATAGCAACTACGGTTTTATCATCACCGCCCATATTTACGGTTAATCCATAAGGACAATCGGAATGTATTCTGATTTGCGAATCCCCGGCGCGGCCGGTCAGCTGTTCCCAGATGGTGACTGCCTGGTGTACCCCGGTGGCGCCGGTTGGGTGGCCCCATCCGATCAGTCCGCCGGTGGTGTTGAAAGGAATCCTCCCCGTCCGGGCTGTGTGCCCGGCCAAAATAAATTCGCCTCCATGCCCGGGCTTTGCCAGTCCCATGGCCTCAATGGCCAGTACGGCGGCGATGGTAAAGCAGTCGTGCGTTTCAACCGTTCCAACCTGGTCAATGGTGATTCCTGCGCGCTCAAGCACTTGTCTTACAGCCTCTTTTATGGTGGATACAACGGTCAGGTCAGCCGGCGGTTTCGTAATGTCCTCCTCAACCTGGGCCCAGGCAACTATTTCAACGGCCTGGTCACGGGGGATCCCCGCCCGTTTCAGTCCCTCTTCAGATAAAATGGCAATGGCCGATGCGCCATCGGATACTTTTGAACAGTCGAATACATTCAGATGATCCACAAAGGAGCGGCCATCGGGCTCGATTAATCCCAGCGCATCAAGGTCGCCGGCGCTGTTATGGTATTCCTGCGCTGTCGGGCACAGCCGTGCGTTCTCGATCATGATCCTGAACCAGCGCGCCATGCCCTGGCGTGTTGTTTCCCTTCCGTACCTGTCAAAATAAGCCCCGGCCCGGTTGCTGAACTGCCCCGGGAAGAAATAGGCATGTCCCGCTTTCCTGTCGGGATACCAGCCGGCGCCGGCTAGTATATCGGCTCCATAGATAGCTTTTACGGTATTCTGCACCTCAACGCCCAGGGCAAGCACCACCTCGGCCGACTCGGCCAGCACCGCGCGGATCCCGGCGGTCAGCGCCAGGCCGCCCGAGGCACAGGCACCCTCAACCCGGGTAGCCGGCTTAAACCGGAGCCCCTCGTCAATCATCGGGGTAAACCCGCCCAGGTGAGCCTGCCGGTTGAACCGCGAGGCCATGAAGTTGCCGATCACGCATTCGTCCACATTTACGGCACCGCCGATCTGAGCCAGCGTCCCCGTTCCTGCTTCCTGGATATAATGTTCAATGCCCGGCCTCGGTTTTTTGGGATTAAACTCTTTCCGGCCGGTTCCCAGCGAGATCGTATTATATCCGCCGGTGATGTATACTTTTCGTCTCAGGTTACTCATATCAGGCTAATTGAAGTATTCATTAATCGGACCGTATGCATGAAAAAATCCGGTCTGTAAAACTGTATTCACATCATCGGCCGATTGGGCCACACCGCTGTTGACCAGCAGCTCGCCGATGAGGCGCGACTGCCTGCCGTAAGCTGACGCAAGCCTGGCGCCGTGAGAATCCATACCCTTCAGGCGGCCAAAAAAAGCAGAGAGTTTTGCAGGCTTGTCGGACGCAAAATTTACTTCCTTCCAGGAGAGGCCGGGCAGTTCGCCGATCATGGCCTTTACTGCTTCATCAAGAGGTGCGGTTGGTTCATAAACTCCGGTTCCGGGGTTCACGATGGCAACCGGCCTCCCTTTTTCATATTTAAAGAACCCGTCTTTCTGGGACCCATCGGAGAATTGACCGCCCCGCACCCCTTTCTCAAGAAGGGCATCCAGGAACGGACTGTGAAGATCCTCATCAGGAAGGAACGGATTCATCACCTGCATGATATAAATGACAACATCAACACCCACATAATCAATCAGCTGAAAGATCCCCATCGGCCGGAGAAGGAACTCCTGGCTCACGCGGTTTACAAACCAGATTGCCTGCTGCAGCGGCATCGTCTCAGCCATTTTCTCAGCGGTTTGAATCGCCCAGAGGGCATCCCGCATGAAATGGCCGTTACCGATAAAGCCGGCATAATCATTTGACGGGACCACAACTTTTCTCAGGTTTTTGGCATACATCCGTGCAAACTCCACGAGTTCCGGAAGGGTGTTTTTTCCGGGGATCAGTTCAACAAGCTTCTGAACCGCAGGTGGATTGTAAAAATGAAACCCGATAATGGCGCCGTTCAGTCCGGCCTTTTCATCGAGACGGCTGATCGGAATGGAACTGGTATTGGTAAAAAACCAGGTTTTCCCGCCGCCCTGCTTCGCGATCTCGCTCAGCACCGGTACTTTTACGGCCGGGTCTTCCTTGATGGCCTCAAAAACCAGCGTGGATCCCCAGGCATCGGAAAGATGCGTGGACGTACTCACCAAACCGAGGACATCCTCCACATAAGCCGTTATGATGTCGCCATTCTCAACCAGGTCCGGCC
Organism: uncultured Porphyromonadaceae bacterium; assembly: GCA_964512915.1. GTDB lineage: Bacteria > Bacteroidota > Bacteroidia > Bacteroidales > UBA12481 > UBA12481. Next base: position 32,207 of record CAZEKJ010000041.1, read on the forward strand.
GGTCGGCGTAAACTTTCCTCAGCCATACCATCTTCTTTTCGGCTGCCTTCAGCACCTGGGTACGCAGGTATTTCATCAGGCCGCGCAGCCCCTCCGGAGAGAGGTCAATGGCCCAGAGCTCCATTTTCTGCCCCTTGTTCTGAAGGAGCTGATCTGCCATCTCCATGGCCGTGAGCAGCAGGATGCCGCTCCCCATTTTGCCGGCAGCTCCCAGTACGGAAACTTTCTGCAATCGTTCGCAATAGTCCATAAATGAATCTTATTTTGTTTTCACTCCCGGTTAGAATTGACTCTCCCAGCTGGGCTTGCGCTTTTCAAGAAACGCATTCATTCCCTCAATTCCCTCATCCTCAAATAGTTCAGCAAAGGCATCCTTCTCCATGTCAAGTGCTTTCTGGAAATCCATGTCGATACCCTTGCGGAGCAGGTATTTGGCAGCCTTGATGGCTTTGGGGCCGCGCGTTGCCAGCTTTCCGGCCAGCTCCAGAGCGTCGGCCATCAGCTTATCCGGTTCCGAAACCGAGGCCACCAGGCCCACGCGTTTGGCTTCGGCCGCATCGAAGCTCTGTCCCGATAAAATCCACCGGAGAGCATTCCCCAGTCCGATAAGCCTCGATAGCCGCTGCGTTCCGGCATAGCCCGGCACCAACCCGAGATTCACTTCCGGCTGACCGAAAATGGCCTTTTCCGAAGCAATCCGGATATCGCAGGCCATGGCCAGCTCGCATCCGCCTCCCAGCGCATACCCGTTGACGGCAGCGATTACCGGGATATGGAGCTCTTCGATCATGAGAAAGGTCTGCTGTCCTTTTTCGGAGAACCGACGTGCACCTTCAGGGCCCAGTTTTGACATCTCGGCAATATCTGCGCCGGCCGCAAAAGCTTTCCCTTCGCCGGTAATCACGAGAACACGGAACGGTTCATCGGTTATGATATAATCGAGATAGTCGATCAGCTCGGAGAAAAAATCGGAATTCAGGGCGTTGAGAGATTCAGGACGACTGATGGTGAGTACCTCCACCTGCCCGAACCGTTGGGTTTTCAATATTTTATAAGCCATAATCAGGGTAATTAGGTTAGCAATTCAACCGGCGTTGTTGGTTGAAATTTAACACAATTATTGAAACCCGCAAAGAGGCAATTTATTTTGTACGGATCATCTTGAACTGATCCTTGCGGTCGCCCACTTTAATGCGGCAGATGTAAATGCCCGTACCCGCATCCTGCCCCAGGCCGTTGGTTCCGGGCCATGAAACCTGATATTCGGAAGCATCCAACTCGGTATTCACCAGAGTGGTAACCCGTCGTCCGGTAAGATCGAAAATCTCCAGCAGGACCGCGGATTTTGCTGGAACCATAAAGGTTATCAGGGTTTGCCCGGTAAAGGGGTTCGGAAAATTCTGGGGTAAAATATCGACGGAATCGGGATTCACAGTAGAGACGAAAACCGATCCGGAGCCGGTAAGGTTATACTTATCCCGGGCTCTTACCCGGATCTCATACGTAGTTTTGGCCTCCATCGGCCGGCAGAAGAGCCATCCGGTGGCATCGAGCTTGGTCTCTTCAGGCAGGCGGGCCGGACTGAAAAGTATCGAGTTGATTTTTTTATCCTGATTGCTCAGGGTGGTTTGCTTGAACAGGCGGTTGTCCCCATTGGAAACCCCCAATGAGTAAGCATTCTGCCCGGTGTGCAGGAACTCCGTGTTATCGTAGAAAAACCGGATTCTCCCGTCCCTGCTGAGAATGCAGGCGATCTTCACCGGCTTTGGCCCTTCGTTGGTTGGCGCCATGGCTTTCCAGGTAATATGGGCAGAGCTGTCCGTCTGATCATACCAGATCTGGTTATCTTCCATGTAGTAGTCGAGCGGCTTGCCGAACGCCACAATCTTCTTTCTCGACCGAAGAACCAGGGTGGTATCCACAACATACGGATAATCACGCTCTTCCGGATCAAAAAGTATCTCCGCTTCTGTCGTTACGATCACATACCGGTATTTTTCTCCATAGAAATCAAAATCAAAGGGCAGCCTGACTTTCGTTTCCAGATCGCCGGCCCCCGCATTGAACAGGAGGGTTCCCTCAGCTTCCGGAAAAGGCTGAACCGAAAAGCTCTCGTCATAATCGTACACCAGCTCCCAGCGGTATGGAGATGCCGCACCGGTGGCCTCCAGCTGAACCGATACATAATCACCAGTCTTTGCAAACTGGCGGGGTACGCGGGTCACCTCAACCCGGTTAAATTCAGCCTTTCGGGTTAACCCGACCAGGGTTCTGGAATTATTGACAATTGGGACTTTTAAGCCTTCCAGCAAAACAGAATCCTTGCCATTGAAAAAATTATAGATCCCGAAGGAATAAATCGTTCCCGTTTCCAGGTCGGATCCATCCTTTTCATCCACTATCAGGAAAAATTTTACAGGAGCTCCCCTGCGGATATAGGAGGATAGCGGTGTTATATCGAGCCCGAGCTCAAAATGCTTGTCGGGCCGGTCGTCATCGGCCAGCGGGGCATTGGCACCCTGGAAATTGAACAGGGGGAACTCAAGAATCTGTTCAGGCTCGGTTGCTTCGGGGTCATTGGCCACACCGGCCATGATCCGGATTATGCCCCGGCGGGTATGGCTCAGTTCAGCCCGCAGGGTAAGGATTGGCTGGTAGCTCTTGACTGCTTCCACGATATGAACCGATTTGTTCCAGATCCCGCCCTCGAAACCGAACCGCCCGAACAGGTGGTACGGAAGGTAAGCCATCCCGTTGCGGCCCCACCCGGTACCCCAGCTGTTGTAGATAATAAAGGCCCCCGCCTCAAAATCATTCACGTCAACCACCCGGTCGCCATTCACATCTATATCATTGGTATACAATCCGTCGCCATTCATGTCGAACCTGATATTGTCGTTATACCCGACAATGGTCATGGCATGACCTACGGCAGTTCCGAAAGTAGTCATGTAAGGAGCCCCCGGGTCAGGCGACTCATCAGGAAGAAAACTGTAGCTCATCCCACCGGACGCAATCTGAAAATTGGCCAGGCCTCCGAATTTTGCACCTTCGAAATGATCATACAGGTACTTTTTCATCAGCCGGATTCCGTCGGCGTCACCCAGGTAGAGGGAATAATTGCTGATCACGCGGTTTTGCATACCGCGGTAATATTTTTCGTAGCCCGACATCCAGCCGGCCACATCGTTAACGTAGGGAAAGTCAATCACACTGGGGCAGCCGTTAGCCTTGATGATCTCCCAGGAATCGAAATAGCTGACACCCATCCCGTAAAAACTGTTGTTCAGGAAGTTCCAGGGATAAAGCGGCGGATACTGGTTTTCGGGTAAGTCTCCATTAAGATCCCGGAGCCGGTTCATCTCATAGGTAAAAAGATATCCGATGGAACTGGCCTGGTTGCAGCTCCAGCCATGCTGATTGAAGACCGGCGGAAAATATTTGGATTTTGAGAGGTCAACTTTCGCCGGCAGGCTCTTTCCCGATTTCATCCGGAGCTCCTGTGAAACCGGGTATGGAGGGAAATTCTTTCCCTCCCTTGCTTCCTGCCCGCAAAGCAACAGCCCCGCCAACAGCCCTGCAACCAAAAAGATACCCCTTCTCATCTGCCAGAATTTTTGGAAAAATACACAGTAATTCTGAAAAACACGCTGCAACTGTGAAATGATACCCCCCGGGGGGCAAACAATAGAATCGGGATTACAGGATGAAAAGTCAGGAGGGAATATTTTTTTGTATTCCGATATTATTACGTAATTTTACTCATCGTATTGAGTAAAACGTAAAATAATGTATCAAAGACCTTTATTTCAGATTGTTAAAACCAGGATCCTCGAGCCAAGAAGGTTTATCCAGGTTTTAGCAGGACCCCGGCAAGTTGGGAAAACAACTTTAGTCACCCAGGTCATGAATGACCTGCCTTTTCCCGCCCACTATTCCACGGCGGATGGTTTGGCAGCGGCAGGTCAGGTATGGATCCGTGAACAATGGGATATTGCAAGAATTAGGAAAAAGCAGAATCCCTCCGCCGATTTTTTATTAATCCTGGATGAAATTCAGAAAGTTGATAACTGGAGTGAAGCGGTTAAACGCGAATGGGATGCGGATTCATTGACAGGTGATTCCATAAAAATCATATTATCTGGGTCTTCCAGATTATTATTACAACAAGGGTTATCGGAGTCTTTGACAGGCCGTTTCGAGATGATTCACACGGGTCATTGGTCCTTTCGTGAAATGCATGACGCTTTTGGCATTGATCTGAATCAGTTTATCTGGCTTGGAGGGTATCCGGGTTCTGCAGGAATCATGGAGCAGGAAGGCAGATGGAAACAATACATTTCCGATTCAATCATCGAGACCAGTATTTCCAAGGATATCCTGATGCTGACCCGTGTAGAGAAACCCGCATTGCTTCGCCGGCTATTTGAACTTGGATGCCTTTATTCAGGCCAGATTTTCTCTTATACCAAAATGCTGGGTCAATTGGTTAATGCCGGTAACACTACAACCCTTGCACATTATCTGGAACTCCTGAGCCAGGCCGGATTACTGACAGGTATTGAGAAATACGCTTCGAATGAATTGACAAAGCGGTCATCCAGTCCTAAATTCCAGGTTTTTAATACCGCCCTGATTACCGCGCAACGTTACGAATCATTCAAGGATATCGTCAGCCAGCCAACCCTGTGGGGTCACCTGACGGAATCGGCAGTTGGCGCCCATCTTGTTAACCATATACTGACCGACAGAATCAGCGTGTTTTACTGGCGCGACCGGAATGACGAGGTAGACTTTATTATCCAGAAAGGCGGACAGGTCATCGGACTGGAGGTTTCAGCAGGAGAAAACCACAGCCGCAAAGGGATGTTGGCATTTCAAAAAAGATATCAGCCGGATAAAATGTTGTTGGTCGGAAAAACAGGAATCCCTGTCGAAGAATTTTTACAAATTAACCCTGCAGATTTATTCTGAATCCCCTCTTCCCTCTTTCTTCTCTTATCTTTCTTCTTTGATCTTTCTTCTTTTATCTTTCTTTCGCCTTTCGCCTTTTTCCTTTCGCCTTAATCTCCCCCCTTTCTCCCCCCTTTTCCCACCCCGGAAAATTTCCTGCCAGATTGTGTCCCCGCTACCTTTGACCTGACAAGTTCAATCAATTAAAACTCTAAATTTATGGGTATGAAAAATTCAATGAAAATCGCAGCAGTATCTATAGTGACGCTGTTTACCCTCACCGTGTTCAGCCAGGCCCAGGATCCCGAAAAGAAAGACACCGGAGTAAAGCAAGCCGAGGGCAAGTTTTTAACCATAGGGCCTCCTCGTTTCACAGGTCAGAAATCTTCCGGAGTAAAGGAAGCAACCGTGGAAGGGCGCTACCTGGATCCCGGTCAGGGAAGCTTCAAACTGGCCCGGAACCGTGTTCTGGATTACACGAATGAATCCAAAAAATCGGAACTAAAGGTCTCAATGACCGAAGAGTATAATTACCTCCGGATCAGGATCATAAGCACGATATTTAAAGGTGGAACCAAGTTGGAAATCTGCAATCCGAAAGGGGAAGTAGTGGGAAGCTATACGGTTAAGGCAGACGATGAGGTCGTTCTCGGGGAACAGACAAAAACCTCGGAGAGTGTTCAGGGTGAATTAACTAAATCTTTCAGGTTCCCGATAAAAGGAGACTGGATCATTCGGGCCATGCCGACTGCAGCAACAGGCAGTGTGCTAATCGAGATTTATCAGGAATTTTATCCGAACCTCGATTGGGTCGATCCTGAAAACGAACGGAAATCATCTGCATCTCGTTAACATCCATGGCATTTCTCAATCCTGTTTTTCTCTCAATGATCCTCGGGCTGACCGGTCCGGCGAATAGTTCCGGTCAGCTCCCGGGTGATACTGCTGCTATTCGGGGTACTATTACGGCCGATCCCAGGGTATGGTCGCAGGTGGCCTATCTTTCCCTGATCCAGGATTTTACCCAGGTGTACTCTATTTCCAATGAATCGATCCTTGCAAGTTCAAGGATTGATCCAGATGGACACTTCATTTTTAATGGGACAGCCCTGACAACGGGAGATCATCTTTACCGGATTCATGTATCCAAAAATGGTGATTCTCCCGCGTCCCTTATTATCGGTGGCAAGGATGAAAACCACCTGTTCCTTATCGCCAATAACCGGTCGGACGTTGGGATTGTAATCCAGGGCGGCAATAAACTGATGGGTAGGGTTTCTTTCTCCGGATATCAGCCGAATCTGGCCCTTCATGAGATTAACCAGATTGCCGGATTCCTCGATACCCTTGACTATTACGGGCCGGCTGTCAACCGCGATTTCGTCCGTGAGGCGGTTTACGAGCGCCTCCGGCGGTATGCCGATACCTGCTCCAACCCGCTGATCTCCCTCTACGCGCTCTATCACAGCCGGTTTGAGTCCGACTTCGGAAAAAATCCGGGCTACTACACCAAATATCTGAGGAAATGGCGGAAAGAGGATTCCGAATATTTCAGGGCTTTCCGGGCGCAGCTCCAGATCGATAAGGAACAAAGCAACATCGTACCGCTCGTATCGGCCCTTCTCTTTATTCTGATGAGTATTGCGGTGTATTATTACCGCCGCAGGAAAAAATCGGATATAAACCCGTTCAGGTCTCTCACCGTTCAGGAGCGAAAAATTTTCGCGCTGCTCAAGGAAGGAAAATCGAACAAGGAGATCTCCGAGATCTGTGCGGTCAGCCTCAGCACCGTCAAAACCCACGTCAACAGCATCTACTCAAAACTGAACCTCAGCTCCCGGACGGACGTGATGGACTTTGGGGAGTGATCTCTCCCAACTCTCTTTCTTCTTTTATCTTTCTTCTTTTATCTTATAGAAAAAGCCGGCATCAAGCCGGCTTTTTCTGTGGTACCACTCGGATTTGAACCAAGGACTCACGGATTTTCAGTCCGTTGCTCTACCAACTGAGCTATGGTACCATTTCTTTCGGGCAACAAAAATAAGGAAAAAATGTTCAATGCCAATATCAGAATAAAAAAAGTCTCGCCGAAGTGGCGTTTTTATATCTTTGCAACCCGATTAATAAGCTGGAATGGAGTATTTTATTCACACCCTTAAAAATGGCATCCGCGTGGTCCACATGCCTTCTGAAAGCGAAGTGGCCTATTGCGGACTGCTGATCAATACGGGTTCAAGGGATGAGACGGAACGCGAGAACGGCATCGCTCATTTCATTGAGCACGTGATCTTTAAGGGCACCACCCGACGGAAGGCCTATCATATCCTGAGCCGGCTCGATGACGTGGGCGGCGAGATCAACGCATACACCACCAAGGAGGAGACCGCCTATCATGCCGGGTTCCTCTGCCAGCATTACGACCGGGCGATTGAACTGATCGCGGATATCGTGTTCAATTCCACCTTCCCGGCCGTGGAGCTCGACAAGGAGCGCGAGGTGATCATCGACGAGATCAATTCGTTTAAGGACAACCCTTCGGACCTGATCTATGACGACTTTGAGGAGCTGATCTTCGGCGCACATCCGATCGCGCACAACATCCTGGGAACGGCCGAAACGCTGAACACTTTCGACAAGAAAGCGATCCAGCACTTCATGGCCCGCACCTACGATACCGACCAGATGATCTTCTGCTCAGTCGGCCGCATCTCCCTCGCCCGCCTGATCCATCTCGCTGAAAAATATTTCGGAGATGTTGACCCACATCTCCGCTCATTCACGAGAGCCCCGTTCAACGCGTATAAACCGGCAACCGGCAACCGGCAACTGGCAACCTACCAGTCCCACTGCATCATCGGCAACATCGCCTATAACGCAATGGACAACAGGCGGATGAACCTCATCCTGCTGAACAATATCCTCGGCGGCCAGGGTCTGAACAGCCGGCTAAACCTGTCGCTCCGCGAGAAGCACGGATACGCATACAACGTGGAATCCACTTTTACACCCTATATCGACACCGGAGTCCTGACCATCTATTTCGGCACCGATCCGGAAAAGCTGAATAAAAGCATCGCACTGGTTCACAAGGAATTCGACCGGCTCAGAACTCAAAAGCTCGGCACCCTGCAACTGCATCGGGCTAAAAACCAGATCATCGGCCAGATTGCCATGTCGGCCGACAACAAGGAAAACCTCCTCTTCACCCTCGCCAAATCAGTGATGCTGTTTAATAAGTTCGATTCCCTAGAAACGGTGACCCGGCGGATCCAGTCGGTCACCACAGAACAACTGCTGGAGACGGCCAACGAAGTACTCGCCCCCGACCAGCTGTCCATGCTGATATTCCAATGAGCGATCATTTCAAGCACAAGGGCATCTCGCATCCCGGCCTCGACCGTTACCTCGCCGATCACACCAGCGCAGAGCCGGAGCTGCTTAAAAAACTTTTCAGAGAAACGCATGTGAAGATCCACCATCCGCGCCGGACCTCAGATCACCTCACCGGAAAGCTCCTGGAGATGATCTGCCTCATGCTCAAACCCATGCGGGTGCTTGAGATCGGAACCTTTACCGGTTACGGCGCACTGGTGATGGCCGCAGCGCTTCCCGAAGGCGGGGAACTTCATACTATAGAGGTGAACGATGAGATGGAGCCCTTTATCCGGAAATGGATCGATGAATCGGGTCTGAGCAGTCGCATTACCCTCCACATCGGCGATGCCCTCAGGATCATCCCTGAATTTGATTTTCCCTTTGACCTGATATTCATCGACGGCGACAAGGACCAGTACGTTGACTATTACGAGGCCGCCATGCTGAAAAGCCATCCCGGCACCTTCATTATCGCCGACAATACCCTCTGGAGCGGCAAGGTCCTGCAAAAAGAGATCCCCGAAGGCGACCATTTCACCCGCGGCGTGATGCAGTTCAACGATCATGTGCAGGCAGACGGGCGGGTGGAAAACCTGTTGCTGCCAGTATTTGATGGGGTGATGGTGATATACGTGACATTGGAAAGTGACCAGTGACCAGTGACCGGTGACCAGTGACCGGTACCCACCCCAACTCCATAGCCTTCAATCTAAGGGCACTTGCTTAGCCATAGGTAGCTTTAACTGGTAACTGGTCACTGGTAACTGGTCACTTTTTTTAATTTTTCATCGCCTCATAGAACCTATAATGCTCCCCATCCATCCCCAGCTCCTCATACACCTTCTGGGCCGCGATGTTGGTTTTATCCACATACAGCCGGATCCCGCCGATCGAATCATTGGCATCAACCTGCTCGCGCAACCATGCATACATCTGCCTGTAAATGCCCTTCCGCCGCATTTCAGGAATCACATAAAGCGACTGTATCCACCAGACGGTTCGGTTCCGCCAGTCGGACCACTCAAAGGTGATCATCAGACTGGCCACAATGCGCTCTGAATCAATGGCTACCAGATAGAAGCCTTTCCCATCATCGTCAAATACTGCCTGTACGCCCCGATGAACGGTTACCACGTCGAGCACCATGTTTTCAGTCTCGAGGGCCATGGCCTGCTGGAATGCAGCAATCACAGCCGCTTCAGAAGCATCGGCTTTTCGGATCTCAATCATTCTTTTTCCTCCAAAGGGGTTTGATATAACTTTTGTTGCGTATGCTTTTCACGATCAGAAATATTCCGAACAGGATAAAAACACCCAGGGTAATCACAGAGGCCTCGGGTCCGAACGACCCGCCGGTGATCCATTCCGGTCCCGGAAAGGATGCCTTGAAAAGTCCGGCCGGGTCCCCCCCGGATACCGGTGCACCGTAGATCCCGCCAAGCGTGAAGTTCCAGGCAATATGCATGCCGATAACGATCCAGAGCTGCCGGGTGATCACGTAAAGCATGGCCAGGATCACCCCGGCTGTGAGTGCGATGGAAACCGAGCTGAAGACCGTTGCATTGGGATTCCAGCTATGTAGAAATCCGAAGATCAATGCGGAGAGGATCACGGAAAGCCAGGTTCCGATGCCCTCCTCGGCGATCCGGAAAATGATCCCCCGGCTCAGTATCTCCTCCACTATGCCCGCCTGCAGCGACATGATCAGCACCGGCACCAGAACGACTGCCGGATTTAATCCTGATATTCTGTAGCTACCGAAAGCCGCCATCAGCAGCATGATCAGCGAGATAAACCCGAAACCAAGCAGCAGGCCGAGGCCCGTTTGCCCCAGCAATTTCTGAGCGTTCATCTCGATCATCTTCCGGTTCTCAATCCAGCGGCAATAGAGCCAGTATCCGGCAACCGCCGCGGTGCAGGTCAGAACCATCCGCAAAGCTGATAACCCCGATTCGCTCATACTTCCGTCCAGTGAGCCTGTTAAAAACGACCCGACACCCATTGCCAGCCCCACAAAGGCGATAAAGAAAATCATGGCCAGAACGAACCGGGTCAGCGGAAACCAGAATATGCGCCGCCCCCGTTCCGGCAGCCAGAGTGGATAATCTCTTACTTCGCTCATTTCACAACAATCTTATGAATCCGCTGCGGCGGAACCAGGCGCTGTCCATCTGCATTGCCGCTCCAGATGGCCCTTACAACCTCCATCCCTTCGAGAACCCTCCCGAATGCGGCAAACCCCTGTCCATCGGGATTTCTTCTGCCCCGGAGATCAAGCTCGGGCTGCGCATTTACACAGATAAAAAACTCGGTCGCCGCCGTTCCCGGTTTTGAACGGGCCATGGATATCACCCCGTCGAGGTGCTTTATACCGGTCTGTTCAGTCGTTTCATGGGCGATCGGAGAAACCTTATCTGATAGCTCCTTGTTGGCAACACCTCCCTGCAGCACCTGTATCACAACAGGATTGTTTTCATCTACCCCCCGCACGGTCCGGTAAAAATCCCCACCGTCATAAACCCCCTTCTTCACCAGATCCAGAAAGTTCCCGGCAGTTACGGGCGCCTTATCGGGATATAATTCCACCAGGATTTTTCCTTTCGGCGTCTCGATTTCGATCACCGGGTTTTTATCCTGGCACGCGCCCATGGCCAGCGCCATCGCAAAAATCAACAGGAACGATGGAATTAATCTTTTTTTCATGTTTTGCAGTCTTTATCAGGTTGACCAAATATATATACATTCGCCTGATTCAAAAACGAGACCATGAAACTATCTGTTTTTGCCCTTTTTATACTGATGCTGGCGGTACAACCGGCCAGGCCGCAGCAAACCCGGCCGATCACCCCCGACGAGCTTAAAACCTGGGTTTACTACCTGGCAGGTGACGAGATGAAAGGCCGCAGGAACGGATCTCCGGAGATGCTTCAGGCTGCAAAATATATTTCCGATGTTTTTCGCGGCGCAGGGCTCAGGCCGGCCGTTGGAGACACCTCTTTTTTCCAGGAATATTCGGTGAAAGGCCGCAACAATGTCACCATCAGTGAGCGGAACGTGGTGGGCATTCTTGATGGTACCGATCCGGTACTGAAAAATGAGTGGATCATTCTGTCGGCTCATTTCGACCATATTGGCATTGGGAAACCTGTTAACGGCGACTCTATTTACAACGGGGCCGATGATAACGCAACCGGTACAGCAACCCTTATGGCGCTGGCACAACTGCTGAGCCAGGAACCGAACCGGCCTAAACGATCGGTCCTTTTTGCCGCCTTCAGCGGTGAAGAGATGGGCTTGCGGGGTTCCAGGCATATGCTGGAGAATCCGCTGATCCCCATGGAACAGATGAAGCTTAACCTGAATTTCGAGATGACCGGGGAGTATAAAACCCTGGGCGACAAACTCTTTATCCTTACCGGCTATCTTTTTACCGATCTTGACGAACTCATCGGCAAATACAACAAAACCGCCGATTGGAAGATTGCCACCACGATGCTTTCGCAACCATGGGTTTTCATGGCTTCCGATAATGCCGCCTTTGCGATCAAAAGGAACGGCGACAATACCGAACTGAACTACCCGGCCTTCACACTGGTCACAACCGACGCCCAGGACCTGATTCATAAAGTAACCGATGAGCCCCAGTTTGTTGAGTACGACAACATGGCCTCCTTTACCAATTATGTTGCCGGGCTTATCACCTGGCTGGCCGCCGGGGAGCTGAAGATCACGTGGGACCGGGGGGCGTTTGAGGAGTTTACGAAGAAGTGACCAGTTACCGGTTACCGGTTACCGGTTTCCACCCTGATGTCATCCCGGTGAAAACCGGGATCTCCTGGCAAGAGCTCCGAGACATGAGATCCTGACTTTCGTCAGTATGACAGTTCTGGCACTAACCGGCAACCGGGCAACCGGCAACTGGCAACCGGGCACAAAAAAACCGGCCATAAGCCGGTTTTTTTGTGCCCGGGACCGGAGTCGAACCGGTACAGCCGCAATTGGCTACTGGATTTTAAGTCCAGCGCGTCTACCAATTCCGCCACCTGGGCGAGGTGAGTGTGGGTGTGGGTGTGAAGTGTGGGTGTGGTGTGAGGGTGTGAGGTGAGGGTGTGAAGGTAAAAAACCTGTCAGGTTTTGGCAAAAAAACCTGTCAGGTTTTACAAAACCTGACAGGTTTAAGACGAGCGAGAAACGGGACTCGAACCCGCGACCCCGACCTTGGCAAGGTCGTGCTCTACCAACTGAGCTATTCTCGCATTT
>CAZEKJ010000042.1:0-43182 GCA_964512915.1 uncultured Porphyromonadaceae bacterium
TCGTGCTCTACCAACTGAGCTATTCTCGCATTTGGGATTGCAAATCTAATCGTTTTTTGCTTTCTCGGAAAAAAAATCCCCGATTTTTTCACTCCGGATATTGATTTATCAGCTCTTTATATCGGAAACAACCGGTTACATGGTCGTTAACCACCCCGGCAGCCTGAAGGAATGCATACACGATGGTAGATCCCACGAATTTGAACCCCCTCTTAATCAGATCCTTGCTGATCCGATCCGATAGTTCGGTGCGGGCCGGCATTCCCTTCAGATCATCCAGATGACTGTGGACAACCTTACCATCAGTAAAACCCCAGATATACCGGTCGAAACTCCCGAATTCCTCCTGAACTCTCAGAAACGCATGTGCATTGATCACCGCCGACCGTATTTTCAGCTGGTTCCGGATAATCCCGGCATCCTGCATAAGTTTCAGAATCTTTTCTTCACTATATCGGGCTACAACCGCCGGCTCAAACTGATCGAATGCCGCGCGGAAATTTTCCCGCTTGTGCAGCACGGTGCGCCAGCTCAGCCCGGCCTGGAAGGCATCGAGCACGATGAATTCAAACCAGGTCCGGTCGTCATGAACCGGGGTACCCCATTCGGAGTCGTGATACGCGATCATCAGGGGGTCGGAGGAAGGCCAGGGGCAGGTTGCCATGGTATATTCTTTTGTTACTGGTTATTGGTTAATTGTTGCCCGTTACCGGTTACCGGTTGCCAGTTAACGCCCTGATGTCATCCCGGTGAAAACCGGGATCTCCTGGGAGATGCTCCGAGGCAGGGGACCCTGACTTCCGTCAGGATGACAGTTCTGGCCCAACTGGCAACCGGTAACCGGCAACCGGCAACTATTTCAGGCCTGTAATTCTTTTTATGTCATTCAACTTATTCAACGCCTCCATCGGCGTCAGGTTATTGATATCCAGACTCGCAATCTCGTCGCGGATCTGTTTCAGTACCGGGTCATCGAGCTGGAAAAATGAGAGCTGCAGCCCTTCGCGGTGGTCGGCTAGCTCGCGGATGGGCTCTTTCATCAGCTCTTTCCGGTGCGATTTTTCGAGTTCTTTCAGAATTTCGTTGGCACGGGCCACGATCGACTTGGGCATTCCGGCCATCCGCGCCACATGGATCCCGAAACTATGCTCGCTGCCGCCCCGCACCAGCTTACGAAGGAAGATCACCTTGTTATCCACCTCCCGCACTGAAACATTATAATTTTTTACCCGTTTAAAGGACTCTTCCATTTCGTTCAGCTCATGGTAATGCGTGGCGAACAGGGTCTTGGCCCTCGCTTTCGGGTGCTCGTGAATATACTCCACGATGGACCATGCAATGGAAATTCCATCATAAGTGCTGGTCCCCCGGCCCAGTTCATCAAACAATATCAGGCTTCGCGGGGAAAGGTTGTTGATGATGCTCGCCGCCTCGGTCATCTCAACCATAAAGGTGGATTCCCCCAGCGACAGGTTATCCGACGCGCCCACACGCGTAAAAATCTTGTCGACCAGCCCGATCCTCGCGGACTCCGCCGGTACGAAACAGCCGATCTGGGCCATCAGCACGATCAGTGCCGTCTGGCGCAAAAGGGCCGACTTACCGGCCATGTTCGGTCCGGTGATGATAATGATCTGCTGGTTGTCGGTATCCAGCTCCAGGTCGTTGGCAATATACGCTTCGCCAGCCGGCAGCTGCTTTTCGATCACCGGATGCCTGCCCTGCCGGATCTCGAGGGTATTGTCATCGGTAAGAACCGGGCGAATATAGCGGTTGGCCATGGCGATGGCCGAAAAGGCCCTTAGCACATCGAGTGTGGCAACCAGCCTGGCATTGAGTTGTATCGGAGTAATGTATTCCGATAAGGCCGTTACAAGCTCGGTAAAGATCCGGGTTTCAATGGTAAAGATTTTCTCTTCCGCCCCAAGTATCTTGGTCTCGTATTCCTTAAGTTCCTCATTGATATACCGCTCGGCACCAACCAGGGTCTGCTTCCGGGTCCACTCTTCGGGAACTTTGTCCTTGTGCGTATTCCGCACCTCGAAATAATATCCGAATACATTATTAAATCCCACCTTCAGTGAAGTGATGCCGGTGCGCAGTCCCTCCCGCTCCTGCAGGTTGGCCAGGTAATCCTTGCCTGAATAGGCGATGGACCGCAGCTCATCCAGCTCCTCATCCACCCTGTCGGCAACCACCCTGCCCTTACCCACCTGGTTCGGCGCATCAGCCACCAGCTCCCTTTCGATCCGGTCGCGGATGGTACGGCATGGATTCAATTGCTCGCCGATCCTCCGGAGGGTGGCATCATCGGCCGACTCGCACGAGAGCTTCACCGGTTCGATCGCTGTCAGGGCAAAGCGCAGCTGAACCACCTCCCGTGGGGAGATCCTGCCTACTGCCGCCTTGGAGATCAGTCGCTCCAGATCACCGATATGCCGTACATGGTCCTCGATATGTTCCCTGAAATCGGGATGTTTCAGAAAGTATTCAACCACATTAAACCGCTCGTTCAAAGGCTGTATCTCCTTGAGAGGAAGAGAAATCCATCGTTTCAGAAGCCTGGCGCCGATCGGTGAAATGGTCTGGTCAAGGATATCGATCAGGGTGCGTCCGCCCTCGTTGATCGGGTGAAACAGCTCGAGGTTCCGGATGGTGAATTTATCGAGCCAGACAAAATTTGATTCCTCAATACGCGAAATGGAGGATATATGCCGGGTGCGGTCGTGCTGGGTCTGGTCGAGGTAACTGAGGATTGCCCCGGCGGAAACGGTGGCGAAATCCATTGAATCGATCCCAAATCCTTTCAGCGAAGCCGTTTCAAACTGTTTCAGCAGCCGCTCCCGTGCGGCATCCTGCGTAAAGATCCAGTCTTCGAGCTTAAAGGTGTAGAACTTATATCCGAAGTTATTTTCAAAAATCTTTTCTTTTCCGCGCTCAAACAGCACCTCTTTCGGGGCAAAGCTGTTCAGGAGCTTGTCGACATACTCAAACGACCCCTCCGCTGCCAGAAACTCACCGGTTGAGATATCCAGGAAGGCAACGCCGGCCATCTGCCGGTCCATGTGCACGGCAGCAAGAAAATTGTTCTCCTTGTGCTCCAGGATCTGGTCGTTGATAGAAACCCCGGGGGTAATCAGCTCGGTTACCCCCCGCTTTACGATCTTCTTGGTAAGCTTCGGATCCTCGAGCTGCTCGCAGATGGCAACCCGCTCGCCGGCACGCACCAGTTTCGGCAGGTAGGTATCGAGGGCGTGGAACGGAAATCCCGCCAGCTCCACGAAGGTGGCAGCGCCGTTGGCACGCCGGGTAAGGGTAATCCCCAGGATCCGGGAGGCCCTGATCGCATCCTCGGAGAAGGTTTCATAGAAGTCGCCCACCCTGAAGAGCAGTATGGCATCGGGATACTTATGCTTCACCGCCATGTATTGCTTCATCAGCGGGGTATCGACCAGTGGTTCGTTAAGGGCCATTATGTGGTTTTAGATCCGGACAAAGATAAATATGCTAATTTAGCAGGAGTACCTTTACTATTCTGTTGCCATGAAAAAAATACTTGTCCTGGGCGCAGGCCTATCCACATCAAGCCTGATTGACTATCTGTTACGCCATGCCGAAAAAGAGAACTGGCAGGTAACGGTTGGCGATGTGAACATGGAAAACGCACGCCAGAAAATCGGATCCAATCCGAGAGGAACCGCCATCTCCTTCGATATTTTCAATGAGCAGCTGAAAAATCAGTCGGTCCGTGAGGCCGACCTGGTCATCTCCATGCTGCCGGCCCGTTTTCACCCGATGGTGGCAGAAGCGTGCCTGGAGTTTGGCAGGAGCATGCTCACCGCCTCGTATGTCTCGCCGGAAATCCGGAGGCTCGATTACCTGGCCCGCCAAAAGGGCATACTCTTCTTCAATGAGCTTGGCGTGGATCCGGGTATCGATCATATGTCGGCCATGCGCGTGATAGATGCCATCCGGCACCGTGGCGGCAAACTCACGGGTTTCCGCTCCTATACCGGCGGCCTCATCGCCCCGGAATCCGACAATAACCCCTGGAACTACAAATTCACCTGGAACCCCCGGAACGTGGTGCTTGCAGGTCAGGGAACCTCCATGTACATCCGCGACGGACAGTATAAATATATCCCGTACCATCAGCTGTTCCGGCAAACCGAAAAAACCAGCGTGCTTCATCTGGGTGAGTTCGAAGTCTATGCCAACCGCGATTCCCTTAAGTACCGCGAAGTGTACAACCTTCCCGATATCAAAACCCTCATGCGGGGCACCATGCGCCGTCCGGGGTACTGCGAGGCCTGGGATGTTTTTGTCCAGCTGGGCATGACGGACGACAGCTACACGATCGATGATTCCGAAAACATGAGCTGGCTGGAGTTCACCGATGCATTTGTGCCGGGGACCGACGACCGGAGCGTTCAGGATCGCCTTGCAGCTTACCTGGGCATCCCTGCCGAAGGTGAGATCATGAAGAAATTAACCTGGCTCGGCCTGTTCGAAAAATCAGGGATCGGCCTTAAACAAGCCACCCCTGCTCAGATCCTGCAACGGAAACTTGAGGAAAAATGGAAGCTCGAGCCCGCCGACAAAGACATGATTGTGATGCAGCATGTCTTTGACTATGAATTCAAAGACAAAACCTATCGTCATAAATCATCGTTGATCGTGATCGGCCGTGACCAGCGCGAAACCGCCATGTCCATCACCGTCGGCACCCCTCTGGCCATCGCCGCCCGCCTCGTCCTCAACGGTACCATCCGCGCCACCGGCGTTCAGGTTCCCACGCAGGCAGAATTCTATGTACCCATTTTGCAGGAGCTCAAGGAGTACGGAGTGGAATTTATTGAGGAGGAAGAATAACAGGTCGCTACGCTCCTAAAAGGCCTCCCTGCGGTCGGCTAAAAGGGCCTTCGGCCTAACAGGGGCTTCGCCCTAATAGTGCATTATGCAAATGCCTGTTAGGGCGAAGCCCCTGTTAGCGCAGCGAAGCGGAGCCTTTTAGCCGACCGCAGGGAGGCCTTTTAGGAGCGTAGCGACCTGTTATTTATCCAGATAGAACTCCTGCGTAAGTCCCCGATACTCCTCCGACACAGAGCCTCTTTGTTCCCCTTCCAGCGTGAGTTCCCCCATTTCCACCGGCAAGTATCGTTTATCCAGATGTATCAATACGCGCTTTACCGGAACTTTCGGCGTTCCCTTTACCCGTAAAATCCGGTTCAGGTTGAGGCCGGCCTCCACGGCAACCTTTGCCACTTCGGGGAGACGGTCAACGGGAATGATCAGGGCGAGCCCGCCATCCGGGGAGAGCAATCCCGCACTCTTCCGGATCAGTTCCCCAAGGGGCAGCGAATCCTCGTGACGGGCGGTTGTGCGTCCGGCATCGGGGGATTGGAGGGAATCTTTGAAGAAGGGTGGATTGCACACAATCAAATCATATTTTTTCCCGGAATCCCAGGTCAGGAAATCGGAGCTAATAACTGAGATGCGCTCTCCGAACGGCGATCCCGCCGCATTTTCAGACGCCTGTCCCGAAGATACCGGATCAATCTCGAGGGCATCTATCCGGGCTCCTGCAAAACGCTGTGCCATCATCAGGGCAATCAGCCCGGTGCCGGTGCCGATATCCAGGATATTCAGCAGCCAGCCCGAACCGGCCCAGGCGCCGAGCAACACACCGTCGGTACCCACCTTCATGGCCGTGCGATCCTGCCGGATCATGAATTGCTTAAACTGAAACCAATCGTTTGACATATCAGAATTTATCAAAAATCCCCAGCCCGAAGAGGCTGAAGTCATATTTGCAGGGATCATCAGGATCCATCTTCCGCAGGGCAGCAGTCAACTCCGCTACCGCCTGCCAGTCGTTGCTCTTTCGCTTCAACAGCCCGAGCTCCCGCGCAACCCTGCCCACATGGGTATCCAGCGGGATCATCAGCGCCCCGGCAGGGATCCCCTTCCACAGGCCGAAATGAACGCCGCGGTGATCATGTCTCACCATCCACATCAGAAAAAGGTTGAGCCGCTTGGCAGCTGAGCCTCGGCTCACATCCGACACATGACGGCCCGTTCGTCCCGGCACATCAGAGGAGATAAAAACCTTTCGAAAATAATCAAGGGCCCCATGGATTCCACCCTGCCGGTAGCCTTCCAGAAAAACTTTCCCGAGGCCACCTTCATCGGAATAAATAAACCTTAGCCTGCGGAAAAAGTAATCCAGATCGGTCCCGTTAAAGGTTCGGTGTACAAAACACGGCACAGCCGAAGTACCATCATCGCCGTAGCTCATAATAAATTCGTAGGGCGACCGGTCCATAAGGTCCATGATCCTGTTGGCGCTGCGGAGGATTGAGGCCCGGTTGCCCCAGGCGATGGTGGCCGTCAGAAATGCAGAAATCTCAATATCCTCCTGCCGTGAAAAAGAGTGTGGAATGCTGATCGGATCCGTTAAAATAAAGCCGGGATGGTTGTACTGATCATGCTTGGCCTCCAGCAGGTCCCGGATCTCCCCGGTCTTGAGCCTGCCCATGGTCAGTCGGCCGTTATCACCCCGTCGCGCATGGTAATGATGCGGTCGGACAATTTGGCGAGTTCGGTATCGTGCGTGACGATCACAAAGGTCTGGTTCATCTCCTTGCGCAAGCTGAGGAATAACTGATGCAGGTCGCGCTGGTTGGCAGAGTCCAGGTTGCCCGATGGCTCGTCGGCCAGGATCACGGCGGGCCGGTTCATCAGTGCCCTTGCCACGGCCACGCGCTGCTTTTCTCCGCCCGACAGTTCAGAAGGCTTGTGGTGCCCGCGGCCTGTTAACTTAAGGTACTCAATCAATTCCGTTGCCCGCTCCTCAGCGACTTTTCTCGAAACCCCTCCGATGAAGGCGGGGATGCATATATTTTCAAGGGCAGTGAATTCCGGCAACAGGTGATGAAACTGAAAAACAAACCCGATCTCCCGGTTGCGGAATGCCGCAAGCCGCCGGTCGTCGAGCCGGCTGGTTTCAGTTTCCCTCACCCATACCTGTCCTGAATCCGGCCGCGAAAGGGTCCCCATAATCTGTAAAAGGGTGGTTTTCCCGGCCCCGCTGGGGCCTACAATCGATACAATCTCGCCCGGTTCCACAGTCAGGTCGATGCCCTTGAGCACGCTGACCTCCCCGAACGATTTAATAATGCTGTTTACGCGGATCATCTGGCAACTGTTGATCCTGCAAATTAAGGCAATTTCACCGGTTTACAAGCGCTCAGGGCATCGGCTTGCCCAGCACGCGCTGATAATCGAGATAATAGGTGATTTTGACCGAGAATGAGTTTGTCTGGGGTGCAACAACCGTGTTTCCCAGGTTTTTCCAGTAGGAAGGAAAAAACTCATTCAAAATCTCATCGCTTTTGCTGATGTTGTTCTTCCAAACGGCGGTAAGATAACTTCCCGGTGCAAAATTCCAGGCATACTCCAGATCGATGGAGAATACATTGAAATCCAGGTCCCGGTTTCGGGCATAGCCCGGATAATCCTTCAATGTTCCGTCTTCCATCAGGAGATAGAACTGCCTGTAGTTAACCTGCGACCAGTAGTGCCGGAAGGCCAGGCTCAGAGCAGCCCGGTTGTTGAACACGTAAGAACCTGTAATGGAGTTGGTTAACGTTTTTATATCTCGCCGTCCGAAAACGATGGAATCAGCTGAAAGAAGCGACACATACCCCCGGTCATCAACCTGCGAAGCAAATTTGATGGAAGGGAACAGACTCAGCTTGTCATTGAACCGGAAGCGCGGTCCGAAGGTGACATCATACCCTGATTCCCCCCAGTCATTCCCGTAAAATCCAATTCCGGCATTGAAAGCGAGCTTCTTCCGGTAGTCGGTCGATCCGCGGGTGGAGAGTGCCCAGAAGCCCGGCGACTCAAAGAATCTCCCGGCCACACGGGGCTCGTAGTAATCATGTGAACGGAACGGGCTCCCCATCAGGGTGATCGAAATATCGGAATAGTCCCTGAACAGCAAATGCGACTGTATGCTTCCCGTAAAAGATGAGTACGCCCGGGGGTTGTAAATCTTGCTGTAATCAAGCTCCAGCGTATTGGTGATTGAATTGAATATCCAGACCGGCTCCAGGACGCGGTATCCAAAGCTGACTCCCTGACTGATGTAGTTATTCTTTTTTAGATACCCCATATCATTGGGATTAAAGGTATCACTCAGGACAGCGATGTCGTAACCAAACGTAAAGGCTCCGCGGTATTTCCCGGCACCGAGCTTTGTGTTGTAACCGGTGGAGGGCTTGCCCTGAAGGGAGTCATAGATGGCACTGGCGGCAAGGTTGACGCTGAAACCGTACCGGTTGTTCTTGTCCATCATCCGGGTGGTGACTCCCGTAACGTTTGCCATCCGGGTGGTTAGAGGTGTGTAAACATTTGTATTGGAGAAGTTTACAAAGGAATTTCTGCCGATAATCTGGTCCACAACCAGCATGCTGTAATTGGTGAACGGATCGGTCAGGTGCTTGCGAATCCCGCCGTCGATCTCCTCAATGGTAGCATAGGTATTCGCCGTCATGGCATTGAAGAACCCGATTCCGAGGTTTTTTGAGTTTCTTCCGCTGATCTTTGTGGCATTAATCAGCCTTGACTCGCTGGGGTTTTGAAGCAGGGTTTCGCCATCATTCACGGCACCCCAGGCTGAATAGTAATCGATCGGCTGTTTCCCGATCCGGCGGGAATAAAACAAATCCGATTTATTGAACAGTTCCATCCCTTCGGTGAAAAACTGGCGGTTTTCAGAATATTTTACCTCGAAAGGGGTAAGGTTCAAAATGATCTGATCCGATTTACGCTGTCCGAAATCGGGGATCAGGGTCATGTCGAGTGTGTAGGCCTCGTTGATGCCGTATTTCAGGTCCATCCCGGCAGCGTAGGAAAACCCGCCGGCTTCCGGCGCTACCTGGTAATAGCCTGCCGCAAACGGATACAATTCAAGCCGCAGCGGGGCCTTAATGGTCTGTATGCCGCTAAGCACCCCGATCTGGTCATCCTCGGAGAAACTGCGGTCCACCGGGTTCCAGGTGGTAACTTCCCGGGTACGCCTTACCGTCCGCTGGAAATTTATCCCCCAGGTCTGCATGTCCTGCTTGGGGAAACGGATGGCAGCATACGGGATCTCTACTTCAAGGATCCAGCCGTCTTCTGTAATCCTTACGGCACTCTTCCATACCGCGTTCCAGGAAAAATCGCCGTAGCTCATGTGGCCGTCGGAGCTCATGGTTGCTGCCCCTTTCTTATAGTCGGCCTGCACATTGGAGGCAGAGACCTCAAAATGGTAGAGGTTCTGACCGTCGTTGTAAGGATTGAGGGTTATGCGGAACTTATCGGTATTGGCATTGTTAAAATTATCCCGCTTGGTCAGCTCGGTCATGATGCTGTCAGGCGCCGGATCATACAGGTAGGCGGCGAAATAGATGGCCTTGTTATTGTATATCACCCGGATTTCGGATCGCTGACTGGCCGGCTGCCCCATAGTGGGGGAATAGGTAATGAAATCACTTGCAGGATCTGCTGAAGCCCAGGCTGCCTCGTCGAGACGGGCATCAACAACTATACGCTCATTCGTCCGGTAGGTCCGGATCTCACGCTTGCCTGCAGATGCACGGTAAGGCACCAAACAAATCAGGAGGGAAAACAAGATAAAACCCTTGTACATATTACGATTTTGCCGCAAATGTACTTTTTTATCGGAGTCAGATTTGTTAAAAAACGTTAACCTTTCAGGTCTGTTTCGATATCTTTGACATCCTTGGCGATATCAGAATCATTCAGGTAACTTCTCACGTTGCCCGTAGCCTCCTCAGCGTTTTTCTTCATATCGGAAGTGACCTCTTCAACATCATTCCGGATATCCTGGGTGGACTCCTCAAACTCCTTCTTGATGTCGTTGGTTACCCTGCGGAACTCCTTCATCCCCTTGCCGATCTCCTTGGCAATGCCTGGCATCTTATCGGCCCCGAACAGTAACAGAACCGCCAGGACGATGATGATAATCTCAGATCCGCTGATAAAGGCAAGTTGAATCATACTGAAAAAATAGCGTGTAAAGATACAAAAAAACCCCGGAGGCTATCCGGGGCTTTTCTGTTATTTGGTGAGTTGTTGTTTTTTCAATGCGCGCTTCTCTTGCCAGAGGTGCAGGTCAAAGACCAGCGCGGAGGCCACGAAGATCGATGAGTAGGTACCGAATGCGATACCAAACAGCAGAGCGAAAACAAATCCGCGGATCGATACTCCCCCGAACAGGAAGATGGCAATCAAAACAACCAGCGTGGTGCCTGCCGTGTTAAGGGTACGGCCCAGGGTTGAGTTGATGGAGTGGCTGATAATTTCTCTCCGGTCGCGCTTGCGGAACAGGGTGGTAAACTCCCTGACCCTGTCAAATACGATCACGGAATCGTTGATGGAGTAACCGATAATCGTCAGGATAGCCGCAATAAAGGCCTGGTCAACCTCCATGGAGAAAGGCATGATGCTGTATAGCAGTGAATATACTCCAAGAACAATGATCGTGTCATGGAACAGTGCGGCAACACCCGCGAGGCCGAAATGCCAGTTCCGGAACCGGACAAATATATAGAGGAAGATTCCGATGAGGGCAAAGAGAACAGCCATAAAAGCGGCCCGTACAATATCCGAAGCAACGGTAGGTCCAACCAGCTGGCTCGACTGTTTGTTGACGGTATTGAAAGTATCGAAATCCGTTCCCTGGGGCAGATAGGTCTGGCATCCCTGGTAAAGGGCCTGGTCTAATTGTGCACTCACATCAGGAGAGTCGCTTTTAATCATATACTTGGTGGTGATCTTCACCCGGTCGGGGGTACCAAAGGTGGTAACCTGAGGTTGTTCACCCTGAAAAGCAGTTCCGAGGGTTCTTGCAAGATCCTGAGTGTTCACGGTCTTGTCAAACTGGACGATATAGGTCCTTCCTCCCGTAAAGTCGACACCCATGTTCAGTCCGCGGGTTGCAAGGGAAATGATGGAAATCGTCATAAGGACAGCGGAAACGATATAGAAAATTTTCCGCTTGTCAAGGAACTTCAGGTCGACATTATGCATGAAGTCAATGGTATACTTGTTACCGAATACCAGTTTCCTGTCCTTGTCCATTATTCTTTCGAAAATAATCCTCGAAATAAAGATGGCTGTGAACAGGGAAGTAAGAATACCGATAACCAGCGTGGTGGCGAACCCTTTGATCGGGCCTGAACCAAAAACATAAAGGATGATACCGGTCAGCAGAGTGGTGACGTTACCGTCTATAATAGCCGACATGGCGTGTTTGTAACCCTCCTTGACGGCAAGCTTAATTCCCTTGCCCGTCCGGAGCTCCTCACGGATTCGCTCGTAGATGATAACGTTCGCGTCAACCGCCATACCCAGGGTAAGGACGATACCGGCAATACCGGGTAGTGTCAGGACCGCTCCGAGGGAAGCAAGAACGCCAACCAGGAAAAATACGTTAATAACCAGGGCGATGTTGGCAACCAAACCGGCACGGTTGTAATAAAAAGCCATATAGAGCAGTACCAGGATAAAAGCCAGGGCGAAGGATGCAAGTCCCGAGTTGACGGATTCCTGACCGAGTGATGGTCCTACCACCTCTTCCTGTGTAATTTTTGCCGGGGCATCCATGCGGCCTACATTCAGAATGTTGGCAAGGTCCTGTGCCTCTTCAATGGTCATGCCGCCGCCGGAAATTGAAGAGCGGCCGCCTGCGATCTCACCGTTAACGGTAGGATAGGAACGGATATAGTTGTCAAGAACGATGGCAATGGATTTCCCAACGTTTTCCTTGGTCAGGCGCTGCCAGATCTTGGCTCCTTCAGCATTCATCGAGAGCGATACTTCAGGCTGGTTGCTGGTGCCGCCAAAGTCGGACCGGGCATTAACAACCATTGCGCCGTCAAGCGCCGGTTTGCCTTCCCGGTTGCTGACCTTGATGGCCAGCAGTGCGAACATCTCATCGTTCCCGTCAATCGGGTTGGAGGTCCAGAAGAATTTCATGGTTGCCGGGAAAATCGCCCGGATCTGAGGATTGGCAAAAACCACATTGACTTTTGCCGTGTCCCTGAAGTGGGCATAGCCCACCACCGGTCCCTGCATCAGGCTACCGTTGTTGTCGGCATTAGGCCGCAGAATAAAGAATAATGGGTTGTCTTTCTTGAATTCCTCCAGCGATTGATCCGCAGAAGCCTTAGTCGTATCTTTTTCGATCTGGTCGAGCAAACTGCTCTTCGTAGTATCAGCGGCAGCAGTCTCTGTTGCAGCCGGAGTGGCAGTTGTATCATTCACAGTTGTCGATGCTGCCGCATTCAGGTCCCGCAAACGGGTATTGGCATCATTCATGAAACCATACACCTCGTTATTCTCATAGGTTTCCCAGAACTCGAGCTTTGCAGCAACCTGCAGGAGCTTGCGTACACGTTCAGGATCCTTGATACCCGGCAGTTCGATCATTACCCGTCCGGCAGTACCCAGTTCCTGAAAGTTAGGCTGAGCTACCCCAAACTGGTCAATACGGGTGCGAAGAATGCGAACCGAGTTTGCAATGGCAATTTTGGTTTCTTCATGAAGAACATTCAACACCTCTTCATTCGTGGAGTTGTACTTGATCCGGTCACGCAGTTCAATCGTATTGAAGATTGCTGCGAGCTTTGCATTCGGATCCGTCTCGCTAAAAGCATTCCCGAACAGCGTAACAAAATCATCCTGGCTTCCGGCGACTTGTCGTTCGCGGGCCAGACGCATGGCCGTAATGAAAGTATTGTCGGTGGAATTGTTTGCCAGTGAAAGAACCAGGTCGTTCACGGAAACTTCCAGCATCACGTTCATCCCGCCTTTCAGGTCGAGACCCAGGTTGAATTCGCGCTCCTGGCATTCACGGTAGGTATACTTTTTCAGTCCAAGGAAATTGTACACGGGCTCGCCGGCCAGGGAATCTTTGTAGTATGCTTTCAGGGAAGTCACCTTATCAGCGTCTCCGTTGGCAAGACCTGTAGCATATTTCGTGGCCTTCTTTTCGATCCGTGATGTCACTACCGTGAAGGATAACTGGTAGATGCATACTAATGCCATTAGAATCGCTACCAGCTTGATCGCTCCTTTATTACGCATTTGAATCGGTTTTAATTATTCTTTTTGATACGTTCATTTTTGAACGCGCAAATATAATGGAAATATTTGAAAAAAAAGAGGCAATTCCGCCATGGAACTGCCTCCTCAGAATCGTTCTGTCTCTATCGGATCAGGTCCTCATAGTTCTGTTCAAGAGGCCTTTTCTTTTCAAAATCCCAAAGGGTGGTTTTCCTGACATTGTAAAAGCTGGACCAATAGGTTCTCAATGCACTCATATAGTTGGCAATAGCCCTGTCCTTCTGTGCAAGTGCGTCATTGAGCTTGAGCACATCGACCTTGCCGATCATGAATTTCTGCTTGGTAATGTCATACCGGGTACGTGAGATGGTATCGGTTTTTGCAGCCAGAAGCAGCTGGTCATCCTGCATGTTAAACTGCATGATGTCAAGATAAACCTGCTGCTCAAAATCAATCTTCTGCTGCTGAACGTTCACCTTGGTGACATCGAGGCTCGACCTGGCCATTTTGACCTGCCCCTTGCGCATTCCCCAGTCAAGAATCGGAACCGTTACCCCGATATTCAGACGCTGGGACTGCTGCGGGTCCTTGTACACATTCTGCAGGTCGCTGGCACGCTGGGTTAATCCATAGCTGGCCATCAGGTTCGCATTGAATCTCGAACTGGCCATGGTTTTGGCCAGATTCTGCTCCGCTTCAAGAATACTCCGCTCCATGGAAATCATTTCAGGATTATTCTCACGGGCGCGCTGCAGGGCTTCCCCAACATCAACCGTGAGTACCGGAACATCAAGAGAGGTCACCAGCTCAAGATTGATATTGTCATTATATCCGAGAAAAGTCCGCATGTTAGACTTCTTGATCTCGAGGTTCAATTTGTCCTTAACCAGGTCATCGGTGCTGGTCAGCACGTTCAGTTCCATCTGCATCAGGTCGCCCTGGTCAATCATACCCAGCTCAAACCGCCCTTTTGCAATCTGATAGAGGGTATCGTTGTTGGCAACGTTGAATTCCGATGTTTTAACGTTCATCTGTTCCAGCGCCAGGTCGAAAAAGTAGGATACAGCCCTTTGATTCACATCCTCCATCGAGGTGAGGTACTGTTTTTTGGCTTCCTCATAGCGCATCGGCTCGATTTTTTTCTGCCATTTGAACTGATTGAAACCGAACAGGGGCTGGCTGAGTCCGATACTCACCGGAGTCGACATCAGGGTAGCCGGATCGTCATTCAGCAGGTCGAGGCGCCCTAATTCCGAGGCCACAAAAATACGGCCGCCCGTGAGCGGAATATTCTGGCTCGCTTCAAGACTCATGGAGGAGTTCAGACGGTTGGTGGGTGCGTACTTTTCCACCCACTGGCCACCCTCATAAACGAGGCTCTTGGTGATGGCTCTCTGTAAATCAACAATATCAGTCTGCAAGGAAACCGAAGGCAGGTAGTTGGCCTGGTAGGACCGGAATTGCCAGTAGCTGCTCCTGAACCGGTGCTTGGCAAGCAAGGCCTGAAGCGAGTTTTCCTGGGCAAGGCCGATTACATCCTGCAGTGTCAGCTTGCGAACCTGAACTTCCTGGGCTATTATCGATAGGGGCAAAAAGAGGCTTAGCGTGAATACCAGAAAGATTGATTTTCTCATGTTGCCTTGTTTTATTTGTGGTTTTGAGTTTTACGATGCCCTGAGGGATTCCACAGGGTCCTGCTCCGAGGCGCGCTTGGCCGGCAAATATCCGAAGATAATACCCACCGCGGCAGATACTCCGAACGCTACAAGCACCGAGAATGGCGTTACAATAGTCAGAATATCAGCAAATTCCATAATCAGCTTTGCCAGAATAAAGCCCAGGATAACACCGATCATGCCTCCTACGATGCTGATAAGGGTAGACTCAGAGAGGAACTGAACAATAATGTCCTTCCTGGAAGCTCCGATAGCCTGTCGGGTTCCGATTTCCCGGATTCGTTCCATCACAGAGGCCAGCATGATATTCATAATGCCGATCCCGCCTACGATCAGGGAAATGCTGGCAATCGCGCCCAAAACAATGTTAAAGATGTCCTTGGTGCGCTGCTGCTGCTTAAGCAACAGTTCAGGCACTGTTATTTTGAAGTCGGCAACGCCGTTGTGCCGCCGCATCAGCATCCGGGTAAGGATCTCGGTGGTGGACTGAAGGTCTTCGGTCTCGTTCACCTGAATGATGATCTTATCAAGCTGGTTGTAGTTCGTTTCAACAGAGGTGCCCTGATCGCTGCCAGTCGTCATGGTTCGGGCAATGGACATGCCTCTGCCTCCACCGAAAAACCTCATGGTGCTTGACACCTCGCCCATCTTCAGGTTCATGATTGCCCGGTTAAGATACCTCACCAGCATGGTCTTTGTAGGCACAAATACCTGGTCGTTCGTATTGGATATTCCCAATCCGGCCGACGAGGAGGAAACCACCACATCTCGTTTCTCCAGTACACCGATAATCCTGAGCCAGTTGTGCCCGACCTTCAGAAACTGGCCGAGCGGATTCTCTGCCGGAAACAGCAGGGTGGCAACGCTGGCACCTATCACGCAAACCGACTGGCCGGTCTGTTCATGGATCGGACCGAACAGGTCACCCTTCTCCAGGCTCAGGTTAAACAAGGAGAAATAGGAGGGATTCACCCCCATGAGTACGGTCGGCCTCCGGATCTGGTTATGCTGTACAAATGAATTGAGCTGGATTTCAGAGCTTACCTGCTTCACAGTCGGCAATACAGCTTCAATAGCCCTGACATCCAACAGGTTAAGCCCGGCTGAAAATTTCTTGGACTCTTTCTTGCTGTCCTCTTCCGAAGTGGAAGCCGAGGCCACATCAACGATAGGGGAAATGATGATATTATTAACCCCCACCAGTTTGATCTGGTCAAGGATCTCCTTCTGGGCTCCCTGGCCGATGGCCAGCATGCTGATTACAGCGGCCACCCCGAAGATGATCCCGAGGGCCGTGAGCACCGACTTGAGCTTGTTGGCCATGATGGCCTCCACAGCTATGATGATGTCGTGAAAATATCGTCGGAACATGGTCTCGGGATTAACGTTGAATGGTTACGCTCATCGTTCCGCTGGCCTGACCGGCTGGCTGGGCAGCTCCACCGCCCGGGCTCATCCGCATCTGTCCGCCCCCGCCCTGCATCATCTTCTGCATCTGCTCCTTCTGCTCCTTGGTAAGGTTCTTCATATCAAAGCCCTTCATCCCCGGCATTCCGCCCTGGCTGTCGCGCTTCATACGCTCTTGCTGATCCAGGCGTACCTTTTCCATCTCGTCCCGTTTCCGCTTTTCTTCCTCAAGGCGGCGCGTTTTCACCCGTTCATAGATATCGAGGCCCTTAAATTCCCATTCTTCGCCTTTCTCCGGAACAGTCAGGAAAACCTCCTCGCCCGCGGCAAGCCCGTCATTGACAATGATATGATTCTCATTGGCCTCGCCCAGATCAAGGATCTGCCTGATCTTGTTGGTAACCTTATAAACATAGGACATCGAATCGTTCGAATGTATTGCCTCCAGCGGCAGGTACTTAACATCGGGATAGCTGTTTGTCTTGATCTGGGTAACCGTGGTCATCCCCGGCCGCAGGGTTGTATCGGTCTCATTCACCTCAATCACAACCTCAAAGACCTTGGCATCGGAATTGGGGAGCTGTTCCCCTACGTTGGCAACTTCTGTGATGACCCCGGTGTACTGGCGATCCGGAAATGCATCCACACCAATGACAACGGGCTGATTGACCCTTATCTTGCTGATATCAATCTCATTGACATAAGTCTTGGTGATCATCTTGGTCAGGTCGGGCAAGGTAGCCACAACGGGGTCCCAGAAAGAGATCGAGGTTCCTACTTTCCTTTTGGCTCCGCCCCACTCTTTCTTATATATTACCATTCCGTCCTGAGGCGCATAAACCGTAAACTGGTCCAGAACCCTGACGATTTCCGCGCGCTGCTGCTGCTGGCGCCTAAGGTTGATTTCCGCCTTGGTCATTGAAGCTTCACTCTGTTCCTTGCGCAGTCCGTAGTTAACCAGCGCCTGTTCATAGGCTCTTTTCGCCTTATCGAGGTTCATCTCGGCCGAACGGATGGTTGCCGGTGGCTCATACTGGGATTGATCCAGCACGATCTGCCGCTCTTCAACGGCATACTCGAGGTCCTTGATCTGGTTTCTGTAATCCCGGAGGCTCATGGTGGTATCAAGCTGAGTCTGACGCAGGGAGGCCTCGTCACGCTCTATCTGGTCGTCCATATTTTGCAGGGAACTGGTAGCAGCCGTTTTATCAAGGCTGCAAACGAAATCGCCCTGACGAACCATGGTCCCCTCGGGCACCAGGTCAACAATCTTAACCTCATGAACCCTGGAATCCCTCAAACCTTCCGGCCCGCGGATATCAACCGACCGAAGAGCGGCGAGTTCACCGGTGGTACTGACCACCACATCAAATACACCGTTCTCCACAACGGCTTTAATCTCTACAGCCTTCTCCTTATTGGTAAGACTATATAAAACAACAGCACCAAGGACTACTACTAGTACAATGATAAATATCCAGCGCCTTTTCATAAATGATGATTTTCTTTAAGCAATGATTTTCTTAAGCATAAAATTCGCAACAGCCTGCAAACATACAGTAAGACCGCTGGTCCCAGAAATGATTACATCACAATTAGGGATATTTAACAATTGTTAACTAATTCAAGAATATCCTTAATATATGAGTCCGCCAGCTGATCTGCAGCGGTTTTGGTTTCCGCCTCGGCAATAATCCGGATAATTGGTTCCGTATTGGATCTCCGCAGATGCACCCACCCGTCGGGCCGGTCTATTTTCAACCCGTCCTCGGTTTGCAACGGATATTTTGCATTCCTGGCGGCCAGCGCCTCAATAATGCGCTCCACCTTGGTCCCGGGCAGAAGATCAATCTTTTTCTTCGACATCTCAAAGGAAGGATAAAGTGCCCTCAATTCTGTCAATTTTAATTTCTGATGGGCCAGGTGGCTCAGAAACAGGGCGATACCAACCAATGAATCCCTTCCGTAATGCAACCCCGGAAAAATGACCCCGCCATTCCCCTCTCCGCCGATAACCGCGCCGGTCGACTTCATGCCCCGCACCACATTCACCTCACCCACCGCGGTGGCCAGGTAACTGCCGCCATGTTTTTCGGTCACGAGCCTGAGGGCACGGCTCGACGACATATTGGATACCGTGTTCCCGGGTTTGTGTGTTAATATATAATCAGCCACCGCCACAAGGGTATACTCCTCGCCGAAGAAACTGCCGTCTTCACTCATAAAGGCCAGCCTGTCAACGTCCGGATCAACCGCGATGCCCAGATCGGCCCCACGTTTGGTCACCTCTTTTGAAAGATCGGTGAGGTGAGCCGGCAGAGGCTCCGGATTATGTGCAAAAAGGCCATCAGGATTACAATTGATTTTATAAATATGCTTTACTCCCAGAGCCTCCAGAATAGCCGGAACCGCAAAGCCTCCCACCGAATTTACCGCATCCACGGCAACATGGAAGCCTGCAGCACCAATGGTCTTCGCATCAACCTCCGGAAGTTCCAGTATCTTTTTTATGTGAAACGGCAGAAAATCCTTGTTTTGGTATGATCCCAGCTTATCTGCCGGTGCAAATTCATACATGTTCTGCTCCGCCAGCATCAGGACCTCCTCCCCCTCCTGACCGCTGATAAATTCCCCCAGATGATTCAGCAGTTTCAGGGCATTCCACTGCCCGGGATTATGGCTGGCAGTAAGGATTACCCCTGCAATGGCACCGCTCTCGGGCACGGCCATTTCTACGGTTGGCGTGGTGGCCAGGCCGGCATTGATCACATCGATGCCGAGCCCCATCAGGGTAGAACAAACCAGCGCATCCACCATCTGGCCGGATGTCCTGGCATCACGCCCTACTACCATGCAGGGCTTGCCGCCCGGGCTGGGGCTGTTATGCAGGGCCCAGGTTCCGAATGCAGCGGTAAAACGCACAATATCAGGAGGTGTAAGACCATCGCCGGGACGCCCTCCGATAGTGCCCCGGATTCCGGAAATCGATTTAATAAGAGTCATAAGATGATTAATGGGGATGCAAGGTATTGAGTTTTCCTGATAACTTTGCAAAGGCTATTTTTATTTTGTTAACCTTTGCAACCCCAAAATTTACAGCAGTGTACAGAAAACCACTCACAGTTATCAAGAACCCCCAGTCGACCACTATGCGGCTCAACCGCTATATCGCATCCTCGGGTATCTGCTCCAGGCGCGACGCGGATGATCTCATCAGCAGGGGCGTGGTCCAAATCAATGGGAAAACGGTTACTGAGCTGGGCACCAAGGTCAATCCCGATGACACCGTTAAGGTTAACGGCAAAATCGTCAAAAACGAAAGAAAAGTATACATCCTTCTCAATAAACCCAAGGACACCCTCACAACCACCGACGACCCGGAAGGCCGCCGCACGGTGATGGACCTCATCAGCAGCGCCACCGACCTGCGCGTATTCCCCGTGGGACGCCTCGACCGAAATACCACCGGCGTGCTTCTGATCACCAATGACGGTGAATTGGCCGGCCGTCTTACCCATCCCAGATACCGGATCCGGAAAATCTACGAGGTGGAAACCGCTCAGAACGTTACCGACGAGATGGTTGAAAAGCTGACGAAAGGTATGGAACTCGAGGACGGCCCCATGAAAGTGGACTCCCTAAGCTACCTCGATCCCGCTTCAAAAAGATTCCTGCAACTCGAAATTCATTCGGGAAAAAACCGGATCGTACGCCGGATGTTCGAACAACTGGGCATCGAAATACTTAAACTCGACCGGGTTTACTTCGCCGGCCTGAACAAAAAAAACCTGCCCCGCGGAAAATGGAGAATGTTGTCGCCAAAAGAAATCGGCTGGCTTAAAATGAATAAATCCTGATACACCTGCTATGAAATCCGGCTTCGTAAATATTATCGGCAACCCAAACGTCGGGAAATCAACCCTGATGAATGCACTGGTCGGGGAACGCCTCTCAGTGATTACAGCCAAATCCCAGACCACCCGGCACCGGATTTTCGGAATCGTCAACGGCGACGATTATCAGATTGTATATTCCGATACCCCCGGACTGATCAAGCCTGCCTATAAACTGCAGGACGCAATGGTCAAGGCCGCCCGCTCCGCCCTCGCGGATGCCGATATACTATTATATATTACAGACGTTTTGGAAACCAGCGACAAGAATGCCGACATTCTTGAAATCGTTAAAAAGACCAAGGTTCCGCTTATTTTGATTATCAACAAGATAGACCTCAGCAACCAGCAGGAGGTAGAAGCATTGGTACTCAAATGGCAGGAGATATTCCCGAAAGCCGAGATCTTCCCATCATCAGCCCTGCTCAAGTTCAATCTCGACAACCTCTTTAACCGGATCCTTGAACTTCTGCCTGAAGCACCGCCCTATTTCGACCGCGACCAGCTGACAGACCGGCCTGAACGGTTTTTCGTGACCGAAATCATCCGCGGCGCCATCCTGGAAACCTACCAGAAAGAGGTTCCCTATGCGGTTGAACCGGTTGTGGAAGAATTTAAGGAGAGCGAGGATATCATCCGCATACGAACCGTTATCTACGTGGAACGCGACTCACAGAAGGGAATCCTGATCGGGCATAAGGGCAGCGCCCTGAAACAGGTTGGAATTCTCGCCCGTAAAGACCTCGAAACCTTCTTCGAGAAAAAAATATTTATTGAGCTCTTTGTCAAGGTAGCCAAGGATTGGAGAAACCGGCCGGATATGCTCAAATCATTCGGTTACGAAATATAACACCCAGGAGTATGCCAAATATCGTTGCAATAGTCGGCCGGCCCAATGTCGGAAAATCAACCCTTTTTAACCGGCTGGTTCAATCGCGCCAGGCCATCGTTCATGAATCCAGCGGGGTAACCCGCGACCGTCACTACGGAAAGGCATTCTGGAATGGCCATGAGTTTTCAGTAATCGATACCGGTGGCTATATCCGGAATTCCGACGACATCTTTGAGGCAGAAATCAGGAAACAGGTCCTGCTCGCCATCGAAGAGGCGGACGTGATTGTGTTCGTGACGGATGTGGAATCCGGAATCGCCGACCTCGACCACATGGTTGCCGGCTTCCTCAGGAAAATAAACAAACCGGTTTTCCTGGCAGCAAACAAGGCCGATAATAACACCCGGTACTTCGAAGCCAATGAATTCTACAGCCTCGGCCTCGGCCAGGTTTATCCGATCTCTTCCGTCAACGGCAGCGGTACCGGCGATTTGCTCGATGCCGTAGTGGCAACTTTCACCCCCAAACCGGAGGAAGAAGCGCCCGATATTCCCAGATTCGCCATTGTGGGCCGCCCGAATGTCGGAAAATCCTCGCTGGTTAATGCCCTGCTCGGCGAAGAACGCCACATCGTTACCCCGATCTCAGGAACCACACGTGATTCAATCAACACCCGATACGAAAAGTTCGGGCTTGATTTCTACCTGGTCGACACAGCCGGAGTCAGGAAAAAAGGAAAGGTGACCGATGACATAGAATTCTATTCAGTGATGCGCGCGATCCGCTCCATTGAGAGCAGCGACGTCTGCCTCCTGATGATTGATGCAACGGAAGGAATAAAGGCTCAGGATGTTAACCTCTTTGGGATCATCCAGCGAAACCGCAAGGGAGTGGTAATACTGGTCAACAAGTGGGACCTGATGGAAAAAGAAACCAATTCCACCAAGGAGTATGCCAAGGAAATCCAGGAACGGATCTCCCCTTATACCGATGTTCCCATCCTTTTTGTTTCAGCGCTCACCAAACAGCGCGTGCTGAAAGCCCTGGAAACAGCCATCGAGGTTTATGGAAACCGGAAACAAAAGATCGCCACATCGAAACTGAATGAACTCATTCAGGCGGCCATTGAAGCCTACCCCCCGCCGGCAGAGAAGGGTAAATTCGTGAAAATCAAGTATGCCACCCAGCTGCCGAACCCATCGCCGGCTTTTGCGCTGTTTTGCAATCTTCCGCAATATGTGAAGGAACCCTATAAAAGGTACATTGAAAACAAAATCCGCGAATCCTTTAACTTTACCGGAGTTCCTATCCAGATTTTTTTCAGGGAAAAATAGAGATGAAAACCAATAGACTGATTCAACTCCTCGCTGGAATTCTCCTCCTGGCTTCAGTATCCTGCAAGCCCGTTGTTGATTACCCCGACACACCGGAAATCAGTTTTACAGGTGTAGTGGTTAAGGATTCATCGGATGTTCTCAATAATGCAGTCAAACGGGTTACCCTTACCTTTCACCTGGTCGACGGAAACGGGGATATCGGGCTGGCTGTTACCGATACAACCGGCCCCTACAACAAGGACAGTCTCTACTATTACAACCTGTTTATCCAGGAATTTGAGGGGGAAAACGGAATCTTTACCGAGGTCCCGGAACCGGGCGGACTTAAGCGATTCCGGATTCCCGATATATCCCCGACCGGCCAGAATAAAACATTGATAGCCGATATATCCGTAACACTGGAGTACCCCTGGTCGGAATTTAATCCGCTTCCTTTCAATGAATTCCGATACCAGTTCCACGTGGTCGACCGTGCCCTGAATTACAGCAACACCGATACCACTTCCGTTATCGTCTGGTAATTATTTCTCGGGCTGATAGAGGGGCCAGTCAATGAAAAAGGTGGTGCCTTCGTCCTTCACGGTCTCAAACCAGATATTCCCGTCGGTACCCTCAACTATCTTCTTGGTTATGGCCAGCCCCAAACCCATGCCTGAACTCTTGGTAGTAAAATTGGGCTCAAAAAGCCGGTTGTGCAGTTCATCCGGAATCCCGCTGCCGTTATCAACAATCCTCACCATCACCCGGTGATCCTTAACATCAATGAAAATATCAACGGTTGGTTCCTTCGTCTCCGGAACCGCCTGGATGGCATTGCGCATCAGGTTATTGAAAACCTGAAGCAGCTGCTCGGGATCAGCATATACTAGCACATCCTGGCCCGATGGCTCAACTTCATGGAGGGTAACCTTACAGCTGTCTTCAAAAAGGTAGGTCACCTGCCTGAGCTTTGAAACCATATCGATCGGCTCAAAGTGAGCCCCGGGCATTTGTGCAAACCGCGAAAACTCACTTGCAATGGATGAGAGGGTGTCTATCTGATCTATCAGGGTATTGGTGACCTTGTCAATATGCATGCCCAGATTGGGAGCCTGATCTTTCCATGCTCTTCTGAGATGCTGGACACTGAGTTTCATCGGGGTGAGTGGATTCTTTATTTCATGGGCTATCTGGCGGGCCATCTCGCGCCAGGCAGTTTCCCGCTCAGAGCGGGCCAGCTTCTCGGCACCCGCCTGCAATTCATTGACCATCCGGTTATAATCCCTCACAAGTTTACCAATCTCATCGTCACGCCTGTAATCAATCTCCAGGTTTTTCCTTCCAAACCGCAGCCCGGCAAGCTTGGTCTGCAACTGCTGCAATGGCTTTGAAACCTGATTTGCCAGAACCACCGCAAAAAAGATACTCAGCATAATGAGGATAAAATAGCCGTTCAGCATGGCTACGACCAGGTTTGCGATCTCTCTCCGTATCTCGGTCTGCCTGCTGAAATAGGGGAGATTCAGGTAACCGAGGAGGATGCCGTCCTGGTTCAGCAACGGAACATAGGATGAATAATACCCCAGGCTTTCGATGCTCTCTTTGATGATAAAACTGGTCCGCTGCTGGTTGTGAAGCGCATCATAAGCCATCGGATTCATCTTCTTGCCGGCAAGGTTATACTCGAATACCTCCGGCCGGGTTGAAACGATCAGGTTCCCCTGCGGGTCGAAAATATTCATGTCCGTATTAAAAACATACGAAAACTTAAGCAGAAGCTCATCAAGGCCCCGGTAAGTCCCGTCGCTCCAGTCGCTGGTCAGCACCTGCTCCTTTTCTATCTTATGCTGCAGATCTGTAAGCAGTGACTCCGTTTTTTCAACAATAAGCTTGGTGGTGCTCTCCCGGTACTGCTGGATCACAAAGTAGGTCATCCCCCCCCCGATGAGAAGAAAGGAGAAAACCAGGATCGATATCAGGCTAAGCTGGATGCGCTGCTTAAGGCCCAGGTTGCGGACGGAGATCAGCGTCCGGTACCGCAGGACAACATAGATCAGGAAATAGATAATGAAAAGAAATACAAATACATAAGAGAAAGTCACCACGTAGTCCAGCAACCGTAACACCGGCCTGCTGATCACCATTTCGTTTTCGCTGTCGATCTGTTTGATCCAATGGCGATAATCATCCCTCACGAAGGTCAGGATTTCGCCGCTCTTGCCCGGATACCCGTCGCTGGTCAGGCTGTAGTTGAAACTTCCCGAAACAGACTGCAGTTTTCCATGCTGATATTTGGCGTAGGAGTAGTTGGTAAACAAACTGTCATGATTAATTCGTCCTGTAACCAGCAGTTCAGGATACCCCATCTCCTGGGCAACAAGCCTGGAGTCTATATTGATGATCAGGTTGGCGCCATAGGTACTGTCGGAATTGAAATACCGGTATACTCCGAGATAATCGATCAACCCGTCAAAATTGTCAAGATAATAGAACCCGGCCGTACCAGCCAGTCCGGTCCCGAAACGGTCGCGCATCTCGCCCAAAAAATAGGGAAGGCAGGGCACTTCAAAATTATCGGGTTGTATAAGAATGCGGCTTCCTGAGTCACAGGTTCGGGCCTGTATCTCATAACGGTTCCAGTACAGGCCGAAATAACGCTTTTTCAGATAAGAGGTAATGGCA
This sequence comes from uncultured Porphyromonadaceae bacterium, assembly GCA_964512915.1. GTDB lineage: Bacteria > Bacteroidota > Bacteroidia > Bacteroidales > UBA12481 > UBA12481. Next base: position 24,947 of record CAZEKJ010000042.1, read on the forward strand.
GACTGGCTCTCCGAAGGACTCAGAGCGGTATTAACAACCATTTTGCCGAGAAGGGTATCCTTTTGAATCTCAGGGTCAGCCTGGGCGAGCAGCATTTCCGCGATAGGGTCGTGTTCATTGGAAAGTTTTGCAAGGATATCGGACTGGCCGACAGCTTCTTTGCTGCGGTTGACCTCATCAGTGATGGCCACCAGATAGGTTGAGATCAGGAAAATGAGGATCACGGCAATACCATGCGTGAGCCGCTTCACCGGAGCATAATTCAGGTAAACCGACAAACCCGCCGTAATATAGAAGAACCCCAGGTCGCCAAGATCCGGGCCTGCATTCCCCGACCGGGCCAGGCCGAAAACCAGCGCGGAGGCCAGCAGGAGGCTGATTAGCATCTGGGGCCAGGTAAGACGATGCTTCATCTGGCTTACTAAGCCATGAGCGGCCATGAGGTAGGCAATCAGAAGGCCTACCAGGATGATCATATCGGTGACACTGGAGGCACTGAAAGAAAGAATTCTTGTGATTTCCAGGAAGCCGGGCCGCTGGATTAAAAGAAATCCGGTGAGCCAGTGGATCAGCAGAAAGACTCCTGCAACCATCAGCCAGCCGGCAACGCCCAGGCTCTGAACCAGCCGGGAATCAGTTTTTGACCGGTCCACGCTCAGGGATGCCGGGAACAATCTGAAAACCCGCATGAACCAGTAAGAAAAAAATATCAGGAGAACCGCAGTTACCAGAAATCCCCCCCGGGATTCCAGCAGGAAAAGGGGATTATCAAATGGCCTGAAAAGAGGAAGGCTGAATACACAATGAGGAAACTCAAGAACACCAAAAAGCCATCGGAGTAAAAACAGATCCGCTGCCAGCGCCAGCAGCCACCAGCCGGAAGGCTTGAGGCGCTGACCCAGTTTCATCAGGTCGCTGAATCCGAGCAGGAGAAAGATGAAAAATAAACCGTAGAGCAGAAGGGTTATCCAGTGAAGATGTGTACGTGAAACCATTTCATCGCCCGGAACTATGCAAAAGCAGTATTCGCCATGGTCATCACGAATGGTAATCGCGCCCGGAACCGGCGGCTGGCTGATCCGGTAGGATGGCGGTATATTCTTCCCGATCAGGAATGCCGTGCTCACATACTCATTATTGTAGGGGAAAAACTTCTTCAGAAAGGTCATCCCAACAACCTTTAGGGAATCCTTTTCAAATACCCGGCAGAAAACGGTGCAGTTAGGAAGGTTGTAAACCCGGTCCGTCTTAATCGCCGAAAGGTCCGAATCCGATACGACCAGCGAATTATCCGACCAGAAAAGAACTGAATCGCCACGAAGAACAAACAGGGCAATTCCATCATTCTCATCGGTATACCTCTTGTAAAACCCGGGATCATTCGCGGCAGCTCCGGGCCAACCATTCTTTTCTACCGTTTCAAGTACCAAAGCACCCGTTAAGTCAAGCCGGGCAAGCTTCTTGTGAAAATCACGCTCAATACCGGTGCCGCTCAGGCGAACCGGGGTTTTTCGATGCGCAATCGGGTCCAGAATAACGGCCGCAAGCAAAAAAAGGAGGGCAAGAAGGGAAAACCGCAGGGCATACACTAAACTTTTCATCGAAATCTCTTCCGCTGGTTGTGAACTGAGCATGTGAACCGGATTAAGAATAAACCCCCTTGAAGTTACAATTTCCGCGCCAATTTATACTTTCTTTATACTTTTGATGGAAATAAACCCGATGAGTAACAACACGCTGACCCGGTTCATTGAAAATGCCCTGGCTGAAGATATCGGCTCCGGCGATCACACCACCCTCTCATGCATCCCCGAAGAAGCAACCGGAAAGGCTGTTCTGATCGCAAAACAGGAAGGGATTCTGGCCGGAACCCGGGTCGCTATAAGAGTTTTTGAGATTTTTGACCCCGGCTTGATTGTCCGGCTTCAAATCCCTGACGGGACCCGGGTTGTTCCGGGCGACAAACCCTTCATCGTTTCAGGCAGTCAGCGCTCGATTCTTCAAACCGAACGGCTGGTTCTGAACATCATTCAGCGAATGAGCGGAATAGCTACGCAAACGGCACTTTTCGTGGAGAAAGTCAGCGGAACGGAAGCTAAAATTCTGGATACCCGGAAAACAACCCCCAATATGCGGTTTCTCGAAAAAGAAGCGGTTCGTATCGGCGGCGGATATAATCACAGAATCGGATTGTATGACATGATCCTGATAAAGGACAACCATGTCGACTATGCCGGCGGCATTATCCCCGCCATTGAAAGAGCTGCGGATTACCTCGAAAAAAATCACCTCGACCTGAAAATCGAGGTCGAAGCACGTTCTATTGAGGACGTTGTCAGAATATTGGACACCGGAAAGGCATTTCGCATCCTCCTGGATAATTTCACACCGGAGCGCATCAGGCAGGCCGTTGAACGGATCGGCGGAAAGGTTGAAACAGAAGCATCCGGAGGAATTAACCTGATGAATATCAGGGAATATGCGCTTGCCGGAGTCGATTACATCTCCGTCGGTGCACTGACCCACCAGATCAGCAGCCTCGACTTCAGCCTGAAAGCAACCTCATAATCCGATATGAGCCTGTTCCGAAACATCAAAACCAGCCTTATCCGGCTCCTCCGGTCGGTTAAAAGAACCGTGTTACCGGGCTTTGAGGGTTTTACGGTTTTTGAGGTTTCATCTTTCTTCTTTAACGGAATTAAGAACGGAGCCCTCACCATGAGGGCTTCTGCCATTGCCTATAACTTCTTCCTGGCCGTTTTTCCGGCAATCATCGTGCTCTTTTCCCTGATTCCCTATATCCCCGTCGATAACTTCCAGCGCGAGCTGATGAATCTGCTCCATGACCTGATGCCGGCAAATGTATATGATGCCGTGGAAACCACCATTCAGGAAATCATCACACGGAAAAGAAATGACCTCCTCTCATTCGGCTTTGTTCTGGCACTATTCTTTGCCACCGGCGGTATCGCCGCCCTGGTCAATTCATTCAACGCCAGCTACCACAACATCGAAAACCGCACCTGGTTGAAAAGACAGCTCGTATCCATCGTCCTGATTTTTATTTTCTGTATCCTGATATCAATCTCAATTATCCTGATCATTTTTAGCGGCATGGTGATCGATTTCCTGCAGGCCAAAGAGATCCTTACCAATAAATTCCTTATCGCCCTGCTTCACAATGGGAAATGGCTTATTATACTGATATTCACTTTTTTCAGCATCTCTTCCCTCTATTATCTTGCGCCTGCGAAAAGGAAAGAATTCAGGTTCATTACCCCCGGAAGCATCCTGGCATCCTTTTTTATTATCATTACATCCGTTGGGTTTTCTGCCTATATCAACAACTTCGGGCAGTACAACAAATTCTACGGCTCTATCGGAACCCTGATCGCTTTCCTGATCTGGCTTTTCATCAACTCGCTGGTCCTGCTTATCGGATTTGAGCTGAACGCCAGCATAAACAACGCCCGGAAAACCAAAAACAGCCCGGTATTAAAAACCGGGCAACTCCACTGATTACATGTAATGGAGGTACTTGTAAACCAGCGTGCGGATTTCATCTGTTTTGCCGTAAAGCCTTTCGCTTAAACCCTGGTCGTTGTATGCCCTGAGCCGGTCAATGAAACTGTCGATGGTGCGGCGGGGGAAAATACCGTCTTTTTCGAAATATGCCCTCTTTTTCTCAAGAAGCGCAGCGGATCCGTAACAGCAATCCGGAAGCTTTTCGAGCATCTCCATGCGTTTCTTGTTCTCTTCTTTGAAAATATTTACATCCACATAAAGGGAATCAGACTTTTCAAGCCCATTCTGCATTTCAAGTCCATGCAGTCCGGCAACAATTAATCCTGCAAAAAGATGATATATATCGGCCGATCCGTCAGGGCTGCGGATTTCGATGGTCTGTTTGCTGATGCCCTCATATTCCGGACTCTCATCCTGAGGGTTCGCATCCCTCACCATGTTCGCACCACCGAGCCATCCCAGCGGCACCCTCACCAGAACCGAGCGGTTCCGGTCGCCCCAGCAAATATTGGTTGGGGCCTCCTGATGCGGAACCAGCCTGAGATAGGAGGTGGGTATGGTGTTGCCAAAGGCTGTCAGCGCACCTGCCAGTTCCATCAGGCCCGCAATAAGCCTGCGTGCAACCTGACTAAGCTGGCCCCCTTCAACCATAACGTTTCGTCCCTCTTTCTCCAGATACATATGGACATGCAAACCGGATCCTGCTTTCCCTACCGTAATTTTAGGTGCAAAGCTGATATTGACACCATACTTCTCTCCCAGCTGCCGCAAAATCCATTTGGCCAGCACCAGCTGGTCAGCTGCATCTTCAGCATCAACGGGTAAAAACTCAATCTCATGCTGCTCAAAACTCTCGGCATCCGTACTAAAGTTTCCAACTTCGCTGTGCCCGTACTTTATCTTGCCGCCGCACTGCGCGATTAAATCCATCGCCTCCAGCCGTATAAACTCATAGTTGCTGAAGGGACTGGCGGAATGATACCCTTTCTGGTCTTCGGCAGGATAAAGCTCCTCCTTCTTGCCCTGCACATAATACTCCAACTCACCCATGGCTTTGAAGGTGAATCCGGTTCTCTCCGTGAACAGGCGGATGGCTTTCCGAAGGATATACTCAGGAGCCGTTTCAAGCGGAACACCTTTATTGGTATAGAAGGAACAGAGGATATCCAGGGTTGGCACCTCGGCAAAGGGGTTGACAAAAGCAGTCGAATACCTCGGCACTACATACAGGTCGCTTGAACCCGCCTCGATATAGGAAAACAGGCTGCTTCCATCAACCCGCTCACCCGTAGCCAGCATAACCTCCAGATATTCAATGCTATGAATTACAAAATTCAGAAGTTTAAGCTTACCATCCTCAGCTACATATCTGAAATTCAGTCGCTTAATATTATTCCCGACAACAAACCGGACAATGTCTTTCCGGGTAAAATCCTTGCTGGGCTTCTCCAAAAAACGCTCAAGCAAATTTGCACGAAAACTAAATTCCTGATCCATTCTGTTACTTTTTTAAACCCTCACAACACCTCACGATACCTCACCATAACTCACCTCCTGGCACCGGTCATCACGGGCGTCCGCAGGACGCCCCTACCTTCGTGCTCTGGTCATCACGGGCGTCCACAGGGCGCCCCTACGCGATCCCCAAACGTTGCCGGATCGCCTTGATTTTTGCTTCCGCATCGGCCTTCTTGTTCTTTTCAATTTCAACCACCTGCGGAGGAGCACTCTGAACGAACCGCTCATTCGACAACTTCTTGTTGACACTCTCAAGAAAGCCAAGGGCATACTGAAGCTCTTCCCGCAATTTTTCGAGATCACCGGCCTCATCAGCAGATTCTGCCAGGGGAATCGAATACTCTATCGACCGGATCATCTGGCTGGCCGCCTGTGCGGGCTTTTCATCGGAATAAACTATCGATGATAGATTTAAAAGCTTGATTAATATGGAATCCAGCGATTTATCGTACCCTCCGCCCGCTGCTGAAACATGAAGATCAATCGCTATTTTCATAGGGATGTTTTTCTCAGCCCGAACCGAACGGATAAACACCGCAGCTTCCTTAAGCCGGTCAAACTGCTCAATTTTCGATTCATCAAAAGACCCGCCCTCCGGTTGCCACGAAATCATGATGGATTCTCCGGATTTCCGCTCTGCAAGAGCCTGCCAAAGTTCCTCCGTTATAAAAGGCATAAACGGGTGAAGAAGCAATAACAACTTCTCCATCAACGACATCGCCTGATTCCGCGACACCTCGTCAATCGGTTGCCCATAGGCCGGCTTGATGATTTCCAGGTACCAGGATGAAAAGTCATCCCAGAAAAGCTTGTAGGCCGACATCAGGGCATCCGACAGCCGGTATTTTGTAAAATGATCATTCAGAACCCCGATCTCCTGATCCAGGCGCGCACCGAACCAGTCATATGCAAGCGCCGCAGTGGCAGGCTGAGCCAGTCCGCTGTCAACATCCCAGCCGGAAACCAGCCGGAACGCATTCCAGATTTTATTGCCAAAATTCCTGCCCTGCTCGGGCAGCGACTCGTCAAACATCACGTCATTCCCGGCAGGCGAGCAAAGCAGCATGCCAACCCTGACTCCGTCTGCCCCAAACTTGGCAATAAGGTCCAGCGGGTCGGGTGAATTCCCCAGGGATTTCGACATTTTTCTGCGCTTGGCGTCCCGAACCATTCCTGTCAGGTATACCGTATTAAATGGCTTTTCGTTCCGGTATTCATACCCGGCAATGATCATGCGGGCGACCCAGAAGAAAAGAATATCAGGAGCTGTTATAAGGTCATGAGTAGGGTAATAATACTTAATGTCAGGATTATCAGGATTCCTGATCCCGTCAAATACCGATATCGGCCACAACCAGGAACTGAACCAGGTGTCGAGAACATCTTCATCCTGATGAAGATCATGCAGCGTCAGACCGGCATCCCCTGTAACCCTGCGGGCCTCTGCCAGCGCACCTTCCTCATTTTCAGCAACCACAACCCTTCCGTCGGAAAGATACCATGCCGGGATCCTGTGACCCCACCATAGCTGGCGCGATATGCACCAGTCTTTGATGTTCTCCATCCAGTGCCGGTAGGTGTTTTTGAACTTGGAAGGAATGAGCTGCACCGTATCGTTCATGACGTTCTCCAGTGCCGGTTTTGCCAGATCTTCCATCTTCAGGAACCATTGGCGCGAGAGTTTGGGCTCTATCACGGCATCCGTGCGTTCAGAGTAACCAAGCTTGTTCGTGTACTCCTCCGTCTTAACCAGACTCCCCAACTCCTCCAGAAGCTCGGCAGAAAGCTTCCGCGCTGTGAAACGGTCAATTCCGGTAAACAACCCGGCCTTCTCGCTTACGGTACCATCGTCATTGAAAACATCAATGGCCTCAAGGTTATACTTTATTCCGATAGTGTAATCGTTCACGTCATGAGCCGGTGTAATCTTAAGGGCTCCCGTACCAAACTCCATATCAACGTATTCATCGCTTATAATGGGCACGATACGGTTTACCATCGGAACTACCACTTTCTTCCCCACCAGGTGCCGGTATCGGGAATCATTGGGATTAACGCATACCGCGGTATCCCCGAGAATCGTCTCCGGCCGGGTTGTGGCAACCGTAACGTACTCGCCAGGATGGTCAACAACTTCATATCGCACATAGTACAATTTCGACCGGACCTCCTTGTAATTAACCTCTTCGTCGGAAATGGCCGTCTTCGCCTGGGGATCCCAGTTAACCATCCTCACGCCCCGGTATACGTGTCCCTTCCGGTATAAATCAACAAAAACCTTAATAACGCTTTCGGATAATCCCTCATCCATGGTAAACCGGGTCCGCTCCCAGTCGCAGGAGGCTCCCAGCTTTTTCAGCTGCTCCAGGATAATTCCGCCATGCTTGTCGGTCCATTCCCAGCAATGCTTTAAAAACTCATCCCGGCTCAAGTCCGTCTTGGCTATGCCCATATCCCTCAGCTTCCCAACCACACGGGCTTCCGTGGCGATAGAAGCATGATCGGTGCCCGGGAGCCAGCAGGCATTCTTACCCTGCATGCGAGCCCTGCGGATCAGTATATCCTGAATTGTATTGTTGAGCATGTGCCCCATATGAAGCACTCCCGTAACATTCGGGGGCGGTATCACAATCGTGAAGGGTTCCCGGGAATCCGGCACCGAACGGAAAAGCTTCTGTTCCATCCAGTACTGGTACCACTTGTCCTCCGTCTTGGAGGGATCATATTTTGCTGAGATCTCTGGCTTGTTCATTCGCTTAAGGCTAAATAACCCGGTTCGCCCGGGAAAAAGTGCCGTAAAAGTAGCAACAATCCGGCATAAAATAATGCCCGGGTTCCAGCGTTATATAAGTCTTTAATATAACTTTGTAACTCTAAAGAAAAATGATTGACAAAATGAAACAATTTGGTTTACTGGCTCTTACACTTCTCTTATCGGGCTCAATTCTTGTCGGACAATCAAAAAAGGGTAAGGATGACATGGTTTTCGACAAAACCGTTAACGGAATTACGGCCCACGATTTCGGATCAATCGTTTTTGGTGCTAACGGAAAAGTTGACTTCTCCTTTACAAATAGTGGCTCAAAAGACTTGATTATCAACGACGTAAAGTCATCATGCGGCTGCGCGGTACCCATTTATCCGAAAGAACCTGTAAAGCCCGGGCAGAAAGGCACCATTCAGATTGAGTACAACACCAAGCTGGCAGGCCCCTTTAACAAAACCATCGTAGTGTATTCAACTGCCGGTAACTCACCGGTCCGGCTTGAGATCCGAGGTAAAGTCAATGCCCAGACAAGCGATCTTAAACCTGGTCTGATGAATAAAACCGCAACGCATGATATCAAAGCTGAAGAGGCCGCCGATGAAAATTCAACCGGTAATTCGCATGGGAATACGATCGAAAAATCCGCTCAGACCGGAATCAAGAAAAAATAGTTAAAATCCCACAATCCAAACCCAAACTATGCCCACCATCAGCAAGCGGGGAGTGGCAATGCCACCCTCACCGATCCGGAAACTTGTTCCCTTCGCAGAAGAAGCAAAAAAGAAAGGCAGAATCATATACCACCTGAATATTGGTCAGCCCGATATTAAAACCCCCGAAACAGCAATGGAGGCGATCCGCGCTATTTCAAAACCGGTATTGGAATACTCCCATTCGGCGGGGTACGAGTCTTATCGGAAAAAACTGGCCACTTTCTACCAGGGCATCGGGATCAACATAGATTTTACGCAGGTGATCGTAACAACAGGCGGATCGGAAGCGATACTGTTCACCATCATGGGCACCATGGATCCGGGCGATGAGATCATCGTCCCCGAGCCCTTTTATGCCAATTACAATGGATTCGCCGTGGCCGCCGGAGTAAAGGTCATTCCGGTAACCTCTTACATAGAAAACGGTTTCGCCCTGCCGGCGATTGAGGCTTTCGAGAAGCTCATCACCCCGCGCACCCGCGCCATCATGATCTGCAACCCGAACAATCCAACCGGTTACCTCTATTCAAAGGAGGAGCTCGAAAAGCTGCGGGCAATCGTCCTGAAACATAATCTCTATCTATTTGCCGATGAGGTGTACCGGGAATTTTGCTACGACGGAGAAAAACACTACAGCATCCTGAATCTTGAAGGACTCGACCAGCATGCGGTAATGTTTGACTCAGTTTCAAAACGCTACAGTGCATGCGGCATCCGCGTTGGAGCCGTCATCACCAGAAATTGCGAACTGCTGACAACCGTGCTGAAATTCGCCCAGGCCCGCCTGAGCCCCCCCGGCCTTGGCCAGATAGCTGCGGAAGCGGCACTGGATACCCCGGCATCCTATTTTGATGAGGTCGTCGATGAATATATCGCCCGAAGGAATTTCCTGGTCGAAGGGCTGAACTCCATTCCCGGAGTATTCTGTCCTAAACCCAAGGGCGCCTTCTATGCCACGGTAAAACTGCCGGTTGAAAATGCCGACGATTTCGCCAAATGGCTCCTGACCGATTTTGAGTATAAAAACCAAACGGTTATGCTGGCGCCTGCAGCCGGATTTTATGCCACCCCGGGATTAGGGCTGAATGAGGTCAGGATTGCCTATGTTCTCAAACTGGACGACCTCCGGAATGCCATAGAATGCCTCAGGGTTGCGCTGAAAGAGTACAATTCAAAATAGGCTCTCAGTCGGGATATAGCAGGTATTTCTTGCGGATCTGCCGATAGTGGATCAGGTCATTCTCCCATGATTTCCGGATCTCACTGACCGGCTTCCCTTCGGTTATCTGTCTGCGCAACTGATCGGTTCCGGCCAGCGTATTGAAATAACTGTTAAAGAATGCATCCCTTTTCCCGAAACATCGGTAGGCCTCAATGACCCAGTCAACCATCAGGTTTCTTGATTCAGCGACCTGCAAAACTCCGGTTTTCCTGAGATCATTCCCGTGGCAGACCTTCCCCTCATGAGGCGGGCGGAGACTCACCCCGGGAATGGAAACGGGCGTGAAACTGAAGCTGCCAGCGGCTTCCGGATGCCCATAAACCATGAACGGGAAACGGGTTCCCCTGCCAACGCTGAAAACCGTTCCTTCAAAAAAACAGAGTCCTGGGTATAAATAGACTGATACCTGATCAGGAAGGTTTGGAGAAGGCTTAACCGGCAGGATATATTCGGTCTGATGATCCCATCCCAGACAGGGGATCACTTTCAGCTCACATTTCAGGCCGCCGCCGAGCCAGCCCTCTTCATTAACCATAAGCGCATATTCGCCGATGGTAAGGCCGTGCACAACTGGAACCGGATCCATTCCGACAAAGGACCTGAAGGCCGTGTCCAGAATCGGCCCGTCAATATAAAAACCATTGGGATTGGGCCGGTCAAGAACCAGTAACGGAATCGAATGCTCCGCACAGGCCTCCATAACATAATGGAGCGTTGAAATATAGGTATAGAACCTGACCCCGACATCCTGAATGTCAAAAACGACGCAATCCAATCCCTTCATATCCTCCGGAGTCGGCTTGCGGTGGCTTCCATAGAGCGACACTACGCTAAGTCCCGTTTTAACATCCTTCCCGCCCCGGATCTCTTCGCCTGCCTCCGCTTCACCGCGAAAACCATGCTCAGGCGCAAAAACCTTTCCTATCCGTATACCCATACCCAGCAGCGAATCAACCAGATGCCTGCTGCCGATCCTGCTGGTCGGATTAGCAACCACACCCACGTGGGCCTCCCTAAGGAGTGAGATATATTCCCCCGTCCGCTCTGCCCCGCAGGTTACCGTTCCTGTTTTTAATCCGGGCATAACCTGCGCAGTAACGGAAACCGCCATGCACAACAGTATCGCCACACCAGACACGACTTTATGATTCATAATTGATACATTTGCTTCAAATCAGGATTCGCCCGTGAATTTCGAGTTTTTTATCGTAAAAAAAAGCATAGGCAAACGCTCCGGCAAAACATCGGGCAAAAACTCCCTCGTGGGTATCTCTGTTGCGGCAATCGCCCTGAGCCTGGCAGTCATGATCCTTTCAGTCTCCATTCTCACAGGATTTAAACAGGAAATTAAAGATAAGCTTACCGGCTTCGGAGGCCACATCCAGGTCAGCCGGCTCGATGCGAACAACTCCTGGGAATCAGAGCCCATCAGCTCCGGTCAACCATTCCTGGATGACATCAAAAAAATGCCCGGAGTTGCCAGCCTTTACCCATTCATAACCAAGCCGGCCATCGTGCAATCCGGGAATGAACTTCAGGGTATCATTCTTAAAGGTGTCGATTCCACGTTTTCCTGGGATTTTTTTACCGAGAACATGGTTTCCGGAACAATACCCACCCTGTCGGATTCCGTTCCGGCCACCATACTGATCTCCGAATCCCTCGCAAAACTCCTGAGATTGTCGGTAGGACAGAAATTAATCACCTATTTCATCCAGGATCCCCCGAGAATGCCCAGGCCTTTTGTGATTGCCGGGATATTTAACACCGGGCTCGATGAATACGATAAACTTTTCGTGTATTGCCCGATTAATTCCGTGAGGGAAGCCTGTGGCTGGTCTCCGGATCAGGTTTCCGGCTTCGCAATTAATCTCAGGAACACCAGGAACATGGACCCGATTGCCGATGAGATTCAAAATATGAGCGCCCTGGCTGTGATGGACTCCGGCGAGCTCCTCCAGGTCAGGACTGTCCGCGAACTTGCACCCGGTTTTTTTGATTTTTTAAGCCTGACCGATACCAATGTATGGGTTATCCTTACGCTGATGATCCTTATCGCCGGGTTTAACATGATCTCCGGTCTCCTGATCATTATCCTCGACCGTACCCGGATGATCGGCGTCCTGAAAGCCCTCGGCTCATCCAACCGTTCGGTAACCCGCATTTTCCTTTACCAGGGGCTGATCATCATCGGCAAAGGATTGGTTTTAGGCAACATGATCGGACTCTTCCTGGCCTTCCTTCAGGACCATTTTCGTTTGATTCCGCTAGACCCGAAAGACTATTTTGTAGATTCTGTTCCGATTCTGGTCAGCATTAATTCCCTGATCCTCCTCAATATCGGAACGTTAGCGCTCACCCTCCTGATGATGCTGATCCCTGCAGGGATTCTAACCCGCATCAGCCCCGACAAAACGATTAAATTTGACTAATTTTCGTCATCTCATTCAATTTTATGAAGACTCCGTTCAATGCCCTCAAAAACTATGAGGAAACCCTGAAAGCCATCGGATTTGTTCCCCTCCATTCTGCAACCGTTGATGATTGGAAACGGATCGGATTCATGTCGGGGCTCGAAGTTCACCAACAGCTGAATACCCGCGAAAAACTGTTTTGCCGGTGCCCTGCAGGCATCTATCACGGCCACGAAGATTTTGACGGGGAACTGATCCGCCACATGCGGCCAACGCTAAGCGAAATGGGTGAATATGACGGTACGGCACTCATGGAATTCAAAACCCGGAAGGAAATCATTTACCGCATTAACAATGAAAATGCCTGCACTTACGACATCGACGATACCCCTCCGTTTAAAATAAACCGTGAAGCCCTCGAGTATGCTCTCGAAATAAGCCTGCTGTCAAACCTGAATATCGTCGGGGAGGTTCATATCACCCGAAAACAGTACCTCGACGGCAGCATCCCCACCGGATTCCAGCGTACCGCTATTCTTGGAGTGGAAGGAGAGATACGCATATCGAACAAAACGATCAGGCTGATTCAGTTAAGCATTGAGGAAGATTCCTGCCGTGAAATCTCGGACGTTGGTCATACCCGGATGTACAAAACCGACCGGCTTGGGATGCCGCTGATCGAAACCGTAACCTACCCCGATTGCGAAACTCCTTTCGAGCTGCGTGAAGCTGCCGAATATATACGGTACCTGAACCGCTCCACCGGCAAGGTGCGGACTGGAATCGGAGCCGGACGCGAAGATGTCAATGTGAGCTGCCGTGGTGGTGACCGCGTGGAAATAAAAGGAGTCTCACACAACAAGTGGATTCCCATACTCAGCCATAATGAAGCTTTCCGGCAATTTGCCCTCCTTCATATCAGGGAGTTGCTGAATAACCGGGTTCCGAACAGAAGCGACTGGCGGATCAAATCAATTCCCTTGACATTCAAGAAAGTCAATTCCGATTTTGCCCCGATCGCCGATGCCAGGAAAAACGGCTTTCGCCTGATAGCCGTCAATCTCCCGGGATTCCACGGGATCCTGTCGCACTTTACCCAGCCCGGAAAATGCTTCGCCGATGAACTGTCCGATCGGCTGAAAGTAATAGCGTGCATAGAAAAACCCAACATGGTACATTCTGAATGGCTGGAGTCACCGGAATGCACCGTCGACTTCGGAAAGGTTAAAGAGTTGCTGTCAGCGTCAAGCGAAGATGCACAGATTGTCTTTTGGGGACCGGAAGCAGACATTAAAACCGGCCTCGAAACCATTGAAGAAAGATGCAGGCTCGCGTTTACAGAAGTCCCCCGGGAAACCAGAAAATCACTGCCCGACGGAACCACCCTTTTCGAAAGGGTCCTTCCCGGAGCCGACCGCATGTACCCGGATACCGATTCAGCTCCGATTCCGCTCCCGGAAGAGTACATCCGGAAACTGATGAAAAACCTGCCCGTACCGGTTTGGACGAGAATAGATCAGATGAACGGATGGGGCATACCCACCGACACCCACCGGTATCTGCTCAAAAAAAACATGGTACCCCTGATCGAACGAATCCATCACGACCTCGGACAATCCCCTAAAATGGTTGGAATCTTCCTGGGTCAAACCCTGAAACATTTTGAGGGCCAGTCAAAACCCCACGCCGATTTCACCCAGCAAAAAATCTACGACCTATTCGCCTATATCCATAAAAACAAGCTTGACCCTGCAATCGCCAAACCTGTGCTGGCGGTCCTGATGGAATACCCGAAAATGGATTTCTCCAGTATTCTCACAAGCCTCAAGTTCAAGAAAAGATCCCGTGAGGATCTGCTGGCTCCCGTGAGCTTTCTGGTGGGAAAATTCAGGGAAATCAGGAAATCAAAGAATCCCGATATCACAATACATTGGCTCATGGGCCAGATCCGGTCGCAAGCTATCGGAAATATCCCGCTCGATGAATATAGTCGTCTGATTTCGAACCAAATCACTAAAGAATATGAATGAAGATTTTTTCCAGGGATATAAAGGAGACGCGCTGGAAATCCTTAAAAAATTTAATGTCAGGGTTTGGGGAATCGCGGAATTCGAAACATCCCGCGGATATTTTAAAGGCACGGTGCTGCCCCGCTCCGAAAATGACGATGATAAGCATATCGTCGTAAAAATTGCCACAGGCTACAATATCGGAATCGCTACTCAAACGATAACCTCCATGCGAGAGGTCGCTTATTTTAAAGCCAACTATAAAATTCCCGAGAAGGAATTTCCTTTTACGCCAAATCTCCCGAAGGTGAAGCTTATCGGAACCGGAGGCACCATCGCCAGCCGCCTCGACTACCGCACCGGTGCCGTAATCCCGGCTTTCTCACCGGGTGAACTGTATGGCGCTGTACCCGAGCTGGCTGAGATCTGTAACCTGAATACGGAAAAGGTATTTGCGGTTTTCAGTGAAAACATGGGGCCTGACCAGTATAAGGCACTGGCAATTGCCATTAAAAAGGAGATCGAAAACGGCGTTGACGGGATTGTAATCGGCCACGGTACAGACACTCTGCATCACACGGCAGCCGCTCTTTCCTATATGGTTCAGAATTCTCCGGTTCCGATTGTACTGGTGGGATCCCAGCGCTCGTCTGACCGTCCCTCTTCGGATGCCGCATTGAATCTTATGCACGCCTGTACAGCAGCCGGACACGGTGACATTGCCGAGGTAATGGTTTGCATGTTTGGTCCTACCTCCGATGAATATGGATTCCTTCACCGGGGAACCCGTGTACGCAAGATGCACTCCTCCTACCGCTCAACCTTCAGAACCATTGGCGACACACCGCTGGCAACCGTCAAAAGAGGTGAAGTAAAACCAATAAAGAAAATCTACAACCATCGCCGGAAAGACCGGAATGTCGATATCTACCCATTCTTCGAGGATCGGGTTTCAATGATCTATTTTTATCCGCATATGCATCCCGACACCATCGACAGTCTGGTCGACCTCGGATACAAAGGGATTATTATCATCGGAACCGGACTCGGACATGTAAACAAGGAATTATACCCGGCCATCGAGCGCGCCACAGCGAGGGGTGTCGCAATTTATATGACCGTTCAGACCCTCTGGGGATATGTTCACATGTATGTTTATGATACGGGGCGTGATTTAATGGCAATGGGCGTGATCCCGCTTGAGAACATGCTTCCGGAGGCTGCCTACATTAAACTCGGCTGGGCGCTGGGCCAGACTCAGGATCTGCAAAAGGTTAAGGAAATAATGCTTAAACCCATTAATGATGAGATCACCCGCAGGGAGCCATACAACGGATATCTGGTTTACCAGGGAGGTGTCCCCGAGGTTGAAGCGTTTATCCGGAAGTTCCGGAAGTAAGAACGACCTCCAGTTCGCTGATTATCATTGCAGTTGCGCCCCAAACATGATGCCCGTCCGCGTCATAATAGGGCGCTGAAATATCAACATCCGGTCGTCTGATAATCATGGTTTTGCGGTTCACCGGATCAAACAGGTCTGATAACCCGACCACCACAACGGATTCAACCTCATGAAGATCAGGCTTGAAAACCGGCTGAGACCAAAGATATCCAACCACCGGCTGAATCAGGTAATTGCTGTGTGGAACAAAAAGTGTGGTTAATAGTCCCATCATTTCAATCCCCGACGTAACAATTCCTATCTCTTCTGATGTTTCACGCAGTGCCGTGCAGACAATATCCGGATCCTGATCTTCTTTCTTGCCGCCGGGAAGGCTGATCTGCCCGCCGTGAGGTCCCCATTGGGATCGCTCGATAAATACCGTTGACAATCCCTTAAGGCCGGGGAAAAGGAGAATCAGCACTCCGCTTGCGCGAGGTTCGGAACCATCATGGGTGATTTTTCCGGCCGGCCTCAGAGAAGGCGCCATCAGTTCCTGAGCGGAGCGTCCGGGGAGCGGCCTGAGCAGGGCAGTTCTCAGGTCTTCGATTCCAATATCAGTCATAAAAATGCCAGTAAACACCGTACTTAAGATGAGGGCGCATGTACGGGTGGTGGGCAACCGGGAATGAGTTTTCGGCCAGAATGCTCGAAAAAGTATGGCACCACTGAACAAAAAGCCGTGTCCTTTTCACTTTGATCTGCGCGAAAAAATCAAGCCAGGGATAATTCCCGATGCTTACACTGTTTTGCAGGTAGAAAAGGCCGGTTGCCGGCATGTAGGAATATCCGGTGAAAGGGGTATTGTATCTGAAATCCAGACCATATTCAAGCTCCAGCATCCCACCCGTGGTTTTGAAATGCATGTCGTGATGCATATAAGCGGTGGCAAATGCACTGGCAAGTGGGAGCCGGATATAATCCGACGTGGTATACTGGGCCATCAGTCTGATGTCCGACCGGAAAGGGCCTGCTTTCAGATGTTTGGAGACTTCCAGCACGCCCGTTAGCATGGATCCCGGAGCCTGCGCAGGCATCGCCATTTCATTGAAGAAAATTCTGTTTTTATCCGCAACCAGCATCACGCTGAAATCAAGGCCTGCTTTTTTCAAAGTAAGGTCAAGATCAATTCCCGTTTCATGCTGCCTCAAGAAAAGATTATTCCAGGTATAAACAGCTGAGCTAAAATGTTGGACGAAGGGATCAGGGCTGCTGCCCAGGCTATAAAACTTTAAAGTGAGCTGGTTCTCCGATATTTCCTGCCCAAAACTTCTGGCCCAGGATAGGCTCAACATATAATCACCGGCTGAAAATCCCGCAAGAATCCAGTTCCCGCTCAGGTTAAATAACGATTCCCTGAATTGGAAATCCATCACGCCGCCAACTCCCAGGCGGAATCCCGAGAAAACGGTATCCTGATATTTGTAGCGATAGATATCAGGGTTCAATCCGGCCTTGACAGCTATGGCATTACCCTTTATCCTGATGGTATCAGGCACAATTCTCAGTTCATTCGAAAACGTTGTAAACTGCAGGGAATCTGCAAAATCGTCCATTACTCCTGAAACCATGGGATAAAAACCGGCAGGAGGCAATTCATCGGAATACTTTCTTGTAAAATCCCGGATGGCGAACTGGTGTTCCCAGTGAAGGCCTTTTGATGCCGGCTTTGCAGATGGGGTTGAATCGGGAGCAAGGAGAGTATCTCTGACTGGGGCATCCTTTTTCATGCGTATGAAGCCCGACTGCAATCCCTGAAGGGAGAGCAGCGCAGTATTGGAGGTTGCTGAAGACAACCTGACGGGTAATGTACTTGTATATTGAGATCCGACTAATGAATTATCATCGCGCAAGCCGCCATTTTCGCCCGAATTGAACTTTTGCCTTGATACCCCGGCAACCAGGGAGTAATTCTCTCTTTTCAGAATGTAATTTGCATGAATAACTGAGGTATTACTCTTCTGGGCGGAATAGTGGCCATCGGAATTAATGTAGGTTCCAAATACGGTGAGGTTTCCCTCCTTTTTGAGATCCCTTGCATACAGGCCGCGAATGGTTTGTCCGTGCTTATCCCCCGCACCTCCGCTGTTGTAATTAACAAGGGTATAAGGGCTTTTGGCCCGATAGAAAGTAAGTTGGTCGGTTTGGTCTGAATAGCTTTCATATCCCTGCATGGCGATAGGCAGAAGTGCATCGCGAATGGGAGAGAAGCGGTTACGGACAGCCGGCATGCCTGAGTTTCCGAGTTCACTCCATGAATAGAAGCCTGAATAGAGTGGATTATGTTGCTGTGAGCCGGGGAGTGTGGTATCGACAGAGAGATTCTGGAGACGGAATGATGTCAGCGAGATATTCTCCCTGGTGACTATGCGGTCGGGGGTTTGGCCCGGTGAGACCAGAAAGGAGAGTATGGCCAGAAGTAATGTGGACAGGATTCTCATGGAGGGTAAATATACAAAAAGCCCCGACTCTAATGAATCGGGGCTTTTTTAAAAAGTCGGCGGCGACCTACTCTCCCACAAATAATGCAGTACCATCGGCGCTGGTGAGCTTAACTTCTCTGTTCGGAATGGGAAGAGGTGGAACCCCACCGCTATAGCCACCTAAAGCTCGTGCCCTAATGAAAG
>CAZEKJ010000043.1:0-19104 GCA_964512915.1 uncultured Porphyromonadaceae bacterium
GCTTACCCCGTCCTTAATGACAAAGTAAGACCAGGAATCCAGTGCATAGCGCTGGAACGACAGTTGGTTAAACAATGTAAACCAGTCATCCGGCCAGGCCAGGCGGCGTCCCAATCCGATAGAAGCCCCTGAGATCTTCATGGATTGATGAAGCGGATCTTCGTCTTTCCGTCCGTTGGTCTGAACGGTATGATATAATGACACTGAGAATGAGTTAGGTTTTTTACCTCCAAGCCACGGCTCAACAAAAGATGCACTGTAAGCCTGATAATACTTCCCGTTTGATTGTGCCCGGATGCTCAGGTTCTGACCATCACCGGATGGCAGGGGCCGCCATGCACTCTTATTAAAGAAATTCTTGGCGGAGAAATTCCCGAACCGGACACCCAGGGTTCCGATAACCATACCCGCACCCCAACCGCCGGAGATCTCGATCTGATCATTTGCACGTTCAGCCAGCTGGTATTCAATATCAACCGTCCCGTCCAAAGGATTTGGTATCGGAAGCGGAGTGATCTTTTCGGGATCAAAGAATCCCAGCTGCGCAAGTTCACGGACCGTCCTGATCACGTCAGACCGTTTAAACAGGTCACCCGGCTTGGTTCGCACCTCACGGCGGATCACATGCTCATTCGTGCGGTCATTGCCGGTAATGATCACCTTATTGATTCTGGCTTCGGTTCCTTCGCGGATTACAATCTGGATATCCACCGAATCATCGTCAATATTTATTTCCAGCGGGGTTGCCTCATAAAAGAGATATCCAAAGTCCATGTAAAAATTCCCCACGGCATCCGGATCATTGCTGAGCCGGTCGGCCAGTACCGCCTGGTCATAGACATCTCCCTTTTCAATCTTCAGCTGCTTGCTCAGAAAATCACTGGTGTAACGTGTATTTCCCGCCCAGCTTATGTTCCTGAAGAAGTACTGGTTGCCTTCCTCAATTTTCATTTTCAGCCCCACTGTCCCGTCATCATTATGGTACAGCGAATCCTTAACAATCCTTGCATCCCGGTATCCAAGCTCGTTATACTTGGCAATCACATTCACCTTATCATCCTCAAAGTTCTCGTCGAGGTATTTGGATGCTTTAAAAATGTTATACCAGGCTTTCTGTTTCGTCTCCTTCATCGCCCGCCGGAGCTTCTTTTCCGGAAGAACGCTGGCTCCCTCAAACTGGATTTCACGGATCTTAACCTTATCCTTTTTATCGACCCGGATATCCAGGCTGTTTGCATTCTGCAGGGCAGTGTCGGGTTTCTGGATAATGTCAACCTCGGCATTCAGGTATCCCTTACTGATAAAATGATCCTTTGTAAGGTATATAACCCTTGAAATAGTAAAAGGTGTTACCAGGTTACCCCTTACCAGTTTTACTTTTTCTTTAAGGTCATCGGCCTCCTGCTTATTAACGCCTGAAAACGAGAACTGGCTTAGCCTGGGCATTTCCTGCAAATAGATATCCAGGAAAATCATTTTTCCTTCGATGCTTGTTGCTGTTATCCGAACATCAGAAAACAATTCCTGATCCCATAGTTTCTCGATCGCCTTTCGGATATCCTCCCCCGGAAAAGTTATGGTTTTGCCGATTTCCAGTCCGGAAAACTGCAGCAACACATTTTGAGCGAGATACTTAACGCCGGAAACCGTAACTCCCCCGATTTCATAGTCCATCGCTTCCCGGTTATAATTAATAACCTGAAGGGGTTTCTGGGGTTCTTCCTGACAAAAAGCTGCGTACGAGGAAAGGAATAGGGCTGTAGAAATGAGTAATTTCTTGATCATAAAAAATCTCGGTTATAATTGCTCGCTGGTTTTTCCGAAACGGCGTTCGCGGTTTTGATAATCCAGCAAAGCAGCATAGAAATCCTCTTTCCGGAAGTCCGGCCAGAATTTCTGGGTGAAATACAATTCTGTGTAAGCTAACTGATACAGTAAGAAATTACTGATTCTGAATTCCCCGCTGGTCCGGATAAGAAGTTCAGGGTCGGGAATTCCAGCGGTTTCAAGGTATTGTTCGAAGAGGGCGCAGCTCATGTCCTCGGGCTTGATCTTCCCGCTGCAGGCATCAGTTACGATATTCTTTGCAGCCTGGATCAGTTCGGTTCTTGAGCTGTAAGAGAGCGCAAGAATTACGGTAAGGCCTGTATTTCCGGCAGTCTCCTCAGTTAACCGGATGAGTTCCCTCCTGGGCATATCTGGAAGTTTGGACAAGTCACCGATCGTTCTGAGCTTTACATTGTTTTCAACCAATTTGCGGGTTTCCTTTTTTATGGTTGAAACCAGCAAACCCATCAGGGCTTCGATCTCATCCATGGGCCGGCCCCAGTTTTCAGTACTGAAAGCATATAGGGTAAGGTAATCTATTCCCAGTTCTCCGCTGGCCTCTACAACCTCATGAACCGGAGTCACGCCATTCTGATGGCCGAAAATCCTGTTGGCCCCCATTCTTCTTGCCCACCTGCCGTTACCATCCATAATGATAGCCACGTGCCTTGGCAGTCTTTCCCTGATCAGTTTTTCCTTTAAACTCATCTGCGTTTGTTGCGTTCTTTATCGTAAAATGGACACGTTTTGCATGTCTTAATTACGGTGTATCCAATGGTTACACCTATATGGGACTTCCAGTTCGAGTTCAGAAAGTTCATGACTGGATTATCAGGATCGGTCCAATCTTTCTGGTATCCCTTCCTGAGGGCCCATTCAAAACCTAATGTCATGTTCGGCAGTGCATTGTATCGGACTCCCAGGTTAAAGGGTATCCTGATGTTCCGGAGCCAGAAATTACCCGTGTTTGAAGTTGCATTCTGAATCTGGCTGATCTGGTTCATGTCGACCAGATAGCTTAATCCGGTAGAAACATATGGGCTGATTTTCGCGGTTTCACGGCGCGGGTTCAGCGCATGGAAATTGAACTCAAAAAGTCCGTAACCTTCAAAAAAATCAGGTGTGGTGGTTACTACATTAAGTCCGGCATTTACACCTCCCCGCACCGCATACCTGGGATTAAGATTATACCTGTAATAAGCGCCACCAGCATAACCTAAGGTTCCAGGAACCGGAATCGGAAGGATGGTATGCAGGTGTGACTGAGATAATCCCAGAAACAACCCGTAGTCATAACTCTGCTGCGCACGTATCCCGAGCATGGTCATGGTAAACCCGATAATTAACAGTAATTTCTTCATTTCCGGCTAATTGCAAGTGGTAGTATCGTCTGCCACCTACAATAACTGCTAAAGCGCAAATATAGTATAAATAACATAGGATAAATCGACCCTAAACCAGACGGCTTAGCCCCCTGAAAGTTACAGGCAGGAATCAGTTTCGCTTGTCGGCACCCCACATCAGTTTGGTCCGAAGCGTCTGATAGAAATTGTGATTGCTGAGCCTGATAGTCTGGATGCTGAAGGGTGCTTTGGAGATTTCAAGTTCAAGACCATGATCAACCACCACGGAGCGGGAGTCGGCAGATACCAGCAGGTTGCCGCTGCGGCTCTCGACCCTGAGGGTGAGTTTCATGGTATCTTTATAAACCAGAGGTCGGACGGTGAGGTTATGAGGGGCAATAGGCGATAGCACCAGGTTTCCGCTGCCGGGTAATACCAAAGGCCCGCCAACACTCAAGGAATAGGCGGTTGAACCCGTTGGTGTTGAGGCAATCAACCCGTCGGCCCAGTATGTATTAAGGAATTCACCATCGAGATATGCATGGATTCGAAGCATCGCGGAATCATCCCTCTTGTGCACGGTGATCTCATTCAAGGCAAAATTGAACTCGCCGAACAGGGGCTGCTCGCTTTTCACCTGAATCAGCGTTAACTCCTCTGTTTTACCGATATCATGCATCACTGAATCAACAGCCTCAACTATTTCATCCTGAGAAATATCGGCAAGAAATCCTAAACGGCCGCTATTAATGCCGGCCACCGGGATCGGCAGGTCCCTGACCAAAGTGATCGCTTCAAGAAAGGTCCCGTCTCCGCCAATACTAAACATCGTTCCGCCGATCTTGCTCAAGTCATCATAATCGCCAAAGGTTCCGGTATAAGCAGGAGTTTCGTTTAGCCAGCAATTAATGAATTTTGCGAAGGGTTCGAAAACATAAACTCTTGCATTATAATACTTTAACCGTTTTAACAGCGACCGCAATCCAATCCGGAATCCCTCTCCGAACTCACGGCCGAAAAGCAAAATAACACGCTGATCCATCGGGTTGTTCATGATGCTTAAAGGTTCATGTAATTCATAAGCTCCTCATACCGGGTTCGATAAAAATCATCAAGAGTATCATTATCAAGAAAATAAGAACTAACGGAATAACCAAACCGCTCCAGCGACCTTGTAATGGCAATGATCTCTGTTGTATTTATTTTGATGGTGACCTGAATCTCGCTGGATTCAGGAGCCGGAGATACAAACAGACTCAGTATCCTGGCATTATTCTCTTCAATTATCCTTGAAAGGCTGGCTAAAGAATAGTCCCTTGCAGCCATGGTTAAAACGAGAATAGCCCCCGGCTGGCCCGATGAGGTCAGCAAACTGAATTTCTGCACGAGTTCAGTTAGAGTGATTGAACCTATGTATTTCTTGTCTTCAGACAGGACAGGCAACAGGGTCAGCCGATGACTGGCAAACTCTTCGATAACCTCGAAAACATGTTGTTGCTCTGAGGCATAAACCCTTTCCAGATGAGGCAGGCAGGTTTTCAGCCTTCTGGTCTGGTCAGGCAATCCCAGCAGGTCGGATTCTGATATCAATCCAAGATACTCGCTCGTGTCTCCAAGGGGAAGATGTGTAACCCTGTACAAATCCATCCAGCCCAGAACATCGGCAATGGTATCAGCCACCGAGACCAGTGGAATTACATCGGTTACCAGATCCCTTGCGATCATTTCAGGAGAATATTCGTAATTTTAGTTTTTTAACTTTGTGCCGGAATGACCAGATTAAGCGTAAATATAAATAAAATTGCCACACTCCGGAATGCACGTGGTGGCAACGTTCCCGATCTACTGAAGACGGCAACTGATTGCGAGCGGTTCGGCGCCCAGGGAATCACGGTTCACCCGCGGCCCGATGAAAGGCACATCCGTTATCAGGACGTACTCGATCTGAAGCCCCTGGTAACAACAGAGTTCAACATTGAAGGATACCCCTCCGAAACCTTCATCAGGCTGGTTACCAGTGTAATACCCGAACAGGTTACCCTTGTGCCTGATGCACATGACGCAGTCACCTCCAATGCAGGCTGGAACACGGTAAAATACACACGTTTCCTGGAAGAGGTGGTGGCCCGGTTTCATGAAAAAGGTATCAGGGTTTCGATATTTGTAGATGCAAACCCGGAGATGGTCCGTTGTGCCGCAAAGACCGGTACCGACCGAATTGAACTCTATACCGAACCTTATGCCACCCTGTTTCCCCGGGATCCTGAACAGGCGATAAAACCTTTCAGGGAAGCTGCCACGGTGGCTCTGGAGTGTAAATTGGGTCTCAATGCCGGCCATGACCTGAACCTCGAAAACCTCAACTATTTTGCTACCAATATTCCTGGATTGCTGGAAGTCAGTATTGGCCATGCCCTGATCTCTGATGCTCTTTACCTGGGCCTGGAGAATACCATTATGATGTATCGCCGGAAACTGGAGGTCCGATCCGTATAAAGTGATACTCAACTTCAGCCGCACCGGCAAGGGATTTCCACTGGTCATTCTGCACGGTCTTTATGGCTCGGGCGACAACTGGCTCACCATCGCCCGCGGTTTGTCGTCCATTTGCGAGGTATTCCTGGTTGACCAGAGGAATCATGGTGGATCCTTTCATTCGATGCAGCACGATTACGTCTCCCTGTCCAACGATCTAATGAACCTGATGGATCATCTCGGATTGGACAAGGCATTCATCCTCGGCCACTCCATGGGGGGACGCACCGCCATGCGGTTCGCTGCGGATCATCCGGGCAGGTTATCCGGATTGATCATTGCCGATATCAGCCCACGATCTTATATCGATCCGGAACTGGACGCCAATCACCAGAATTATCATCAAATCATCCTGAAAGCACTCTCTGAAATATCCCTTGAAGGCATTACACGCATCGGAGAGGCAGAAAACCAGCTCGCAGGAATCCTACCCGATCGGCGGCTCCGCCAGTTCCTTCTTAAAAACCTTGAACGTACCGCCAACGGAGTTTTCCGGTGGAAACTCAATATCCCGGCCCTGCTTTCAAATCTGGATTCCTTGAATTCCGGGATGGAGGAAGAAATTTCTAAAGGCCTGACCTTTACAAGATTCCCGGTACTTTTCTTGCGCGGCAGCCAGTCTGACTATATCCGCGATCCTGATATTCTAATAATCCGAAAGTTATATCCGCTGGCACAAATCGTAACTTTAAAAAACGCCGGGCACTGGCTCCACGCCGAACAACCGGAAGCGTTCATCTCAACGATAAAGACTTTCCTCAGGTATTGACATGCTCTCTGATAAGTGAGGTGAGAACCCTGATTCCAACCTTGTTCTCCCCACCCTGGGGTATAATAATATCGGCATACCGTTTTGAGGGATCTATGAACTCAAGATGCATCGGCTTCACGGTCTTCTCGTAACGCTCAAGCACACTGTCTGCCGACCGGCCCCGTTCCGCCAGGTCCCTCCGGATCACGCGTGACAGGCGATCATCCGGGTCAGCATCAACAAAGACTTTTATTTCCAGCAGGTCCCGGACCTCCTTTTGCGTTAAAATCAAAATTCCCTCAACAATCAGAACCTTGCGGGGCTCAATCAGGATTGTCTCCTCAGAGCGGGTGCAGGTCAGGTATGAGTATACCGGCTGCCGGATTGAATTTCCCTTTTTCAATTCTCTGATATGGCTCATCAGCAGAGGCCATTCGATGGAATCCGGATGGTCGAAATTAAGTTTCTGCCGCTCCTCCAATGGCATCTGACTGTTATCGCAGTAGTATGAATCCTGCGGCAGAAGGGCCACTTCGCCCTTTTTAAAAGCATCCATTACCTTTCGCACTACGGTCGTCTTACCACAACCAGTCCCTCCTGCAATACCAACGATTAGCATATTTTGTATATTTACGGTGTCGTCTGAAACTTTAATACCTGTGGCCGGAGCTTTCCAAAATAACGTAAATTTCTTCAAACACCGTTGAGTATGCTTTACCCTTTGCGCTTTAAACCGGTTTACCAGTACCGCCTGTGGGGTGGCAATAAGCTCAGGGATCTGCTGAATAAAAAGGATGCCCCGGATAATACGGGTGAGAGCTGGGAAATATCCGGCATTCAGGACCACCTCTCGGTAGTGAAAGAGGGGTTTCTGGAAGGAAATGATCTGCAGGAACTTATCGAGGTCTACATGGGTGATTTGGTTGGGGATAAAGTTTATGAGAAGCATGGAACCGAATTCCCCCTTCTCATCAAGCTCATCGATGCTCATGAAGTTTTATCCGTTCAGGTCCATCCGGATGACAAGCTGGCGGGCGAAAGGCATCATGCCTATGGAAAAACCGAATTATGGCAGGTGATTCAGGCAGATCCGGGCTCGGTCATCTATAACGGATTTAACCGTGAGATCACGCGGGAGGATTATCTGAAAAATCTCTCGGAAAACAGGATCCAGGAACTTCTGAACATGGAACCGGTTGAATCAGGAAACGCCTTTTTTATACCCGCAGGAAGAGTTCATGCAACCGGCGCGGGAATTCTCTTTGCAGAAATACAGCAGACCAGTGATATAACCTACCGTATTTATGACTGGAACCGCCTGGAGAAAAACGGGCGGCCGAGAACCTTGCACACGGACCTCGCCTTGGACGCCATCGACTTCAAGCATTATCCAAAATACCGGAATGAGTATACCCCGGTAATCAATAAACCGGTTTTGATTGTAAAATGTTCCTATTTTACCACGAACCTCATCTGGTTGAACCGAACTGTTGAAAGGGATTATGAGGATATAGACTCCTTTGTGATTTACATCTGCACCCAGGGAAGTTTTCTGCTCTTTTTCGGAGATGAGATACCGATGCTGGTTAAGAAAGGCCATACAATATTGCTGCCGGCAATCATTAAAGAAGTAAAACTTGAACCCAGGGAGGAGTGCCGGGTAATGGAGGTGTATATTGAGCATGGTGATTAAAACAGCAGCCTTTGTTGCTTCGAACACTAATCCTTCCAAGTGTCCCAAGCCTGATAAGCCCGAATATGCATTTATCGGCCGTTCGAATGTTGGGAAATCAACACTGATAAACCTGCTTACCGGCAGGAAGGCCCTGGCCAAAGTATCCGGATCGCCGGGTAAAACAAGGGCTATCAACCATTTTATTATTAATGACAACTGGTTTCTTGCAGACCTTCCGGGCTATGGTTACGCGAAAGTTTCAAAAACCGATCGCAAGGTGTTTTCAGGCTTCACAACCGCTTACCTGAAATCCAGGGAAAACCTGATGTGCCTGTTTGTCCTCATCGATAGCCGTCTGGAACCCCAGGCTATAGATATATCCTTTATCACTTTCCTCGGTGAAAACCAGATTCCATTCGTTCTTGTGTTTACCAAAACTGATAAGATTTCCGGAAACCAGGCGATGAAAAACATCGCCGCCTTCCGTAAAGTATTGAAACCAGAGTGGGATGAGCTTCCTCGCGAGTTTCTGACCTCCTCGGTCAGTGGAACTGGCCGCGATGAACTGCTCGGGTTTATTCAACAAACAAACCTACTTTTCAACCAACCCGGAACGAAGGGTTAATTATTTTTTACATTTGCTGCGGTTACCAGTTACCTTGTCATCTAAACATTTTCTTTATGCAGCCTAACAGCCCGATCAAGATATTCTCGGGGACCGGCTCCCGGTACCTAGCGGAGAAAATTGCAGCTTCTTATGGTATCGAACTGGGGAAGTCCTCGGTTCTCCGCTTCAGTGACGGTGAGATTCAACCCTGCTATGAAGAAACTGTCAGGGGTGACTTTGTTTTCATCGTACAATCGACTTATTCTCCGGCAGAGAATCTCCTGGAACTTCTTATGATGATTGATGCCGCCAGCCGGGCTTCAGCATACAAAATTGTAGCCGTAATCCCTTACTTCGGATTTGCACGGCAGGATAGAAAGGATCGGCCCAGAGTTTCAATCGCAGCTAAATTAATGTCCAACCTGCTGGCTGCTGCCGGCGTAAGCCGCGTTATTACCATGGATCTGCATGCTGACCAGATCCAGGGATTCTTCGACGTGCCTGTTGATCATCTATACGCCTCCACCGTTTTTATTAATCATGTCCGCTCCCTCAAACTTGACAATCTGGTAATCGCATCCCCTGATACCGGAGGCACCAAACGCGCAAATTCCTATTCAAAATACCTGGATGCTCCAATGGTTATTTGTCACAAAACCAGAAAAGCAGCAAACCTGATCGCTGAAATGACCATTATCGGGGATGTAAAAGGCAAGAACGTCGTCCTTGTGGATGACATGATTGATACAGCAGGAACCATTGCAACCGCTGCAAACCTGATCATGGAAAGCGGGGCTGTTTCCGTGCGCTGTATGGCGACACATGCACTCCTGACAGGACCTGCCTATGAAAGAATAGAACAATCAGCCCTAACGGAAGTCATTGTTACCGACTCAATTCCCCTCAGAAAACCTAGCCCCAAGATCCAGGTCATTTCCATAGCAGACCTCTTCTCGGACATTATTAAAAAGGTCTATAATAATCAATCGATCAGCACCACTTTCTTGTTTTAATCGCTATATTTGCACCCTCATTTTTAGCCGGATAATTAACCTAGGTGTAATGGGGGTCTGTCGCTGCGATCAGCCGGCTTAGCGCAGTTCAGTCCTGAGTAGCACAATTTAACAATGAAAACATTCGATCTGAACGGAACGCTCCGCACGGAGTTAGGAAAAAAGGCAACCAAAAAGGTTCGCAAAGAAGAATCAATTCCCTGTATACTTTACGGCAACGGTGAACCCATCCACTTCATGGCCAACGCCAAGGAGTATGGCCATATAGTGTACACCCCCAGTGTCTATCTCCTCAATATCAATATCGAGGGCACTGTTCATCAGGCTATCATTCAGGCCATTCAATTCCATCCCGTTTCCGACCTTATCCTCCACATGGATTTTCTGAGGGTACTCCCGGGCCAGCCGGTATCGGTTTCAATCCCGGTGCAGCTTGAAGGGTTTGCCAAAGGAGTTCAGCAGGGAGGCAAACTGAAAACGGAAATGAAACGGGTTAAAATCCGTGGTGAAGCGACCAAACTCCCCGATGCACTGATCCTGGATGTCACCGAACTCGAAGTAGGACAAACGATTAAAGTTCGTGATCTGAAATACGACGATTTCACCATTCTTGATCCGAAGAACGCAGTGATTGTGTCGCTTAAAACAACCCGGGCAGTAAAAGGTGCAGTGGGAACTGAGGAAGCACCAGCCGCAGCCCCGGCCGCAAAAAAATAACGTGAGAAATCCTTAAGCTAAAGCCCGTGAAATATCTGATCGCAGGATTGGGTAATATCGGCGCTGAATACGCTAACACCCGTCATAATGTGGGATTTGCAATATTGGACGCTCTTGCCGGAGCGTCCAATGTTGTTTTTAAACCCGCCCGGTACGGTGATGTTTGCGAGTTACGGTATAAATCCGGCATTTTCTTCCTTCTCAAGCCATCGACCTACATGAACCTGAGCGGCAACGCAATAAGGTACTGGATGGCTAAACAGGAAATCGAACAAGAAAACCTGCTGGTTATTGTCGATGACCTGGCTCTCCCCTTCGGTAAATTGCGCCTTCGTAAAAACGGCAGCGACGGGGGTCACAACGGTCTTAAGCATATCAACGAAATACTGGGTAACCAGGATTTTGCCCGGCTTCGCTTCGGCATCGGCCCTGAAGAAAGACTCTTCAATCAAATCGATTACGTTCTGGGTAACTGGTCCGCAAAGGAAAAAGAACAACTCCCTGCCCTGCTTAAAAAATCAACAGAAGCTATAATTAGTTTCGGCATGATCGGCATTGACCGGACCATGACCCAATTCAATGTCCGCACCTGATGACGGAGATTTCTGCACCGTTTGCTGTTAAATAGTTGTTAATCACACAATCCCGCTTGACGAGCGATTATCTTTGCACAAATTTCGTTACGATGAAGAAGTATACCATCAGGCTGATCATAATCCTTTCCGCTATTTCCCTGGTTGGACTGATCATTACCCAGTTATTCTGGATCAGTAATGCATTGCGGTTAGGCGAGGATCAGTTCAATAGCAGGGTAACCATCGCCCTGCAGGGCGCTCTTGATGAGTATGTTGCTTTTAACCGAAAGGCTCCCTGTAATATCGCAGGTGGCTGTCTGAGCACCCCCAGCAATGCCGACAGCCTTTTTATTAACCTTGATCCCTCCAGAATGGACTCTGTGCTGCGTGTCCATTTTGACTACCACGGACTCGATACGCTCTTCGAATTGCGGGTTATCAAATGCTCGACGGGTGAGATCATGTTCGAAAAAAAAGGAGTAAAAACCAATAAAGGATTGGTTAGCCGCCATCGGATCAGCTTGTCCTGCCTTCACTCCGACCAGAGCCATCATATGGAAGTACAGTTCAACCGCCCACGGCGTCTGATTCTGATGGACATGATCCTTTGGCTGGGATCATCAACCTTGTTTCTCCTCATTGTCATCCTTAGTTTCGCCTATATCGTGCTGACGATACTCCGTCAGAAAAAGATCAGTGAGATCAAAAACGATTTTATTAATAACATGACCCACGAGTTTAAAACTCCAATTGCTAATATTTCCCTGGCGACAGAGGTGCTCCGACGGCCGGGGATTTGTGATGATCCTGACCGGTTTACCAAGTACGTGGACATTGTCTCCCAGGAAAACACAAGAATGCGGCATCAGGTTGACAGAATCCTTCAGGTTGCACTCAGGAACCGGGAGGACCTGCAGGTCGACAAGCAACCTACCGACATCCATGAATTAATCAGGGATGCTGTCGATAATATTTGCCTTGAGGATTGTGTCGAAGGTTCAATTGTCAGCCTCGACTTTAAAGCTGATTCCCCTGAACTGAGCGTTGATCCTGTTCATTTTACAAATATTATCCATAATCTGATTGATAACGCCCTTAAGTATACTCAGACTGATCCCCGGATCGTTATCCACACACGCGTAAGTGAATCAGCCTTCACGATTGAAGTAGATGACAATGGCATTGGAATCAGCCCGGATGCCCAACGGCATGTTTTTGAAAAATTCTACAGGGTCCCAACCGGCAACCTGCACAATGTGAAGGGTACCGGTATCGGATTGTATTACGTTAAAACCATGGTTGAAGCTCATAATGGGACCATTGTTGTTAAGAGTGAGCAGGGAAAAGGATCAAGGTTCATTATCAATTTACCGTTATGAAACCGATCAAAGCCGAATTGCTTCTAGTTGAGGATGACCAGAACCTGGGTTACATGCTGCAGGATTTTCTCGAACTGGAAGGATATAAAGTCTCCTGGGAGAAGAACGGCATAACAGCTCTTGGCACCTTCAAATCAGGCAATTTCGATTTATGCATTCTGGATATCATGCTCCCGGCCAAAGATGGTTTTTCACTGGCCGAAGATATCCATCGGATCAACCCTAAGATCCCGTTCTTTTTCCTTACTGCAAAATCCTTGGAAGCAGACAGGATCAAGGGTCTGAAAATGGGTGCTGATGACTACATGACAAAGCCCTTCAGCACAGAAGAGCTCAAACTGAGAATTGAAATTATTCTGAGAAGGGCAGGAAAGACCGTAGAGCCATCCAAGCGTGAAATTTATTCAATCGGGTCGGTACTGTTCGATTTCGCTAACCAATTGCTTCAACTGCATGGTGAAGAAAAACGACTGACCAAGAAAGAAGCCCTTCTGCTCCGGATGCTTTGTCAAAATGTCAACGAGCTGGTTCGCAGGGAACAATTATTACTAAACATCTGGGGGTCTGACGATTACTTCATGGGGCGCAGCATGGATGTTTACATCGCTAAACTTAGGAGTTACCTCAGGGAGGAGCCGTCTGTTAATATTGTAAACATTCATGGCACTGGATTCAAACTTGAGATTGCCGACTGATGATTGAATCTGTACGAATTGACAAATGGCTTTGGGCAGTCAGGATATTTAAATCAAGAAATCTGGCAACTGAGTTTTGTAAGAATGGCCGTGTCCTGATCGGAGATGAACCCGTCAAGGCCAGCAGAATGGTCAGAATCGGCGACCATATCGTGGTAAAACGTCCTCCTCTCACCCTGACCTTTTTGGTTACGGGCCTGATCGAGAAGCGGGTCTCTGCTGCCGAAGCAGCTGCAAATGTCACAAATATTACACCCCAGGAAGAGATTGATCGTATGCATCAAATACGGGAAAGCGCCTTTTACACCCGGGATCGGGGATCAGGTCGTCCCACCAAGAAAGATCGGCGGGACTTCGATAAACTGGATTTTTAATTGTTCATTATGATTATTGCACGTCAGAAACGGAAAGAGAATATTGCTGAATACATCCTCTACATGTGGCAATTGGAGGACCTTTTCAGGGCTTATAATTTCCAGATGGATAAAATCAACCGGGAAATTGTGGGTGATTACAAAGTTTCGGCCGGGGAAAAGGTTGAAATCGGCAACTGGTATGAAGAGCTCATAGAATCCATGCGGGCCGAAAAGGTTTTGGAACAGGGACACCTGCACATCCTGGACAGTATTGTGGACGACCTTAATGATTTTCATTTCAGAATGATCGAGAGTCCGTTTCATTCAGACTACCAGGAGCTTTATCAGGATGCCGTTCATAACATAAGCGATTTCAGGCTGAAGATGAAAATACGGGAAAAGATCTCCGATATGGAGGTGTGCCTTACCGTTTTGTATGGTTATATGCTTATGAAGATGAAAAAAAGACCTGTTTCTGATGATACCATCGAAGCAATAGAAACCATCCGGCGAATGATAGCACTATTGGCTGCCAAGTATAAAGCTTTCGAAGAAGGATCCATTGAATTATAGGATCAGAACAGTTTTCCCTGGTGCCCGTCCGGATCCGAGAGATCCGGGTAATCAACCTTCTCAAGCACCTCAGGAGTGTTTCTTTTTGGATCTCGCGACGTAAGAAATCGGGATACCGGCCATGCTTCCATCTGTTCGGCAGGATACGGCCTCAGCAGTTCCTGGAAGTCTTTCATTTTTGACAGCCAGGCCCTCTCATCCGCAGGTGCCAGAATCACAGGCATTCTCTTCCTGACATTATGCACCATCTCCATTAATGAATTGGCTTCGGTGGTAATGATTGAAAAGGTGTTTATTACTTCACCCGTACTCCGGTCCGCCCAGGTGTCATAAAGGCCGGCCATGGCAAATAGCCGGCCTTCATGAATCCTGATATAATAAGGGAATTTTTTGCCGTTCATTTCACGGTACTCAAAAAACCCATCGGCCAAAACCAGGCAATGGTTTTTTGCTGCAGCCAGCCGGAAAGCCGGTTTCTCCATGATCGTTTCAGAACGGGCGTTGACCGTGCGGCTGCGGATTTGCGCCGCAGCCGCTGAGTCCTTCACCCAGTGCGGTATCAAGCCCCATTGCATCAGACCGATCCTGTCAGGTTTCTCAGATGAAATAATCGGCCAGCTGGGGAATTCGAAGGCACTTTGAACGTATTTGTGACCAAAGAACTCCTCCTCCACAAGCGTTGCATCAAACCTCTTTTGCAGATTTGATTTGTCAGCACGCATGGAGAGAAAAACGCACATCCCTTTCTACTTCTCGGTAAAAGGCCAGTAATAAACTTCACTGTTCTTTTTATCCACTGCTTTGACGCCATGGGTCAACCAGTCCGGAGCAGGCTCTCCTTTCAGGTAGTGGTTGAAGAATTGCATCATCCTGACACTCCAGTCCTTCTTATCCGCCTGCCTCGACAGGTTATGGGGAGCGTTGTTGTAATTGATCAGCCAGGCCGGTTTACCCAGCCGTCTCAATGCAACAAACAGCTGCACTCCTTCAGCAAAGGGAACCGCACCATCTGCATCATCGTGGCGAATCAGGCAGGGAGTATTAATCCTGTCGGCAAAGAAAAGCGGACTGTTTTCAATAAAATACTCGGGTTTTTCCCAAAGCGTTCCCCCGATGCGGCTTTGTGACTTTTCGTATTGGAATTGTCTGACCATCCCGCTCTCGTTGCGGATACCCCCATAGGCTGATGTCATGTTGCTGACCGGAGCCCCCGGCGATGCAGCAGCAAAGATATCCGTCTGAGTAATCATAAATGCGCTTCCGTAACCACCCCAGCTCTGACCCTGTATCCCGAGATGCTTCATATCAACATAACCTCGTTGCTCAAGGTACATGATTCCGCTCATGATGGCATTATAAAAGGATTTTCCGGGATTACCGATAATAAAATGAATATCAGGCATGAAAATCAGGTACCCGTTCGAAGCAAACTCAAGCGGGTTAACCGTACTGGCACTTGTCCGGGGAGAATAATGCGTATGAAGTCCGTCGGAATGCCGTTCATAAAAATAAACGATCATCGGATATTTTTTGGAAGGATCCATGTTCTCCGGCTTATAGAGAAGTCCCTGATGGTGCTGGCCGTTAAGGCCGGTCCATTTGACCAGCTCAACCTTTGCCCAGTTGTATTCCGATTGTTGCGGATTGGTATTGCTGACTTTCCTGGCGCTCTTGAAATCCAGGTCCCCGATCCAAAAATCAGGATACTCACTGACCGTACTGCGGGTCCAGATAAGTTTGTCGGCGTTCTTTGCCTTGTTGAGACCGCTATATCGGCAATCATCCAGCATGATTTTCTTTAGATCCGGTTTATCTGCAGAGAACCGGTAATAGCCCGATCTCTTGGTTTCAAATTCCGTCACAGCAAAAAGGTTTTCTTTCTTTCCGTCGATAAATTTTTCATCGGGATCAAGAGAAGCATACCTGAATGTTATCTTATTCGCCCGGCCAAAGCCCTGGGTAACACATACAGCCCTTTCCTTGCCGTCAGGATCAACTTTCCAGACATCAAATTCATCATAGAGGTAAAGAAAATCATCTTTGTCTGACCACCCCATTGCGCCGTAACTACCTGGTTCATCAGGTGTATCATGTACCCGGTTAACAAATTGTACAGGTATTTCCCTGGTAAGACTGACTGTCAAACCTGATTTTAAACCATAGGCATACCAGGAACTGTCGGCAGGTTCCCACCATACCAGGTAATTTCCCAGCGGCGAAGGCTGCGGGCTCACCTCCAGTTTCTCAAATAATTTCTGATTAACCCCGCTGTTCAGATCAACCACGTATATGTCCTTGAGGCTTTGGGCAGTCAGGGAATTGTTATAGAGATAAGGCTTTGAATTATACCCAAAAGCCTTATCAAAGTCCCCCTGCTGAATCAACCGGTAATTGTCGATAAAATCGGGGCCGCCCAGCTGGATCATCTGGCCTTTTTTGATATTGTAAACGGCCTGGTAGTTTTTGCGCGCTTCCTGATCTGCCTGTTTCAATTGAATGCTTTGCAGCACATCCTCGCGCCAGTGCCAGATATCGACCGACACCTTGTCATCTGCAAGCAGGGTATCTTTTTCTTCTTTTTTGACCTCCGGCTTTTTAGCCGTGCCAAAAAAGATCTTCTGTCCATTGGGTGTAAAGTAAATCCTTCCATTCTCGCTCACTGACCATCCCGAATTCATACCCGGAGTGGAGACATCTGCTATGCAACGGGGGGCATTATCCTTCTCCGACCAATAGTACAGGCTATATACCTTGGTTTTTGCTGTATCGGCAGAAAAGAGGAAAGCAAGTTGTGAGCCCGACTCATCGGAAACCAATCCCTTGGCAACACCTTTCAGGGTTCCTATTTCACGGGCTACCCCGGTTTTCGTATCAAAAATTCGTATAGTAGAAGTTTTTACCGAATCTTCCTGAATACTTACCATATAAAGCAAAGTTCCCTTCTTGGAGAAATTGTATTCGGTAACAAGCGGAAACTGCTGGGAATCCCTGGTAACAGGATTGATTACATACAACGGAGCCCCATTATATTCTGGCTTTTTCTTCGATTTCTCCTCCGGCTTCTTACCCGTGGCAGTCGAATCTTTTTTCTCTGGCTTGGCATCTGATTTTGGCTCCTCCACCTGGAAGGCCAGCCATGAAGATGCCTCATCAGCAACCTTGAAAGATTTAAGAGAGGGATAGAAAGTGGTTTGCCCGGTAGCCAGGAGATAAATTCCAAGGGTATCCTTTGGCATTTTTTCAGTCTTCACTTTGTCCAGTTTTGCCTTTCTGACGGTGTCCGCCTGCGGAGTGATCTTAAACGCAATAAAGGCGGAATTGGGATCAAAGAGGGCCTGGGTTCCCCTCTTGAAAACCTGTTTAGGAGAACCTTCAGTGCTCAGTTGTATAAAAAGCTGACCATCTCCTGCTGTAGGGTTGATGGAATAAAGCAGCCAATCACCGTTGTCGGATATCCGCTGTCCGGATAAGGATTTCCAGCTGTCATACAGGGTAAAATCAACAGGTTTCTTCATTCCCTGGCTAAATCCAGCCTGGGCGACAAACACTGCAATCAGAAGTAAGAGTTGTGTTTTTTTCATGTTATAGGGTTACCGTTCTCGGTTTTAAAAATTTCTTACCAGAAGTTTTGGCTCCATCATTTCAAGGATAGCGTATTTTACACCTTCACGCCCAAGACCTGAATCCTTGATGCCCCCATATGGCATATGGTCAACCCGGAATGTCGGAACGTCGTTGATCACAACTCCGCCAACATGGAGATCGGTGTATGCTTCATTCATTTCCCGGAGATCATTCGTAAAAACCCCGGCTTGCAATCCATATTTCGAATCATTGACCCTGGAGATCCCTTCGCTGATGGAATCGATTGGATCAATTGTAACAACCGGGCCGAAGACTTCAAGCCCGCATACCTTCATTTCAGCCCGGGTTCCGGTTATAACGGTTGGTTCAACGTAAGAACCTGTTCGCTTGCCACCGTATAGCACCCGGGCACCTTTTTCAACCGCTTCATTAATCCACTCCTCCACCCGCACTGCATTTGGTTCATCGATCATTGCAGAAATATCGGTATTGGGATCCATAGGATCACCGGTCTTCAACTCGCTTGTGAGCTGAATGAACTTAAGGCAGAAAGAATCGAAAACAGATTTTTCAACAAAGATTCGCTGGACATGAATGCATACCTGTCCGGAATAAGAGAACGCTCCTGCAACGCACTTTTTTACAGCAACGTCATGATCAGCAGTACGGGAAACCAGAACTCCTGCGTTTCCTCCTAATTCCAGAACCACCTTTTTCTTGCCTGCCTGCGATTTCAAGTTCCAACCCACGTCAGGTGATCCGGTAAAGGTCAACAAGTCAATCCTCTGATCCGCAGCAAGTGCTGAGCCGGTAAGGCGGCTCATGGGAAGAATGGAAACCGCGCCTTTCGGCAGCGGTGTTGCATCAATGATTTCGGCCAATTCAAGAACCGTTGCTGGTGTTTGGGATGCGGGTTTTAAAATTATGGCATTGCCGGCGGCAAGTGCAGGTGCCAGCTTATGTACAGAAAGATTCAGCGGAAAATTAAAGGGCGATATGGCTCCGACAACACCAACCGGGAAATACTTTACCCACCCTTCTTTCCCTGCACCGGCTGGAGTCCAGTCGAGGCTAAGATATTCACCCTGAATCCTTCTGGCTTCCTCAGATGCAATCTTTACAGTCTGGATAGCCCGGTCAACCTCACCTATTGCGAATTTAACAGGCTTGGCGGTCTCCTGACACAATACCTCCGCCAGCAGAATTCTCCTGTCCTGCATACCGTCGCTTATCATACTCAGGATCGAACTGCGCTCAAAGGATGGCATTTTGCGCATGAGCCCTGATGCATTGCGGGCTGCAATAATACATTCCTCCAATAATGAAGCATCCGCAATACCCACTGAAGCAAAGACACTTCCATCGAAGGGCCTGCGAATTTCCAATTGTTCCGCAGTTTCGACAAATGAACCGGCGGCATAGATTTTGTACTTTTTCATTCTGGTTGCCAACTGCCACTTCTTCTGCCAAAAC
>CAZEKJ010000043.1:19114-42288 GCA_964512915.1 uncultured Porphyromonadaceae bacterium
GGACGAAGCTAAAAGTAAAAAAAGTATATTTGAAAATATGCGTTTAATAACAGCCATACTAATTTGTCTGATGATTCCGGTCAACTCCCGGGCCCAACAGGATTCCGCCCAACGCGTAAAGTACACTCCGGACTTCCGGTTTGTTCCCGGCCTCTACCTTACGTTTGAACAGGTTAAGGAAAACAATCCCGTTCCTGCTATCCGCATAATCTCAAATGATGACCCCTTTGATTTTAACTTTTATAAGAACCTGGTGAAGAATAAAACCATAAGCTTTTTTGACGAATTTGGGTCAAGCCGGGAAGTTACAACCACTGGAATCTGGGGTTATTGTCAGGATGGCAAGGTATTCATCCAGTACAACGGGCAGTTTAACAGAATGCCCATAATCGGGCATGTCTGCCATTTTATTTCCGACGTAACGGTTATCGACACACATTATGATCCCTATTATAATGATTATTACAACTACGGATACTATAATCCCTATTATAGCCGCCCCTATAACCGTACTTCCAGATCTACGGAAACCAGGCAATACCTCCTCGATTTTGAATCCGGAAAGATTATGAGTTTTAACAGGGAGTCTGTTCAGGCAATCCTGATCCGGGATCCTGCCCTGTACGATGAATTCATGGCACTAAAAAAGAAGAAACAGAATGAACTTCTTTTCTTTTTTCTTAGAAGGTTAAATGAAAAATATCCGGTTATGCTACCGGTTCGTTGAGGGTTTCCAAGTTGTTTTCCTGTGTCCTTCAAACAGCAGATTTGCGTAATCATCAGAATATCTGTATCTTTGCAAAAATTCCGGATAGGCGTTAAAACAAATCCGGCTTTGTTTCGTTTGAAAGTAAGTAAAGAACACCATGAGATTTAGACCCATATTTATCCTTTTTATTTTCCTGGCACTTCCCATCTGGTTACCGGCCCCCGATCTTCCACCCGGCGGGGATCCCTTTTCCATGCTGGAAAGTATGAGGGCCGATATTATTATAAAGGACAAAATTCACTACAAACTGAAGTACAACAGATTTAAGAATTCCCTGGCTCGGTTTGAATCGATGAATAACTGGAAAGAATATAACCGGTACGGTTTCATCGGAAAGTATCAGTTCGGAAAAAGCGCCCTTGAGGCCACGGGATATGGTTCCATTACCTTGCTTGAATTCAGGGTAAACCCTGGTATTTTTCCCGAAGCTGAGCAGGAAAAAGCAATGGATATCCTGCTAAAAATAAACGAGTCATCACTAACTGACTATTTTAAGCGGTACGTTGGATATACGGTCAGTGATACTATCAGGATCACAAGGGCCGGCATTCTGGCTGCCGCTCACCTGGCAGGATCCGCAAATGTTCGCCAGTATCTCGATTCATTCGGAAGCAGGAACCTCAAGGACCGCATGGGTACCAGTATCTCCGATTATCTGTACCGATTCTCCCGGTAACCCGTTTTTATACTATTTTTGCGGTCTACCGGGACCGTTATGAATCAAAAACCAACTATACCAAAAGGAACCCGCGATTTCGGACCCATTCCGATGATGCGGAGAAATTACATTTTTAATACCATTCGAACGGTGTTTGAATTATTCGGCTACCAGCCGATTGAAACCCCGGCGATGGAGACTCTGGAGACCCTGACAGGTAAATATGGCGAAGAAGGGGATAAACTCATATTCAAGATTCTCAATTCCGGCGATTTTGCCGGAGCGATTAAACCGGAGATTGCCACCCGGCTCCTAAATGAGCCAGCCTCCTCACCAGAAATCAGCCGCTCGCTCGCACCCAAACTGGCTGAGAAAGCCCTCCGCTATGACCTTACGGTTCCCTTTGCCCGGTTTGTGGTGCAGCATCGGGACGAAATTACCTTTCCCTTCAAGCGGTATCAGATTCAACCTGTCTGGCGGGCCGACCGCCCCCAGAAAGGCCGCTACCGGGAGTTTTACCAGTGTGATGTGGATGTTATCGGGAGCGATTCCCTTTTAAATGAGGCCGAGCTTATCCGCATCATCGATGAAGTATTTCTAAGGCTCAATTCCCGGATCATCATTAAGATCAACAACCGGAAAATTCTCGCC
Source organism: uncultured Porphyromonadaceae bacterium (assembly GCA_964512915.1). Lineage (GTDB taxonomy): Bacteria > Bacteroidota > Bacteroidia > Bacteroidales > UBA12481 > UBA12481. Next base: position 21,193 of record CAZEKJ010000043.1, read on the forward strand.
GGAATGGCTGAGGTGGCTGGTTATCCGGACCGGCTGACCGACATTACGATCGCATTGGACAAGCTTGATAAAATTGGAATAGAGGAAGTTAAGAATGAATGGGTTGAAAAAGGACTTAGTAAGGAATCCTTTGAAAAAATCAGGCCGGTTATCACTTTGTCGGGTTCAAATGAAGAGCGGCTAAAAGCAATTGCCGATTTTGCCAGTGCATCAGAAACCGGACGGGCGGGCATCCTTGAAATCACCGAAGTTTTCAGCCTGTTGAAAGAATCCGGCATCAGCGCCCCTGTAGAATTTGATTTGTCTTTAGCCAGAGGGCTCAATTATTATACCGGGGCCATCATCGAGGTAAAATCAGTTGATATTGCCATCGGATCAATCTGTGGGGGGGGGCGGTATGATGACCTGACAGGGATATTCGGAATGCCTGGTGTATCCGGTGTTGGCGTGTCCTTTGGCGCAGACCGGATTTATGATGTTCTGGAACAGTCTGGGGCATTCCCGCCCATGACACAGATCACGACCCAGGTATTGTTTCTTAATTTCGGCAGTCCAAATCCTACTTTTTATAACACGTTGGCAGACTCTTGCAGAAAAAGGGGTATCCGCACAGAAGTATTCCCCGATCCGGCTAAGATTAAAAAGCAGCTGCAGTATGCTGACAACAACCATATTCCGATAGTCGTAATGATCGGCGAGAATGAATGGACTCTGCAACAAGCCACCGTTAAGAATATGATTTCGGGGACACAGGTTTCGATTGGCCTGCATAATTTGTCAGATCACATTTATCAGAGCATTCTGTAGTATGAGCATCCATCTGATCAGTCCGAAAAAACTCAGCCTGACAACCATTCAGGACATCATTTCAAAACCCGCAAAATTGGAGCTTTCTGAGGAGGCCAGAAAAAGAATTGTTCATTGCCGGGAATATCTGGAAAGAAAGGTAGGCGTTTCCGGAAACCCTATATACGGTATTACAACAGGGTTCGGCGCCTTGCATAACAAAACCATTCCTGCCAAGGATCTCCAGACTCTTCAGATCAACCTGGTGCGATCCCATGCCTGCGGCACAGGCTCTGTCCTGCCGGAGATTCTGGTCCGGCTGATGCTTCTTTTAAAAATACAATCCCTCTCCTATGGGCATTCCGGAGTCCAGCTTCTCACCGTTCTCCGGCTGATTGATTTCTTTAATGATGATGTTTTACCTGTTGTGTATGACCAGGGCTCCCTCGGTGCCAGCGGAGATCTTTCCCCCCTTGCACATCTTTCCTTACCCTTGATAGGTGAGGGAGAGGTGTGGTTTAACGGTAAGAAAAGGGATGCCGGTGAAGTGCTTCAGGAAAAAGGCTGGGATCCGATTGAACTCCAGGCAAAGGAAGGACTCGCATTACTGAACGGAACGCAGTTTATGAGCGCACTGGGAGTGTGGAGCATGATCCGGGGAAACGATCTTTACCATTGGGCTAATATGATCGGAGCTCTTTCGCTTGATGCATTTGATGGCAGGATTGAACCTTTCCATCCTATGATCCAGGAGATCCGGCCGCATCCGGGACAGATTGATGTAGCGCGGTATTTTACGGATATCCTGAAAGGCAGTGAACTGATTTCGCGTAAAAAAACGCAGGTTCAGGATCCCTATTCCTTCCGGTGTATTCCTCAGGTGCACGGTGCCACCAAGGATGCCCTCGATTATGCATCTGCGGTTTTCTCACGGGAAGTGAATGCAGTGACGGATAACCCTACCATATTCCCTGACCAGGATGAGATAATTTCAGCCGGGAATTTTCACGGACAGCCGTTGGCAATTACTTTCGACCTGATGGGAATTGCGTTGGCCGAACTGGGTAATATATCAGAAAGGCGAACGTATCAATTGCTCTCCGGATCACGCGGATTGCCGCCGTTTCTGGTTGCGGAACCCGGGCTAAATTCAGGACTCATGATTCCGCAATATACCGCGGCTTCACTGGTCAGCCAGAACAAACAACTGGCAACCCCAGCATCTGTCGACTCCATCGAATCATCGAATGGGCAGGAGGATCATGTCAGCATGGGAGCAAATGCAGCCACAAAAACGCTGCGCATTATCAGCAACCTTGAGAATATCCTGGCCATTGAGTTACTTGGCAGTTGCCAGGCGCTTGAATTCAGAAGGCCAGCCTGTTCATCGGAAAAGATCGAAAGGCTGTTTAAGGAATTCCGTAAGAATATTCCATTTATTCGGGAAGACAGAATATTATATCCCCTGATCCATTCGGCAGCTGAGTTTATCAGAAATCACCACCCTGGGAATTTTTAAAATCAGGCCGGCCTTGATTTCTGCCTTCACCCCGCTTATCTCCCCCACGGATCTGGTTGAGCATATGGTTCATGAAATCCTGCTCAGCCCGCTGTAGCCTCAATACCTTCTTAACTGGAAGTACTTCCTGAATTTTTGTATAATAATCTTTTTTTAGCTGGGCTTGTTTAATTTCCTGATCGAGCATATCATTTAACATCTTCTTCATCTGTTCATCGGTAGCCTCCTCAGGCTTGAAATCCCTGCCAAACTTCTCCCGTCGGCCCCATATAAGTTCCTCCCTCTGCTTGAGGTACTCATTATAAACCGGCCAGAATTTCTGGGCTTCATCCACAGTTAATTCGAGTTTTGTAGTAAGAAAGGATACTCTCTCCGCCTGCATTTCTTCCATGGCCTTCTGGAAACGATCTGATCGCTCCTGTCCATGCAAGGAAAAGGCAACCATTGCAAGGCCAACCAAAAATAATTTCGCAGTCTTCATATCGGGGTATAATTAGAAAATAATGGATTCGTAAATTAATTCTTCAGTACTTTCCGGCTCCGCATTAATAAGGTCCTGGTAGTCAACCTGGGTTTGAAAACTGACCTCAACCTCATAATCTGCCACAAAACCTGCTAGCTGTCCTTCATTTAGTTCCTCCCCATAGTAATCCGAAAAATGCGACAGACTTTCCTGAATCTGTGTTTCCTGATGAGGTTTTAGATAAAACTCCCGGAGGCCAAACCAGCCAAGAACTAAAACGGCTGCAATCCCTGAAACCCAAGTCATCCACGGACGAACCAAAGAACGTCTTTCTGCAACAGGAGCCTCCGAAACAGGGTCGATCCGTGAAATGATCCGATCCCCCAGGGATTCAAAATAACCCTCTGGTATACTGAATGGATCCTTCCGGAATCCATCACTTTCCCATTTATATTTTTCAGTTGTCATGTTCTGATCTCCTTGAGTTTAGACCTTCTCCCTTTGAATTAGTTTAATCGGTGGAAATAAATGCGGTCTGGATTTTACGGACAGCGTGGTGGTATGATGCTTTCAATGCACCAACAGATGTTTTCAGAGCCAGTGCCATTTCCTCGTAAGGCATCTCATCAAAATACTTCATCCGGAAAACCAGTTGCTGCTTGGGCGGTAGCTCGCTGATGACTGACTGCAGTTTCAGGAAAACTTCGTCTCCATCAAAATAGGGGTCCGATTTCATTCGACCGATCAAGGCATCTTCCGGATCATCCGCGATAAAATTCCGTTCTTTTTGCCGGGCTTTCAAAAAGGTAATAGCCTCATTTGAAGCAATCCTGTACATCCATGTATAGAGTTCTGATGATTCTCTGAAACCGGTAAGGCCACGCCAGATCTTGATCATGGTGTTTTGAAGGACATCATCCGTATCGTCATGATTGACAACCAGCCTGCGTATATGCCAATACAACTTCTCCTGATAGCGGGCCAGTATCTTCCGGAAAGCTTGTTCCCTGAGATCAGGATCCCTGAATTGGCTGATCAGTTCGGCATCGGAGGTTGTTTCCTTCATCATGGTTCTGGATCACAGGACTCCCATCGTTGCCCTCATCACCTTAAGCTTGTTCAATAAGCTTCTTTACCTGAGATACAATATTATCAGGAGTAAATCCAAATTTTTCATCGAGCACCTCGGCAGGAGCAGAAAAACCAAAATGGTCAAGTCCCCATATTGTACCATTGCATCCGACTAATCCCCTTAACGTTTCTGATAATCCGGCAGTCAGCCCAAAAATCGGAATTCCGTCTGGCAAAACACTCAATTGATAAGGGGTATCCTGATTCCTGAAAAGCCCTTCTGATGGAGCGGATACGATCTGTGCACTAATTCCGTACTTGTCCAAGAGAATCACAGAGGCCTCCAGCAATGTGGAAACCTCGGAGCCATTGCCGACAAGCACAACGGAAGGATTTTTTCCAGTGGTGGCAGCAACATATGCTCCCCTGGCAGCTTGTTCCGATTGCTCCAGCCGGGTTGATTTCTCCGGAGCCGGCAAATCCCGGATACTCTGTCTTGACAATAGCAGAGCCGTTGGCGTTTCAGTATTTTTCAGGGCCATCTTCCAGCAGACGACAGTCTCAGCGCTGTCAGCCGGTCTTAACACCACGACTGATGGATTTCCGGAGTGATTCCTGAGTTTTTCCATAAGACGAATCTGTGCCTCCTGCTCAACCGGCTGATGCGTTGGGCCATCCTCTCCAACCCTGAATGCGTCATGGGTCCAAACATATATGACCTGGAGTTCCATCAGCGCAGCCAGACGAACCGCCGGTTTCATATAATCTGAAAACACGAAGAAAGTACCGCAAACCGGTATGATTCCGCCATGCAAAGCCATTCCGTTTGCAAGGGAAGCCATGGTTAATTCAGAGACTCCGGCATGAAGGAACTGTCCGCCGAAATCCTGGTAGCACATCGGCCGGGTCCGCTTGAGAAATCCATCTGTTTTATCAGAATTGGCCAGATCGGCCGACATAACGACCATGTTTCCAAGAGTACCGGCAAGGCCCGACAAAACAAACCCAGATGCCTCACGGGTTGCAAGATTGGCTTTGCTGACCATCTGGTTCCATGCTATTTCCGGCAGATTTCCGCTGAGCCAGGAGTCAAGCAATGTGGCGGAAACCGGATCCTGTAGCCTCCATTCCGTTTCCCTGCTCCGGCGCTCAGAAGCCTTATCCCTTTTGGCTGCCAGCACCTGTGCGTAGTATCCCTTTACTTCGGAAGAAACCGAAAATGAATCATGAGGATCCCCTCCCAGGTTTTTTACAGTGGCACCGAAGTCTGCACCCGCTTTACTGATTGGCTGGCCATGGGTTGAAGTCTTGCCTTCAAAGGAGGACCCGTCGCTGGTGACGCATCCTTTACCCATTATACACTTTCCGATGATTAATACAGGCTTCTCTGATTCGGATATGCCTTCCGCCAGGGCCTTGCGGATTTCATCCGGATTATTTCCGTTTATACTGATAACCTTCCAGCCCCATGCCCGGTACTTCATGGCAGTATCTTCGCGGGTAACCGCTGAGGTTTCTGTTGATAACTGAATATCGTTTGAATCGAAAAACATAACCAGGTTGTTCAGTCCCAGATAACCTGCAATCCTGCCTGCACCCTGTGATATCTCCTCCTGGATACCTCCGTCGGAAATATAGGTATAGGTTTTATGCCCACACCACTCACCAAATCGTTGAGCGATAAATCGTTCGGCAATGGCAGCTCCAACCGCCATGCAATGCCCCTGTATTCTCGATTCCCCGCTCAAGGTTACGTTCGGGATGGCCAGGAGTGCAGCTACCCCATTGTCTGAACTGCTTAAGATCATCTGGCGAAAAAAAGCCACAGAGTGTCAATGCTGAATAGAGCATCGGCGACATATGACCGGGATCCAGGAAAAAGCGGTCGCGAAAGGGCCATTTCCGGTTATCCGGATCAAAAGTCAGAAACTCAGAAAAAAGAATCTGAATAAAATCTGCACCACCCATGGCTCCCCCCGGATGTCCTGATTTGGCAGCCTCAACCATGGAGGCAGATAGAATGCGGATTGTGTCCGCGGCCTTGTTTGCTATACCATTATTCATCAATGTCTGTTCTAAGGTTAATTGGGCGGAAGCGAAAATAGCATTTTTTTTACCTTTGCTGCCTAACATGAATCACTATGGGACTTAAATGCGGCATTATCGGGATTACGAATATTGGTAAAACAACGCTGTTTAATTGTGTATCGGAAACCCGTGTTGCCACCAGTAATTTTGCCTTCAGCACCAATAAATCAAATCTTGGTCAGGTTAAAGTCCCGGATGAGAGGCTTTTTCAAATTGACAGTCTGATCCATTCAGCGAGGGTAATGCCGACCACGGTTGACATAATTGACATCCCAGGGTTAACAAAAGGTTCGTCAAAGGGTGAAGGGGTTGGCAACAGTTTCCTCGCAGATATACGGAATTGTGATGCTCTTATCCATGTGGTCAGATGTTTTGACGACCCCAACCTGCCTCATATCGAAAGTACGGTTGACCCTGTCAGGGACCGGGAAACCATCGACCTGGAGCTTCAGGTCAAAGATCTTGATTCAATCGAGAAACGAATGGTTAAGTTTGAGAAGGCTGCTAAGGTGGGGGAGAAAACCGCCAAGCGGGGTTTGGAAGTTACCACCTCCATCAGGGACCATTTGGAAAACTTCCAGAATGTCAGGTCAATGAATCTCACCAAAGAGGATGAGGAATTTGTTGCCGATCTCTGTCTTCTTACTGCTAAACCAGTTATATATGTTTGTAATGTTGATGAAGCATCCGCGGTTAACGGCAATGCTTATTCAACCCGGTTCATCAGCTCGGTGAGCGTTGAAGGTGCAGAAGTTCTGATCATCGCAGCCAAATCAGAAGCGGAAATCGCTGAACTTGAATCGGCGGAGGACCGTCAGGCCTTTCTTTCAGAGCTTAATCTGGAAGAACCCGGCGTCAACAAACTGATCCGATCAGCCTTTACCATTCTGGACCTTGAGGTTTTTTTCACGGCAGGCCCGAAAGAGGTCAGGGCATGGACTATTCATAAAGGCGCCACGGCGCCCGAAGCTGCCGGGGTTATACACTCTGATCTTCAGCGTGGATTTATTCGCGCCGAAGTGATGAAGTACAAGGACTTTTTAGCCTTTGGCACTGAAGCAGCCTGCCGGGATGCCGGTAAACTATATGTTGAAGGGAAAAATTACATTGTTGAAGACGGGGATATACTTCACATTCGTTTTAATGTGTAGAAAATCTCATTTACCGATGAAGCATCTTCCCATTTTAAGTTTGCTGGCGCTTTTAGCGTCCTTGGCTATCAGTCCGAAAGCAGCCGCCCAGGCCCATCAGGATAAACCAGCCCTTGTGGTTGGCATTGTGGTTGACGGACTTAGGAATGACTGGATTGAAAGATATTGGAACCTGTTTGGGGAAGGAGGGATCAAAAAGATTGTGCGGCAGGGTACGGGCTATTCTGACGCTTCTGTTCCTTTCCTCCTGGCGGACATCGGATCTTCACATGCATCCATTTCTACAGGTACTCCTCCTGCCCTGCACGGGATAGTAGCAGAGAGCTGGTACAACCGGCTTAGAAAAGAGGAAACCTTGTGCACCAGGGATTACCTTGCCAAAACAATAGGAAGTAGCGATGCAAGCCGGACGCTTGCAAATGGAAATGGACGGCACTCTGCCCGGCAATTGCTCGCTTCTACGATTGGTGATCGGATCATTCTTGCATCGGATTATAAATCTAAAGTTGTTTCTATATCGATGAGGGCGGAAGCAGCTGTGCTGCTTTGCGGTCATATTCCGGGATCGGCCTATTGGTTCGACAATACATCCGGATCATGGATTACCAGTTCAGAATATGCTAACTCCATGCCATCGTGGGTTGCAGGATTTAACCTCCGCAATAGTTCAGAACATTACCTTTCACGCGAGTGGGACCTGCTGTTGGCAGGAAACCTTTACACCGGATGCCCGCCTGATGACAACGACCTGGAAACCGGGTATTATAATCAGTTTAAAACATTTCCCTATAAGCTTGCAAGGATCCGGAAAGAGAGCATCTCGCAGGATTTCGAGGTTCTCGGCCTGGTTCCATATGGGAATACCCTTACCACCGACTTCGCCATAACAGCCATCCACGAGGAAAGCCTCGGCAAAGATACATACCCTGATCTCTTATGGATCAGCTACACGGCGATAGATGAAGTTACCAAACGCTTCGGCCCGGATTCACGGGAGGTGGCTGACGCACTGCTCCGGCTTGATATGGATATTCAGCGTCTGATTTACCAGGTGGAGGAATCCGTTGGAAAGGAAAAGGCGCTTTTCATCCTGACCTCAACACACGGGGCTGCCATGGATCCAGATTACTCAGAAGCTTTAAACCTGCCGGGCGGCTTCTTCAGGTACCGTAATGCCATGGCGTTGCTTAATTCCTATTTAAGTGCTATCCATGGTGATGGAAACTGGGTTGAAAGTTACCTGAACCTCCAGCTATACCTTAATGAAACCCTTATTGAACAGAAAAAAATATCTTTTTCGGCCATTCAGGATGAGGCCGCCAGATTTCTGACACATTTTGAGGGAATCGCAAGGGCCATTCCTGCAGACAGGCTTCTGTCCGGGGAAATAACCAGTCCGTGGGACGGGATGTTACAAAACTCTTATAATCCCGACCGCACCGGTGATCTGCTCCTGATACTGCAGCCAGGATGGATAGAAGAGAAAAATTCTGATAGTGATTCCCGTTCTCCCTACCCGTATGACACCAGGATTCCTTTGCACTGGTATGGATGGACCATCCCTAAACAGACAATCAGCAGACCAGTTACCATGCTTGACATCGCTCCCACCATCGCACATATTTTGAACATAACTCCGCCGGATGCAGCAACGGGAAGAAACCTCTCTGATCTCTTCAAATAAAACCGGTACTTTTGGTCTTGTGAAATCCAGCGGAACCAGGAAAAAAATACTAATGACTTTAGCGGTATCTTTACCACTGCTGCTGTCATTCCAAAGTATAAGTCCGGATCTCAAGACCCGACTACTGTACATGCAGACAGAGTTACTGGAAGGCCGGGAGTTTGCCTTGCGGGGAATAAACGGCAAGGGAGTGAAGATTGCAATCATTGATGCAGGATTTACCGGGGCCGATACACATCCGGGCCTGGCCCACCTGTTTAAGAATCATCAGATCATTGCTACATGGGATTTTATCGAAAAAAAAGAACAGGTGTACCACGGGAATTCACATGGAACCTCTGTGCTATCATGCATTTCCGGCATCTATAATAGTATACCGGTCGGACTGGCACCTGAAGCCGGATTTCTGCTTGCCAGAACAGAAATGAACGGTGAGCCGCTTCAGGAAGAAAAAAACTGGGCAGCAGCTGTCCGATGGGCTATTGACCATGGCGCCGATATTATTCAATCCTCTATTGGGTACTCGTACCACCGCTATTTCCAGGAGGATCTGGATGGGAAAACAAGCATCGCCGCCCGGGCCGCATCAGAGGCGGCAAGAAAAGGTGTGCTGGTTATCAACTCGGCAGGTAATGAAGGATCAACACATTGGAAAACATTAGGCACCCCGGCTGATGCTGATTCTATAATCAGTGTCGGGGCAGTTGACCCCTATACGGCAATGGTTGCCTCCTTCAGTTCATTGGGGCCAACCGCTGACGGCAGGCTTAAACCGAATGTATGTGCCACAGGCACTGTTCTGGCCTTTACGTCCGATGGGAGGGCACGAACTATGACAGGAACTTCCTTTGCAGCACCCCTGATAACCGGGTTTGCGGCGTGTCTGATGCAACTACTGCCGAAGGCAAGCAACATGGAAATCCTGCAGCTTATTGAGAAATCAGGTCATCTGTATCCCTACTTTGACTATTCGCATGGTTATGGAGTTCCCAGAGCCTCCTATTTCTTCAAAGAGGTTAAATCCGATATTGAATACAGTCCGGAAATTTCCCGGCTCGGCGATTCCTTTAAGGTAGAGCCACATGTCAACCCGGCATATCCGCAAACTTCCCCTTGGAAGTCATACCTATATTACCAGATCATGGATTCAACGAAACGGATAAGGGTTTATGGCGCTGTCTCAGCAAACCCGTATACCTATACTTACCTGCCAGCAATGGAGTTCCGCGACGGTGACATTCTCAGAATCTGGTTAAATGGCAAAACTACCGAATGGAAAGAATAGCAATTAAAACCATAGTGGCTGGTTTTGTCATCACCCTCTTTTGCTGGACGGCAGTGGCAGGACAAAGTCCCATCTTTGAAAAAAAAGTCAGGCCATTCCCTGAAAATCCTGATTTTGGACCGAACCGAAGGAATTTCATTCACCCAGTGGTGCAGTTGCATGCAGGCGTTCCACCCATTCTTCAGAAAAGTGACGTTCCGGCCTATCCATCAGCTGGGATCTCAGGTGGATTCAGGTATAAGTTAAAAATCAATCCGTTACTGGCAATTGGAGCAGAATCAGGGATTTCCTATGACTACAGGAGAAAACAATTCACGGGCAGTTCCGGACAGCCTGACACCCTTTCATGGGGTCGGGAATCCTATCGGTCCCTTGAAGCGTATACTTCCGGATTCATAAGGATTAAAACTCCCAAAAGCGGTGATTATCTTGGTCGTTTTGTTGATATCGGGATCTGTTGCTCCTTTCCGGTCCTGGCAAACCAGGTAACTTTTGTACCAGGTATGCGGAACAATACTTCTACGATGCCTTCTGTAATTATAAAGCGTCAGCGGGTTTCCACAATGCCGCTGTGCGAATGGGGAGGAGTGATGAGAATTGGTAATAACAGAACCTCAATGACAGTTACATACAGGCAGTCCCAACTAATGCCGCGATTAATTATCGGAATTGAATACGCGGTTATGCGTTATTGAAGCGATCCCGTACAATTAAGAGTTCCTGCAATAATCCGTGGTTCTTTTCAGCAGCATTTCCTACAACAACAACATCTGCCCCGGCCGCATAGGCTTCTTTAACATGCTGTGGTGTCCTGATGCCACCGCCAACAATCAGCGGAACCCTGATTCCTGAGGAAACCTGCTGAATCATTTCACCTGAAATCGGGCGGTCAGCGCCGCTTCCGGCATCCATATAAATGATACGTAAGCCCAGCATCTCTCCCGCCATTGCAGTTGCATAGGCGATATCCGGCTTGTTGTAGGGAATTGGCTGGGTGTTGCTCATGTAGGATACCGAGGTCTGTCGTCCTCCATTAACCAGGATATATCCGGTTGGTAAAATTTCAAGCCCCGATTCTTTTAGAAAAGGAGCTGCAACAACATGATTACCTATTAAATAGTCTGAATTCCTACCGGAAATCAGGGACAGTAGTAAAATCGCGTCAGCCTGGGCGCTTATCTGGAGTGGTGACCCTGGAAAGATAATTACCGGGATACGTGTTAATGGTTTAATTCGGCCGATGAGTTGATCGATATGATTAAAGATCAGGCTACCACCAACAAAAATGAAGTCAACACCCATTTTATCAGCCAAAACGACCTGTTCCTCAACCTTGTCACCTGTGCATTTGTCGGGATCCACAAGCCAGGCAAATGCCTTCCGGTTTTCTTTCAGGGATGAAAATGTTTCTGCCAGCATGGTTCAGATTTATTTTTTCCAGGCTAAAGTTTCGATCAACCTCTCAATATCTTTGAGCAAGAATGCATTTACCGGAGCCAGTGAATCCTTATTTGGTTCGGTATCAAAATAAAGAGCACCTCTCACGAAGTTACGCGTACTATCTGTCATAAAGAACTGATAGGAGGAAGCCGTATTGCCTTTAATGTCAAACAAAACGCCATACACTTTGTTCGCCGGATTCTGGAATTCCTTCTGGCTGATAGCATCAGCCCTCACTGAGTGCTTATATGCGAAAGCATGTGCGTCATCAACCAGTTTTGCAAGATTGTTTACCACCGGTTTATAAGTTATGTACAAGCGGCCGCGGAACTGTGGAAACTCAACATTGATCCAGTATTCCGATGTATCTGAGTCTGAATACTTCCCAGCATACCGGCTGATCCTGGAATAGACGGGTATCTCAAATTTATAAGGATACTCTCCATCCAGCTGCACATACTCCTTTTCGGGCAGGCCGATCCGGAAATAGGATCTTGGCTTGGGGGTATAGTTTTCCTTACAGCCGGTAATGATTACAACCAACAAACATAATATGAACCAGTTACTGGATATTCGTTTCATGAAATGATCAGGCAAGGTCGAAAAGCGTTCTGTCTATTCTGGTTTGGTATCGATTCTTAAACGCAAAGGTAAGAGATTGAAGCGAAAAACGAGGCGACTTCCACCCCTTTGATCCGGGAAGAAGCCGCCTGTTGTTTCTGCCACCTAAAAAGTCAGTATCCTTGCAGGATTATCAGCACTGAATCCATGGTCAAAACGGCAAATCATCGCTCTCAGCGGGCTGAATTGCCTCATCAGCCACTGAATGTGCAGGAGCTTCGGAGGCATACCGCTGAGTGCCATTCTCGCGGCTTCCTTCATTTTCGTCTTTTCTACCAAGAAGCCGGATGTTATCAGCCACTACTTCAGTAATATAACGTTTGTTACCATCCTTGTCGTCATATTGCCGGTTGGTAATCTTGCCCTCAACGTAAATCTGCTTCCCTTTCTTGATGAACTTCTCGGCCACGTCCGCCAGTTGCCTCCAGGCTACAATATTGTGCCATTCGGTATTGGTTACCATCTCTCCGGTTTTGTTCTTGTAGGTCTCAGAAGTGGCCAGGGTGAACCGGGCTACTGATGTTCCGCCTTCCAGATGCCGGATTTCCGGATCCTTGCCAACATTCCCAATTAGAATCGCTTTGTTTACAGACATTTGAATAAAAATTAAATGATTACTAAAAGTACAAACAATTCCCAATTTGCAAGGTTCCGACAGGAAAAAGAGCTTTCACTCCCTTGCATAATATATATATGCAGGATATTGAGGAAAATGGAAAAAAGGATAAAAAAAAATTTTTGTAGACTGTAGAATTAATGAAAAAGGTTTATATTTGCAGACCAAATGTAATTAGTTGATAATTAAAGTATTTATAGCGATGACTAAAGCAGACATTGTAAACGAAATCAGCAAGAACACCGGAATTGAGAAGGTAGCTGTACAGAAGACGGTTGAGGCTTTCATGAATACCGTAAAAACCTCATTAGTAAATGGTAACAATGTTTACCTAAGGGGATTTGGTAGTTTTATCGTGAAGAAAAGAGCCGAGAAAACTGCTCGTAACATCTCAAAAAACACCACCATCATTATCCCGCAGCATTTTATCCCGTCGTTTAAGCCGGCTAAAACCTTTGTTGCTAAGGTAAAAGATCAGGTTAGGAAGAAAAAATAGTTTCGGGTTCATTAATTTGTCAGAAAAATGCCAAGCGGAAAAAAACGCAAAAGACATAAGATGGCTACGCACAAACGCAAAAAGCGTCTGCGCAAAAACCGCCATAAGAAAAAGAAATAGCTTATCAATAATTGATGCTTTTGCATAAACCTAAAGAGCCTTCTCTTTAGGTTTATGCTGTTTATTGAGAATGCTTTATCTGTTTGTACTCTTTTCTCCAAAGACTAACTGAGTTGTGAGTAATGAACTGATTATTGATGCCGGACCTAATGAGATAGCGATAGCTTTGCTCGAAGAGAAACGGCTGGTTGAGCTCAACAAGGAGAAATCCAATTTCCAGTTTTCGGTAGGTGACATCTACCTCGGTAAAATCAAAAAAATTATGCCGGGGCTGAATGCCGCGTTCGTCGATGTCGGATATGAGAAAGACGCTTTCCTGCATTATCTGGACCTTGGACCCCAATTCCAATCGCTCAACAAATACCTCAACTTGGCCTTAAACAAAAAGACCAAGGTAACAACGCTTGATAAGTTCAGGCCAGAACCTGATATTGACAAGCATGGTAAGATTAACAATCTGATGAAGAGTGGGCAAACCATTCTTGTACAGGTTGCTAAAGAACCTATTGCATCAAAGGGGCCTCGTCTGACCAGTGAGATTTCACTCGCCGGCAGAAACCTCGTTCTCCTGCCCTTCTCCGATAAAGTATCGGTATCAACCAAAATCAAGTCCGATGAAGAGCGGGACCGACTGAAACGTCTGATTCTGTCAATCCGTCCGAAAAATTACGGTGTCATCGTTAGAACGGTTGCAAAAGAACGCAAGGTTGCTGTTCTCGATGCTGAACTTCGCGGACTGGTCGAAAAGTGGGAATCAATCTTCAACGATATTAAATCAGTTGAGCCTCCATCACTCGTCCTGGGTGAATTAAACCGGACTTCAACCATTCTTAGGGACATCCTTAATTCCAGCTTCAACAATATTGTTGTTAATGATCAGTCACTTTATCGTGAAATTCGGGATTACATCGTAACCATTGCGCCGGAAAAACAAAAGATAGTTAAACTGCATACCGGAAGGGTCCCTGTTTTCGAACACCTGGGAATTGATAAGCAGATAAAGTCCTTATTTGGCAAAACGGTCTCCTTCAAGAGTGGTGCCTATTTGATTATTGAACATACTGAAGCGCTCCATGTTATTGATGTAAATAGCGGGAACAGGGCACAATCGGCTGCAGATCAGGAAACAAATGCAATGGAGGTGAATATTGCAGCCGCTGACGAAATTGCCCGGCAGCTCAGGCTCCGCGATATGGGCGGTATCATTGTTGTTGACTTTATCGATATGGTCAGAGCCGATAACCGTCAGAAAGTTTTTGAGCGAATCAAGGAGAACATGAAATCCGATCGGGCAAAGCACCATATTCTTCCATTAAGTAAGTTCGGACTTCTTCAGATCACGAGGCAGCGCGTAAGACCCGAAATGGATGTGCAGATCATGGAAACCTGCCCCACCTGCAACGGTTCCGGTGAGGTTACTCCAAGCATCCTTGCACAGGATCAGGTTTTAAATCATTATCTCTTTATCCTTGATAAATATCCGAATTCCAAACTGACACTGAGAGCTCACCCCTACCTGGCAGCTTTTCTGCAGCAGGGAATGCCTTCAATCCGGATGAAATGGTACTTTAAATACAAAAACTGGCTCAAGGTTGTTCCGGATGCTAATTTGGGTATCGTTAATTACGAATTCTTCGACCAGAACGGAGAGAAAATCATTCTTTAATCGCTAAATCACTTTCCTTTATGAATTCCATCAAACTGTCTGTATTCCTGTCAGCCATCCTGTTTGCATTTTCATTATCAAGTACCCCTGCACGGGCGCAAATGGTGGATCCGGTGTCATGGAAATACTCTGTAATAAAGGTCACTGACAGCATTTATGAGCTGCAATTTACCGCGTCAATTGAGCCGACCTGGCACATGTACAGCCAGTTTCTCCCTCAGGATTGTCCAGCAGTACCACTTACTTTTACATTCACAGAATCCCCGTCTTTTCAACGGATCGAAAGTGTAAAAGAGGTTACAGTTCCTAAAGAGGAAATGGATGAAATGTTTGGAATGAAAATCAAGTATTTCGCTAATGAAGCACTCTTTGCACAGCGCATCAAGGTCCTTTCGAAAACGGCATTTACAATCACAGGTGAGCTGAATTACCAGACCTGCGATGATAAATCCTGTTCCCTTGGTGGAGACGATTTCTCGTTTGCGGTTGACCCGGGCAAAACAGCTTCAACACAACCAGATCCAGTAAAAAAAAACTCAAATGAGGTAGAAAGTCCCTCCGCGGGATCCAAAAAGAGTCTTTGGACTCTCTTTTGGATCGCTTTCGGCAGTGGTTTGATCGCACTTCTGACTCCATGTGTTTTCCCAATGATACCCATGACGGTCTCATTCTTCATGCATGGTAAGGACTCAAAAAGAAAATCCAAATTCAAAGCCCTTTTCTTTGGCGTTTCCATCGTTGGTATCTTTACTGTTATAGGAACTATAGTAGCCCTTATTTTTGGTCCTGGGATCGCAAACTTCCTTAGCACGCATTGGATTCCCAATGTACTTTTCTTCCTGATATTCATCTTCTTCGCCGCCTGGTTCTTTGGTATGTTCGAGCTTACCCTGCCAAACTGGATGATCAGCAGATCTGACCAGCAGGTTGATAAAGGTGGATGGGGCGGTCCCTTCTTTATGGCATTTACAACCGTTCTCGTATCATTCTCCTGCACCGGACCTATTGTTGGAACAGTATTGGTTCAGTCGGCCGGGGGTGAAATTCTGCAGCCAATTATTAGTATGCTCGGGTTCGGTCTTGCCTTTGCCCTGCCTTTTACCCTCTTTGCAATATTCCCGAGCTGGCTGCAATCCATGCCGAAATCCGGTGGATGGCTCAACTCCGTTAAAGTAGTATTGGGTTTTATTGAACTGGCCCTCGGATTAAAATTCCTGAGCATTGCAGATCAAACCTACCATTGGGGAATCCTGGACCGTGAAGTATATCTCGCTTTCTGGATCGTTATTTTTACCCTGATGGGTTTCTATCTTTTAGGAAAAATTAAGTTCAAGCATGACAGTGATATGCCCTATGTTGGGGTACCGCGACTTCTACTGGCTATCATCACCTTCTCTTTTGTTGTTTACCTGATACCGGGTATGATCGGCGCACCGCTTAAAGCTCTGGCGGGATACCTGCCTCCGGAAACTACGCACGATTTCGACCTGCGGAAAGTAATTAGGGAAAATGCAGCTGTTTATTCAACTTCGGCACAAACACCGGTCAGCACCACTTGCGAAAAGCCCAAATATGCTGATAAACTGGAATTGCCCCATGGTATTCAGGGATACTTTGACCTTAATCAGGGATTATCCTGTGCAAAAGAACAGAACAAGCCTGTGTTTGTTGACTTCACCGGACACGGTTGTGTCAACTGCCGGGAAATGGAAGCCAGGGTTTGGGAAGATCCTAGGGTGCTAAAGCGGCTCAAGGAAAACTATGTGGTTGTTGCTCTTTATGTGGATGATAAAACTATTCAGCTGCCTGAATCAGAATGGGTAACCTCTACCTATGACGGAAAAGTAAAGAAGACTCTTGGTAAAAAGAATCAGGATTATCAAATCACAAAATTCAAGCAAAACACTCAGCCTCAATATGCTCTGCTCAGCAACGATGGTGAACTGTTGATCCCTACCCGCTCGTATGATCTGGACGTTGATGCATTCATTGACTTCCTCGACCGTGGGATCGCCGAATTTGTAAAGCAAACGAAATAACCGTTCGTAGTTCGCCTTACTTAATCCTCGCCCCGCCAGGCCTGGTCAGTTTTGAATATTTTATTGAGGGGGATTCAATTATGGGTCCAAGACCATAATGCTTCCATTTGGAATCAACCAATTGTATTGTTGTTTGGTCCATGACAACCGGATTAGGCCATGGCCTTGGGAAATGATCAATTGCGAGGGTTTTTACCGTGGCATCGATGAAAAGCATTCCAAACTTCTGGTTACTTGCAGCTGGGAAAAGGACTATATCATTTGCAGCATCTACGTTTGCACCGGTCAGCCAGGTTAAATCCCATGCGGATGTAACATCCACATAGTGATCGAAAAGAACCCAAAAACGAATTCCCGAGAATGCATCAGTCAGCCGGATATCATCAATAATATCCCTGACAGCCCCGCTCGAGCCTTTTTGAATGGCAATCAGGGCAAGCGATATGCCCTTCGAGAGCCATTGAAAATTCAACCCCGTGATTTCAGGATGAATGACTCTGAAAGCGCCGACGGCGGAATCATCCGGATGGGGCAAGGAGTCGGTGTTCTCTTCTAGGACGGATCCTGTGGCATCAATTCCAAGTTTCCCGCCAAAGGCCGCAACAGCAGATGAATGATCGAGAATGTCCAACGGACCCTGAGTCAGCTCGATGTGCTTCGATGGATCAACGTGGGCTGAGATATATCGGGCAACATCCAGGTAATCTGTCAAATCGATTTCGCTAGCCGTTACAATTGCGAACTTCGTGAACATCATTTGTCCGGCTCCCCATAGGGTATGCAAGACTTTCCTTCCTTGTCCAGGGTAAGAAGGATTAATTTTTGCAAGAACAAGATTATGTGCAACTCCGGGTATCGGCATATGAAAACCTGTCAGCTCCGGAACAAGCGACAGCCTGATCAGCGGCTCAAACATCCGTTCCGTAGCCCATTCAAGCCAGGCATCTTCCTGTGGCGGCACCCCAACAATGGTTGCGGGGTAAACAGGAGAATCTTTTCGTGTAATTGCCGTAATATGGAAAACCGGATAATCATCTTCAAGTGAGTAAAACCCTGTGTGATCTCCAAAAGGACCTTCCTGATGCTTGGGTTCCAACGGGTCAACATATCCCTCAATGATGAAGTCGCAATCATCAGGGACCCACAAATCCTGGGTTATGCATTTCACCAAATGGACTGGCTTCTTGCGGATAAAGCCGGCCAGAATGTACTCATCGATACCATCCGGCAAGGGAGCAGTGGCACAATACGTATACACAGGATCACCGCCCAGTCCAACGGCAACAGGCATTCGTTGTCTGATTTTTTTATATTCATTGTAATGTCTGGCTCCGGTTTTATGCATATGCCAGTGCATTCCTGTACTTTTCTTATCAAAAACCTGCATCCTGTACATCCCCAGGTTAGGAACCATAGTCAACGGATCTTTGGTATGCACCAGCGGGAGGGTAATAAAAGAGCCGCCGTCATGCGGCCAGCATTTCAATATAGGGAGAACATCAAGATCAGGTTTCAATTCTATATTTTCCTGACATTTGCCCCTGTGTCTGCTTTTTTTCGGAAACCACCTTGCTGCTTTGCCCAGCATGGGCAATTTCCTGAATTTACCCATGAATCCATCATCAGGACCGGTAAGGGAAGCTATGAGCTGATGTATCTCGATAGCAAGTTCCCCGGGGCTTTTGCCATGGAAAGCCAAGCGAATCCTTTCTTCTGATCCCATAGAATTAATAAGCACCGGGTAAGGTGTACCGGTGTTTTCGAAAAGCAGGGCTTTCCCTCCCCCTTCCATTTTCGAAATCCGATCGGTGATTTCTGAAATTTCCAGATTTGGGCTAACCCTTTCAGTTATCCTTATCAATTCACCAGCCTGATCCAATCGATGAATGAAATTCTGCAAATCCATATCTGTCTATTTGGCGAGAAGATAACAAAAAACCCGGGTATTGCCCGGGTTAATTATATCGTCTGTCAGGTTGAACCTATTTCGTTTCTTCGGTAGTTTCCTCACCGGCAACCTCTTCGGTGCCTTCAACTTCCTTAACTTCCTCAACCTCTGCAACCTCTTCAACTTTTTCAACCGCTTCAGCTTTTGCTACAGGTTCAGCCTTTTTCTTTGCAGCTTTAGCTGCGGGTTTCTTTGCTTCAGCTGCTACCGGTTCTTCTCCGGCCTTTTTAGCAGGCCTCCGGGATCTACGTGTAGTCTTTGCTTTTTCGCTTTTTTCAGCAAGCATTGCCTCATTAAAGTCCACCAGTTCAATGATACACATTTCAGCACTGTCACCGAGTCTTGTACCGGTTTTCAGAATGCGGGTATATCCACCCGGACGTTCGCCGATCTTTTGTGCCACTTCCCGAAAAAGCTCAGTAACAGCCTCTTTATCACTTAGATAACTGAAAACAACTCTACGGGAGTGGGTGGTATCTTCTTTAGCCTTGGTGATCAGTGGCTCAACATATTTGCGTAAAGCCTTTGCTTTAGCAACCGTGGTTGAGATTCTTTTGTGCCTGATCAAAGAGCTTGCCATATTGGCGAGCATAGATTCCCTGTGAGCACTCTTCCTTCCTAAATTATTCTGTTTATCACCGTGTCTCATTTCCTTATTCCTTATTCTTTATCTAACTTATATTTGGCTACATCCATTCCGAAGTTCAAATTCATGGCCTTAAGAAGGTCTTCCAGTTCGGTCAAGGATTTCTTGCCGAAATTCCTGAACTTTAAAAGATCATTCTTGTTGTAGGCAACCAGGTCACCCAGTGTTTCCACGTCGGCAGCCTTAAGACAGTTCAATGCCCGAACTGAAAGATCCAGATCAGTCAATTTGGTTTTGAGGAGCTGCCTCATGTGCAGAACTTCTTCGTCGAACTCCTCGCTGTCCATCTTTTCGTCCGATTCCAGTGTGATTTTCTCATCGGAGAAAAGCATGAAATGATGAATCAGAATTTTAGCGGACTCTTTTAAAGCATCTTTAGGATGAATAGAACCATCGGTAGTGATCTCAAGAATGAGTTTCTCATAGTCAGTCTTTTGCTCTACCCTGAAATTCTCAATTGTATACCGGACATTTTTGATTGGGGTAAACACTGAATCCAGTGCTATCAGTCCGATTTCAGCATCTTCCGGCTTATTTTCCTCTGATGGCACATAGCCTCTCCCCTTGTTAATACTGATAGTCATCTGCAACTTAACTGACGGATCCATCGTGCAAATTACCAAATCAGGATTCAGCACTTTAAAACCACTCAGGAAATTACCGATATCGGATGCCTTGAGGACTTCCTGACCTGTAATAGCAATGGTTACCCTCTCATCTTCAACACCTTCAATTTGCTGCTTAAACCGAACTTGCTTCAGGTTAAGAATGACTTCGGTAACATCTTCCATAACTCCTTTAATAGTGGAGAACTCGTGATCGACACCTTCGATTTTTACGTTGGTAACGGCGAATCCTTCAAGGGAGCTAAGGAGGATACGGCGAAGGGCATTACCAATGGTAATACCGTAGCCCGGTTCAAGTGGCCGGAATTCGAACTTTCCGTATTGGGAGTCCGATTCGAGCAGGATAACTTTATCAGGTTTCTGAAAAGATAGAATGGCCATTGATCAGGATTTTTACGTTTACTTAGAATACAATTCAACGATAAGCTGTTCCTTTATGTTTTCCGGTATGTCCGAACGTTCAGGAACGCTGATAAATCTACCGGTCATCAGGCTATTGTCCCATTCCAGCCAGGATATCCTGGATCTGGATGAAGCAGCCAGAGCGTTAAGAATGACTTCGAGAGATTTTGATTTCTCACGGACAGCGATAACATCACCCGGGCGAACCGAGTAGGATGGAATATTGAGGACCCGTCCGTTAACCGTTATGTGGCGATGGTTAACCAACTGGCGTGCAGCAGCACGAGTGTTGGCAATACCCAGGCGGTATACGACATTGTCGAGACGAGATTCCAGCAACTGCAGGAGAACTTCGCCCGTAATGCCTTTGGTACGCTGAGCTTTATTGAACATATTGGCGAATTGTTTTTCCAGTACACCATAGGTGTA
>CAZEKJ010000044.1:0-40499 GCA_964512915.1 uncultured Porphyromonadaceae bacterium
GCGTCGGTCAGGTTATTTCGATCGCCTCAGTCATCAAACTTATGAGCAAATCGCTGCTCGATCCGAAGGATCCCGGATACAATCAGATTCCTGAAACCCGCGACGGGGTTGCTCAATACCTTGAACTATACAGCATGAGCGGGGATCCTGCTGATTTTGAGCAGCTGGTTGATTTTAACTATGAAAACGCCCAGATGGTCATCAGGATCAACGAGGCTTCAAGTTCAACGGTTCTAAACCTGGTTAAGAAGATCCGGGAGATGACAAAGGATGATCCGATGGTTGCCCGGATCGGAGGTATCGGCCTCATATCCGCAGAAATGACAGATAGCCTGGTAACAGGCCAGTGGCGGTCTACCGCACTGGCTATTGTGATCGTCTGTCTCCTGGCAATGTGGATTTTCAAAGCCTGGAGGGCGGGACTGATGGTTCTCTTCCCTCTTGGGACTGCCTGCATCGTGCTCTTCGGCATTATGGGCTGGGTTGGTATTCCCTTCGATCCGGCTACAACCCTGATCACCTCGGTCATGATTGGCTGCGGTGTTGATTATACGGTTCAGTACCTCTGGCGCCAGCGTGCCGAAATGGCTGCGGGCCGCTCCCAGTCGAGGGCAATTGTAGAAACCCTTTTCACCACCGGCAATGCTATCGCTTTTAACGCCCTGGCTGTGATGATAGGATTTACACCATTGATATTCAGCTCATTCAGTCCGATACGATTTTTCGGCCTGATGATGTTCGTTTCCATATTTATCTGCCTGATCGGGGCATTGGTTATTGTGCCGGCGATTATGATGGTGTGGACGCCGAAGTTTATGACTAGTTCCCGGTTGCCGGTTACCGGTTACCAGTGACCAGTGACCAGTGACCAGTGACCAGTGACCAGTTGTGCCCGTAAGGGCGACCTGTGGTTGCCCATGTTGATACTAAATACTTAATAAAATGAAAAGAATCCTGTTGATTACCCTCATGGCCGCGTCTGCCCTTAGTCTGGCCGCCCAACCCAGTGCCAATGAGATCATGAAGAAATCCCGCGATCAGGCGAAAGTATCGGGGCTTGAGTCACGGACTAAATTGGAGATTCATGATGGCAAGGGAAATACCCGGGTACGCGAAACCACGATGGCTTCCAGGACTTTTCCTGACGGTACCGAAAAACGGGTCATCGTTTTTCTGGCTCCGGCCGATGTAAAGGGAACCTCCATGTTGATTTTCGACTATGATAAAAAGGAGGACGATATGTGGGTATACATGCCGGCTCTCAGAAAATCAAGAAAGATTGTTTCGTCGGAGAAAACCAAAAGCTTTATGGGTTCTGAGTTTTCGAACTCCGATCTGGCAGTGGGAAATATCGATGATTTCACGTATACACTGGATGGAACCGAGACGGTTGATCAGCAGGAGTGCTGGAAAATAAAAATGGTGCCGGCAAACCCGCAGATTGCTGCTGATTATGGTATTTCTTCAAAGGTCGCCTGGATTGCCAAAAAAGATTACATAACCCGCAAAGTCGTCTTTCTGGATGCAGCCAATGCTGCCTTCAAGGAAATGTACTTTACCGGAATCAAGCTTCTGGATCCGGCAACTCAGAAGTATTTTGTCACCCATATGGAGATCAAAAATTTAAAAAATAACAGGTTCAGCGTCATGAACATGGATCAGATCAGTCTGAATCCAGCAGTTAAAGAAGAATTCTTCACCTTATCATTTATAGAAAAACAATGACTTTAGAGGAATTAAGTGAATTGACCACCCGAAAGCGGGTATTGGTCACCGGCGGTGCCGGATCGGTCGGTCTGGAGGTATTGCGTGAGCTCTATCAGCATAAAACATGGTATGAAGTAACAGTCCTGGAAAAAAACAGTCCGGATGTTCTGCGGAAACTCAGGCCTTACCGTAATGAATTCAGGATCATCACCGGCAATATCTTTGACAGCAAAGTTGTTGACCGTGCCACCACCAATGTCGACTTCGTCATCCATCTGGCTGCCGTGATTCCGCCGCTTGCCGACCTGAAACCCGACCTGGCCGAGAAAGTAAACATCGGGGGGACAAAAACTCTGGTAAGATCCCTGGAAAAAAACTCTCCCACGGCATTTTTACTGTTCACCTCCTCCATTTCTGTATATGGTGACCGGGTCTATAATCCATGGATTACCGCGGAAGATCCACTATTGCCAAGCGAAGGGGATTATTATGCAGAAACGAAAATACGTGCCGAAAGGATTATCCGTCAATCCAGGCTGAACTGGGCCATTTTCAGGCTTTCCGCCATCATGAGTCCGAATGCCCGCCTGGATCCCCTGTTTTTTCACATGCCACTGGATACGAGCCTTGAAATTGCCACTTCACGCGATACCGGGTTTGCCCTGGTAGAGGCCATCTATCATCAGGACAAGATCCGTGGCGAGGTTTTCAATCTTTCGGGCGGAGAGGGCTGCCGGACCACGTACCGCGAATTTCTCTCCAATGCCTTCAGGATCAAGGGGCTCAAAAAGCTCGATTTTCCTGATGCAGCTTTTGCAGAGAGGAACTTTCACTGCGGATTCTATACCGACTCAGACAAGTTGGAATCCATCCTGCATTTTCAGCACGACACCCTTGAAACCTATTACGGTATGCTGGAAAGCAAAGGAAGCAGTTCCACGAAAAAACTTTACTCTCTTTTTCATACCCTGATAAAACAACACCTTCTCCGGAAATCGGAGCCGATGAGAGCCTTGCAAACTGGACATAAGCCGGCGATCCATCGATTCTATTATTCCCAGGTGCCGTAATTGTAACAGATTTGTCCGTAACTTTGGGAAAACACTGAGGCAACTTATGAAAAACAAACGCAACAACCTCTTCCGCACCTTCTTCGGCATCTTCAGCCTGTCGGGGATTATGTTTACTTTTCAGGCCTGCTATGGAACACCGCAGGATTTTGGCCTCGATGTGCTGGTTCAGGGGAAAGTCGTTTCAGGCTCCACCCAGCAAGGCATTCCGGGGGTTAAGGTGAGTGTTCCGGACAACGGACAGTACGCACAGACTGCTTCCGACGGCACCTTCAGCCTGTACACCGAACGCCGGCTGGAATACCGGATCTCGGTTACCGATACCGATGGCGCGCTGAACGGAATTTATCAGGCTAAAGATACCGTGGTAACCGTGCCGGAAACAAGCGAATCCATTGATCTCAGGATCGAACTAAACTGATTCGGGTTGTCGGCCGGCCTAACAATTAAGCAGCGGATCCTCCTGAATATCTTCCGCCGCTTCAGGAAAAACGAAACGGTCCTCCATCCGCTCCGCTACCTTTTTTGGGAATGCACGCTCCGATGCAACCTGAATTGTCTCCATTGCGGTTCCGATTGCCTTACCAATGCCAATATACCTGACATGCCGGCCGAGGATTTTCTCGGTACCACCGCCCATATAGCAAAAGTTCACCCTCCGGCCGACATTACAGTGGTGCTTACCGGCGGTGAGCCCCTGCTGCGCAAGGACCTGGCCGAAATCGGCTTCCGGCTCCGTGAACAAGGTTATCGTTGGGGAATGGTAACCAATGGGTATGCTTTAACCCCCGACCGGCTGAATCAGCTGGTCAATGCCGGCCTCGGCGCCATCACCGTCAGTCTCGACGGACTCTCTGAGGACCATAACTGGCTGCGCAACAACCCCGACAGCCATCGAAGGGCGCTTGAAGCCGTCCGGATGGTTGCACGTCAGGGGAGGCTGAATTCCGATGTGGTTACCTGTGTTAATAAAAGGACCATTCACAAGTTAGCGGGAATCCAAAAAGAGCTGGCCGAAACGGGTATCCGGAACTGGAGGCTTTTTACAATCAGTCCGATCGGCCGGGCGGCAGATGAGCCAGAATTGCAGCTGAATGGAGAGGAAATAAATATGCTGATGGATTTCATTGCGGAAAACCGCAAAAACAGAGAGGTTCCCGAGGCTTCATTCAGCTGCGAAGCCTATATCGGACCCTACGAAGGAGTTGCCCGGGAGGGCTTTTTCTTCTGCCGGGCAGGGATCCATATCGGGTCAATTCTGGCCGACGGGTCCATTTCAGCCTGTCCGAATATCGACAGGGCCCTGGTCCAGGGAAATATTTACCAGGACGACTTTAACGATGTGTGGGACAAGCAGTTCAGCCCGTTCCGCAACCGCTCCTGGAACCATGTCCAAGAATGCTCCACCTGCAGTGAATATAAATTTTGCGAGGGCGGTGGCATGCATGAATGGGACTATGCCGACGCAAGGCTGCGGAGGTGCCATTATGCAGGGATAGTTACCAGTAACCAGTGACCAGTGACCAGTGACCAGTGACAACCGTTTATTAAAACGAAAATACTGCAATTATGAAAATTCGTTTACTGATCCTGATCCTGTTGGTCACTTCGTGTACCGATAAACCGGTAATCCTGCCGGATTGTTTTACGGCTAAGGGCGAGTTTATACCTGAAGAGTGTCCATCTAAAGGGAATTGCTCTTTCGAGTATTATCCGGATTCAAAAATTCTAGTTACCGATGATAGCCTGAGCAGCTGGATGGAGGTGGTGGATGGAGATAATCTTGTATTCATGTTTGAGTATAAAAAGAATGACAATCCCATGATCATGGATGATGAATACTCGGAATACATCTGGTTCGAGGTAAATCCCGATGGAGATTCTTTCCTGATCTCGGGGGATCAGCTTCGAAATGCAGGTGCCATGTTCGGGAGAATGTGCTTCTGTGCCGACGGCGGATACCACCGGATCACCGAAGGATGCATCTACGGGTACAGGAAATCCGATAAAACCTGGAACGTAAGCCTGCGCCTCACCACCGTAACAAATGTGAGCACCTACGAACGTATGAAACAACACGATTTTATTCGGAAAAAATAGTAACCAGCAACCAGTAACTACCTCACCTCAACCGCCACCACCGACTTAGCCGGCAGGGTTACCTGAAGGCTTGCAGCACTTGTCTTTTTGAATCCCTTAAAATCAACGGTTTTAACTGTGTTCGGCTTGTCGAATGAATTATAGGAATTGTATTCAGGGGCGGTAAGAACAGTGGCAGAATTAACCTTCTCATAAGTCTTGCCTACCAGCTCTACGGAAAGGGTAATCTCTTTATCGGGGTTCAGGTTCGAAAGGGTGAGGTGTATATTTCCGTTCGCATCTTCACTGACTGAACTGGATAAAGCCGGAATCTTCTTTCCGTCCATCTCATAATCCTCGCATACCAGCTTTCCATTCAGCAATTTTCCGTCCTGATGGGCGCTGTACATTTTGAAAACATGATAGGTTGGGGTAAGGACCATTTTCTCCTTTTCAGTCAGAATAACAGCTTGTAAAACGTTAATAGTCTGAGCGATATTGGCCATTTTAACTCGGTCGGCATGATTATTGAATATGTCGAGGGTCACCGCAGCGATCAGCGCATCCCGCATGGAATTCTGCTGAAAAAGAAAACCAGGCTCGGTTCCGGGCTCAACATCGGTCCAGATTCCCCACTCATCCACCATCAAACCAATTCGCTTCTGCGGATCATACTTATCCATGATCTGACTGTGCTTTTCAACCAGTTCTTCGATCTTCAATGCTTTTTCCAGCCCGGAGAAATAGAATTTCTTTTCAAATCCCGTGGCCGCTGATTTATTGCCCCAGCCGGCACCTGCGATGGTGTAGTAGTGCAGGGACAATCCGCTCATGCTGCCCGGCTTTTGTTTCATTACCACATCCGTCCAATTATAGTCGGCGCCGTTGGCCCCGCACCCGATCTGGTACAATTTCCACTGTCCATAAATGCCGGCCATCTCGGAATAATTTCTAAGCAGGTTCACATAGTAATCAGGAGTCATGCTCCCGCCGCAACCCCAACTCTCATTACCAATTCCGAAATATTTCACATTCCACGGTTTCTCCCTGCCATTCTTCCGGCGCAGGTTCGCCATCGGAACATCCTTATCGGAATTCATGTATTCGATCCAGTCGGTCATCTCAACAACAGTTCCGCTGCCTACATTGGCAGAAATATAAGGCTCACAACCCAGCATTTCGCAAAGATTCAGGAACTCATGCGTTCCGAACGTATTATCTTCAACTACCCCGCCCCAGTGGTAATTCATCATTTTCGACCGGTTCTCTTTAGGTCCGATTCCGTCCTTCCAGTGGTACGTATCTGCAAAACAACCTCCGGGCCAGCGCAGTACAGGGATTTTCATCTCCTTTAAGGCGTCAAGAATATCCTTGCGGTACCCGTTTACATTGGGAATCTTAGAATCCGGTCCCACCCAAATACCGTCGTAAATGCATCGCCCCAGATGTTCTGCAAAATGACCGTAAATATTTTTGTTAATCGTGATATCCTTCTTTTGGGTATCTACAATCAACTTATTGGTTTCCTGCGACTTTACCGCTGCAAAACACACCAAAAAAACAAGGAGTGCAAGGAGTTTTTTCATAAGATTTGACAATTAGTGTATTAGATACGTTTATCAAAAGTAATGAAAATAAATTTTGTTAATTCATCCGGTCCCCGCTTTCGCGGGGATGACAAGTGCTCCTCCCAACATTGGCACATTGGCAAATTGGCACATTGGCACATTGGCACATTGGCACATTAGCACATTAGCACATTAAGTTTATTCCGCAATCCTGTTCCTGCTGTAATGCGGCAAACTGATAACGAGAAAGAATAAAAGTCCGCTGAGGGCAATGAGTGAAGCCATTTCATAAGTCCAGGATAATCCCATCCGTCCGGCAAACATACCGGTAAGGACGGCTCCGATTCCTATTCCCAGATCAAGCCCCGTGAGAAAAGTGGAATTTGCCGCGCCTCTCCTGTCGCGGTGGACCACATTGTTTGCCATGGTCTGGAGGGTTGGAAAGATCACCCCGAAACCAATACCCACTGTGAATCCTGCTGCCAGAAACCCGAATGGTATGGGTATCTGTGACAGCAGCATCATTCCGCCCGACACGGCAAGCATGCCGAAAACGGATATCAGGGTTGGGCCGTACTTGTCGAAAAGCTTGCCCGAAAAGACCCGTGTAAGTGCCGTTCCCGCAGCCATCACGAAAAAGAACCATCCCGTCAGGTGATTCAGTCCGATCTCTTTCGCATAAAGGGTAACAAAAGTGATGATCCCGCCATTCGTAGCCGCCAGAATCATCATGTTCGCAGATACCGGGATCGATTGTTTTGCGATGAGCTTCTTAAAGCTGAAAGTTCTTTTTTCCGGTCGATCAAACTGTGGATAGGTCAGCATAAGGGATGCGCCAGCACCCAGAAGTGAAATCAGACCTGCGATCATAAAAACCATGGTAAAACTGCCGGTCTGCATTAATTGTATCCCCAGAACCGGCCCGATCGACATGGCAATGGTAAATGAGAGTCCGAAATATCCGATCCCCCTGCCCCGCTTTTCATAAGGCACAAAATCCACAACCAGGGTGAAACCCGAGGTTGTTGCGGCCCCCCAGTTGAGTCCGTGCACAAAGCGCAGGATCATCAGCGGAAGAATAGCCGCCGCAACCGGGTAGAGGAAAAAGAGTATGGAAAACAGAACAATGGAGATAAGAAAGAGGCTTTTACGGCCATAGGTATCGAGTACAAACCCGGTAAAGGGGCGAACCAGGAGCGCCGCCAGAGTATACATGGCCATAATGATACCCACTTCCTTCTTGTTGGCCTGCAAAACGTCCTGGAGATAAACCGGCAGTGTCGGCATCAGAAGATAGAACGCCGTAGATATCAGGACCAATGAAAGGGTCAGCAGGGTAAAATTACGGGTCCACAGGCTATTTGAACCAGGCTGCTTTAAATTCATAGGATGTAGGTTTATCGTGCGAATTTGCATCCAATTCCCGAAATCCCGATGAATAAATCCCTATTTTTGAAATTAAACTTATCAATATGAAACCCATTATCATCCTTTCGACCCTTGCACTTCTGTTATCCGCCGGT
This sequence comes from uncultured Porphyromonadaceae bacterium, assembly GCA_964512915.1. Classification (GTDB taxonomy): domain Bacteria; phylum Bacteroidota; class Bacteroidia; order Bacteroidales; family UBA12481; genus UBA12481. The sequence continues at coordinate 7,948 of CAZEKJ010000044.1, forward strand.
TGCGGACCGAAAAAAAACGTGGATTTTCTGAAAGAAACTGAAGTCCAGAAAGAGACCCGGATGGAATGGTGGCGTGAAGCCCGCTTCGGCATGTTCATCCATTGGGGCCTCTATTCTGTGCCTGCCGGCGAATGGAAGAACTCAAAAAATCATGCGGAGTGGATCCGCGAATCGGCGCAAATTCCTCTCGAAGAGTATGACCAGTTCGTTGGCCAGTTCAATCCGGTAAAATTCAATGCGACGGATTGGGTCAGGATGGCTAAGGACGCAGGTATGAAATACATCGTGATCACCTCCAAGCATCATGACGGATTCGCCCTGTACAATTCCAAAATCAGTGATTTCGACATCATGGCAACCCCCTTCGGCCGGGATGCCCTGAAAGAACTCAGCATTGCCTGTAAAAAGGAGGGTATAACACTCTGTTTCTATCATTCCATCATGGACTGGCATCATCCCGACTATTTACCAAGACGCTCCTGGGAGAAAACCCGCTCAACGGAAGGAGCTGATTTTAACCGCTATGTGGATTATATGAAGGAACAGCTTAAAGAGCTTTTAACCCGATATGGGAAGCTGGGAGTCCTTTGGTTCGACGGTGAGTGGGAAAGCACGTGGACAGAAGAATATGGCAAAGACCTTTATCAATATGTCAGGAGCCTTCAGCCCGATATTATCGTTAACAACCGCGTTACAACAGGAAGATCCGGTATGGCAGGCCTTACCGAATCCGAAGTATTCGGCGGGGATTTCGGAACCCCTGAGCAGGAGATACCGGCAACCGGGATGCCCGGCATTGACTGGGAATCGTGCATGACCATGAATAATCATTGGGGATACAACAAGGCCGACAAGAACTTCAAATCCACCAGGGAAATTCTTCACATGCTGGCCGATATCGCCTCCAAGGGCGGGAACTATCTGCTCAATATCGGGCCCACATCAGAGGGCCTGTTCCCCCAGGAGAGCATCGACCGGCTCAGGGAGATTGGTATCTGGATGAAAGCCAACGGGGAATCGATATACGGAACACAGGCCAGTCCTTTCAGATCGTTGCCCTGGGGCCGCTGTACTCAGAAAAACATGACCGAAAGCACCCGTTTGTACCTTCATGTATTTGATTGGCCCGCTGATCAGAAATTATTGGTTCCCGGCCTCGGAAGCAAGCCGATCCGGGCTTACCTGCTTGCAGATTCATCGCAGGAGGAGCTTACCATTGTAAGGGAAGGCGCCAATATTATCCTCAACCTGCCGGCATCAGCACCTGATGCGGTTAATTCGGTTGTGGTTCTCGATATTCAGGGAAAACCCGAGGTATATGATGCTCCCTCAATCGGGGCACCGGCTGCAATTTTTACGGACAAAACTGAAGTGACCATCTCGAAGAATGAAACCCTCTCGGATATTCGTTACACCCTGGATGGAACTGAGCCTACGATGGATTCACCAAAATATACCGGTCCCATCTCCATTTCTGAAACGACAACGGTAAAGGCAGCCTGCTACCGTGAAGACCAGGCCGTATCTGCCTCACAAACCGCCGTTTTTACCCGTGTGGTCCCGGAACCGGGAAGAGTACTTTCACAGGTAAAACCCGGTCTGCTTTATAACCTCTACAGCGGCGATTGGGACAAAGTGCCCGATTTTAACGGGATGACGCCCAAGATGACCGGTATCGCCACCGATTTCACCCTGGCAAACCAGTCAAAAGATGAAAAATTCGCCATCGACTATCAGGGTTTCCTCAATATCCCGGAGGACGGGGTCTATACTTTTGCACTCTCTTCCGATGACGGTAGCCTTCTTTATATTGGTTCCAGCCTGGCCATTGACCACGACGGACTGCACGGCTCAACAACCAAGGAAACCACACTGGCACTCGGCAAAGGCCTCCATACCCTCCGTATCTCATTCTTCGAAAAAGGTGGCGGAAACAGCCTGGCCCTCCTCTGGAAAAAAAGCGGACAGGAATTTGTTCCAATACCTGCCGGCGCGTTTTATTTTTACCGATAAAGTTGGTTGCTGGTTGCTGGTTAAAGCCGGTTGCCAGTTGCCGGTTGCCAGTTGCCAGTTAAGCCAGAGGCGTCATTCCGGTGAAAACCGGAATCTCCTGAAAACCGCTTCGAACAATTGAATACTGCCATCCACCAGAATGAAAGTTCAGGCCTAACTGGCAACCGGTAACTGGCAACCGGCAACTGGCTTTAACCATCAACCAGCAACCATTCCTTTTCTCTTTTCTGTAACGATTGCTCACATTCTGCAACTAACTGTTCAGAACCCATAGAAATGAAACCGGATAAAGAAAAAAGGTTCCTGGAGATCATCCAATCCCATAAGGGGCTGATCCTGAAAATCTGCTCGTTGTACGCGGCTAACAGGGGCGACCTGAGCGATCTGTATCAGGACATCGTTCTGAACCTGTGGAAATCCATCGACACCTTTCGGGGGGAATCGAAATATTCGACCTGGATTTACCGGATTGCCCTGAATACGGCCATCATGAACCTCCGTAAACGGGCCCGGTCTCCGCTAATTCAGGACTCAGGGGTTGAAACCCTGCCGGTAACCGCTGCAGAACATTCATTAAATCAGGAAGATTTCGCACACCTGTATGCGGCCATAAGGCAGTTAACTGAAATCGAACGGGCAATAATCCTTCTCTATCTCGAAGAGGTCCCGAGTGATGAAATTTCTAAAATCACGGGACTATCAGCTGGCAATGTGCGGGTGAGGATCACACGGATCAAGACCCAACTGAAAACTATTCTCGAAAAACAGGGCTATTCAATCAACTGAACATGAAAACACAAAATACCATCACCGATATCTGGAAAAAGGGCAAAGGAGCTATTGAGAACCAGCCCGCTCCCGATATCAACCGGGTTCGGCAGCTCAGCCGGAAGAATGTGAATATGAACCGATTAGTCATGCTGACCTATCTCATCGTTTATATACTGATGCTGGCTGCGTCGGTGGTGATCCAGATTATCAACATTGGCGGGTATGCAGGTAATTCCCTGATGGTTCTCATTCATGGAATAGTCCTGGTTATTTCTGCTGCCTTACTTGGCTATGGCGCAATCCTCATTTCAAAAGTCATTCAAATGACCCGGCCCGATCTTGACCTGAAAACCACAATACTCTCGCACATCAGGTTTTACAAGCGTGATTATGAGATCTGGCTTTGGATGGTAGCCTTTTCCGTGCTCCTTCTCACTTTTGCCGTCAATACGATGGTTGATAACGACAATGGAATCTATCGGATTAATAATCCCCTGACCTATGCCGGGTTACAAATCGGGATATTCATATTCATGTACCTGATTCTGAAGGCAGCGCACTATCCTCTGCTCAAAGAACTCCGCGCTCATCTCTCAGATCTTGAAAACCAAACCACCGAAGCCACTGCGCACTTCGAGACACAGAAAAAAAAGTGGAGGTGGTGGATGGTGGCCGGAATGTTGGCGATAGCAGCGCTGCTGGCTTACGCAGCAATCCGGGGGATTGTAGTGTACCGGTGAGACGAGGTTGCCGGTTGCCGGTTAAGAAGAGGTTGCCGGTTGCCGGTTGCCAGTTGCCGGTTAGGCCAGAACTGTCATCCTGGTGAAGGCCAGGATCCCATGCCTCGGAGCAATTGACAGGAGATTCCGGTTTTCACCGGAACGATAGTTCTGGCCTAACTGGTAACCGGCAACTGGCAACCGGCAACAATCTTATCTCAGCGCCGCCTTGCTGAACATCGACTCCGGAATGGCAGCATCAAACTGAATCTCGTTCATGATGAACTCAGTGCCATCGCCTGTTTTGAGCATATCCTTGTATGTCACTTTCGTGGGAAACCACCGGCCCTGGATCTTTTTCACCTCGCTGAGCGTTGTCTGCTTAAGGAGCTTGCCGCCTTTGGCGAACCACTCTTCTTTCAGCGGAATGCTGCGCTCGGTATCGATCCACATTTTCCGCTGATAATAGGCGGCATCATCGGCTTTGGCCCTGAGTTCAAGCACCCAGCAGGGCCGGCCGCCGATATCTTCAGTACCGATGACCGCTGCATTATACACATCGGTAAGTTTCCGGTCGTCCATCATGTCTTCATAAGAAAGATCGGAACCCATGACCGACTGACGGAGCATGTGACCGGATATCTGAATAACCCGGTCGGCCGACGGGGAGAACATCCAGAGCTGGTCATCGAGCTTGAGCATCTTCGTGCCCTTCTCGCGGGCAGGTGAGAGGTACTCGGTAAACGAACGTTTGTCACCCTCCGACCAGATTTTCATCTCCATAACTCTCTCTCCGCGTGCGGCATGAACAACCATGGTGGCGGTGAAAATCCGGCTTTTTGAAGCCATGTTTTTATCGATCTGGTCAAGTATCTGTGTGGCTGTGGGGTTCTGGGCCAGGAGCATACCCGGCACCAGTGCGATCCCGATCAATAGTTTTCGCATCATTGAAGTTCTTTAAATAGTTGAGCGGTTTTCCTTTTATATATTCCGATGCCGGCCAGAGCCGTGCCGATGACGGTTGCAAAAAGGCCGGGCACAAATCCAACATAGAACGTAGCCGGCGTAACTACAGTCCTGAATACCGACGGAAGCATCATGGAAGAGCTTTTCATCATTCCGGATATATCGATGCCGGTTTTCTGCAACCAGAAGGCCAGGATCAGTCCGAGGGCAGTTCCCATTACCGATCCGGCGGTGCCGATCAGGACCGATTCCCAGAGGAGGGAGCGGTAGACGTGACCTTTTGATTCGCCCATGGCCAGCCGGACGCCAACCTCGCCATAGCGGCGAAGTCCGCCCAGTAGTCCGGCATTCCACAAAACAATCGACATGGCCATGATAAAAATGAAGATACCGATACCGATCATGTAGTCCATATAATCAACCATGGCGCTCAGTCCGTTCTGATCCCGCAGGGAAACCATGATGGGCGCGAATTCATCCGTAGTATCGGCTTTCGCCATATACCCCGATACCATGCCTGCGGCCAGCTCTTTGTCAAAAACACCCGACCGGAAGTATCCCAGGATTTCACCAGCGGCATCATTCATATCCAGCGCCATCCGCACATCCTGCAGGTCAGCAATGAACGCTCCGCGGTCGATCGCGTTGCTGCCGAAGGAAACGGTACCGGCAACGGTGAAGTTGTAAAGCGACATGCCGCCAAGCATGGTGGATCCCACAAGTGTTACCGCATCGCCCGGACCTACCTTTAGGTTCTGTGCGAACTGCTCGCTCAGAAGAATCTCACCCGATATTTGGGGAATGCGACCCCGTACCATGGATTTTGGAATATTCAGCCGTTCAGCCTCCAGGGAATTCGGGGAAAGCAGATCAATCCCCCACCCCGCGGCCGGTCCCTGTGCCCGTGTTTCGCCCAAGGAATCAGGAGCATCAATCAGTCCGCCGAAGCGGATCCTTGAAACCCACTCTACATCAGGATATTGCTTCTCAAGGCTCACAATCAGCGGAGGGGTATTTACCAAGGCCAGGTCGTTAGGGGTCTGCTCAACACGGTCCCAGTAGGATTTCGTCATCACCTTAACGTGCCCGGTAGAGAACTTGGCGTTGAAATCGATCATGTCGCCCAGGATTCCGGTCATCCAGCTTTGCAGGAAAACCGTCAGCAGGGCGCCGATAAACACAACCGTTACGGGAAGCAGGCTTCGCTGCCGGTCGCGCAACAGTCCTTTAAACAGGAATCGTATCATTGTATTTTACCTTTTATAGCTTCAGTCGGATTCATTTTGGCAATCCTCCGGGAAGGGATGTAGCTCACAATCGTGGCTGTTATCAGCACAAACACGATGGTGATGCCAATCAGACCCAGTGAATAGACCGGAAATATTTTCTCGGCAACCGCCAGCCCCATGCTGTCGGTACCGGCAGGCATCGGAATACCCGCTTTTGCCTGCTGCGCCAGGAAGGGTATTCCGTAGGCAGCTGCCATGAGAGCAGCCAGCACGGCATTCATTGCACCTTCTGCGGTAAAGAGCCGGACCACCTGCCACCGGGTCATCCCCAGCGCGATCTGGGTACCAATCTCCCGCTGCCGGCGGAAGATTGTCAGCACCTGCGTATCAAAAATGGCTAACATGGCCAGAAGCAGGAGCACCACATACAGGATGCTGCTGCCAAAAGACTTGGTCTTGATAATTTGATCGATTTCCGCAGTAAGGGCTTTCAGGTCTTTCGAAACCCAGTCACTGCCCGAATAACTCAGCAAGCCTGCATTTTTAGCGATGAGCAGGGTTGCTTCGCCGGGAGTGCCGAGCATTTCCTGCATCCGGCTAAGGGGTATCCAGATCTGGCCGGCATCAATGGTGGGCACATTACTGTTGAAAATAGAGACCACCCTGACATCCGCGGCATCAAACGTGCCCTTCAGATCCCGCCAGCGAACGGTGATCAGGTCACCCACCTTGATTTTGTTCGTTTCGGCCATTCGTTTGCCGATGAGTGCCGGTATGTCGGCGCCGCCTCCCGCAAAGGAGCCGGTAGGAATATCCACAACCTGTTGATTCTCTGCGATTCCTTTAAGTAAAATGGACTGGATCCTGCCTTCGGGGTAGAAGGAGGCCATGGAAATCAGCACCGGGGCCAGCTCGCCCGATTCGACCGACGGCTTTAATTGCTCCGGAATTTGTGCATAGCTGTCCTGAAGGGTGAACGGATCCAGCGGATCGTAGTTTTTCTGCCAGAGCTGTCCCTGGCCGGTTTGCCAGTGTACCATATCGGACTTCGCCTGCACATCCCATCCGTTGAGCATTCCGTTTATATAGATGATCACCACATAGGAGAGCGACAGGACAAATACATTGAGCCAGGTGCGGAGTCCGGCACCCAGCAGGTTTCGTAAAGCGAGTTTTAGCGTTAGCATGGCTGGATCTCCTTAAATTTTTGACACCAATTCATCGGAGGCAACCTTGCCGTCATACAGCCGGATAATCCTGCGGAGGTATCCGATCACCTTTTCGTCATGCGTGGCAAACAGGAAAGTAGTTCCCAGCTCCTGATTCAACTTCACCATGGTTTTCAGGATGTTATGGGAATTCTCGGCATCCAGATTGGCGGTAGGTTCATCGGCCAGCACGATTTCCGGCTTCTTAACCATCGCCCGGGCAATGGCCACACGCTGGCACTCCCCGCCCGACATCTGCGCCGGGCGCGATTTAGCCTTATCGGACAAGCCTACCCAGTCCAGAGCCTCCATAACAGCCTTCCGGCGTGCCTCTCCGCCCATTTGCTGCAGCAGCAGCGGGAATTCCACATTTTCAGCTGCGGAATATACAGGTAACAGATTGAAAGTCTGAAAGATAAACCCTATTTTCTGACTCCGGAGGAGCGCTGCTTTTTTCTGGGTCAGAAGCTTCACCGAATGATCCAGAACCAAGGCTTCTCCTTCGGTCGGCGAATCCAGGGTTCCGATAATGTTCAGCAGGGTGGTTTTTCCCGATCCGCTGGGCCCCACGAAGCCCGAGAATTCTCCGCTGGCGAATTCCAGATTGATCCCGTTGAGCGCGGTGAACTCCCGGTTTCCCATCGGAAAGGTCTTAACCAGATTCCGGATACTGATAACTGAATGATTTGATTTCATTTTATCTATTTGATATTGAAGTTCTTAATGATTCCAAACAAACATAAACTGAATTCCCTTGCCTCCCATCAGGTTTGAATTTCCGGTATTCTGATAGAGATCAAACTCAACCGGATTCCAGAAGGCCATCAGATATAGACTGATATTCTCCAAACTGATCCGCCAACTGAGAAACCGGTACCAATCCTTTGAGGTCCAGTTATAGAAGAACATGGCGGAGAGGGAGTGGGTCATGGTCAACGGATACGTTAGGGATGTAGCCGTAAACGCGAGGGATCTGAAGTTAGGATAATTGAATCTAGCAAACTGGTAAAAAAACTGCTCAGCCATCACGGTTAAGCCATTACCAAGGGTGAGCGTATAATCTGAACCCACTGTTAGCATCGATGTTTCGATGAAAGGGGAAGCCGGATTGGAATACCACACATGGGTGCCTTCAAACCAAATGCCGGGCCCTATATCCCATTTCCCGTCAATTCCAACCCGATATTCGGGCAGTGGACTTGCTGAGGAAAAAAAAGTCGGTTCAGGTGGATTAGCCGCAATGCGACGAAAGTGGCCCGACAATGCGATCTCACCCTTGCCGGCCGGCAGTTGAATGCGGCCGCCGAATTCCGGGGTTTTCCGGTCGGAGACCAGCATCTCCCACCCTTTCGCAGTTTTACCCGGGAGGATTCCCCATAGCCAGATGTTGGCGTTGTTCTGAAAAAAATATCGTCCTAAAAGTCCATACACACCATCAGTGAGTTGAAGCGGGTCTCTGGGATCCATGTGATCGAACCACATCAGCGGACGGAGCATGGTGGCACTGCCAAAGTTGATTTTCTGAAGTCCCGCGCGCAGTTCAAACCGTTCCGATGAGAAACGGCCCCAGATCCGGTAGGGCTTGAGATTAAAAGACCCTGACAGCGTGTCGCCATAGATGTAATTTAGCCGGGCATCCGCATTGGCTGAAGCCTCTGCATCGAACTTCCAGCCTTTTGATATCGGGGTGGTAAATTTCAGTTCCGGGATATAGCGCAGGCTATTTGCCGTTTGCCAGGGGGATTCGATTTTTGAGAGATGGAAGGCGGAGAGCTGGCCGTTAAACGAGAGTTTCTGTGACTTTCCGCTGAGAGAGCAGCAGGACAGGAGAATAAGCGAGAACAGAAGATGATTACTTTTCATCACTTTTCCCCCTTTCGGATTCCATAATCCCGTAAAAGAACAAATTGGTCAGTTCCTTCATGATGGCTTTCATATTACCCTGATAGACAACGTTCAATGCCGGATCCTTAACCATATTATTGATCTGATTCAGGAAATAGGGGATGATTTTAAGATTCAGGTCCTTTCTTACGTGGCCTTCCTCCTGGGCTTTCCGGTAATCGGCCATAACCTCGCCGAGGAAGTCGACGGTCATTTTCTCAATCACACTCACCAGCTCCCCCTCGCGATCCTCATAAACATCCCTGAGAAGTTCATCGCTGAACTTCGCAGCCGACTCTTCCTTCATCTTAATCGTCCTACGAACCTTTTCCTCAAACGGCACCTCAAGAGCCATTATAGCCCGATATGTTTGGCGCCCTTCGTCCGACATTTCTGTCAGGATGAAGCGAACCAGGTCGATTTTATTTTCAAAGAACCGGTAATAGGTCATTTTGCTGACACCCGCCGCCCGGCAGATCTCCTCGATGGTCACTTTCCGGTACCCAAACTTGGAAAACAGGGTTTTTCCGGAGTCGATAATTTGTCGTTTCCGGGCGTTTTCCTTGATTTCCTGATTCTTAGTCATGGGAGCAGCGTTGTAAATATGTTACATTGCTGCAAATTTATTACGAATTTCGTAATATTTACAATTTTTTGTAATTTATTTTATGTTGCCCCCGAATTTATTCGGGGGGACCAAGGATGGCCAATGAAATACTATGTTGCCCCCGAATTTATTCGGGGGGACCCAGGATGGCCAATGAAATATTATGTTGCCCCCGAATTTATTCGGGGGGTTGAAAGGTTTGGCCTTTAACAATTTTGGGGCTTTAGCCCAAAATTTATCCCTCAAAATTTCCATTTCCCAGTGATCCATGCATCTATATAGGGAAAACTCCAGAATTATGTCTCACACAAAAATCATGGTCCACGTCGTCTGGGCCACCAAAGGCCGGGAACCTTCGATCCGAAAAGAGATTCGATCAAAGTTAATCGACCATATCCGGAACTATGCAAAGGAAAAAGAGGTTTTCACAATTATTCTCAATTGCCATGTTGATCATGTTCACTGTCTGGTCTCGTTACGGGATGATCAGAATATCAAAAAGATTGTTCAGTTAATTAAGGGAGAATCCTCGCATTGGATTAACCAGGAGAAGTTGGTGGTTGGGAGATTTGCCTGGCAAGAGAGTTATTTTGCGGTTTCGGTAAGCGAGTCGGGAGTCGAAAGGGTCAAGGCGTATATCAGAAACCAGGAGGAACACCATAGGAAGAGGACATTTCAGGATGAATACCTTGAATTTATGAGGGTTTATGGATTCAAGGATTCCCCCGAATAAATTCGGGGGCAACATAGCATTTCATTAGGCCAACTTGGCCCCCCCGAATAAATTCGGGGGCAACATAGCGTTTCATTGGGCCAACCTGAGCCCCCCGAATAAATTCGGGGGCAACATAGCATTTCATTAGGCCAACTTGGGCCCCCCGAATAAATTCGGGGGCAACATAGCGTTTCATTGGGCCAACCTGAGTCCCCCGAATAAATTCGGGGGCAACATAGCATTTCATTGGCCATCCTGGGTCCCCCCGAATAAATTCGGGGGCAACATAGGGGTTATTTGGAGTAAATCGCCACCTCATGCCGCCCCTTGCTATCAGCCGCGCCGCGGTACATGCCGGGGGAGTTAAAAACAAGGGCGATGTTGCCATTGTGGTCGAGGGCGATGACACCGCCTTCGCCTCCGGCATTTTTAAGGCGGTTCATGATCACCTCTTCTGCGGCCTGCTCGACGGTCATATTCTGATATTCCATCAGGGCGGCGATCTCGCGGGCAACGGTGTAGCGGATAAAGAACTCGCCATGTCCGGTTCCCGACACCGCACAGGATTTGTTGCTGGCATAGGTGCCCGCACCGATCACCGGGGTATCCCCGATGCGGTTCCAGCGCTTGTTGGTCATGCCGCCAGTTGAGGTGCCGGCCGCCAGGTTGCCGTATTTATCCAAGCAAACACAGCCCACCGTACCAAATTTCTTGTTCTTTTCTTCATCAATGGCTTTCTGCAGATCCTTCCAGCGCCTGTCGGTAAAGAAATAGCTGCTGTCGACAATCTCCAGACCCTGCTCCCGCGCAAACTCAGTGGCTCCTTTGCCTGAAAGCATCACATGCGCAGAGTTGCTCATTACCTTCCGAGCCAAACTGATGGGATTCTTCACATTCCGCACCCCTGCCACCGCCCCCGCCATCAGGTTGGATCCGTCCATAATCGCCGCATCCAGCTCATTATACCCCTCATGCGTATAAACCGCCCCCTTCCCCGCATTGAACAGCGGACAATCCTCCATGATCCGGATCACCTTCTCGATCGCATCCAGTGACGTCCCGCCGCCTTTCAATGCCGACTCACCAACCGTCAGCGCACTATCCAAAATATGGAGATAGGCCTTCTCCAACTCATCGGAAAGGTTTTCCTTCAAAATCACCCCTGCCCCGCCGTGAATCGCGATGGCATACTCCAACTTTTCGCCATTGCTCTCTTTAACCGGCAACCGGCAACCGGCAACCAGCAACAGTATCAGACCAGTGACCAGTGACCAGTGACCAGAATACGTTAAACGTGACGCGTGAAGCGTGACGCGAGATGACTTACCTGACCACACCTCACTATTCCTTAACTTCCTCACTATTAACATCATAATCCCATCGGTTTAATTATCGTTTCCAGTGGTGTACCCAATTTCCTGAGCCTTCTTTTCCGCAGCAGGAACGCCCCGTACCCCGTTGCGATAAACATCAGGAAAAATAAAATCTTAAATACTGCTTTTAAATCATACAGGATGATGATTCCGAAAAAGAAAACCATCAGCAGTCCGATGATTATAGAGACTTTCAGCCAGAATCTGGTGATTTTGAAGGGTGAATCCCTGAATTTATCGGGATAATGCTTCGGAAACTTCCAGGCCGCGAGCAATATCGGGAGAAAAATAACCAGGCCGCCCAATGACGCATAAGAGGCAAATGTAGTAAGCGAGAAGCCCGATATAACCCCCAGAATGGAAAGCACATAGATAAAGGTCAGGAGTACCCAGGGCACCTGCTTTTTTGGGGTCAGCTTGCCCAGCCAGGCCGGAAGCATCTGGTCCTGAACAATCATCAGCAGGGATCGGGTTCCGATGATCAGCAGGGAATTGAGGGTGGTCAGGAGCGCCAGTACGGCACCACCAAGAACAAAAAAGATGTACACCCCATTGGATAAGAATGACTTACCCGCCACCAGCAAAGGCTCCTGCGCCCCTTTCAGGGAATCGCCGGGTACGCTCCCAACCGTAACAAAAGCCAGGCCTACATAAAGCAGGGTAACCACCGGAAAGGCAATGTAGAATGCCCGCGGGATGGTCTTTCCCGGATTCTTGATTTCAGAGCCCAGTTCAATGATCCCGTTGCCGCCGAAATAGGTGAACGTAAGGAGGGCAAAGCTTAACATCAGGTTGCCGGCACCTTTTTCCAGCAGAGGCTGGAACCGCACCGACTCCACGCTTCCGATTCCGCCGCTGATAAAGATCACCAGCGACACCACCAGCACCAGCACCAGGATTCCCTGAAACTGAGCGGCAATCTTTACCCCGAAAAGGTTGATCAGATAAAAGAAGGTGAGGATGCCCAGGGCCATCAGGGTAATATCCGTATCGGGCCATAACGACTGGATATACCGCGAGCATCCGATCAGGTATAACGGAATCTGACCGAAAAAGGAGGCCAGGGCATATACCCAGATACCGGTAAATGCGAGTCCGGGCGACACCATTCGGCTGGCATACATATAGTTGGCTCCTGAAATGGGTACAGCCGATCCCAACAAAGTCAGCGGAACCATGCTGATGAAAACCGGGATCACCGCCAGCGCATACGCCAGCGGCAACGCCTGTGCCGCATATTGGTAAACGATTCCTGTGTAAACGAAAATCCCGCCGCCGATCATAAAGCCGATCACGATATAGGAGACCAGACCGAGGCCGATCTTGTGCTTGAACTGAATTGCACTCATAGGTAGGTTTTAGGGAGGAAAAGATAAACAAAAAAGTTGTTGTAACGTTTTAGAAGATGGTTGCCGGTTACCGGTTGCCGGTTGCCGGTTTGGGATTTGATTTTTGAGTTTTGGATTTTATTTGTTTTTTGTTTTTTGTGATTTGTGATTTATATGAGAAAAGCGACTTTAATATTCTTGATTCTAACAACCATTATGTCTGATACTTACTCCCAATCTCCCACCCATCGCAACCCCCTCACTGCCGAGGAGAAGCGGGTGATCCTGAATAAGGGCACGGAGCGTGCCTTTACGGGAAAATTCACTGACTCGAAAGAGAAAGGCACCTACACCTGCAAGCAGTGTGATGCACCTTTGTACAAATCGGATGACAAGTTCGATTCGCATTGCGGGTGGCCGAGTTTCGACGATGAAATCACGGGTGCCGTAAAGCGGGTGCCGGATGCCGACGGCCGCCGTACCGAAATCGTCTGTTCCAACTGCGGCGGACATCTGGGCCATGTGTTTGAAGGAGAGGGCTATACCGATAAGGATACGCGGCATTGCGTAAACTCCATTTCCATGAACTTCACGCCATACAATCCGGCTGAAAATCAGGCTAAAAGCAAAACGGAAACGGCCATCTTCGCCTGCGGCTGCTTCTGGGGAGTACAGCACTATTTCGATAAGGCTCCGGGCGTCATCAGCACGGAGGTCGGCTACACCGGCGGCACCAAGGCAAATCCCACCTACAAGGAGGTTTGCGCCCACACCACCGGACATGTGGAAGCCATCAAAGTGGTGTATGATCCGGCTAAAACCAACTACGAGACCCTTGCCAAGCTCTTTTTCGAAATTCATGATCCCGAGCAGACCAACGGTCAGGGACCGGACATCGGACCTCAATATTTAAGCGTGGTCTTTTATTCCGATGAGAATCAGAAAGCCACAACCGAAAAGCTTATCGGGATACTGAAAAGTCAGGGCCTCAAAGTGGCCACAAAAGTTAAGCCGGCCGTCACCTTCTGGCCAGCCGAAGAATATCACCAGGAATACTACGAAAAGACCGGCGGAACGCCGTATTGCCACTTTCGGACGAAACGATTCTGAGGATCTACGATTTGCGATTGACGATTTACGATTTTGGGGTGTCAGGTTTCGGGTATCGGTTGTTGGGAACAGGGCTCTCCGAATGGGTCATTCCTGCGCAGGCAGGAATCCCCTACCCACCACATCCCCTCCCTCGACCAGGGAGGGGCTACGCTCTGAGGCAACTTCAAAGCTAAAACCGGCAACCGGCAACTGGTAACCCTTTACAGCGACCTGATCTTCACCCCCACATACACCGTCCTCGGTGCCGACGGGCCGTAGATGAAGTTGCTATCGCGGTATTTGCCCGTATCAAAATCTTTCTGGTACGCATTCAGGATGTTCTTCACTCCCCCAAAAATCTCGAAGTTCGTGTCAAGCCTGGAGCTTGTAAGCAGGTAAGCGATGCGCAGACTGACTTCTGCAAAGGGATCGGTGGTCACATAGGTATCCTTAAGAGGAAGCTCCGGCGAGCCGGCCACGTGCAGGAGAGTCATGCGCCCGGTATATACCCCGGTGAGGGCGGCGGATAAACGACCGGATGGGGTGAAAGTCAGGGTGGTGTAGCCGTAAAGGTCGGGGGACCTGAGGTAGGAGGTTTGGGGTTCGAGGTCGGAGGAGAAGGTAACCGGCGAATCATACGTACTCTTTTGGAAGGTAATGCCTGCCTCAAGCTGGGCTTTGCGGTTATAGTTGGCCCGGATCTCTGCAGTCGTTCCCATCACGGTGGAGCCGGGAGAATTCCGCTTTTCATAGATCAGCCCGAATTCATCGCTGCCAACCTCCTCCAGTATAAATGCATCGCGAAGGCGGGTATAAAACCCTTCTACGGTAAATCCGATGACATACTTCTCCGTGGGCTTGTCGAAATTCACCGACCCGTTGAAGGTGGTGGAATATTCCGGCCGGAGGCCTGAGCCCAGGACCACCCGCGATACGCCGCCGCCGGCAAAGCTGAAATGCATATCGGAATCGAAAGCCTGCGGAGCCCTGAATCCGGTTGCCCAGGAAGAGCGGAACTGGAAAAAGTCCCCAAGCTTGTATAAAACGGATACCCGGGGGTTGAACACCCAGGTTGTCAACATGTTGTGCTTATCGGCCCGCACTCCGGTGAGAAGAGTCAGGCCGCGGAAAATCTGCCAGTCGCTCTGCAGGAATACTCCTGCATTCCTGGCCACCTGATCCAGGTGATACCGATAGGCAAATATCTGATCATCCACATCATCCGAGAGATATTCAGCACCCCCTGTAATAACGTTGGTTCCCCCGAGAAAGGCATTGATCCGGTGGTTCAGCTGGAAACCCGCCTGCAGCGTGGTATTCAGCGTATTCCCATAGGGCGGATTCAGATAGTGGTTCAGTATCCCGGCGGAATCATCCGGGATAATGCCGGTGTAATGCTTGCGCTTGTTATCCTGAGCAGCAGCATAAAAAATAAAAGAGCTGTTGTCGTCATTGAAATCGATCTCATAATCAATCCCCCCCATAACAAGGTTGTGCGTACGCTCTTCCGACTGACCAGCCTCATGCGCCGGCAGGTCGGTCATCTCCCCGCCATAGCGGTACTCATACATGCTGGTGAGGCTTAGCTCGATTTTCTGGTTCGCGGCGGGCATAAAAAAAGAGGTAAACCCAAAGGAATTGCTCTTCAATTTCGGCAACTCGGAATAGTTATCGCCATTCTGGTCATACATTCCCCGCTCCCGGCGGGAAGCAAAAACTGACACGCCGGCATTTCGTTTTTGCGAAAGCACATTGAGGTTTCCGTTCAGGAGGTTATCGCCGGTTGATTTTCCGATAAGTCCCTGGTTGAACATCACTTCATACGAGTTTTTATCCGGGATGCGCGTGATCACATTAACCGTTCCGCCAATCGCGCTGGATCCGTAGAGGGCCGATCCCCCGCCCCGCACCACCTCGATCCGCTCAATCATGTTTGACGGGATCTGCTCGAGGCCATATAGGCCGGTAAGCGGACTGAAAATCGGCCGGCTGTTGATCAGGATCTGCGAGTAGGCACCTCCAAGGCCGTTCATCCGGAGCTGAGTGTAGTTGCAGGTCTGGCAGTCGGTCTCGAGCCTTAGCCCGGGCTGGAAAACCAGTCCTTCCGATAAGGTATTCACCTGAATCATCCCCATTGTTTTAGCATCCAGCACATTCACAATAACCGGTGAATCAGTCTGACGCTTAAAAGTTTTCGTTCCTGTTATTACCACGTCATCGAGAGAAAGAACCTCCTCCTCCAGATCAAAATTTATCTCGATGGATTTTCCCTTTTCAAGGCTGATTTTTGTTTTCTGTTTTTTGTACCCCAGTGCCTGGGCAACCAGGATGTAATCCCCGACAGGCAGGTTTACGAGCATGTAGTGACCTGTAACATCGGTTGTAGTTCCGAAAGTGGTTCCCTCCAGGTAAACGGTTACAAAAGGTACATGCTCCCCCTTCGATTTCACGTCGCCAAAGACGTTGGAGTCGGTTTTCTGGGCCATGGCCGGCACCGATATCAGAATAAAAAACAAGATGGATAGTACAGATACTGATCTTCTCATAAAATAAATGTTTAGGGTAGGACAATCAGGATGGAAAATTGTTAACGGGCCCCCACGGGTTCGAGCACCTCGAATGAGCAATTGAGCACGTAACCGAGATCATCCATCAGGACGAGTTTATGAATGCCTGGTTCTGGCTGAATGGTCCTTTTGTGATGTAATATTGTAATTCCCAGGTATTTTTCGTCGAGATACCAGAATAATCGGGAGGAAGGATCGCGATGGGTGGCTTCAAGAATGACCTTTCCACGCAAGGCATTCCCTTCCAGCGGAACATAAATTTTATCGCCTGGATGCGGATAGATCAGTTCAAAAGGAACCTCCTGTTCGGATGGATCACAACCTGGCATCCAGACGGGCAGGACCGGATAGAATGGATTCCTTACCCGGTAGTATCGTGCCATTGTGGGCGGCAAAACGAACTGCGATGAATTCAGCATCTTTGACACCGGGTAACAGCGGCTGTTGACCCGGTAACGGCCAGACTCATCAAGATTTATCTGAACATGATAGGGACAAACCCGGGTCTCGAGGCATGGCTCTGGAACCCAAACGGTATCAATATCCTCACAATATCGGGATGCACGCATGCCCGATTGCTGACAGACAGAAACGGGTACCAGCTCCTCCCAGGGAGTTTCAAACCATCCTCCACGTGGCAAGAATCCGAACAGGTCAAACATCACCGGGGCAGCCACCTGGTATCCGGTAAGTCCGGTTCGTCCCTCTCCGTCGGCATTCCCTACCCAAACCCCAACCAGGTAATCGCGGGTGACTCCTACAGACCAGGCATCGCGGAAACCGAAGCTGGTTCCGGTTTTGTATGCGATAGGCCGGGCCGACATGTATGATTCCCAGCCTGCTTCCGATTCCGGACGCTTAACGTTCTTCATTGCCTCAAGTGCCAGGCAGATCGAAGCCAGACTCAGCATTCGCTGTTGTTTCCGGGGTGTTTGCAGAACCCCGTTTGAAAATTCTACCACGGGATCATGGATCGCAAAATCTCGAGAATTCCGATGGGTCTCTGAGTAAATCAGTGTTCGGGCCCACCCGCTGTAAATCCTGCAAATATCCAACAGCGTAATCTCGGCGCCGCCCAGTATGAGCGAGAGGCCGTAATGATCAGCCGGATAGATCAATGTGGGCATCCGAAGTTCCTTCAATACGTTATAGAAGCGGTCCAGTCCAAAATCGCGTAACATCAGGACAGCAGGGATATTCAGTGACCGGATCAGCGCCTCTTCGGCGGGAACAGCTCCATCATATTCCTGATTGAAATTTTTTGGGGTAAAGTTCCCGATCGTAATCGGAATATCCGGCACCAGTGTGTTTGGGAGAATCTCGCCTGCGTTGATCAGTGCCGCATACAATATCGGCTTGAGTAAACTACCGCTGCTGCGTGGCTGACGGATCACGTCGACCATCGGACTATGCTCTTTTGAGCTGCCTTCCGTGTTTCCAATATAGGCCAGAACTTCACCGGTATTGTTGTTCATAACCAGCACGGCGATGTTGTGGATCTGGTTTCCGGCAAGTCTTGCAGCATGGGTATTTACAATCCGCTGAGCAGCATCCTGATAACGGGAATCCAGTGTACTGTTCACCACCAGGCCATGATGGGTTCCGCTCATCCAATCGGTAAAATGGGGGGCAATATCAGGCAGCGGTAAGGGCTTTTCTGGCAGTTCTTCGGCCAGGGAAAGCTCGAAGTTTAACGAATCGATGCGGCCCCTTTTAACCAGCAGGTCAAGCAGCCGGTCGCGCTTGTTTCTGAGTGCCTCCCGGTTTCTTCCCGGGTGCATAAGCCCCGGTGCATTGGGAAGCACGGCAAGGGTAGCAGCTTCTGCCCATGAGAGATCGTGAGCATCGCGTCCAAAGTAACGCCACGAAGCCGCTTCCAGCCCCACCACATTGCCGCCGAAAGGGGCATGAGAACTGTAAAGTCTGATAATCTCATCCTTTGAACGGGTTAAATCGAGCCTAAGCGCCATAATCATTTCGATCATTTTCTGCCAGAGAGTTCTTGGTTTGCTGCCCCTGGCCAGGCGAATCACCTGCATGGTAATAGTCGAGCCGCCGCTGACAATACGCCGGTTTCGGATATTCTGACCAACAGCCCGGCCCAGGGCGAAAGGATTCACTCCGGGATGCTTTCGGAAGTAGCGGTCCTCAAACTCAATCAGGCAGGTCTGGAATTTCTCCGGAACACTATCGCCGCCCGAAAAGCGCCATTGACCGTCATCCGCAATACGGGCACCCATAAGATTACCTGTCCGATCGTAAACGACCGTGCTGGTGGGTTTATCAAACAGGGGATTGGGCAGGATCAGCATAAAACCGGTTCCAACCAGCACAACAAAGCCCAGGATCAGCCAATGGCGGATCCTGAGCTTTGTTATCCAGCAGGAAATCCGGGATGGAATCATTTGACCACCTGTACCCACTGGCCTTTGATCACTCCGGAAATCTTCCGGTCATACATGTCTCCGCACTGAAGCGCAGGCAAATAGAATCGCCCGGTATAGGCAGCATTGAGCAACACTTCATAGGTAACCGACTGTCCGGGAGCCAGCGTGAAAAAAGTATGAACGCGGTCGTCCCGGATATCGCGGTATTCGAATGGGCTTTCAGCGACAAAACTTTCCTGGTCGGTAACCCGGTAATTGACGATTTCCCAGCCAGCAGGGAAAACCTGGCTGAGCGCCATGTTATCATACTTTCCGTACAGACCTGGATTTTCTATCGTTACCTGTGCTTTAAGATCCGTTCCCTGCGCCAACCGGCCAACGTCAAGGGGCCTGTTTTGCAGATCGAGATAATCGACTGTCATTTTAATATTTGAATAGAATGTCTCCTCCTCTCCTATGGCAGGCTGGCCAATGGTGGTAACTGTCGCGTATAGTTTATCAGCTCCCGGATTGATCACACGGACAGTTGCTGTTCCATTTTCAGAGGACAATCCCATCCGGTAAACCGGCTTTTTCGATTTCACCGCTGTTTTTTCTGATCCGGTAACAACCGTAAAATTCAGGCTGCCCTTATCCTTCCGTTTGCCGGCAAACTCGGCAATCGCATACAGGCAATAGGCAGCGGTCTGAGTACTGACTTCACTGTTTTGCAATTCCCTGGCCATCTTTTCAACCAGATCGAAAGCAGATTCTTCCCTCTCCATCAGATTCAAGGCATTCAGAATAATTCCCTGATCCCGAAGGGTGGATCCGAAGGTACTGCCTGGAACGGGATAGGTATCAACCGGGTCGGTTTTCAATCTTAAAATCAGTTTATCAGCCACCTGCGTGCGACCGATAATACAATACGCCGAAGCAAGCATCCAGGAGGCACTCGTTTTAAGCTCCGGCCGCTCGATCATTCTGTTCATGGCACTCAGGTTGGGCTGTCCGGCCAATGCCAGGGTATAGAGCCGATAAGCCTGCTGCAGATCGTAATCGGGCTGATAGTCGCCGGATCCACCGGGAGCCGATGAGTTCTTTGACTGATAAGAAACCAGTTTCTTTTTAAAACCGGCTGGCAGGAGGTATCCTTTTTGCTCGGCAAGCAGCAGAAAATGCATGGCATAGGTAGTTCCCCACGAGGAAGTAGTCATGCTTCCCGGCCAAAAACTGAGGCTGCCATCGGGCAGCTGAAACTTGGCAATTGCCAGTATAGCCGCCGAAATGTTCCGCTCGGTTAATTTCTGTTCCTTATCCGATAATTCCGCCAACTGCCCCAGGCAGAGCTGTGCAAATGCCGATGAAGTGGTCTGTTCAACGCAACCGTAGGGATAAGAAATCAGGTACTTGAGATGTTTTTCCAGGTCGAAAGAAGGAAGGGTGGCTACTTCCACAAAACTCTCCACTGTGCCGTCATCCCCTTCGAAGGCAGGTTCCAGCTTCTGTTCCTTACCGGGCTCAAGAACTAAACGTACTGATTTCGAAATCGTTGGGTTTGGGTTATGTATGGCTACCTCAATCTCATGAAAGGCCTTTTCCTGACCCGAGCTGACCTCTACCCGGATGATGCCTGTGCCTGATTTGTTGGCTGATTTCAGGGAAAAAGTGGCAACCACTTCCCCCATTTTCGGCACCGGCACGCTTTTTTGGACTGAACCAACCGGTTCAAGCGGCCCCTCAACTGAGATCCTGACATCCACATTTTTTATTTTCTCATCAAGGGTGAAGATGCTGACCGGAACTTCCACCTGTTCACCGTAGCTGAGTATCCTGGGCAGGGTTGCCAGCACCATCAGGGGTTTCTTAACCGGGGCGGTTGCCTCAGCCGATCCCCAGGCGTTGTTCTTGCCGGCGATAACCATTGCCCGCACGGAGCCCACATAGTTCGGCATTCGCAAGGTATGCTTGTTCGATCCGCCTTTTTTTAGTTCAAATGGCCCTAAAAAACTGATAACCGGTTTGAACCGGTTGGCTTTCTGATCCGACGGGTTGATCAATCCTCCATCACCCCCTATCGCAAGTACACTTTCGAGCCGCCCACCGTAAGCCCCTAAAACATCACTGAAATTATCCCATGTCTTAACCCCGAGAGCCTCCTTCATATTAAAGAAAGTCCATGGATCAGGCGTTTTATATCGGGTTAGGTTCAGCAGGCCTTCGTCCACCACCGCCAGGGTATAGGTCATCGCCTTGCCGCTCTGCTCGCTGATCTCAACCGTATAGTCCTGTTCTGGCCGGATCTCCGGCGGCAGCTTGATTTTAGGCTGTAACCGGCTGCCGGGATCCTCCACCATCAGGGGAATCACCCCGTACATGCGGATCGGCAGATCGTTGGTGCTGTTTGCATGCGGTTGAAGCAAGGTCAGATAGACATATACGTTCGGAGTCATTTCGGAAGTGATATCCAGACTGACCCGGGTCTCGCCCTTTTGGGTTTCAACCCATCGTGATTCAACAACCCGCGTTCCCGATTCGATGGTCATCAGGGCTCTGGAATTTTCCATGCTTGGAAAAGTGATCTGCGCCTTGTCTCCCGGGTGATAAACCTTCTTATCCGCCGAAAAGCTCAGGATGGCAGCACCCGAAGGATTCTCGCGGCCGCTGCGGTCAACCGACGAAGGCCAGTCGATATACAAAATTTGCCCGGTACTGTGCCCTTTTTCCGTGTCGGATACGATCACCATATACCTTCCCCAATCCGGATAATCCACCCGGAAAGAAAAACTTCCCTTTCCGCTGGGTGCATTAATCACCGTTTCCTGAACCATGTACACATCCTTGCGGCCGATATAAGAGGCCAGATCCTCCTGCGAGGCACCCCACCACCATCTCCATTCGATCTTGTAAACCCGGGCAATCAATCCTGAGGCCGTTACTGGAGCTCCGTCGGGGTTCAGAACAACCACCTGGATGGTGTGATCTTTCCCCGTTTCCAGAGTTTGTCGGGTTTCATCCGAGCCTCCGGTTGAAATCCCCACATAACGCTCGAAGGGCGAGTAAGGCACCGAAATCATATCCGAGCTGAAATCACCTCCCTGCTCAAAAACCCGGCTGTTGAAAATCGCGTTCAACATCCCGGGAGCCTCCTGGTTTGCCTGGAAATTCAACGGAAACTCAACATATCCGTCTCCATCGAGCAATCCGTCGAAGGCTGTCTCTTCATAGGAGCTGAAATCTTTTGAAGGATCCTCAAACACGTAGTTGGCATAACCGGCAAACGCGCTCTTTCCTCTTGTAAACCTCACCTTAACCTCCGCGCGCAGGTTCCCTGCTGATGCGCCATGCAGCCAGGCCGACCGGAAAAGCGCTTTCTGTCCTGGTTTACCGGAGCGCAAGGGACTGTTGGTGAAATCGATATTGATTTTCAGCCGGTTGGGTTTGATGGTCTCCACTTTAACCTGCTTTTCAAAACGGGTGCCGCCAACCTGAACAGCCGCCATCCAGTTTCCCGTTGGATCGCCATCGGCTGTGGGAGTTGGAAAACAATAAAATCCATCCTTTCCTGATGTTTTAACCTGCTTCGTGACCAGTTGGCTTTTCGAGTTATACAGCTCGAACACAACAGGCTGATCCAACGGCAGAAGTTTCTCCCGGTCAAATAAAATGAAGGTCATAAAAAGGGTGTCGCCTGGCCGCCAGACTTCCCTCTCTCCATAAAGAAATCCCTTGATCCCCTTCTTGACCTCATCCCCTGCCACATCAAAACTGCTGGTTGACAAGGACGATCCATCGTCAACCCGCAGATATCCGGATTGGTTATCCGCTGAGGCCTCAACCAGGTAAGGAACATCATCAAGGGCCACCTCGGCAATACCGTCTCCGTTGGTAATTCCCTCCCCAAGAACCTGTTGCTGAAAATTATACAGCTTCACTTTGGCACCCGACATGGGCTTGGCTGTTAATAAGTTCGTCACAACCACCGATAACTTCCGATGATCGTATGATTTAACCAGAATGCCCAGATTGGTAGCTAAAATATTTTTACTGATAAACCGGTCGGGGATATAGTAGGAGACATCGCATGGGTCATCCCGCTTTTCCCAGTTAAAGTCAGCCGGGTAATAATCCTCATAATAATATCCATCGGAATCCCAGTTGGCCAGGTACTCCTCGTCAAAAGATTCCGGAAGGTAATAGGAAGCAAGATCCCCGGTTGGCTGCCCGGTACATTCAGTAACAGCGAATGGCAGGCGAAAACGGATCTCAACCTTATAGAGTGCCTTCGGATCCTTTTTGACGAGAGGTGTCAGGTCGATGGAAAACACATTCCATTTCGTCAAATCGAGTCCCTTATTCAGGTCAAGGCGAATCGTTTTGCGGTACACAGGGCGCCCGACACTTTTAATATTATCACTCGTATTCAGTGTATTATATTGAAAGAACTGCGGAATAGTACTGGTGAATATCTTGTAAACGATTACATCCACGGCACGCAAACTCACCGCCCGGAAAGGCAGAAACAGCCCTTTTGAATCGGGCATGATGCTGCCGTTACCGATAAACTCCACCTGCGGAGCAGAAGCCTCCATGGCAAGCATGAAACTCTCATTCGCTGTTAGCAGGTTACCTCTATCACTTCGGATACCAGCTTCAATCCAGAGTTTCACTTCCCCCGATAGTTGGTTGACCGGATAGAGGTAAACCGTGTTATTTATACGAGAAATGCGAAGCTCGATATTCTCCCCCAACACAAAAAGCCCTTGCAGGGATTGGGATGGGTCAAGCGGATCGGAGAAATCGATCCGGATAAACTGCTCTTCACCATGCTCGACACTGACATTCAAAACTTTAAACTCATTCTTACCCGGAACATCAATCTCGTAACTTCCTGATTCCTTAATTTTAATGCTACTCCCATTCCATTGAATCGTAAAGGAATCCGGTTCATCAGGCCGGTTTATGCTATCGACCCTATACTGCAACGTGGTGGCATCGATGGGCTCAAACCGGACAGTACCCGGTATTCCCAACCCCTTTACAGTAAACATCCTGGCCATATCTTCCGGGCTGATCCGGTCGGAGCATAAAATCCTGCCCTCATATTTCAGGAGCCCCTCCTGATCATAAGCTCCAACGACTATATTCCCTTTCAGCACAGAGAAATCCAGTGGTACTACCTCAAAATCAAAAGAGTAAATACCATCGATCTGAGGTGCGTTAACTAATCGTGCCAGATTAAAACTCACCGTATACCGGGTGCCGTTTTTAAGTGGTTTATCCGGACGGAATTCGACCACACTATTGCCCGTCAGGAAAGCCTTTCCCTTGACCGAAGGAGAAAACTCAAACAATTTCTCCCTGATCTCCTCGCCTGCCAGGTACCCTTCCACCGGGTTGGTCAATAAAACCTGGACCGACTCGCCCGATCCGATGGTCCCGGAGGTATGTCCCTGAATATATGCCGATAAGACTTCTTCTGAGCCGACATTTTGTTTACTTGATTTGTCTCCGCAGCCAGAGATAGCGACCAGGAAAAATGTCCCTATAACGAATGACGATAGGTTTTTCATACTGAATGATTTTGTATCCAAGATAATGATAATTGTTACTCCTGTTCTTTGAAATGGTTGGGCAGGATCGCCGATTCTCATTATTTTGAAAGAGGCAAAAAATCATTGCCTTCGTTTTTCTCACGTCAGTATTCTCTGGTTGTACTGATGAAGTCAATGTTTTTACCCCAGGACCCTCCATTCCAGGAGCTTTGAGCGTGATTAGTTCAAAAAGGACTATAAGCTATTCGAATTTAATTCTCTCACCGGTTTCTCAGGACTCCCTATCACGAGGCAGGTTTACCCGCAATTTGGGCTTTGTGACCAATTGGGATTGGTGATTATCGTTTTTGATAAGGCATTAATCCTTCCCTATTAAACTGTTGGTCGTATTTCAGATTTCTTTTTTGACTTCAGCATAATTTCAGATTTTCTCCTCGCAATGAACTCACTAAGTTCCCTCTGTTGTTTTTCATTCAGAGGTTTACTTTGAATTATAAAATCCACTCCAACCGGTTCCTTTATTAACCCCATGATTTCAAGGTTTAAAATATTTATCAACGAATCGAATCTGTCAGATGGCCGTAATTTGGCCAAATCATTTGAATTTCAAGGACAGGTGAGAAGGATCGGTTTAGCTTTCAAGTTTCAGCATCACTTTTTCTTAAATGCGGGATTATTCGCAAGCAACCTGGAACTATGATGAACGGTCAATATGTAGGCGTATTCTTTGGCCTGTGTTTGATAAATAATTCTGAAACTGCCCCTGATTATTTCTCTGATGTCCTTTTGTTTTACCTCTGGAACAATTCGTCCGATTAACTGATTCTGTTCAATAAGGTTAGCGGTTTCAAGTAGCTTTTCAAGTATCAATTTCGCATACTTTGTAGAATCTTTGGAAATATATTTTCCAATTTCTTCAAGGTCAGTCAAGGATCTGGCTGTCCAAATTACTTTAACCATTTACTGAGCTTAACTTTAACTTCTTCAGTGGTAAAAACATTTCCGTCTTCAACGTCCTTTAATCCTTGTTCAATCTTATCCAACATGATGACTCTATCGATCACCTGATCAATGGTTAAATTATCAGGCAGCGTATCGAAGGACTTGATTATTTTGTCTTTTGTAAGCATAGTTTACTTTTTAACAAATTTAAGAAATTTTCGATCAGGCCGGTCGAAAAACAGTATCTGCAACTTCAAATCAAAGATCACCTCCAATGTTTCTCCAGAACAAAACAAAATTTATACCTTTGTTTGTCCCCCCAAGACAACGTGTTACTTACCTGCTTATTCAATCCTTAGTATGAGCATTCGGTTACTGATAATAACCCTGATATTGAGCCTTTTTGCTATCGCTTGCACCGATCCTCCGGAAACCGGAATTCAGGCCCGGTTCACAGTGTTCCCGCCCGAAGGGGATACGGCCACACTGTTCCTCTTTGATGCTTCCGCCTCACTGAATGCCACACAGGATCTATGGAGACTGAAGGTCCGCTGGGATTGGGAAGCAGACGGAGTGTGGGACACCGACTATTCGATCGATAAGACCGCCACCCGCCGGTTCCCATCGCTGGGTCCGAAAAAAATCAGGGATTACCGGCCTGATGATATCCGGAAATTCATCTCCCTCGATTTCACCGTTCAGGCTGCCGACCCAGCACTATATCAATATCTTGAAACCCTTACATCCGACCTCGATGTCGACCTTGGTACTTACACCAATATCGAAAATGGCCTGGGTATCTTTGCATTAACCAGAAGAACCGAACTAAAGGGTTATAGTCTGGATTACAAATCCATGGATTCGCTGATGGGCGGCAGGTGGACGAAACATTTGAATTTTGTGAACTGGTGAACCTTCAGGCCGGGGATTCCACCACCCCTGGCCAAGGACGTGGTAGGGACTGGAACAAAAAGGCAAAGGGCAGAGGGCAGAAGGCAAAAATTAGTAAAAAGAAAGATGGACTAAGAAAGAAGGGGCTTTCGACTTACTTGCTTAATTATAAATCTATTACAGTATAAACTTCATTCTTTTTTCTTATCCCTTAATACTATTTTTGCCTTCTGCCCTCTGCCCTCTGTCTTTTACCCCAACCCCATTTTGTCCCACCCCCTACAGACCCCTGGAAAACTCGTCAATCTCTTCGATATTTTTTTGTTGTTACACTATAAATATCCGATATTTGTAGTCTAATAATGTATTAAATGCTGATCAGAAAGCTATATCATCAGATTATCCCGCATCTGGACTCGCGCGAAGTGAGTGTGATTACGGGACCCAGACAATCCGGCAAGACAACCTTGCTCAACCAGGTAGCCGATTATCTTAAGGGAAAGGGCGAATATGTGGTTATGCTTACCCTTGAGGACCATTCGATATTGTCAAGACTGAACCAGCATCCGGAATTTATCTTTGACTTTGTCATTAAGAATGATGCACAAAAGATCTACATCCTGATTGATGAAATCCAATATTTGTCTGATCCGTCCAATTTTCTCAAACTCTTGTATGACAAACATGCGGGGAAGTTGAAACTGGTAGTGACGGGAAGCAGTGCATTCTACATCGACCAGAAATTCAAAGATTCTTTGGCGGGCCGAAAACGACTGTTTGAATTGTACACCCTTGGGTTCGATGAATTTCTGCAATTCCGCACAGGTTCCGATGAACTCATGCAAGAGCTGTCGGCCATGCGCGATCAGCTTCAGTATCATCCTGCCAACTTGAACGAAATCAGATCCTTATTTAACGAATACTTGACGTATGGAGGATATCCGGCTGTGGTACTTGCCGCGAATGTGGAAGAAAAGAAAAGTATCCTTAATGACCTTTTGAACTCCTTCATTAAAAGAGACATACAGGAATCCAACATAAGTAACCCTGATAAATTCTATCAGTTGATGCTGCTTCTGTCTCATCAGACCGGATCCCTGATGAATATGCACGAACTTTCCCTTACACTTAGAATTGCCGCTACCACGGTAGAAAACTACCTCTATGTGCTCCGGAAATGTTACCATCTGGCTCTGTTGAAACCCTTCCATGGGAATATCAGAAAAGAACTTACCAAAATGCCCAAAGCGTATTTCAACGATCTGGGCTTGCGGAATGCCCTGATGAACCAGTTCAATCCGGTTTTTCAAAGAATTGACAGGGGTGAAGTCGCTGAAAACTTTGCATTTATCCGGATACGGGAATCTTCACTCTCCAGCGATCTGTTTTTCTGGCGAACCACAGACGGAAATGAGATCGATTTTATCATCCGAAACTCTGACGGATCGGGAAATGCCATCGAAATAAAGTATAATGATGCCGCGTTTCAGCCTGAAAAATACAAGGCTTTTCCAGCTGCCTATCCCAACTTTACCCTTAGCGTCAGGGCGATTGATACCGAAAATCCTCAAAGAGAACTCTTTAGACTCTGAATCAGCACAAGGGCAAGAGGGCAAGAGGGCAAGAAGTAAAGGATAAAAACGTTAGGCAACAAGTTACTAGTTCGCTTATAATTAGCACCTTATGCTACTTATTGCTTTTTACTTTCCTTTCTGCCCTTCTGCCCTCTTGCCCTCCTGCCCTATTTATATCCCATCCCCTACCAAAAATTTTGTACCTTTGATCATCCCCCTGTGCTCTTCCTATCCATTTTATTCCGATTAACCATGAAATCTGCGAGGTTTAATCATCGAATCGCCATCCTTCTTTTGGGGATGCTGCTGGGGTTGCCCGCACTCGCCATGGCTCAGAACAGCTTTTTAACCGCCCGCGGCATCGTGGTGGATACCAAAACAAAAGAGCCCATTCCTTTCCTCACCGTCTTCGTTCCCAATACAACCATAGCCACCCTGACCAATGAAAAGGGGGAATTTACGCTGACTAAAATTCCGATGTCAACAACGGAACTGGCGTTCAGTCACCTGAGTTACGGATTTAAAAAGGAGTGGCTGGCCTCAGCCCTGAGCAAAGGCTCTTTCCTGAATATTTCACTCACTCCCAAGGTTTTCGGATTTAAGGAGGTGGAGATCGTCGGTGACCGCGACCGGGCTGCTGCGGCCGACCGGAGGTACTACCTGAGCATTTTTTATCAGTACTTTCTGGGTGATACAAAGAATTATGAATGCAAGCTGGTCAACCCCGAAAGCGTCAGGTTCCGCAAAGAGGGAGACCGGGTCATTGCCAGTGCTGCAGTGCCCCTGATTATTCAGAACCTGAAGTTGGGCTATACCCTCACCTATTACCTCGATTATTTCATTTTCAATGACACCAAGCAATTTAGGTCCGCCGGTAAAAACCAGTGCTTTTTCACCTACCAGGGAGTTGCCCTTTTTGAGGAGATGAAACCCGAATCTGCAGTTAGGACAGAACTGTGGAATACAAACCGGCACAGAGCCTATGCCGGTTCCCTGGGCAATTTTCTTTCGTGTCTATACCCTAATGAACTGCATCGCGGCCAGTACACAGTCCTTAAAACGGGCATCCCGGATTCAATCATCGTCGCGAAATGGCTGGGATCCCTCGAAGCCCAGGCAAACAGGCCAAAGTTTTTCATCGACAGTGTGTTTTACTATAACGAAGCTACCGGACAGCCGGGGTATCTGCCTTATGCACCCCAATTCCCATATCCGATTTATTATCATACAGATTCGACGGCAAAGCCCTTCTGCAGAAGTCTGAAATTCAACGACTCCCTGCTGGTCTTTAAGAATAAACAGGATCCATCGGTTCTGTGGGATGATGAAATATCCCTGTTTGTTATCGGCAAGGGCGAGCTCGAATTCTATCCGAACGGAGATTACCAGATCTTTAACGGAGATCTCCTTTGGTCCTCACTCGAATCGATGAAGAAAATCATCCTGAGTTTACCGATGAATTTTCAACCAGGAAGCGGAGTGTTCAAATAACCAGCTCGCATCGGCAGACATCAGTAACCCCGGCCTTCAGGCCGGGGATGCCACCGTGCACGCCCGCAGGACATGGTAGGGACGCATATATGCGTCCCAGGCATCTGGCAAATGCCTGCACAGGGGCGAATTTATCCCTGTTAACATTATATCTTTGATAATAATAAACCAAAACAAACATCCCATGCGCCCCTTATCTCCCCTTTTCCTGGTCCTCCTGCTCTCCTGTTCCTGCACCAACAACCCGGATGAACAGAAAGCAGCTGCCACCACCCCCGCCATTGCCGTTTTCCAGTCGGTCAACAAGGGCAACCCCGATTTTAACACCTGGTTCACCGATAAAACCATGCGGGTGGACTATTTCCATTCCGGCACGGCAACCGAAGAGCATTTCTCACCGGATCGTACGGTCAACGACGGTCCTTGGCCGGGCAGCAAAACGGTGCTGATCGACGAACTCGAACTAGGCGCCTATTTCTTTGAAGTGGCAGATACAAAAACCAAAGTTTTGCTCTATTCCCGCGGATTCGGCAGCGTGTTCGGCGAATGGCAGTCGATCCCCGAAGCCGGCGAACAGTGGGGCACATTCCATGAATCGGTTCGGTTTCCCTGGCCGAAGGAGCCGGTTACCCTGGTGATGAAAAAACGGAATGCGGAAAACAAATTCCAGGAGATCTGGACGATGAATATCGATCCGGCCTCAAGATTAGTGAATCCGGCTGAACGTGACCATCCGGAGAAAGTGGATGTGGTCCAGGAAAATGGCCCGGCTACGGAAAAGGTTGATATCGTGCTGCTTGGCGACGGATATGCAGCTGCCGATCTGGAGAAATTCCGAACCGATGCCAGGCGGATGTCGGAAATCCTGATGTCGGCCGAGCCGTTCAAATCACGACGTGCCGATATCAACATACGCGCCGTTGAAACCCCCGCCGCTGAATCGGGCGTGTGCAAGCCGCATCCGGGAGTTTACAAGCGCACTCCCCTTTCGGTCCAGTATGGCGCATTCGACTCGGAGCGCTATGCCCTCACCTACGACAACAAGGCCGTAAGGGATGCCGCTTCAGCCGTTCCCTATGATTTTATGGTGATTATGCTGAATGAACGGACCTATGGCGGCGGCGGCATCTACGGACTTTACACCACCGTTTCGGTCGACAACAAGTTCGCCCCCTACATCATGATCCACGAAATGGGCCACCACATGGCCGGACTGGCCGATGAATACTACACTTCATCGGTTTCCTACGAGATTCCGGAAATCAAGGTGGAACCCTGGGAAAAGAATATTACCGCCCTGTTTGATAAAACCAACCTGAAATGGAAAGACCTGATCGATCCTTCAACCCCGATACCCACCCCGTGGAATAAGGAAGCTTTCGATAAATTCGGGTACCAGATCCAGAAGGAGCGCGACAGCCTGCGCGCCGCCAAGGTTCCCGAAGAGGTGATGGAAGCCCTTTTCCAGCGGCAGTATGACCAGGAAGACCAGTATTTCAGCCAGGAAAAATACCGTACCGTCGCCGGCGCCTTCGAAGGTGCCGGTTACATGGCCAAAGGACTCTACCGATCACAAATCGACTGCATCATGTATACCAGGCATTTGGAGTTTTGCAAGGTCTGCCAGAGGAGCCTGATCCAGGTAATTCAACAGTATGCGAAATAGGGCAAGAGGGCAGGAGGGCAAAAGGGCAGAAAGTAGAGACGCATAATCATGCGTCTCTACTTTTTTCTTAAATCTTTAAGACTTTACTTTCTGCCCTTTTGCCCTCCTGCCCTTCCGCCCTATTTCCGCTCCATAATCGCCCTCAATTTCTCCTTATACTCCTCCGTCTCCTTCCGCACCTGTATGATGAATTCATTCTCCTCCACGGTTCCAAGGGCGGCTTTGAGTTCGGCATCGCTGTCGTAGGTGATCTTGCGGAAAGGGTTGTCGTAGTCCTTCTTGCGGGTCTGGTACACCTGGTCGGATATGTATTCCTGTACCTGTATTGATTTTTGCAATGCCTGATGCCACTGCTCTTCAGTCAGTCTCTTCGTTCCGAGCAACTCACACAGGACGGCACAGGCATGCTGCTGCTTGTCGAGCGGGTACCGCTCCCATAACTGCTCATACCGGCAGTGAATCTCTTCCCAGGTATTCAGGCTGCCGGACCCGATATCGGCTCTCAGCTCGTCAACATCCTTCTTTGGCACCAACTGTCCGCCAAGATTTTCCCAGCTCTCCAGCCGCTGGCCCTCGAGCGCATTAACCATATCCGTAAAGCCGGAGCCTGGATTTTTATCGAGATACCCTACCAGGTTCTTGACAGCATAATCAATAAGCATTTCATGATAGGCACGATATGCCGCATACGGCTTCAGGATGAGCGCTTTCCGGGATGAATTCTCCATCCTCTCTCCGAAAACCTTCAGCCCTGCCAGTTTGCTGTCATCGCCCGACAATAGCTCCTGCCCCAGAATTTCCAGTTCTGCATCAGACGTATCTCCTCCTGTGCCGCTGGCATTCAGCCAGGCCTTGGCCGTCCATTTTCTCAGCAACCTGCGAGCGATAAGTATCTCCTCAACCGTGTCGGGAGCCAAAGCCTGATATTCGATGTGCTGGACTTTCCGGAGTCGCTTGTCGCGGACCTGGTATTTCCAGGCATTCCGAGCCAGCGCATACATATTGTACATCCACCAGTAAGCGGGCATTACTTCCAGTTGGTTTGCCGAAACATTATTATTGACAAGGGAGAATGGCAACCGTATATCGAGTTCAGCCGGGTAATCCGATTTTGAGAGGAGCACAAACGAGGCAAAGCGGCTCGAATGCTTCAGACTGGTGCAGAGCCCCGGCCAGAACCCCCTGCCCGCACGGATCTCATTGTCATTGGCCCTGCTGTTGTGATTGGAACCGATGGTAGCCCCTGCTGCAATATTGCTCTGGCCCATCACAATAGCCGCCACCAGAAAAGAGTTGTTGTGATGCTGTTCATGGGCCGGAAATATCAGGTTATTAAGTACTTCGCAGCAGGAAATCGTAGAATTGTCGCCCAGGAAGGAGTTAATCAGTCGTGCACCATACTTCAGATTTGAATTGTTCCCCATGATAAACCGCACCGCCTTGCAGCCGTAGAAAATCCGGCAGCCAAACCCCACGATCCCGTTCACGAGTTCAACCCCTTCACCAATCTGGGTAGGCTCATCGGTAGAGGAATTGATGGTCACATTATTGAGATTGTTGGTCCATTTGATGTAGAAGTTCGATACGATGGTGAA
>CAZEKJ010000045.1:0-25334 GCA_964512915.1 uncultured Porphyromonadaceae bacterium
GTAGATGTATCAAGCTTTTCAAAGAACTTGTATTATTAACAACGCAACGCTAGTGTCCACATCTTGTTGAAAGTGTATTATTACGCCCAAATCATGGAAATACTCGCTAAGATATAATGCACTGTCAATCTTTCGGTAATACTTTTTACATATGCAAAAATATTCGTCTTGACTAATAAAGTCGCGTCCTGACATTTTAAGATTCTCAATGTCCCTACGAATATCCACCCATACTTTCGGTAAGGGATTACCAATGTGTGGTAATTCGGATGCGGTTTTTAATAAAAGATCCTTAAAATTATGGAAATTCGGCTGAAACTCTTTTGTTAGGCTTATTTTGTCAAAAGAAAGTATATTGTTAAAAGCAGTGCGATACTCTTTTATTGGTAGTTCCTTTGTTGGTTGATCGCACTTATTAAGAATCATCATCACAGGGCTTTTATCTCCAAGCAACTTTATTATATTTAACCAATAAAAGAAATCATCATGACTATCTTCTTTGCGAGATTCAGTAACTAATAGATACAATGACCTTTTTGTTAAAAAAAATTGATGAGTGGAATGATAGATTTCCTGACCACCAAAATCCCAAATGTTGATTTGAAAGTCTCTTGCAATTGTTGGATTAATTTCTTGAATATTAACCTTTGGAATTATCCATTTATTAATATTAATTCCTTCCGTACTAACTTCGTCTTCTAAAATATAATCATCATTGATTAGCGCTCTAGATAAGCAGGTTTTTCCAACGCGACCCTCTCCAACAATTAGAAGTTTAACTTCGTATATGAAATCCTGTTCCTTTAATTCCTGAAAAAAATTTCTTATTGAATCAATTCCTCGAGCAACAATTTCTGGAGGCAACATGTCGAAGGGGTTATTTGATATTTTGAGTTCTTTTAGCCCCGACATATTGGCAATTTTTTCTGATAATTCGCTTAAATTATTATTGTTAAGGTTTAAATACTTTAGTCTTTCTAATTTAGAGGTCTCTTCACTTATTTTTTCTACAGCGTTATTTTCTAAATTTAATCGGGAGAGTCTTTTGATCTTTGCTATTTCAGGGGGAACTTCTGTAATTCTGTTTTTTTGGGAGGCTTCAATAAAATCATCATTCCCAAGATCAATGGATACGATTTCTGGATAGTTAAATAGTTCAACCGGGATTTCAGTTAGTCCGCAATTTCGCAAGTCTACCACGCCCCAATCATGTTGTGAAACATTCCTAAGAGCTTCATCAATTTTTTTTTGATTTCTCATGTGTATAAAAATGTTCGTGCTTCCATCTTTAATTTTTCAAAACCAACAAGTTGAGCAGTGTGTAACGATTTAAACTGTCAAGCTTGCACCGGTGAAGCTGAGCCTTCTTTTAAATATCTTTCAAAACGTTCACAAAGGCAGGTAATTTGTTCTAAACCAAAGATAGATTTAATAATAGTCTAATACAACCCGACTGGTTTCATTATCGTTATGGATCACGCCTAAAAATCGATTTTGACTTATATCTGTTCAGTTTTTAAATAATTCAAAATGCTCGAGAAATATCTCAAAACGCTCAGTTTAATCCTTGTCACGCCCTCCAAATAGCATCTTCCCAAACATTCCCCAGGCACTCAAAACATCTCCATCGGATTTCAGATTTTTGGTACTGTATAACCCGCAGATATCCAAGCCTAACAGGCCATGTGCAATGAGGAATACTATCGTTTCTTTGTCGGAGTCATCACTTGGACTTTTATATTTTTCCGGGTTTGTTTCAACCCAGTATTCCTGAATGTAATACCCTTCGGGATCCTTGATCAGCTGGATTTTGTACATGCCAAATCCAGTCCAGGACCGATGTGGATATTCCGGTAATGTTGACCCCTCTGTCCGGTCATATTGCCCCCCCTCAGGGATGATGGTTCAGAGAACTCGAATGACTGACAATTTTACCGATTTTTTCGTAAATTCTCTCTTAAATCTATTCTGTAAGAAGTGTGCACCAGCCGGTCCATTATGGCATCCGCAATGGTTGGTTCTGCTCCCATGACATCGTACCAACTCTCCACCGGTAACTGGCTGGCAATGATGGTTGATGACTTTCCGTGCCGGTCTTCAATCATTTCCATAAGGTCCATTTGTTGTTGCTGATCCAGGTGAGAGAGGCCAAAATCATCAATGATCAGCAAATCGGTTTTCGAGGTGGTTTCAAAAAACTTGTAAATCGTTCCTTCTTTGCGGGCCATTTTTGTTTTCAGGAGGAGTTTCTGGAAGTTGTAATACGCAACTTTGTAGCCCTGGGCACAAGCTTGGTGACCCAGGCTGGAGGCCAGGAAGGATTTTCCGCAACCTGTGGCCCCGGTAATAAGAACCGCTTCACCTTTAGCCAGGTAGTCTCCTGTTGCCAGGGTCATGATCAGTCCTTTGTCTATTCCTCTGGAAGCATCCAGTTTGAGCTCCTCAATGGAAGCCTGATACCGGAACCGGGCATTTTTGCGTAACCGTTCAAAACGATTGTTGTTTCGTTCCTGTTCCTCAGCCTGTAAGAGTAGTTCCAACCCTTCGATGAGGGTCAGCTCATTCTGCTTTCGGGTATCCAGCAGAGCCTGCCAGCTGCGCCCCATTCCGTGTAACCGCAGTCGGTTTAATTGTGATTCAATCTGCATCATAAACAGTACATTTTAAATGGTTAAAAATCAATAGTGGATTGTTTGTAATAGTCTCTGCCCCGGATGTTTTTGTGAACCGGTAATAGCTTTGCCGGAGATTGATCCGATTCGTCGGTCATCTTGTTATTCAGGATGTTCCGAACAAATCGATACGAGTAGTTCTGGTATTCGATCGCCATCTGGCACGCTTTCGTGAAGATGTCGGGTTCAGTTTTGCGACACAAGCTCATCAGCCCGTCGCAAGTCCGGTACAGCTGCTCCGGGTGCCGGTTCTGCTTAAATAGCAGTCCGACAAGTTGATAAAGTGCATCGGACTTTAACCGGGCTTTATCCAGATAGTAGCCTGGAGACCGGTCTCTGTAATGCTGGTGTGCCGAACATAAGTGCTCCGGGATGCTGCTGTATTCTCCCGGCTTATAATCACGCACATGCACAGCAACCTGCTCACCTTTGGCGTATATATGAACCAGACTCCGGGTATAGATCACCTTTACCTTTGCCCCGATATGCACGTAGGGAACACTGTAATAGTGCTTGTCCTGGAACAGGAGAATGTGATTGTTTTTACCTACTGTCAACTCCCGGTAAAATTTTAACTGGAAAGGTTCTTCGGGCAGGGGTGTGAGTAACTGTTTCTCGTCGGCCAAAAACTTTTCCTCCCGGGAATACGGTTTGAGTTGCATCCGGGTATGGTTGTGATCCCTGATCTTCTCTTGGATGGCTGCATTCAGAGAGGTCAAATCAAAAAATTGTCGGTTCCGCAACTTGGCATATACTCTCGTGTAAATGATACCTACTTCGTTCTCAACCAGCGCCTTATCCTTCGGTTTGTATGCACGTGCAGGGATAACGGTGGTGTTGTAATGATTGGCAAAGTCCTCCAGCGCCCGGTTCACATCGGGCTCGTAAGGACTGGCTTTGACAATGGCAGCCTTCAGATTATCAGGGACCAGGATCTCGGGTACGCCTCCCAGCTCCTGAAGGCAGCAACCCAAGGCATATAGAAAATCTTCCACACACTGGCTTCTGACAGCCATGGCAAAGCTGTAATCAGAATACGGTAGGCAGGCCACAAAAACCTGACAAAGAATAACTTCACCAGTATCACGATCAATATAAGATAACCGATCACCGGCAAAATCAATGTAGAGCTTTTCTCCGGCTTTGTGATGGAGAACCCCGGATGGCTTACGGGCAACGAGTTGTTGCGACAGATGAAAGTTGAACTGTGTGTGACCGTATCCCCCGGGATAAGCCTCCAGATACTCTTCCCAAAGCAAATGGCGGGTCACACCCTTTCTTTTCAGCTCTTGGGAAAAATAGTCAAGCTTGCCTTTAAAATGCTCGTACCGCTCATCTTTATAGGCCGGGTTACCGGCATGGAACTTCCCTTCAAGAACCGGGTCTTCCATGCTCAGCAACACTTTGATATCCTGCGTGAACAAGGCCGTCTTCGAGAGATAGGACTTCACCGTATTCTTGCTTATTCCCAGACTGCGGGCGATGAATTTGATGCTCTTACCCTGCTGGTGTAGCTGAAGTAATTGTTTAATCTGACTCATGCGTTTTGGTTTTCCGGCCATTCTTTTTCGCTTTAGTGGTTTCTCAACCGCTAAATGAACCAAAACCTGAGGGTTAAATGCGCAAAAGGGGGGTCAACATGCTCCGGTTTCGCCCCGCCCCGCCAACCGAGGGGGTCAATATGCTCCGGATTTTTACACCCTTTTTGCCTGCTTTACGGGGTCAGTATCTGCCGGACTGTCATTTATAACAAACAGGAAAATCCGAAAATACCTTAACAATTTTCCGGTCCTGAGGGGGTCAACATGGTCCGGATTATCCACGATGAAAGTACAACCAACCGTCTTCGAAAAAAATGAACCATTTATCCTCCATTTGTTCGGGGATAAGTCCTTCGGATAATTTAGTGAATTGCTCATGGGTAAAACGAAGTGACAAGTCGACCCGTTTGGGATTGTCGATCGGTTGGTTGCTCCAGCTGTTTCGGGTTGCTGCCATGGCCTCACATTGTAAGACTAAATGTTTTGTGTTTTACTACGATTTCATTCTTTAATTTCTCAAAAGTCACTGGCTGGGCCATGGCCTGTAAGTCCTTGATGTTAATCGAATGCCGGCTTCTTTTGTAATCACTGAGCTGTGGTGTGGCGAGCACATAAAACTCCCACTGGCTTGTATTCAAGGGGTTTAGGGTACTTTGGACTTTATGAGCTAATAATGCAAAAACATATACATCAGCCTGTCTTTTCTTTTCCTTATCATAAACGTTTTCTCGGTAATCCCAGGCTCGGGTTTCGGAAATTCCAAACATGGGTTTTGTAAACCGTTTTTGCTTCCAGGTTTGAATATACCCCGATGACTTGACCTCAATTTTGGTTCCATCTTCTAGCTTGAGGTCATAGGCATCCCAACCGACCCTGACCTTATCGTCAATATTACAGGCCAATGCTACCAGGTACTCAGCAAGGCATCCCCGTTCCGTATTACCAACGAGGTCAGAATAGGCCCATCGCCAAAAGTCGACTAACTGGCGTTTTTCTGGCTGGCAGATTATTTCCTCGAAGCCGGTTTTTTTCTCCAGCTCCAGGGCATTCAACAATTCAGGCGATTCGAATTCTTCCGCTGGTTCCATTTGATATGCGTAAGGATTGATAATTAAAGTTTATTTTCCCCCCTCCAGTTCCCACCGATTCCCATAAAACCCTGAGTATTTCACGGCTTTTACGCCGTCTTTGGCGATGTCGGAGGTGAAGATCATGTAATCGGGGAATCCGCTGCCGCCGGCAAAGTACTGGTTGGCGTCGGCGGCGTGGAGGCCGGACAGGCCGGTGCCGGTTACGGCGGCTACGCAGGCGGTTTTGCTGTCGGGACGCGGGAACATGAGGTAGGCGCCGAACTGGTCGCCTTCGATCAGCTCTTTACCGTAAAGGATGCTGCCGCGCTTTACCTGGATGGGGCAGCCCGATAGCAGCAGGGCCCAGGCGCTGTTGGTGGTGGCATTGCCATATAGGATCACGCCTTGATCAGGGTAACTGGCCGGAACAAAGTTCTTATCGGCCACGATATCGACGGCTCCGTTGCCGCGGTAGTACCAGGTTTCGGCATCGAATTTTGCCTTGGCGAGCGACCAGTCGTTCTCGGCTTTGGTGCCGGTGGTTCCGTACACAAACACCATCCGGTGGTTGAAAGGTTCCTTGAATGTGCCGTTGCGCACATCCCCTTTTTCCCCGGCACCGGGCGCTGTTGCTACGGTCCAGCTCTCTTTGCGGGCGAGGTAAATTATCGGGCCCGATTCTGATTTTTTAAGCCGGATATCACCGCCATCGAGCTGAATGGTAATGAGATCGCCTTTCAAGTCCGATATATCGAGCTTTAAAACGGATACATTTTCGGTGGTTCCGGATAGGGTGCCCTTGGCCTTATCGCGGCTGATTTTCAGCCGGCTGTATTTGAGCGGCTCCTGCTGCTGGATGACGGAAGCCCAGTAACAGGCAGCGGAAACGGCCGGATTGGAGGTGGTGAAATCGAGCTTGTTGATCAGGCTATCGGGAGTTATTTTGTGCCATTTGAAATAATCGAACAGCGGCGGCCAGTCGACGCTCTCGTTGCTCCACCAATGGTTTCCGCCCGGATATTCGTAGTAGCTGAAATCGGGATGGAATTTCCCGAGTACGCCCCGCATCTGGCGGGCATAGTTTACGGAGACTGTTGGGTCGGCGTCGCCATGCAGGACATACACGCCGGCGGATCCGTAATTATTGGCGAGTTCGATGACGTCGCTGCCATTGCTGGCCCTGAACAGGTTTTTTTCGTTGATATTCTCACCCGCCACCGGTATTTTTCCATCGGCCGAGCCATAGGCCATCAGGGTGGGATACCCGGCGCAGGGGGCGATGGCCGCCCATTTTCCCGGGTATGTGGCGCCCAGGTACCAGGTGCCGTGACCGCCCATCGAATGGCCGGTAAGATAGATGCGGGAGGGATCGGGATTGAATTGCTTCATTGCAATGCCGAGGACCTCCAGTGCATCGAGCCGTCCCCAGTCTTCCCAGTTAAAGCCGCGCCCGCGGCGGTTGGTGGGCGCTACGAGCACGCCCCAGTCTTTTGGTTTATAGGCTCTTGCCTGACCGATGGCTTCCACGCCGGCGCCATGAACCGACAGAAACAGGGCCGATGGTTTGTCGGAGTTGCCGCTCTGCGGGTTTACGGCATAATACTGGACGCTGCCGTCGATGTCGCTGACGAAGGTGCAGCTGTAGGGTTCGCCGGCGGCTACCGATTCTACCTTTACGGTTGATTTCGACAGGGTTTTCCCGTTGGATCCGAGGGTGAGACTGGCAACGGCAGATCCCTTTTCGGTGAGTCCGGTTCCGTTGAACCGGAAGGCCACTTTCCGGCTGCTGAAGGGCAGCACGGCGGGAACGTCAACGGTGATTTCCCTGCCTTTTACTTCGGATGTTAGTTTCAGGCCATTGAGGGGCTGAGCGGTGGTATTGAGGATGACCACGGCGCCCAGCAGGGATTCGTTGTTGTGGCCGGGCACGATATGGGGCAGGGTGGCATCATCGGTATTGATGGAAACCGGGGTATCGGGGAAAATGATCCGGGCCTTCACGCCCTGCCGTCCGAGGAACGCGGTGCGGACATAAAGTTCGTTGAGGCCTTTTTTGAGCCTGACGGGGATGTACATCCAGCCGAGTTCGTACGGATCGCCCGCATGGGGTTCGCCGTTCAGGTAAAACATGCTGTTGGCGGTGATATTGATGATGGCCCCCTGATCCTTTACCGATTTGTAAGTGAGGTAGATATATCCGTTGGAACCATCGCGGCCCGTGAACCGTCCGGCTGAATCGGCCTTGATTTCCTTCCACTTTGCTTCCTGACCGCGGGCATCGGTGAACAGGACCGATCCCGATTTTGGCTGCTGGTAATCCGGCGCGAAATACCGGGCGGCAAACTGGTCGGTAAACAGGGCCTGACGGCCGTACTGGTGGGCATTGTTGATGGCCAGGCCTTCGCGGAACACGAATTCGGTCTGCGCACCGGCCGGGAAGCCCAGCGGCAACATCGATATCAGGAAAAAGAAAATTCTTGATGACATAAATCTCCCGTGTTGTTTAGTATTTCAGAGTATTAAAGGTAGACCATTTTAAAAGATACCAGCCATATTGGACCCACTTACAAAAATTTTCACGACAACTATCAGATTTAGTTGGTCAACTAAAAAATGTAGTTTACATTTGTTATAACTAATTACAAGTGAAATGAAACTGACAAACCGGGAAGAACAAATCATGGATTTCCTTTGGAACGAAGGAGCTTCCTTTGTAAAGGATATTGTAGGTGCCCTTGATGATCCAAAACCACATTACAACACCATTTCCACCATCGTCCGAAACCTGGAACAAAAAGGTTTTATTGGTCATGAAGACTTCGGAACAACCTACAGGTACTTTGCCGCAATTTCAAAAGAGGATTTTGTCAGGCAGAATCTAAAAAAGGATGTCAGGAAGTACTTCAATAATTCCTATAAATCCTTGGTTTCATCGTTGGTTGAATCCCGGGACATTTCTATTGAAGAGGTTAAGGAACTGATAGAACTCGCCAAAAACAAGCAAAAATGAGCATTTTACAGGTGTACTTTTATGCGAATCTTTATATCCTCTTTTATTGGATAGCATACAGGTTCATAATAAGCGATGTCAAGGATTTTCAGACCAACCGTCTTTATATATTATTTTCCTTATTATCCGCCACAATTCTTCCCTTTATACAGAAAGGTCTTTCAGGATTATTCCTGACCCGTGCGGGAATCAGCGGAATTAACCTGTACAATTTTATATACAGTTTTAACAGCCTGGAAAAATCACCGGAATTTGTTTCAGGGAAGGCCATACCCGGTGCGGAGCAAGTAGCATCCATATTCATCCTTGCCGGGGGCCTGGTTACCATGGTAATATTTCTGCTCAATCATGCGAAGATTACTGGGATCATAAGAAGCTCCAGATTAATCAGATCGAACTCCCATATGATATTTATAAGTAGCAGGCCCATAATTCCTTTCATTTATAATAAAGCCATTATCATTCCGGATTCAGTACCCGGCCCGGATCTTGAAATCATTATCCGGCATGAGTCTTTTCACCACAAGCTGGGCCATCATCTCGACATTATTCTTGTTCAGGTTTTTCAATCGGTTTTCTGGCTGAATCCATTCATTTATTTGCTTAAAAGGGAGCTATTCCGGTTACATGAGTACCAGGTTGATCAATTGGTTGTTACATCGGGAGTTGATCCGCTTGATTACAAGTATGTTCTGATCAGAAACAGTGCCGGCAGTCAAAAATTTTTCGTGGCAAACGGCTTGAAAAACAATAACTTAAAAAAACGCATTCTCATGATGAACACAAACATTTCAAAATCGGGGAGCTGGAAGTATTACTTGCTGATTCCGGCCATCAGCGCAATCCTTTTATCGATGAGCTTTTCAAGCATCGACCCTGCTCCAGCATATGTAAATTTACCCTCTGACGGGCAGGCAGTGAAAGAATCGGATTCAGTCAAAATTTCTATTGTAGAACTGCCCGTTGGCTATAGGGCAAATGATCGCAGCGAGGTATTAATTGTACTTATCAACAAG
The DNA here is from genome assembly GCA_964512915.1 of uncultured Porphyromonadaceae bacterium. Classification (GTDB taxonomy): domain Bacteria; phylum Bacteroidota; class Bacteroidia; order Bacteroidales; family UBA12481; genus UBA12481. The sequence continues at coordinate 9,310 of CAZEKJ010000045.1, forward strand.
GTATCACAAATTGCCATTGATGGAAAAATAGCTCCCGGACCCACTGTTGAAAGCGCGGTTTTGGAAGGTTTTAATGCGAAAATTGCAAAAAAATATGGTGATGTAAATCCTTCCATGATCAGCCAAGAAATGAAAGAGATAAAAATTGTTGTTCAAAAAGACCGGGAGACAAACGAAGCGAACTACAAGGAATTATTGAACAGGATCAGCACTGCTATTACTTCACTGAATGATTTTTACAGCCAGAAATTGTTTTCGAAACCCTTCAAATCATTAGCATCTTCCGAGAAGGAGGTCCTATTACGGCTTGTCCCGCCTGTGATTTATGTGGTTCAACCGAAAATGGTTAAAATATAGCCAGGGAGAAGAAATAGCGAATGATCCGATAAAGTCTGGTAACCGGAATGGCACTTACTCCACGTGCTGTATCTCACCGACGCCGTTTTGCCTTACATCCTTCAGGATGGCCTTGCCTGAATAGTGAATGTAGCCCACGCCTGAGTGCCTGATTGTGATTTCCTTCTCGGCATGAAGGAGTACGTTGCCCATGGCACTATTCTGGATAGAAACATGCCCGGCAATCAGGTCCTTTGAATTGAAGTCTCCCGTGCTTTGGTTTTTAACCGCCAGGCTGTCGCATTTGCCTTTCAGAATTACGTTGCCCACGGATTGGCATAAGATTTTAATAGCCGGCGCATTGATATCCAGTTCTGTGTTACCGACACTTTGAACTTTTATCACAACGGGACCCGTCACGGCAAGCTGGTTGCCGCAAATCAGGTTTGCATTTTCATTCCGGATATCAATCACATCGATCTGGCGGATGTAGATTCTGATCGTACAAACCGTGAATACCGGTTGTCTCAGCTTTGATTCTGCTGATACATACAGGGTTCTTCCCGAGTTTATAGCATAGACGAATTCCTGCAGGTTCTCATCGGTTTCCACAATTACCTTTTCTTCATCCGATTGAAACAATTCAACGGATCCTTTACCGGAAAGGTGCAGGCGAATAAAGGAACTCACTTTGATTTCCTTTGTAATGATGTTGCCATTTCCCTTTACTTCAATTAGTTGCCGGAGCGGCTTAAAATTTACCATTTTAGTATGTGTTAGATTATTTGTCTTATTCCGATGTAAAAGTAGGCCCTTATTTTGCCTTGAATTTATATTTACGGGATAAAAAGTTATATTTGCGGGATTATTTTTTAATCATGAAAAGCAAATCCGGAGGCAGGAAGGTGACGTTTATTAAAAAGGAGTATGACCGCGAGCGGATCCTGTTTGCCCGTGAGTACCTGATCCTGCATATAGATATTCCTCCCAGTCTGCCTGAATTGTCGCGGCTGGCCGGGATCAATGAGTTTAAGCTGAAAAACGGGTTTAAGGAACTGTTTGGTCAGCCGGTTTTTGCCTGGCTGGCGGATTACCGGCTGGAAACCGCGCGGAGTGAGCTGATGAAGGGAGACCGCACGGTCACCGAAATAGCCTTTGAGTTGGGCTTTTCGTCACCGCAGCATTTCAGCACTGCGTTTAAAAAGAAATATGGAGTATCGCCCAAACAAATCATATAATCTTCACAGATCAACAAAGATTGTAAAGGAGGCTGGGACAAAGTGAAAGTTAACTACTATTCTGTCCCACCCTCTTATTACCATAGTTAACCAGTCATCTGGTATACAATTCAATTCTTGGTTTTAAAAGATACCCGATTGCCATAACTTGTCCCAACAGCATTCACAGCATACGCCCAAACGTAATAGGTCGTATTCGGAGCCAATTGTGTTAAAGAACTTTCAAAAACACCAATTCCGCTCCCATCAGTGGTTCGCTGGCCATTAACAGTTGGGTTAGTTTCCGTACTCCAGCAAATACCCCTTTCTGTCACGGCTGAACCGCCATCATCGGTTATTTCTCCTCCTGATTGAGCCGAATTACGGGTTATCCCGGTGACTGGTGCAGTTGAAACAAAAGGACGTACCGGTGGTTCTGTCTGGATGGGTAGATCATTGCTATAGACAGTTCCGATAATTGTGGTAGCATAAACACGAATATGGTAAACCCGGTTTGATTCTAATCCCGTTATCTTACTTAGGAAATACCCTGATGGAGCTCCATCGGAGGTTTTTGGATCAGCGGTTGTTGGATTAGAATTCAGGCTCCAACATGCCCCCGCTGCCAAAATATCTTCACCTCCATTAAAAGTTATTCTACTGAATAAGGTTGCGGATGTTCTGGTTACCGATGAAATAGCCTCAACGTAAATGGTGGGAAGGGTGGAGGTAGTCTTAAACGTTTGAACCTCTCCATAGGATACGCCGACGCTGTTAATAGCATAAGCCCGTACATAGAAATTCGTTCCCGGTATCAGGTTTTGTATAAGGCTTTCAAAATTTTCGGACCCGGGTCCCTCCAGTGTTCTTGGGTCCGATATTTCAGGTGCTTTAAAACGGCTCCAGCATACACCTTTGTAAATGACCGGTGATCCTCCGTCAAGGATACTGTTCCCGCCGGTACTGGCCGAGGTCAGGGAGATATTCCCGATCGGGCTGGTATGGATGACCGGCAGACCCGGGGTTGTGTGGATCACTTGTGTTCCATAAGAAGGCCCCGTTGAATTTATCGCATAGGTTCTTAAATAGTAGGTCATCCCGGAAACCAGATGATCGGCGGTCACATCAAAACTACCCCCAGGATCGTCACTACTCATGGATTGATCGCGGATCGTCGGACCTTCATGTGTGCTCCAGCAGGCTCCGCATTCCAGCACCGGACTTCCGCCATCCTTGAGAATTTCACCCTGAATCCTCACAGAATGATCATTTACAGTCTCTTTGCCCACAGTTTTTACTACCGGAATACTGGGTGAAACCCGGATCGCTTTCCTGCGTGCACTTGCCAGCCCCTTTGGATCCCTCACCTCCATTACGATGGTATAATCCCGAAATTCTTTGAATTGATGAGAAATAAACTTGCTGGTTAAAAAGTCGGTATCCCATTCGCCGTCATTCGTCCAATCCCAGCGAAACTGCAATGTTTGGGCCTCATCTTCATGATCAAAGCTGGCCGAGGCATCGAAAGTGAAAATTGTATCCGTATTCCCAATATTAGGTGTAAAGGTAAAGTCTGCCACAGGCGGACCATTTTGCTTTTCGCAGCCGATGATCAGGAATGCAGTTGCCAGCAATACAAAGATTGAAGCTTTGGCAAAATACATTTGACTATTTTTAATGCATGAGAACAAATTTAGCAATAAGCCTGGTCATGTTGGTTTCTGTCGCCTGCAGCGGGCCAAAAAAAGAGTTGAAGGAGAAAGCCGAACCTTCTCCCCGGATCGTCAACATCATCAATTTCATCCGACAGGTAGAACCGCGGATTGAAGCATATACCGATGATGTGTTATATGAGACTGTGGTACAGCAGGTTAATCAGCTTAACACATTTGAATTACCTGCCACCTTTTTGCTGCAATATGATGCCCTGATCAATCCCCGGTATCAGGAATTATTAAAAAACGGATTATATCCCGGTTCCGAAGTGGGGGCCTGGTGGGAGATCACGCAGCCGCATGTGGAGGCAGCCGGGTATACCTGGCGGGGGCGGTATCCATGGGACTGGCATGCCGACGTGGGATTTGCCACCGGGTACACTCCGGATGAGCGGAAAAAGCTGGTGGATGTGTACATGGAGAAATTCCGGGAAATCTTCGGGATATATCCGACAGCCGTGGGATCGTGGTTTATCGATGAGGTAACGCTGGGCTACCTGTCGGACAAGTATCATATCATCGCATCGTGCAACTGCAAGGACCAGATCGGAACCGATGGATATACCCTGTGGGGCGGATACTGGAACCAGGCCTATTACCCCAGCCGGGCAAATGCCTATATGCCAGCCCAGAGCGAGAACGGACAAATTCCGGTTCCCATTTTCAGGATGCTGGGAAGTGATCCTATTTATCAGTATGACAACGGTTTAGGAAGTGGTTTTCAGAGGGTGGAGTCGCTTGAGCCCGTATATAAGAAGGGTGGAGGGAGCCGGCCCTGGGTGGAATGGTTTTTCAAAAGCATGTACGGGGAGCCTTGCCTGGCGTTTTCGTATGCCCAGGTTGGTCAGGAGAATTCCTTTACCTGGGAGAAGATGAAAACCGGCCTCGAGATTCAGATTCCCTTACTGGCCACTTTATCGAAGGAGAAAAAGATCCGGGTGGAAACCTTGTCGGAATCAGGCGCCTGGTTCCGGAAGAATTTCCCGGTGACGCCGCCCACTGCGGTAACCGCCCTCACCGACCCTAAAAATCAGGATAAAAAGACGGTATGGTATAACAGCCGGTTCTACCGGGTGAACCTGCTCTGGGAAGGTACATCCTTCCGGTTCCGGGATATTCATGTGTTCAATGAGGGGATGGAGTCGGACTACCTGAGGATAGCCGGCACCACCACCGATTGCCTGTACACCACGCTGCCGGTGGTCGACGGGTTTTTGTGGAGCAAGCCGGAGGAGCTGGCCGGCCTGAGGCTGATGAGTAAAGATAAGGCCGGGGCGGTGGCTGAAATGAAGGGCGGCACGCCGGTTGTTAAGGAGATGGAGAACGGCGTGCTGAAGGTGGAATGGCCGCTGGAAAACGAGATGGGAACCCTGATGCTGCTGTTTTTTGAGGACCGGATGGAGGTTTCCTGCCGGCTGCCGAAGGGGTTTTCGTGGTTTCTGGAACTGAAGACGGCATCCGGGGCGGAATTACCCTTTACCGCATTAACCGATACACTGCTCAGTGCATCGCTGCGAGGCTTTGATTATTCCGTATCCTGCAGCAAGGGGAAGCTGGTTGACGGCAGGGGGGATGCTTCCAATGCATTTGCGTGGAGGATCGTGCCGGAGGGGAACCGGATTGTGGTGGGGATGGTGCAGTAGAAAATTATTTATTTTTTGATTCCTATAGGCTGCATAAAAGAATAATTTGTAATTTTGTGAAGCTTATAGTAATCATTGTTAGCCGATAATTGAAAATGGCAATAAATACTTCTTCCCCAGATTGGTACAGCATGAGCGATCCGGCCATCGTGAAAGAGCTTTGCGGGATTCTCAGGCAGGTGCGGCTGCAACAAAACATCACGCAGGATCAATTAGCGGTAAGGGCGGGGCTATCGCGATCAGCCATCAGCAAAATGGAAACGGGAAAATCGACAATTGAATTTCTCACCCTGATCCAGGTTCTGAGGGCGCTTCAGCAATTGCACCTGCTCAATGCCTGGCAGGTTTCGGCTACGGTTAGTCCTTTACTTATGGCAAAACTCCAGGCGAAAAGCCGGAAGCGGGCTTCAGGACCCCTTGCCAGAAAGGTTAAGGAGGAAAGCGAATGGTAGTGGTAGCAAACGTTGATTTATGGGGTAAAACCGTTGGAGCGGTTTTATGGAATCCCGATTCGGGTGCAGCAAGCTTTCAGTTTGAGCCGGATTTCGTCCGGAACGATCTGGATATAGCCCCTTTGACCCTTCCCATGGACCAAGCCCGGGAGGGGCATATTTTTAACTTTCCCGGATTACCGGCAGAAACCTTCCGCGGTCTGCCGGGGTTGTTGTCTGATAGTTTGCCGGATAAGTTCGGGCATCAGCTGATCAATATGTGGCTGGCCATTCAGGGTCGTCCTTCCAATAGCTTGAATCCCGTCGAAATGCTTTGTTACATGGGCCGGCGCGGAATGGGGGCCCTTGAATTCCGTCCGGCAACCCGAATGGAACCCGGCTCATCCAATTTCCTGGAGGTAGCGGAATTGGTTAATCTGACCCAAAAAGCTCTCTCTCGCAAAGAGGATTTAGATGCCAGCTTTTCTGCTGATGACAAACAGGCCATGCTGGATATTATCCGGGTGGGAACTTCAGCGGGCGGCGCCAGGGCTAAGGCAGTCATTGCGATCAATAAGCAGGGCAGGGTTAAATCCGGTCAGCTGGATGTCCCTGAGGGTTATACTCATTGGCTGATCAAACTCGATGGGGTATCTGATGAACAGTTAGGCGATCCCCGGGGATACGGCCGGATTGAATTCGCCTACCATAAAATGGCTGTGGAGAGCGGCATTGAAATGGCAGAATGCCGGTTGCTGGAAGAAAATGGTCGGGCACATTTTATGACGCGACGCTTCGACCGGCCCGATCATAAATCAAAATTGCACATGCTTACCCTCTGCGGCCTGTGTCATTTTGATTACAAAAATCCTTTGGCCTACAGCTATGAGCAGGCTTTCCAGGCCATGAGAAGCCTCCGGTTGCCGTATCCGGCGGCGGAGCAGCTGTACCGCAGAATGGTTTTCAATGTGATCGGGATTAATAATGATGATCACACCAAAAACATTTCTTTCCTTATGGATCCATCCGGTCAGTGGAGCCTGGCCCCGGCCTACGATGTGACCTATGCTTACCATTCCTCGCACCCGTTTCTGTCGCAACACCAACTTTCGGTGAACAACAAGAGGACCGGCATCACCTGTGAGGATCTGTTACGCGTGGCGGAAGGGATGAATATCAGGAAATCAAAAGAAATTATTGAGCAGATTCGCGAAGGGATTAAGTGTTGGCCCGATTGTGCAGCAATGGCAGGAGTTCCTGAAAATCAGGTTACTTCAATTGGAAAGGCCCACCTGATCAACATCTGAAAAACTGCGGAATCCGGTTTCTTCATTTTCAATTCATTTTTCCGGGGTATGCTTGCATCTCTAAGTTTTGTTAGCGATGAAAAAGTCCCTTATTCTGATTTCCGGGACGAGCAGAGACCTGTTTGTGACCTAATAATAAACTAATAATCAAGGTATACTTATTCAGGACCCTTTACAAAGCAACCCGTGAATTCCTCATTTTGAACAAAATAGAGACCGGGAGGGAGATTGGCAATGTTGAAGGTTGCACTCTTTTTTCCGATACAGAATTCTCTGATCAGAGTTCCTGTATTGTTAAAAAGTCGTAATGTGACAGGGAATTGGTTGTCAATGGGTTCTATGGTTATAAAATCGGTTGCGGGATTCGGGTAAATCCTGATATTCATTTTTGGAACGCCATGATCTATCTTACTTGATCCAAGAGTACCCGGCAGTTGATAGCGGTATAATCCGTCGCCCGTTACGGGATCACAGGCAACGAAATAGATGGCGCCCTGCCAATACCTGACTTCATAAATAGCTCCCAGATCCATATCTGTCCAAGGCAAGGGTTCCGTTCCTTCCAGGGTTCCGTCGGTGATCCAGAGACGGTCAGTCAATCCTTCACCGGAGCAGAAGAACAGCATTTTGTCCCCGATCACCGTGAAGTTGCCGGGCCAGGTACTCATCTGCCCGTGTGCCAGTTCAAAGAAAATGTGTGTTCCCGTGGCGGTTCCGTCAGATACCCAAAGTTCGTACCCATTTTCCTCTGTGAATCCACAAAAGAAAAACCGATCTTCCAGAGAAGCAATTCCAGAGAAATACTTATCAGGATTAGGTTTTGTGTCCCATTGGCCGGTAAGCTGTCGTGTGGTTGACGGGTCGCCTTCGGTATACCACATTTCCAGGCCTTCATGCGGGGTTGAGTAGGTGAAGGCGAGATTCCCCTGATGGATTCCCAGAAACTGGATGAACTGGTTTTTTGTAAAATCGTTACCGAAATCTGCCAGGCAGCGGGTGCCTGCTTTTGTTCCGTCTGTTACCCAAACCTCGCGTGTCTTCGTCTGGAATTGTTCCGACATTCCGAAGATCCTGTCTCTTGTAAAGTACAGTTTGGCACCGGCCGCTTTAATTTGTGGGGTGAAATAGAGACTATAGTCGTAATCCTGGTCCCCGATAAGCTGGTCGATGGATCGGGTGCCTGACTCTGTTCCGTCGGTGGCCCATAATCCCAGTTCACCCCCGCATGTTCCAAAGAAATAGAGCAGGTCACCCGCTACAGTCAATCCATACAGGTTCTCAAAGTGGAGACCGGTGAAATCCTTGTCAAAGATGGTGGCTCCACCGGGTTGGCCATCGGAAACCCATAATTTCCATGTATCGCCATAGTTTTTTGTTTTCCCGATAAACCAAATCTTGTCACAAAAAACCACCTTGGTATTGTGCGGCACTGTTTCGTCCAGGATCAGACTTTCAAGCTGGATTGTCCCTTTTGCTGTTCCGTCCGTTATCCACAGTCCGGTGAAATCATAATCCTGCATATAGTTCTTCGACCATCCCAAGGCTGTGAAAAGCAGTTGATTACGGTACCCGGCAAAGGCAGTCGGGTTGGTGCTGCGTATCCAGTTATGTCCTGAAGAAGTATTGATCTCTTTAACCATCCGGGTGTTTTCAGGATTTCCGCCGGTGGCCCAGAGTTCCTTGCCGGTGGAGTCACTGTTAGCCCTGAAATAGAGGTTATTGCCAACCTGTAACAGATTATCTATGCTTCCGTTAACAAAGCTCCGGACCATCCTTTTAAGCAACCTGCAGGTGGGTGGAGATATTTGCAGAACATAAGGATCCCGGGTATATCCATCCTCATACCTGTTGAAAAAAAATCCCAGTCCGGTTTGGTATAGGGTTCTACATTGTATGGCTTTGGAATAAACGGGTTTAAGAGTCTGATCATCGAGAAAAAGGAGTGAATCAACAGTTGGCCAGATAATCAGGTGATCCTGCCAGTAAACATCATTACGGGAGGCTGTCTTCCGGTTAATCGTGCCTGAATGACGGTACCCGGTGGAATCAAGTCTCCAGATTTCATTGATGCCGGAATTGTAACCGGGACGCACAATAACGAACAATGCATCCGGACTTTTAACAAACGTGAAGTTTTGCCATTCACCAGGATGTTTATGTAACAGTTTTACGCTACTTCCATCGAAAGAATAGATCGAATGGAACGAGGAGTCAGAAGAGGATTCCAGAAGATCAAATATCAGGTTATTCTGATATTGAAAGAACAAGGAGAAGAAAGGGTTGTTGTATCCATCTGGTAAATAGGTTCTATGCTCCCAGATTATTTTTGTGCCCTCGCGTGTGCCGTCACTTTCCCATAATTTTGATGAATCGGCAACATGCAGAACATAACATTTGTCGTTATAAATCAGCATGTTATCAAAAGCGTGATGCGATCCACTGGTTTTTAAATCTGCCAGGGGAACGGCAGCACGGTCAGAGAGGTTTGTAAAAAAGAAATTCTCTTTGGATTCACCTAGCCCAGTAAAAAACAGTCCTTTATCAGCCAGAGCGTGATTTTCAAGGAAGTAATCTTTGCGATAGCTGCTTGTATCCTGTAAACCCTGGTAAAACTCCGTTACAGATCCGGTGTTGTTGTCAATCCATGATATTCCCCCTCTCCAGCGATAGTAAACCCGGTGTCCGGCTGACCATAGGTAACTTTGATAATAATATACGTCGTAAGGCTTGAAAAGGTCTGCGAGCTTCTGTCTTTCGCTGCCATCGGCCTTCATTCTCCAGATGGCATATTTTGCCCAGGGATTGTTATAATTCTTGGTGTATTGTGGTTTTGAGCCATACACATAGAGCCAGTCCCCGCAGGAGGTGAAGCCCTCCGGGTTGATGTCCCGGGTTAAACAGCGGGTTCCGTCAGGGGTACCATCGGAGCAGTACAAGGCATATCCCTGGTCGTCGAAGGCATTGAAATAGACCTTTCCCTTGAATTCATAAAAAGTAGAAGCAAGGGAATTGTTTCGCATTGTATCCCGGTTTGGATGTGCAAGCAACTCGCACTGAGGTAAAGCCCGGCCGGGGATTACAATCAGAACGAGGAGCAGGAAGTAAATCAGGGGGAGCTTTCTCTGCTGGCTGCAATCAAGATTGCTCATAAGTGGCTCAAATATTTACCCCAAGGTACAAAAACAGCAGCAATAATCAGTGTTATTGTACAAATTTATGCACCCCCGAACCCACGGTAATGGTTTCCCCGCCCCCTGGAAACAGGATTTCGGCCGTGGTATTTGCAGGTACAGTAACCGTGAGATGAAATTGCCCGTCTTTTACGAATCCGTCCCAGCGTTCCCAGATGGTGGTGGCTTCGTTGTCGATCATGTATAGCCACGACGGGAAAACCATCTCGTTGAATTCAACGAGATGGTTTCTATTGGATCTGGCGCTGAAAGAGAAATGAATAGCTATAAACTATCGCGCTATGCATGTTTTCTGATTGTACAAAATGCCAGTAAAGATGCTGATGCCCTTGATGCTATTTACATTTTTACGTGAATTGTTTCACAGCATGTCTTAATTTAGCACTGAAAACGCGTTCAGCTATGAAAAGAAAGTGCATGTTGTTGTTGATAAGCCTGATCTGGTCTGTTGGTCTGGTTTGCCAGGTACCCCAATCATTCAACTACCAGGCTATTGCCAGGAATCCGGATGGTACCCCGGTTGCCGGAACCGTAATTGGCGTACGAATCACCATTCTCGAGGGCGGGCCGGAAGGATCATCGGTTTATATTGAAACACATCATCCGGAAACCAATGAATACGGATTGTTCAGCCTTCAGGTCGGAACGGGTACCGCCAACAAAAAGTTCACTGATATTGTCTGGGGAAACGGCATACAAAAATGGATGCGTGTTTCACTCGATCCGGAGAATGACGGGAGTTATACGGTGATGGGCAGTTCCCAATTGGTGAGCGTTCCGTTTGCCCTGCATTCCCAGCAAGCCTCGGCAGCCTATCCCAGGATGCAAAAGCTGACGGATCAGGAACGGGACGAGATCTCCGCACCGGAGGAAGGATCCATGATACTCAACACAACGAGTAAGAAACTGAATGTCAGGATGGATGGAAACTGGTATTCGGTTCCCCTTACCCTGATTGCTCCCGAATGGAGTTGCGGCCGGCCCCTGACGGATGAGCGGGATGGCCAATCCTATGCTACCGTTCAGATCGGTTCTCTTTGCTGGCTGGCTCAGAATCTTAATGTGGGTCAAAAGATCCCCCTCTCAACGCGCCCGTCCAATAACGGGATCATTGAGAAGTATTATTATGACGACAGCGATGCAAACGGCCAGGTTTACGGAGGACTATATACCTGGGATGAGATGATGGAGTATTCCAAGGATAAGGGGAGCCGTGGAATCTGTCCGGACGGATGGCATATTCCAACCGATGAGGAATGGAAAGCCATGGAAATGGCACTGGGCATGAGCGAGTCGGACGCTAACCGGAGCAATGTGTGGCGGGGAACCGATCAGGGGACCCAACTGGGACCGGTTGGAGGCTCTGGTTATCGTGCACTGTATTCCGGCCGTTCGGTTCCGGGATTCGGATACACGGCACGCGGCTCCTTTGAATATGTATGGACTTCCAATGAGTCGGCCGATGCTGCCTGGAGAAGATGCCTGGATGAATCGAGCCCTCAGGTGGGACGGTTCAATACCTTTCCAAAAACGTATGGAATGTCAGTCAGATGTGTCAAATAAAATCAGGAGGGGATAAAATGAGACGTATTAATCAGATAATCAGGTATGCCTGGGTCATTTGCGCCATTGCCCTTTTAACACAGTGCGACAAGTCGGATCCGGGCGGTGAAGGAAAGGATGACCCGTTGGTTTTTACCGGATTAACAGCCGCACGTGATACCATCTTCACCGAGGATACCACCCGATTGAGCGCTGCAGCATCGGGATATAACATCACCTACTCCTGGTGGGTGGAAAAGGGAGATCTGATAGGCTCCGGACCGGAGATCATTTTTGTGGCAACCCCCTGCACGGTGGGAAATAATCCGATAACCTGCACCGTCACCGATGGCAACCAGCAATCCAAATCCCTGGTTGTTACCGTAACTGTATTATAACATGAGAAAGCTGATCTTTTTCCTTTTCCTCGCCCTGCCGGCCCTCGCTTCTGCCCAGTGCTTTTCGTCGGCGGGGAATCCGGTGGGCGGCAGCAACAATATGGGCAATCTCGACAAACGAACGCTGAGCCTGGTTGCCTTTTACCGTAATTCATATTCCGATCGTTTTTTTGAGGGTAACAAGCCCAGTTCCATCGCATTGATTGACAAGGCACGGTACAACTTTATGGGAGCCATGGCGGCGTATGGACTCACAAACCGGTTTACCCTTGAAGCGGAGGCAGGTTATTTTATTGATAAAACAAAATTCTATACGGTTCCTGAAGGGTATTCCCTCAAAGGATTTGGTTTGACGAACGCGCTGATCAGCGGGAAATATCAGATTTATTACAATCCGGAAAAGAAGATTGAGTTTTCAGCCGCCGCTGGTCTGAAATTCCCGTTCTCCCTGAAAAGTATGGAGGTCAACCATGTCCGCCTTCCTTTCGACATGCAGCCATCCACGTCAACGATCGGGGGAGTCATTCAGGCCTATCTGATCAAGGAGCACTCCTTAACCGGAATGCGGTACTTCCTGTTCAGCCGCTTCGAAGCGAATGGTACCAACCGCGACGGATACCGGTTTGGGAACAGCCTGGTTAACTCGGTTTTCGTTTCCAGACACCTGATCCGCACAAGCATGTGGCCTGTCAGCGGTACCGTCATCCTTCAGGTGCGCAATGAAATCAGGGGCCAAACCTTTATCCGGGAAATTCCCGAACCTGCATCCGGCTCTTTTAAACTGTTCCTTTCACCCCAGATTAATCTGTCCATAAAGGAAAAATTTAATGTTTCATTCATGGTTGATTTGCCGGTTTATCAATATTACCATAATGCCCAGATCGCTGATAAAATCAGCTTTTCCATCGTGCTGAACAAACCGATTGAGCTATAAAAGGAGCAGGGATTAGCGGTTGTGGATTACCAGCACCCGTGTCTGCAGGTAAGCCGTGCCGCGGGAACCGGTAATCCGGATACAATAGAGCCCATCCGGCAGCCGGCTGACATCCAGTGATATATTGTCTGATGAGCTGTGTAATTCCAACCTTAGCCTGCCACAAATGTCAATCAGTTCAATCCGTATCGGGTCCTCATCGGTTGGGCCTGATGGTTTGATCTGAATCCTGTCGCTGGCCGGATTGGGATAAATCCTGAATTCCTTTTCGGGATACCCGCTCAATATCCCTGCATTAAGAATCGGAATGAATTGCTGAAATCCCTGGTTGAGAATAATTTCATCTGTCTGATACAGGTCAACCACGCATTCCCCAAGTGTCCAGGAGAGCATAGCTGTCTCTGTTTTATAGAAGGATCCGGCTGTACTGGTTACGGATTGACCCGATAAAAGCATCGGAATCATTGAACCCAGGAGGATATAAATGAAACGGAAAAGGTTTTTCATATTGGGGGGGGGTTAGGACAGTTCTTGGATCCTCTGATTTTTGCTGATGAATTGTATTTTATCGGGCGGGATTTCAAGTCCGGATGCAATTTTTTGCCATTGATTAACGGCAGTGATCACTTCTTCCAAAATGGGCCCTGGCTTTTTTATTCCGAATTTCACGGCGAACTCCGTTAAATCAGTTTTAGTAAAATTATCGTATTTGCCGTTAATGGAAGATTGGTGTTCATGGGTCCAGGTTCCTCCCGGTTTATAGGAAAAGCAGAGGTCGTAGGCCGGAGAAATTCTCCATTTTCCATCCTGATTCATCAGGAATGTAAAGTTCTTGACATGGTCGTCATGATTCCTCGCCACCACATTGAATAGCATCCGTCTGTATTGCTGTTCGAGCTGTTGATAGGGAAGCCGGAGTCTTTTCATGACCCTGAAAAGGATTTCATAACTGCCGGCTTTTGGAATCTTGTAGTCTATTCCTGCTAAGGCGCTCAATGATTGCATATGAATTTTGCCACCGGCATCTGTTCGGTCAAATCGCCTGGTTAGAAAGTGAAATCTTCCGTTTTCTTCGTGGAGGGTGCTTTCTGAAATTTCAATCCCGGCTTGTCTGGCTAATTGGTAATAGGCGAATTCTATTTTACCCATTCCTTCACCTTCACCCAGCGTTTGTTCATTGGCCCCGTCAATTTTCAGCAACCAGTAAGAAAATCCGGCGGGTTGTAAAATATCGCCCGGCCGTATGTCTGTAATTCTTTGATCTGCATCTTTTTTTATGGCGATCAGGGCTTTGGCTCTTGCCCCACCAACTGATGTGCCGATCCGCAATATTTCGGTCAGGCTTTCCTTGCCGAGATCAGGAAAGGATGTTGTTTTCTTGTTTTCCAAAACGCTTTTAGCGATTTCGTATATCGCACCGATATCAACACTGCTGTCATCGGCTTGGCGATGATTTGCCGGTATATATTCGAGTGCACCCATCCCGCGCTTGCCTACATAGGTCAGTCTGTCGACAGGATTTATTTCGTTTAAGGATAAATCTCTTTGTTTCAGCCATTCTCTCATCATGAAATGGCCGAAATCATCGGGCATTGAGTCTGACAACAGATAGGGCAAATTATTGAAGTTGATATGATCCCTGGTTGTCTCATAGACCCTTCCTTCCGTTGGCATTAAAATAGGCGAAGGTTCAATGACATTCGTTATGGCGGAATTATATTGAAATGTTGCGCACTGTTTATCAGAATTCCACTCTGCGGTACCTATTGACTGATCGTGCAGCGTTACCTCTACTATCATGGCTGATGGATTTTCCCGGACGCCCGTTTTCGTTCAGATTTTAATTTTGCTTTTTCAAGTTTTGCCTTGAGTTCCAGATTTTCTCCCACCCTGAATACGGATTCAAAGTCTCTGATGAGATTCAGCCGTGATAGAATCCGTATCAGACTTTCCACTGTGGTGGATTTTCCTTTTTCGATCAGGCTGATTGTTGAAACACTTAATCCAACTTCTTCGCCCAGCTGCTTTTGAGTGAGGTTATGCCGGACCCGTATTTTCTTAAGTCTTTCTCCTATTTCCTGTAGTATTTCCTGCTCGGTCAGGAACAGCCAATTATCCATTTTGGTATGATTAACTAGTAAAAAATGCGTAGTAAATATATAAAATATAATTTAACTACCAATATTTAAGAAGTTAATGCAAGTGTAATAAAATCTCAGGTAACAACGAGCTTATGTGTTTTCCGGCTGCCTGGGGTTTTCAAAGTGATGAAGTAAATCCCCGGTTTCATGAATTTCACCGTGCTTATTTCCTGATCTCCATGGATGGGTTCCGTGTGCAGCAGGCGACCCTGGGCATCGCGGATTTCCACGGAGGTCGTACTATCGGGGTTTACATTCCTGATTTTCAGCGTTTCGCTACTGCTGTTCAACGGGTTCGGGTAAATCAGGGTTTCAGATGAGAAAGCAGCTGCCTCTTCGATACCCGTTGAGATATCCTTGAGGTCCTTGGTCCAGTCGTACCATTTTACGTAGATATTTGCTGCCCT
The DNA here is from genome assembly GCA_964512915.1 of uncultured Porphyromonadaceae bacterium. GTDB lineage: Bacteria > Bacteroidota > Bacteroidia > Bacteroidales > UBA12481 > UBA12481. Next base: position 24,572 of record CAZEKJ010000045.1, read on the forward strand.
GATGGCGCCTTTCACCAGCTGGAGCCGGTAATCGAAGTGGGCCTTTCGGGTGGATTCGCCTTTGTATTCGTAATCGGTATTGCAGATAACTGCGAACACCACGCTGTTGGCGGGTTTTTTATCGAGCCTCAGCATACATATGCCTGATGTAACCGGCTGGCTGTAAACGGTTTCTCCGCCTTTAGTCCGATAGCAGAGCTGGCAGCTCATGTTTTGCCCAAGCGGCTGGAAATTCACGATTACGGTGTCGCCTTCGATGAAGAGCGGGATCTGGTTGGCGCCCGACCAGCCCGGGGTTGTGCGGTATTCGGGGGTAAGGAGGCCGCTGCCGTTGTTAACGGTTTTCGCGTAGGGGGTTGCAACCCAGACGGCGGGATTCAGCCAGGAGGGCTGCCACTCGGCCTTGATGTTGACTTTGAAGTTATTGTCGAGCAGTTTTTTGATGGCGCCGGTCCACTCCTTCATATCCAGGGTAGCCTGTTTGGCCCGGTATTCCATGATGAGCCTGCGGGCCTGGGCATCGCCCAGGGAGTCGGCCATGCCTTCCAGCACGCGGGTGGGGCAGTATCTCCAGATCCAGGGGATGCTACCTTTTCCGAGGGTTAGTCCGAGGAACACGGGGAAGGTATTTCCATACTGATTTCCGCCCAGGAGGTTCCGCCAGGTGCAGAGCTGCTGCCCGCCGCTGTACCGGTTCACCCCTTCGGCAGAGGGGCCGCCGAAGGTATCGTCCTGCAGCCAGCCGCTGTAGCACTCGATGGGC
>CAZEKJ010000045.1:25344-40300 GCA_964512915.1 uncultured Porphyromonadaceae bacterium
CGATGTAGGGGCAGGCATTGAGGAACCCCATGGTGCTGTAATCCCCCGACCGCCGTGATTCGGCTTCCTGCTGCAGCCAGGTGTTGCCGCCCTCGTGAAACCAGGCGGCATTCCTGCATCCGGGCAGATCAGACAGGATGGAATGGATGCCTTCATGGACCATGGCGCCCATCTGAAACTCCCGGTCGCTGTAGCGGCAGGCCGGGTCGAAGCTGTAGACCGGATAGTAGGAGGCCAGCACCATCGGCCAGTCCTCACCCTGATACCGGATGGCGCTTTGCCAGCCGCCGAGGGCGGTGTTGGATGCGTTATCGGTGCATAGGCCCGATCCATACAGGTATATCGCACTTCGATAGCCGCGTTTAGCTCGTTTGTCGGGCGGCCAGCCCATGGAGTCGCGGAAATAGGCAAAATCCCTGTTCATGCGCTCCAGCATCGGGGTGATGGCTGCGGAGGTAACCAGCGTGTTGGCCCTGGGACCCCATTTGAAGGTCCACCAGCCGGAGGATTGGGTTCCCACCACCTGGGGGCAGTCGTTCAGCTCACGCGGCGGGGCGGGCAGATTCGGGTATTCCGACCGGAAATTGTAGTTCAGGGTAGGGGAATAGGCAGGCCATTCATACGGATCGCCGGAGTTCTGGGCTACTGTGGATGAAGCAACTGAGAGGCCTGCAGCTGCCATCAGCAGGGCAGAAAAATATCGGGCCAAAGTTTTCAAGGGATACGTTTAACAGGGTTTCAGGCAAAGCTACGAATTAATTAGTGTAAATTGTACACCTAATCGAAAACCCGGTCGATTACCAGAAATACACTTTACCCGGATTATTTATATTAAAGGTCCTTGATACACCTGAGCGAAAGGCCGAGGGCGGGAGAATTATGCCATCGGCCAACCCCAACATAGTTGTAGCTCATGTTCCTTGTCCAAGGGTGTTCGTAGAACTTCGAAGAAGTCCAGAAAAAGGCTGATTCACCAATGCTTAGCCAGGCATTGTTGTTGCTGCGAAATCCACCCGGCATGGCGGTGAATCCTGTGGAGTTTTCTCCATTCCCATCGTGATTCCATCCGGATCGGGCCTTAAGTTTACTACCGACCTCTCCTGATGTCCTTTCAGATGTGCTATTCGCTTCTGAATCTGTCATACCAAGATACTTCTCCAGTTTTATCCATTCAAAATCATTGGGCACATGCCAACCAGGCGGACAGGCTTTTTCGGCAGCCAGCCAATTATAGAGGACCCCGTAGGACTTATAGGAAGTAGTTGCTTTTGCATCCGGAACGCTTGTACCGTCATAACCGTACACATAATAAAAGACTGAGTATTCAGCTCCTACAGAACACGGAGTCACCGACGGAAGGTACGCCAGGTTTTCAGCCATCCAGATCTGATTGCCGATCTGGACGGTTTTATAACCCCTGCCGTCCTTATCGAAACACTCTATCCCATTGGAAGTAACCCGCAGCCAATTGGTCACGGTGTCTGTCAGTCCACCCGGGTCTTTAACCTCCAGGGTTACCCCAAAGATTCCATAAGCAGAGTATCTGTGGGATGCAGATTTGGCGACAGAATAGTCGGTATCCCAGGTTCCGTCAGTTTCCCAGTCCCAGCGAACCAGCAATTGATCTGCCGGGGATTCGGTATCTACAGAAATGGCAGCATCAAACTGAAAGATAGTGGTGATGTCGCCGATCAGCGGAGTAATGACAAAGCCAGGCGTGGGTTTGGTGTTTCCGTCGAAAACAATCAGGGTTCGGGTGGTTGTGCCCAAAGATCCCTCCGGATCCCTGACCTGCAGGGTTATCAGGTAATCGCCAATGACCGGAAATTGCCGGGTTACGATTTTCACATTCGTCCACTGTGTATCCCAGGTTCCGTCGGATTCCCAATCCCAACGGACCATCAGGTGCCTTTCCGGCGATTCCCTGTCAGCACTGAGTGACGCACTAATTACAAACTGGGTCAAGTTACTCCCGGTTTCAGGAGAAATCGTAAACACAGCGCCCGGAGGGGTATTGGGCTTCTCCACCTGGAGTCGTTCGGTAGCCTGCGCTATGAGTCTGTCTTCATCCTTGACTTCCAGCTTGATCAGAAATAGTCCTGGTGAATTGTATGTGTGCTTTGCTGTGTTAAGTGTTGTGAATTCGGTATCCCACTGACCATCACTTTCCCAGTCCCACCTGAAATTTAACCGGTCTGCCGGGGTTTCTGCATCACGGCTGGCACCGGCATCAAAAGAAAAAACCGAATCGGTTGTACCTGCTACCGGTTTGATTGAAAAAAGTGCTTCGGGTGGGGTGTTTTTTTTACAGCCTATCAATAGAATTGTAACTAAAAACACGAATGTCAACTTACGCATTATATCGAGTTTGATTTTACTCATCCCTCACGCACCGCACACTGAACCCGTAGCTCCAGATCAGCCCTACTGTCTGGTGGATATCGTCAATCAAAAGAAGCGGATAGGCTTTGTTCAGTGCGCTGTGCAGGGCGAAACCACCGCCTGAGCCGGTTGCGGTCCACCAGCCGCAGCTGCTGCCCATACCGTTATATTCGTTCCAGCCGTGGGTGGGATCCCGGTAGCCTGCCGGCAGGGCTGAAAAGCCGGTGCTGTTATTGCTGAGAAGATCATTTCCCGGTGCGCCGGAAGTGGTGTCGGAGTCCCAGCTGACAGGCGCTGCCAGTGATTTGGCCAGTCTGTTTTCAACGGTTGTTCCGTCAAAATTATACCCCGATATAATCAGGTACTGTTCAAGCTCTTTCCACTCTTCAACGGCGGGAACATGCCAGCCTGAAGGGCATAGTTTCCCGGTGTTAACGGCACTCCAGTTGTACAGGGCACCGTAACGGTTTCTGTTGGCTCCGGCCTTATTGTCGTACCAGCAATAGGAGCCGCTCTGCCCCGACCATTCCGATGACTTCTCCCCGTTGAGTATTGAGGTTCCATCGGAATAAGTGGTGGTTTTCAGGTTTTCGGCCATCCATACCTGTTCACCAATCGAAACGGTTTTGTAAACGGTATTCTCGATATCGGATACTGTACCGTATTGTATATCAGGGTTAAACGGAATAACCTCTTTCTGGCAGGAAGGGAAGAACAGGCCGGCAAAAGTTACACAGGTAATAAATCTAATGGGGTTCATCGGGTTTTTTATTCATTCTTAACGCAGCGAGCCGACAGGCCGATATCATGACCGGCCGAGCCCCGGCTGATGCCAACGGATTCATAGCTCAGTACCCGGGAAATATTGCCGGAGGATCCGCTTGCCGAGGAGGTTCTGAAACTGGCAAACTGGCCGGTGCCGCCAAATTCACCGGTTCTGTTTCTGCTGCCACCCGGAAGAACGTCCAATCCGCTGTAATTATTTCCGTTGCCTTCTTCTGACCAGCCCGATGTGGATTTCAGCTTTTCCCCCACCGCACCGGAAATTTGGTAATCAGAGTTATCCGGCGTGGAAGGATCCATCCCCAGGGCGGCTTCCAGCTCCTTCCACTCTTCGTCCGAAGATAAATGCCAGCCTGCGGGACAGGCGGTCTGAACGGCCTTCCAATTATACAAAACACCGTACTGGGTATAATTATCCGATGAAACGGCAGCGGCAACGCTGTTTCCCTCATAACCCGATACCCAGTAAAAGGATTCCTGGTAACCGCTTTCAGAAGGCGGGAAAACTGCAGGGAGGTAGGCCAGATTTTCAGCCATCCAGGTCTGGCTGCCCACCCGAACCCATTTGTAAACAAGGCTGTCGCGGGAATCGGTGAAGGTGCCGCTGTCGGTGAAAAGCTCCTTATTGCACCCGGCCAGGAGCAGGAGGGAGCAAAAAAGAACTATTCTCATATTGGCGGGTTTAACGGATGGAACATGGTAAGGTGCTCGTACTGCTAAGGTACAACAGAATATCGGATAGGAACCATCCGGTTTTACCCTACCTTTGCCCGCTCAAATAGTTATTGTTTAACCCGATGAAAACCGTTGATGCCCGGGGGCTGAAGTGCCCGATGCCGCTGATCCTGACGAAAAGGGCGCTGCTCGAAACAGATCAGGATGAAAGGATTGAAATACTGATTGATAATGAGACTTCACTGGCGAATGTCAGCCGGTTTCTGAAGGATCATGGGATTACCATGGACACCGTGAAGGAGGGGGGATTGTATAGGATAAATGTGAGGAAAACGGGAGTTATTGGTGAGGTGTTGGGAGGTGAAGGTGAGGTATTGGGAGGTGATGGTGAGGTGTTGGGAGTGGAGGAGTATTGCGGGGTTTCGAAGGAAACGGCGGGCGATTATGTAGTTTGCGTTCAAAAGAACATTCAGGGTGACGGGGCCGATGAGATGGGGGCACGGCTGGTGCAGCTGTTTATCAATACGCTCCCGGATATTGACCGCAAGCCCGGAACGATCGTATTCCTGAACAGCAGCGTGTACTTCACCCTGAAGGATTCGCCGGTTCTGGAGCCGTTGAAGAAGCTGGAGGAGAGTGGCATCGAGATCCTGGTGTGCGGCACCTGTCTGGATTTTTTCCAGAAAAAGGAGGAGCTGGCCGTGGGCCTGGTTTCGAATATGTATGAGATTCTCGACCGGATGTCGAAAGCACCTAAAGTTCTATATGCCTGATCGGTATGAGTGATTTTGATTTACTCAGCACGGTTGAGTACGGCGGTTGTTCGGCGAAACTGCCGGCTGCCGGACTGGAGCGTGCGCTGGCCGGACTGCCCGCCACGCCGGATGTAAATATTCTGGTAGGCATCGATACCCATGATGATGCCGGGGTATACCGGATCAGTGACGATCTTGCGTTAATCCAGACCACCGATTTTTTCAGTCCGGTTTGCTCCGATCCCTATGAATTCGGCCAGATCGCAGCGGCCAATGCCCTGAGCGACGTGTATGCCATGGGCGGGAAGGTGCTCTCGGCCCTGAATATCGTGGCCTTTCCGGCCAACGTGCCGCTGGAGATCCTGCGGGAGATCCTCCGGGGCGGGATCGAAAAGGTTAAGGAGGCCGGCGGCGTCATCCTGGGCGGTCACACGATTGTGGATGAGGTGCCCAAGTATGGTTTGGCCGTTACGGGAACTATTCATCCCGATAAAATAATCACAAATGCTGCCGCAAAGGCTGGCGGTATCCTGATTCTCACCAAGCCCATCGGGGCGGGGATCATTATGGCCGGCAAGCGGATCGGCGAGGTGGATCAGGCTCATTATCAGGTTGTATTGGACAGCATGAAACAGCTGAATGCCGGGGGCGCCGCCGTGATGCAGAAATACGGGGTGCGCTGTGCCACGGATGTTACCGGGTTCGGTTTGACCGGTCATGCCCTGAAGATGGCTGTGGGTTCCGGAGTTACGATCAGGCTGCATGCCGATACGATTCCCGTTTTTGAAGGTACTGCGGAGCTGCTTGAGATGGGCTGCATTCCGGGCGCCTGTTTCCGGAACCTGGAGTATGCAGAGAATGACCTTTCCGTTGATGAGGCTGTAGGGTATGAACAAAAGATGCTGGTGATGGATGCACAGACGTCGGGCGGACTGCTGATGTGCTGCGATCCGGCTAACGTAACGAAAATGCTGGCAGAACTCGCTGAAGCGGGTTATCTGCGGTCGGCAGTGATCGGGGAGGTGGTGCCGTTCATGGGTAAACATCTGGTGATCCGCAACCTGTGAGCGGGAAGGCGGGCTTCTATTTTTTAACCACAATAGGCACAAGAGGACACAATAGAGGAGAAAATAAATTACTGTGTGATCATAAGGCGTCCGGTTTCTTGTTCGGGTCCGACCGACAACCGGTAAAAATAGACTCCTGGAGGAAGATTATCCGGATTGAAAGGCAGTTCATACTTACCGGGATTTTTGTATTCGCTGATCAGGGTTTTAACTTTCAGACCCGATGAATTATAGAGGTCGATGCGGGTGAGGCCGACCCGGTCCGACTGCCATTTCAGGGTGGTGGCCGAGCGGAAGGGGTTGGGATAGTTCGGGAGTATTTGGAGTCCGGAGTTGCTCTCGCGTATTTGCAACCCCACGGTGCCGCCGGGATGGAGGTGGATGTATTTTGGTTTACTCATTTCCTCCTGATATTTCGCGGTAACATAGGGGCTGTTTTCGATTCGCGCGTCGCCCCATCCCGGATAAGCGCCGATGGGCCAGTTGGCATTGATGTAGCTGAAGCCCTTGATTTCGGGATGCACGGCAATGAACTCCCAGAATTTGGCAAACCAGGTATTCCAGTCATTGATACCGTCCTGCGGATCGCTGCTGATATTGATTCCCTTTGCGGAAGTTTCACTCATAAACACCGGTTTTTTCTTTGCCCGGGCCATGGCCAGAAACCGTTCCGACTTACCCTTTTTGGTGATGCCCCTGCGGTCGGTATCCGGCAGGGCCTGGTCAAAATGGTCCGCATTGAAAACATCCAGGCCGAACCAATCCGCATAGTCATCCCCCGGGTACCATCTCGGACCCCGCTGGTCGACCGAGTCGAAATCATTCGCTGCATCGGGCTCGTAACACCAGTTGACGGCAATGGAATCCCGAAGGCCTGCGGCGGCATATTTGTCCACAATCTTGCGGAACATCGTCACGTAGTAATAGGGATGATAACCACCGCCGTTCCAGCCGGGACCCGCCCCGTTAAATTCCCCGCCGATCCGGAGAAACGTTTTTTTTCCGTACGCTTTTGTCAGGGAGATGATGCTGTCGAGAATCCAGTCGTACGTGCCTGTGACTGCGATGATACTGTCGGTTGATCCACGGGTGTCGATGAAGAAGAGGCTGATTTCGGGAATAAAGCCGACTGAATCCGCTGTGTGGAAAAAGGTTTTAAGGCCCCGGAAACCATTATCCGGACCCCGTTCACCGGGCACAGAGAAGAACAAACCCCGCACGGCCGGCTGAGTGGCGGGATCATTCAGTGCCCCCAGATATCCGGCCAGCGGATCGGCCGTTGAGGCATAGGTCATGGTGCAGGCACCGTGGTATACCTTGCCATCAGCGGGCTCGAGGGTGGCAAGGCCTGCGCCAGTTTGTTCCATGGATACGCGTGGCAGGGTGGCCAGAACTACGAGGATCATTAGTTTTTTGCAGGTCATAACTGGATTAAGGATTGTTTTAGTTTTCGCTGAACAGGTACTCACTGTCTTTTTTCGTCGATAGCATTACCAGTCCATCTGGTCCGATATTGGTTTGCTTGCCATTGATATACAGGGTTTTCCAGGGGCTTAGGAGGGTTAGTTCCCGTCCGGCTTCGCTCACAATGGTGGCTGAGGCTACCTGCCCTCCCTTGAATTCCGCGGAAACCAGAAATCCGCCCTGGGCTCGCAGTCCGGAGAAGCTAGCGTCCTGGTCCGCTGGCCAGCAGGGGAAAAGCCTGATTTTATCGCCGACGCTCTGCAGCAGGAATTCGTTGATCAGGCCGGCGATCCCAACCATTTCTCCCATGTAGGTTCCGTGCTGGTGCCCCTGCCACTGGAACAGTCCGTTGGGAAGCTCGCGGGAGAGAAACCATTTTTTTGCATCGGTAACGGCTTCGGGCATGGAGAAGCGGGCTTTGGCGATGTTGAAGATGACATTGGAATTGTTGAAGTTATGCTTGGTGATGGCGATGGTGCGGCGGAACAGCTCCTTCTCGGGTTCCGGGCTGAACCAGGTGACCTGGTCGCACGGGAACACCGGCGTGGCGGGCACGGTGATGTTATGAACGGGTACTTCATTGTATTTGCAGCCTTCCCAGTCGACCACCACGGGATTTCCGTTCTCATCCGGGGCGGTGGGATAGTTGGGAAGGAGGTCGCGTAGCTTCAAACATCGGGCTACAAGTGACTGATCCATATTTAGTTCTGAGGCTGCCTGTATGATGATATTGAAGGTGTAACGGAAATATGCGATATCGAACGGGCAATTGTAAATGCCCACCTCTCCGTGTTCCGGGCTGTAGGAGGGGCCCAGACGGATTTTGCCATCGGGACTGAGGCTGCATTTCTCCATGAAGGAAGCGTAAAACAGGGCGCTCTCCCTGATGATCGGGTAGATCTTTTCTTTCAGATAATCCGGATCGGGGCTGCAGAGATGCATCTGCCAGGCGTTCTGTACGTTCATGGCGCCGGAGCCGACGGTGAGCCCCCAGGGGTTCATCGACATCTGCCGCTTGTTCGGGCTTTTGGAGAGGGCCGGATCGGGTTCATAGAGGAAAGAGGAAATCGGGGCAAAGGTGCCTTCGCAATCGTATGTTTCTTTGGCCAGGAACCGGAACCGTGGGATCATGCCGTTGAGGTAACTGATCCAGGGGTCGGCCAGTTCGGTATGATTGGCGGCGGGCAGGGGCCAGAATACCTGCCAGGAGTTATAGTTATGGTGGTAGTCGGAGTGCCAGGGGGTTATGTCGGTAGCCAGGGGTGCCATCAGGTTCATGGGCGCAGTTCCGGGCTTGCAGACGGTGCCGGCAAAATAGATCATCCGGTACCACCAGCGCTGCAGCACGTTATCGCCAAGCTGCACTCCGCTCCTTGACCAAAATTGTTCCCAGAGCTTTTCATGGCGCTTCACCAGTGAAGCCTCCTTGTGGGAGATGGTTTCGCGGACCCGTGAAACCGCTCTTTCGAGCACATCTCCGCCCTGTATGTCGACGGAGGTTACCAGTGAAATGGCTGTCAGGTCCCCTTTGGAGACCATCGCCAGGGCATACTCAATGCCTTGTACGTCGATGTCACCCGGCATTTTCATCAGGAGCCAGCTCACCTCTCCCGAATTCCCGGTTTGGGCATCGGGCAGGGTTTCGGCCTGGATGGTTTCGAGGGTTACCGTGCGCGGGCTTTTGATCAGGACCACGTTCCGGTCTTTCAGGATGCGGATGACGGTTGCGGGCTCTTTATCGGGAGTGACGGTTACCGATGCTTTTTCCAGATCCAGACGGGCTGAATAGCTTATGCCGGCGGGCAGCGGGCCCAAACGGAGGGCAGCTGCGCAGCGGGGCTGGGGGTATGGAAGACCGTAGCTGGCCGGACCGCCAACCTCGCCGGTAATCTTTCCGGTTTTGATATCAACCTTTGGCAGTTCACCATCCTTCGACAGGTCCATCCGCACATCCCAGATATCGTTTTTCGTGATGCGCATGAACAGGCTTCCCTCCTGGTCCCAGACGATGCCGTACAGGTCGCCGTTGCCCAGCATCAGCCCCTGGCGCTGGCCGTCGCGGAGATCGGTGAGGGTTAGGCCGGCATCCTTCAGCGCGGAGGTATAGGGATTGGGGGTCCGTTCCATACGGAAGCTGGCGCTGGCCAGGATGATCAGCCCTGCAAACGACGCTTTTAACAGATTGCGCATCATGATTAAGAGGTTAGGGTAAACTTTTACCCGGCGTTGATTAATTGGTTATTTTTAACTGGTTAATTTACCGAATTCATTTACAAACCCAATAAATCAATTTTACCAATGGAAACGAACATGACGAATCAGGACAAGCAGGAATGCTGCGAGCCCAAAGGCAAGAACGCACATGTTAACACAGGCGCATCCGGCGCCGTTTACGGGCTGGGAATGATCGGCGCCGCCATCTATTTCATCGGTACCGCCGGGTCCTTCTGGGCCGGGGTGCTCGGTTTCCTCAAGGCGATCATCTGGCCGGTGTTCCTGGTGCTGAAAGCCTTTCAGTCGCTCGGGTGAATTTATATACAATCAATTATTCCAAGTTCCTGGCCGACCTGTGCAAACTGGAGATGCGGGTCCTGTTTGATTATTCCGGTGAGGAAAAGCATTTTTTTTCCAACCGCCTGATCGATCCCTCCCGGAGCCCGTTTATCAAGGAGCGGCTGTCGGTTATTTTCGAGGGCGAATCGCTGGATTCCCTGATCGGGCAGGTGAGAGCAAGCCGGTTTCCGGCCGACCGTTTCAAGGTTATTTACCTGAAAATTGAGGGCTGGGAGGACGACTACCGGGAAAGGCTGCGTGCGGTGCGGGAACTGGGGACGGCTATTGAAGGGTGGGCCGATGTCCGGAATCCCCTGGTTGTGTTTGGGGTCACCTGCGTGAACGGAAAATGGATTTTCGGCACATACGAAAGGAATGATTACCGGTGGCACCGGCACGATAAGAAGCCTCATACGTATTCCAGCTCAATAAGTTTCAGAGTAGCCCGCGCACTGGTAAATATCGGAATCGGTCCCGATACCACGCGAACCCTGATCGATCCCTGCTGCGGGGTGGGAACGGTGGTTATAGAAGCCCTCTCAATGGGCATCGATGCAAAGGGGTATGAAATCAATGCCCCCGTTGCCGGAAGCGCCCGGCAGAACGTGATTTTTTTCGGCCACCCCGATGTGATCACGGAAGGAGACATGCATGAAAGTGAGGACCACTTTGATGTTGCGATCATTGATATCCCGTACGGACTTTATCAGGCTATAACAGCCCAACAGCAGCAAGAAATCATTAAAACGGCCCGGCGTATCTGCCGGCGGCTGATACTGGTAACCCTTGAAAATATGGATGCAATGATCCGCGAAGCCGGATTTGAAATTATTGACGAAGCCCGGGTAACAAAGGGACAAATGGTACGGCGGGTCTGTGTGTGTGAATAAAAGAGAAACCATGATACGAAGAATAATTCCTGCCCTACACTGTGTATCCCTGTTTCTGGTATCCTGCCAGAACAATAAAACCCGGTCGTTGCAGAAAGGCCCCATCAAATTAGATCTCTATTCCGATAAACCGGCCATCAGGCAAATCATCTACGCATCAGACACCCTCAGTCCGGCGATCGGCCCCGGACTCACGGTCAACGGGGAGATGAAGCCCTGGGATATTTGGAAGATCTCCTCCTCGGTGACCGGAGACACTATCCTCTACCAGATGGCACTCAGCCAGCCGGATATCCGTGCCGAGTTTGTCTTTTGGCTCGATTCCGTATCGGTCCGCATGAAAATCCGGAATGTTTCGGATCCATCCGGAAAACTGAAAGAGATCGGACTGCAGGAGCAGCCCTGGGTCACCTTTTCGGATACCGGCTACAACTGGTGGACCGTGAAGAACTGGACACGTGTTCCGTTTGTTCAGGAAAAAGTCTTTTCCCGCGGCATCGGCTACTATAATTCCGTCAGCGGCACTGCCCGCGACACCATCCAGCAGAAGGGCGATCCCTATTTTGCCTGCATCTGGCACCCGGAAAAATTCTGTGTAGCCTTGAAAACCAACATGGAGGTTTACCCGATGCGGATCTGGAGCGATGTCGCAGGCTGCAACCTGGCGCCGAACAAATACTATTATCGGGTTAAAGAGCTGCGACTGCCCGATTTCGAGGCACAACTCAGCTTCATCGGTGACCTGAACGGAAACGGAAAAAGCGACCAGGGCGACTATTTCGTTTGGTGCAACCGGCAGATGAAGGGACCGGATGAACTCCATAAAAATGCCATCTGGTACAAGATCAAGATTAATGATTCCGGGAACAAAAACGATCCCGGTACCAACCTGGCCCAGTCGAAAGAGATCATCGACTATATGAAAAACATCACCGATGGCATTCCGCAGATCATCTATCTCGTTGGCTGGCAGTATGATGGTCACGATACCGGTTATCCTGCCTTCGACCAGCTGAATCCCCGCATGGGAACCCGCGAAGAGCTGTATGAACTTTCGAAATACTGCGACAGCCTTGGTTCGGTGCTGAGCATCCACAACAATATGTGCGATGCCTACAAGGGAAACAAATATTTCTCCCCCGATATCATGGCCACCGATTACGATGGCTCGCCGATGTTCTGGGAGATATTCGCCGACAGTGCATTCCACACCTCCCATTACAAGGATGTAAAAACCGGAATGATTTACAAGCGGCTGGATGAGCTGTTCAATGTTTTCCCCATTCACCGGAGCATCCACTTTGATGCCATGCGGGTGACCAACTGCAACCCGGCCTGGGAAAAGGACACCATCGGCGTGCTTGAGGAATACTACCTTGGATTAAAGCCGATTGCCGAATGGTTCCGGCAGAAGGGCGTGCTGATCACTACCGAAACACAGAACGGCAACCCGGTCGATCTTTCTGCGATTGCCGTGGGTATGTGGACCTATTTCCGCCTGATAAAGGAGTATAAGCAGATCTATCACGGCAAGATTGTCGGCGGCGGAATCCCTGAAGGTGAAGCTCCGTTCCGTGACCTGTGCGGGTCGGGAAATTCCATAACGCAGGACATTACCTACAAACCCTACAAGGGGCACCTCGACTATCAGACTAACAGAAACCACCTTAAAGAAGTGGTTTACCTCAGCTCCATCCTCTATCAGTTCTTATTGACAAAGGAGATGCTGGAGGTGGACCGGAACGAGGCCGGCTACCGGATCCGATTTTCGGATGATGTGCTTTCGGTTTATGACAAGGAGACTGACCATCTGAAGGTAACCTGGAAGGACATGGTGATCGCTGAGGATGGCGAGCGGTTCGTTCCCACTCATGGCGGCATCTATGCATACAGCCAGAATGGGGCCGATCGTGAGTGGGTGCTGCCTGAAGGGTTCCGGAATGCCGGACTGAAGGTTTATGAACTGACCGGTTCGGGTAAAAAGGAGTTTACAGCCTATTCGGTTTCCGAAAATAAAATCAGGATAAAACTGGCTGCCAACCAATCGGTAAAAATTATTGTGAAATAACAAATCCAACATACTCTGCCATATGAAAAGGACAAGGATCACTTTGTTAACTATTTATTTAACAGTTGGTTGCATTATTAATATTACATTCTCCTGCACAAACGGTAAATCCATAAACCTCCTGGATGCGCCAAGTGACAGCATCCGGATTTCATCACCGGATACCAGCCTTGTAAAAATCTTCAATTGGGCCCAACTGATCTCCAACGGGTATGTGGGCGACGATAACGATCCGGTGGGGCCCTGGTATGAGGCAGCGCTTCCCGGGCGTGAGGCGTTCTGCATCCGCGATGTATCCCACCAGTCGATCGGTGCCGAGATCCTCTGGCAGGGGAAGCAGAACCTCAATATGTTCCGGAAGTTTGTAGAGAACATATCGGAAAGCAAGGACTGGTGCTCGTACTGGGAAATCAACCGCTATAACCTCCCGGCGCCTGTGGATTACGCCTCCGATGATGATTTCTGGTACAACCTGAATGCCAATTTCGATATCATAGACGCTTGCTGGAAATTATACGAATGGACCGGGAATAAGAGCTACCTGACCGATCCGGCATTCGATAAATTCTTTCAACTAACACTTAATGAATATGTTGAACGATGGCAGCTTCAGCCCGACCGTATCATGGACCGGCCGGCTTTCATGAACCGCAAGCCGGGAACGAAAAAGTACTACTACGCCCGGGGCATTCCTTCCTATGATGAGCAGCAGGAAGATATTTCGGTCAGCGGCGATCTCATCGGCATGATATACAACGGGTTCCGCACCTATGTGAACATTCTTTCGGCTACCGGAAGAAAGAATGAGACAGCACCCTACGAACAAAAAATGAAGCATTACGGGAAGCTGATCGATTCACTCTGGTGGAACCGCGAAGGGGATACGTATCATGGGTTCTACAAGCAGACTGAAGGACGCTTTTACCCCGGCGGAATCAGCAACAGCGAGTTTCTGCTCTGGTACCAGGTGATCAGCCATCCCGACCGCATCGACAAATCTTTGCAGGAGCTTCGCAACTCTCAGGTGGAAGTGCTGTCATACCTGCCGATGCTCTTCTACCGTTATGGATACAACCGGGATGCCTATGATTTCCTGGGAAAGATCTATACCGACAAGCGGCGGATGTACCCCGAAGCCTCAAGCGGGGCCATTGAGGGCATTGTGCGTGGGATGATGGGAGTGGAGCCCTCTGCCTCGGCGAACCGTCTGGTTACCCTGCCCCGTCTGATTGAGGCTACGCCCTCGGTGACCATCGAGAACATACCCGTTTTTTCCGGACTGGTATCGGTCCACCATGAGGCCAACACCCTGACTATTCTTGCGAACCGCTCTGACCGCACGATCACCTGGAGGGCATCCTTCCCGGGGTCCTGGCGGAGCATCCGGGTAGATGGCCGGGTGAGGGAAGCTGTTCAGACGGCTGATTCAGTGGGCAACCGTATTACCTTCGTGGACATTGAAGTGGACGGCCAGTCGCAGGTGACAGCAGAGGTTATGAAGGGCGATGTGGTTCGCAATTCCAAATGGCCCGACCTGGAAGAGGTCATTCTGGTATGGAAAACGCACAATGACATCGGCTATACCCATTCGGTCCCCGAAGTACTGGATTATTACCGTAACGGGATGATGGACCATGCCCTCAGCCTGATTGAGGATACGATGAACACTCCGAAAGACGAACGGTTTGTATGGGTACTGCCTGCCTGGGTGATGGAGGTGATCCTGGATGAGAAGCAGACGCCGGAACGCCGGGTTCGCATTGAAAAAGCCATTCATGACGGCCGGATTGTGTGGCATGCCCTGCCGTACACCTTTGAATCTGAAGCTGCCGACCTCGAGGAGCTGGTTCGCGGCCTTGGAAGCGGTACCCGGCTGGCTAAACAATTCGGTCAGTCTCTCCCCACCGATGCCAAACTGACCGATATGCCCTCGCAGGCCTGGGCCTTGCCCACCTTGCTGAACCACGCCGGTATCCGGTTTGTACATATCGGGGTAAATCCCTGGAGCCCGAATCCCGATGTTCCGAAGTTGTTCTGGTGGGAGGGCCCCGACGGGTCCCGGGTGCTGACCGGTTACGCCTTTCACACCTACAGCTGGGAACCGTTGCCGCCAGAGGGATGGCAACACAAGACCTGGCTCTGCTTTCAGGTAACCGGGGATAATTCCGGACCGCCCTCAAGAGAAACCGTGCAACGGGTCCTGAACAAAATCCGCCGGGAACTACCGGGCGTAAAGATCCGCTTTGGTCGCCCCAGTGATTTTGCAGATGCGATCCTGGCGGAGAAGGTTTCCGATATCTCGGTGGTTCGCGGTGACAT
>CAZEKJ010000046.1:0-6329 GCA_964512915.1 uncultured Porphyromonadaceae bacterium
AGAGACTGAGAGACCAAGAGACTGAGAGACTGAGAGACTGAGAGACTGAGAGACTAAGAGACTGAGAGACTATGAGAACAGGGAGTATTGTTCAGGCTGAACCGGTAACCGGCAACTGGCAACCGGCAACCAATAATAACCAGTAACCAGCAACAAGTAACAAGCATGCGCAACGTAATCATCGCCCAATCCGGCGGCCCTTCGCCGGTCATTAACAACACACTGAGGGGCATCATCGAGGCCTGTAAAATGTTTCCGGATTCTTTCGGCACTCTTTATGCCGGATGGCACGGGATCGAAGGCGTTCTGAAGGAAGAACTGCTAAACCTGTCGGTGCAGAGTGACGAGGAGGTCGCTCTCCTCCGTACCACGCCGGCTGCAGGAAGCATAGGCACCTGCCGCTACAAGCTGAAAGATAAGCAGCAACAGGATTTCAGCCGCCTGATGGAAGTATTCCGCGCCCATGATATCGGGTATTTTTTCTATATCGGAGGAAATGACTCACAGCATACTGCATTCAAAGTCTGTGAGATGGCGCGGATCTCCGGTCTTGACCTCATTACAGTTGGCGTTCCGAAAACCATCGATAATGATGTGGGGGACGATGAATTTACCCTGATCGACCATACCCCGGGGTACGGAAGTGTTGCCCGGTATTGGTCGCACCTGATACAAACCGCAAATGAAGAGAACCTCGGCTCTTCGCCAGCCGATCCGGTGCTGGTTATTCAGGCGATGGGAAGAAAAATAGGCTATATCCCGGCATCTTCCCGTCTGGCGGATCCAAACCGGGAAATTCCGCTTCAGATCTATCTCACGGAATCCGGCGTTTCGGCAGAAGAGATGGCCGATAAGGTGAATGACCAGCTGGTGAGGGATGGGAGGTGCATTGTGGTGGTGAGTGAAGGGTACAAAATTGGGGCACAAGGGCACGGGGGCACAAGGGCACAAGGGCACGGGGGCACAAGGGCACAAGGGCACGGGGGCTCAGGGGCACAGGGGCAGGAGGTGAAGGATTTGTTTGGGCATGTTGCGTATGGATCGGGAAAGGAGAGTGCGTATCAGCAGGTGGTGAATTACCTGAATGAGGTGGGATTGAAGGCCAGAGGGGCGGCCAGGGGGCAGGTGCCGGGCACGGACCAGCGGCATTCCATGGTCTATGCTTCCACGGTTGATCTGGAGGAAGCCTATAAGGTTGGGCAAAAAGCCGTGGAGATTGCTCTGTACGATGGCAACGGATGGATGGCAACGATTTTGCGTAATCCCGGTATCATCTACCATGTTCGCTATGATAAGGTGCCGTTGGAAAAGGTGGCCCTCTCTGAACGATTTTTTCCCGAGAAATGGATCGCCCCGAACCGGGTGGACGTCACCGACGAATTTCTGCGGTACGTCAGGCCCCTCATCGGCGAGGATTGGATATCCATTCCGATGATCAACGGACTGCAGCGGTTTACCCGGTTCAAGCCTGAATTTGCGGAGCAGAAACTTGAGAAGTATGTGCCGGAGGCTTACCGATAGGGGCACAGGGGCACAGGGGCACAAGGGCATGAAAGTTCTGGCCGAACCGGTAACTGGCAACCGGCAACCGGCAACCATTTTAACAAGTAACAAAAGAATGAACCCAAAAGAAATTTTACAGGATCTGAAGCCGACGAAAGGCTTTTTCATCGGGATTGATTCCGATGGGTGTGCGTTTGACACCATGGAGATCAAGCAAAAAGAGTGTTTTTGTCCGAATTTCATCAAGCATTGGGGGTTCCAGCCGGTGTCGAAGGTAACACGCGAGGCATGGGAGTTCGTGAACCTCTACTCGAAGCACCGGGGGTATAACCGCTTCCTTACCGCCGTGGAAACCATGAGGCTGGTGGCCGAAAGAAAGGAAGTGAAAGCACGTCATTTCAAGATGCCGGACTACAGCTCCCTCGAGGCCTGGACACAGAAGGAAACCCGCCTGAGCAATCCGGTGCTGGCGGCTTATGCTGCCGAGGTAAACGACCCGGAAATCAACCGCGCCCTGGCCTGGTCGAAGGAGGTGAATGCCGATATTGCCGACATGATTTACGGCATACCCCCGTTCCCGTTTGTAAGGGAGAGCCTGATCAGGCTGCAGGATGTGGCAGACATGATTGTGGTTTCCCAGACACCGGTTGAAGCACTTGAGCGGGAGTGGGAAGAGCATGGCATTGCCTGCTACGTGAAAGTGATTGCCGGACAGGAATACGGAACCAAGACCGAGCACCTGAAATATGCGGCAAAAGGAAAATATCCGGATGATCATATCCTGATGATTGGTGATGCCCCGGGCGATTACAAGGCAGCAAAGTCCAACGGCGTACCGTTCTACCCGATCAACCCGGGTGGAGAAGAGGAATCCTGGGAGCGATTTTTCAATGAAGGGATCGATAAATTCCTGACATTGAACTATATTGGAGAATATCAGGATAAGCTGATCCGGGAATTCGAGAGTCTGCTTCCTGACCAGCCACACTGGAAATAAACATTTAGCCGGATGATTTACCACAGGGAAGGATCGGTAACAGGTGACCTGTCGGGGGACGACCTCCGGCGGGGGCTCTATTCCGCGCTGGATAAGCTGGGACCTAAAAAAAAGGTTCTGCTGATCCCGCCGGATCACACCCGGTTTCATTCCCGGGCCGGCGAACTCACCTGCATGGCTTATGAGTATTATGGTGAAGCGGTTTCAGATATTTTACCCGCCCTGGGAACGCATAATCCCATGGGTCCGGATGAGCTCGACCGAATGTTCCCGGGGGTGCCTCACAACCTGTTCCGCGTTCACGACTGGCGGAACGATGTGATCACCATTGGTGAGGTTCCGGCTGAATTCATCTCCGAAATTACCGGCGGAGCCCTCTCCTACCCTTGGCCGGCCCAGCTGAACAAGTTGATCTGGCAGGGCGGCCACGACCTGGTCCTTTCGATCGGGCAGGTAGTTCCCCATGAGGTGATCGGAATGGCCAACTATAATAAAAACCTGTTTATCGGCTGCGGCGGTCCGGAGAGTATCAACAAAAGTCACTTTCTCGGTGCGGTTTTCGGGATGGAGCGGATCATGGGACGGGCCAGCAACCCGGTCCGGAAGGTGCTGAACTTCGCCGCCAAAGAGTTTATTGCGAAGTTGCCGGTGGTGTATGTGCATACGGTGGTAGGAACGGAGGATTTACGATTTACGAATTACAATTTACGATTGGGGAACGGCAATGGTCAATCGTCAATCGTAAATCGTCAATCCAATCTCTATACCCGCGGGTTGTTCATCGGTTCCGACGAAACCGTGTTCACCGAAGCGGCAGAATTGTCGCTAAAAGTCAATTTTAACCTGATGGATAAACCCCTGCAGAAGGTGGTGGTGTATCTGGATCCGGATGAGTACCGCAGCACGTGGCTGGGAAATAAGTCGATCTACCGCACGCGCATGGCAATCGCAGATGGCGGCGAGCTGATCGTGCTGGCGCCGGGTGTGAAGGAGTTCGGGGAGGACCGTGAGATCGACCGGCTGATTCGGAAATACGGGTATTTCGGCACACCGAAAACCTTACAGGCAGTGAAGGATAACCCTGAACTGGCCGGCAACCTCAGCGCCGCTGCACACCTCATCCACGGCAGCAGCGAAGGCAGGTTCCGCATCAGGTATTGTCCGGGATACCTGTCAAAAACGGAGATCGAAAGTGTCGGGTTTGAATTTGGACAACTGGCTGCTGAATTGAGAAAATATCATCCCGATGATTTAGCGGATGGCATCAACCATAGTCCATCCGGCGAAGAATTCTTTTATATCAGCAATCCGGCTTTAGGGCTGTGGTCAACTCATTCCAGATTTGATGAGAATAGTCATTGACGATAAAATCCCGTTTATCCGGGGAATCCTGGAGCCGTTTGCCGAGGTATTGTATATGCCGGGTGGGCAGATCAGGCGCGAGCACCTCATGGATGCGGAATGCCTGATCATCCGCACCCGTACTACCTGCAACCGGCAGCTTCTTGAAGGCACAGCCGTCAGGTTTATTGCCACGGCAACCATCGGGTTTGATCATATCGATATTGATTATTGCCAGACTGCCGGCATCAAATGGACCAATGCACCCGGGTGCAACTCGGGATCGGTAGCACAGTATATAACTGTGGCACTGATTATTATGTCAAACCGGCATCACTTCGATCTTACGGATAAAACACTGGGAATCATAGGGGTTGGGCATGTTGGGTCCAAGGTGAAGCGTATTGCAGAGATACTGGGAATGAAGGTCCTTCTAACGGATCCGCCGCGAGCACGGGCGGAAGGGCCGGAGGGTTTTGTTGACTTGAAAACCCTCCTGACTCAATCCGATATTGTCACAATTCATGTTCCCTTGAACCGCGAGGGCGAGGATAAAACCTGGAACCTGGTGGATCGCAATTTCCTCGAAACCCTGAAGCCAGGGGCGGTTTTGATGAACACTTCACGAGGGGAGATTTTGGATGAGGCAGCAGTACTAAAGCTGGCCCCAATCACCGATCACTGGTCACTGGTCACTGGTCACTGGTCACTTGTTCTTGACGTATGGCAAAATGAACCCCATATAAACAGGAAGCTGCTGGCAATGGCGGAGATTGCAACGCCGCATATTGCCGGGTACTCGCAGGATGGAAAGCTGAACGCGACCCGGATGGTGGTGGAGGCGGTAACATCATATTTTAAATCTACGATTGACGATTTACGATTTACGATTGATGACATACAACTGCGGTTGCCGATAGATCCGTCGATCGTCAGTCTTCCGTCGGCCGTCCTATCTACTGGTCACTGGTCACTGGTCACTGGTCACTCTTTACCAGACTATCTCCTCGAGACCTACGATCTTCCCGCCGACGACCGCCGCCTGCGGGAATCACCCGAAACCTTCGAAGAACAGCGCAACAATTACCCGGTCCGAAGGGAATTTAACGCCTATCAAATCGACCCCTTCCCCACCGGCAAACTCGGCGCAACACTCACATCCCTTGGCTTTACCCTTTTACCTTAATCCTTAAATTGGCACATTAGCACATTAGCACATTAGCACATTAGCACATTAGCACATTAGCACAATAAAATATGGAATTAAGTAACATTGGATTAATCGGCCTCGCTGTTATGGGCGAAAACCTGGTCCTCAACATGGAAAGCAAAGGCTTTTCGGTTAGCGTTTACAACCGCTCGACCGACAAGGTTGACTCCTTTCTGCAACATCGGGCTAAAGGAAAACGGATAACCGGAACACATTCCCTGGAGGAGTTTATTAGCTCCCTTGAACGGCCGCGTAAAGTGATGATGATGGTCAAGGCCGGCAAGCCGGTGGATGATTTCATCGAGTTGCTCATTCCACTGCTGGAACCCGGCGACATCATCATTGACGGGGGAAACTCGCATTTTCCGGATACGACAAGAAGGACGCTTTATGTTGAAAGCAAGGGCATGCTCTATATCGGAACCGGTGTTTCCGGTGGCGAGGAGGGTGCGCTGCTGGGGCCATCCATCATGCCGGGGGGATCCAAAGCCGCCTGGCCGTTTGTAAAACCGATATTCCAGGCGATTGCCGCCAAAGTATCCGACGGATCGGTTTGCTGCGACTGGGTTGGCGAGCAGGGTGCCGGACATTTCGTCAAGATGGTGCATAACGGCATCGAATACGGAGATATGCAGCTAATCTGCGAAGCGTATCAGATCATGAAGGAATTTTATGGAATGAGTGCCGGGGAAATGCATCAGGTGTTCAAGGAGTGGAATGAAGGGGAACTGGACAGCTACCTGATAGAGATCACGCGGGATATTCTGGCTTTCACCGACACCGACGGCAAGCCCATGGTGGATAAGATTCTGGATACCGCCGGTCAGAAAGGCACCGGAAAATGGACCGGTGTCACCGCTCTCGATCTGGGCGTTCCACTTACGCTTATCGGCGAATCGGTTTTTGCCAGATGTTTGTCAGCCATGAAAGGAGAACGTGTCTTCGCCTCCAAAACTTTCTCAAAAGCAAAACCTGAAACCCGAAACCCGACACCTGAAACCCTTCTCGATCTTCGCCAGGCCCTGTACGCATCTAAAATCATCTCTTACGCCCAGGGGTACATGTTGATGCAGGCTGCCGCCAAAGAGTACGGATGGGAGCTCAACTACGGGGGCATAGCCCAGATGTGGCGGGGCGGTTGTATCATCCGGTCGGCGTTCCTGGGAAAAATCAAGGAGGCCTTCGACCGGGAACCCGGCCTGGAAAACCTGCTCCTGGATTCCTATTTCAAGAATGAAATGGAAATGGATAGTAATTTTTTGCATAAAAATTGCACAA
>CAZEKJ010000046.1:6339-25666 GCA_964512915.1 uncultured Porphyromonadaceae bacterium
TCCTTTATTTTGTCATATACATATACGTAAGTAGAATGAAATGGAAAAGGCTCTTGGCTCATGGCGCAAAATCGTATCGGAAGCCATAATAAATGGCATTGCGGTTCCGTCCATGGCAGCCGGACTCACCTTCTTCGACGGGTATACCTGCGCAACCTCACCTGCAAACCTTTTGCAGGCCCAGCGCGATTATTTCGGCGCCCATACCTACGAGCGCATTGACCGCCCGCGGGGAGAATTTTTCCATACGAACTGGACCGGGAGAGGCGGGGATACCGCCAGCACGACATACAGTGTATAAACAATATGGGTATCGGGTTTCGGGTATCAGTTGCTGGGAACAGGGCTCTCCGAGGGTGTCATCCCGGCGAAGGCCGGGATCCCCAGCCTCGGAGCAACTGGCGGGAGATCCTGACTTTCGTCAGGATGACATCGGAGAGCCCCATACCCCGACACCCGACACCCGACACCCGAAATCCGATACCCCATACCCCATACCCCATGAAAACCTTCCTTGACGAAAACTTCCTGTTAACCACCGCTACCGCCGAGCGGTTGTATCATGATTATGCGGTGCAGATGCCTGTCATCGATTACCATTGTCACCTGGATCCGTCGCTGATCGCATCGGACCATCGGTTTAACAACCTGACGGAGGCGTGGCTTAAGGGTGATCATTATAAATGGCGGGCCATGCGGACCAACGGCATTCCGGAAAGATTCATTACCGGGGATGCAACGGATGAGGAGAAATTCGAAAAATGGGCCGAAACGGTTCCCTACACGGTCCGCAACCCCCTCTATCACTGGACCCACCTCGAACTCCAGCGATACTTCAGCATCACCGATCCCCTTTCACGCATCACGGGTCACGAAATCTACCACAAAGCTTCCGCCCTGCTCCAAACCCCCGATTTTTCAGTCCGCCGCCTTCTCGAGAAAATGAAGGTGGAGGTGGTCTGCACTACCGATGACCCGCTTGATTCCCTCGATTCACACCGCCAGATTGCTGAATCGGGCTGGAGTATCAAGGTGCTTCCAACCTGGCGGCCTGATCGGGTATTGGCATTTGCATTGGGCCAGAGGGAGGCATGGAATAAATATCTGGATTCCCTGTCGGAACTTACCGGCATCCGGATTAAAAAATACGACGACCTGATTGATGCCTTGCGTATCCGTCACAAATATTTCCATGAGCATGGCTGCCGGCTATCTGATCATGGATTAAATACTTTTCCCGCCAGGTATGGAAGTCTATCGTCGCTGGATGAGGAGTTTCGTACGCTGCGACAGGGAGGATCTGTACTGGACCAGAAAAACCTTGCCGGACTGGCTGCCCGGATATTATCCGACCTGGCTTGTCTTGATGCTGAAAAAGGCTGGGTCCAGCAGTTCCATATCGGGGCCATGCGAAATACAAACACCCGAATGATCAGTCTGCTCGGGCCTGACACCGGTTTCGATTCCATCGGGGATGAACCAGTTGCCCTCCCGATGGCAAGGTTTTTCGATCGACTGGAGCAGGAAGGGAAACTGGCCAAAACCATAGTCTACAACCTGAATCCCAGTGACAACGAAGTTTTCGCGACGATGACCGGCAACTTCCAGGATGGATCCGTGCCGGGCAAAATGCAGTGGGGTTCAGGCTGGTGGTTCCTCGACCAGAAAGATGGGATGGAAAAACAGCTTAACACCCTGTCAAACATGGGCTTGCTAAGCCGGTTCGTGGGAATGCTCACAGATTCCCGCAGCTTCCTCTCCTACCCCCGTCATGAGTACTTCCGGCGCATATTGTGCAATCTGATCGGCAGGGATGTGGAAAACGGGGAGCTGCCGGGGGATGTGCCGTTCCTTGGGCAGGTGGTGCAGGATGTGTGTTACAACAATGCGTCAAGATATTTTGGGTTTAAATAACAGGTCGCTTCGCTCCTAAAAGGCTCGCTGCGCTCGCTAAAAGGCTCCGCTGCGCTCCGCTAACAGGCGCTACGCGCTAATAGCGCCATTTGCATCATCCTGTTAGGGCGAAGCCCCTATTAGCCCGAAGGGCCTTTTAGCGACCGCAGGGAGCCTTTTAGGAGCGAAGCGACCTATTTAAAAAAAGAAAAATGCTACTAGAAAAGTTTTCTTTCGGCATCGGCGACCGGTTCGGCCGCGAAGGCAAGGCCCAGTTGATGGCCATTCAGGAGATCAACCGTATAGGTATTCCTGTTGTGCCGGTCTGGAATAAATCAAACCGGGAACATGAGCTCGTGGGAACCAGCCAGGAGTCGGTAAAAGCAGAAGCAGATCAGGCCGTTAAGGATGTGAACTGGAAAAACAGCTATTATGTTGATGCTGACCACATTACACTAAGTAATGTAGATAAGTTCCTTGAATTCAGCAACTTCTTTACCCTTGACGTTGCTCATTCGATCGGGAAACCGGCAGACCCGCTGCTAAAGAGTGATTTTTTAAAAAGAAACGCCGGAAAGATTGACGATTTACGAATTACGATTGACGATTTGGGATTGTTCGCTGATGGGTATCTTACTGCTGTTTATGAGGTTAAAAGGTTATATGATTATATCTCTGAAAGAAAGCCGGCGGGATTTATTCCGGAGGTATCGATGGATGAGGTTGCCGTTGCACAGCGTCCGACCGACCTTTATTTCATTCTTAAGGAGCTGAAGTATATTGGGGTTGAGGTTCAGACGATTGCACCGAAATTTACAGGGCTTTTCCCAAAAGGTGTCGATTATGAAGGTGATGTTGAGGTTTTCGCCAGGGAGTTGGAACAGGATATCCTGATATTGAAACGGGCATCTGATGAATTTGGACTGCCGGAGAACCTGAAGCTCAGCATCCATTCCGGGTCCGACAAGTTTTCCATCTACCCGGCCATCCGTGAGCTGGTGAAAAAGCACAATGTCGGCATACACATCAAGACCGCCGGCACCACATGGCTCGAAGAGGTCATTGGCCTGGCACGGGGCGGGGGTGAAGGCCTGAGAATCGCTAAGGAGATCTATTCACAGGGAATTGCCAGGTTTGACGAGCTGGCCGGACCGTACTCGACTGTACTCCATATAAATAAGGATTTCCTGCCACCGGTAAAAGAGGTACTTGCCTGGAGTTCAGCCCGATTTGCAAATACCCTGATCCACAATCAGTTGTGCAAGGATTACAATCCGCATTTCCGACAGCTGATCCACATTGCCTACAAAGTGGCAGCAGAGATGGGGTCCGAATTCCTGGGCGCACTGGATTACTACCGCGCACCCATTGAGGAGCAGGTGTATACAAACTTAGTGGAGAGGCATTTGAGGAGGGTGTTCTAGTTACCAGTTGCCGGTTACCGGTTGCCGGTTGAAGACAGTTGCCGGTTGCCGGTTACCAGTTGCCGGTTAGGCCAGAACAGTCATCCTGACCCAAGTCAGGATCCCATGCACCCAACTCACACCCGCACTCACACTCACTTCACCCACTTCACCCTCCTCTACCTTTGTGGTAAGATTAATTTTTGGAAGGGGCGACCCTTGCGGTCGCCTTGCAAATAGAATGGACACAGCCAGTGTCATCATGCTGATTCCGGGGGCGACCGCAAGGGTCGCCCCTACGAAACATCCGCGGGAAAGATATTAAGAATGGGAGTTGGTGTGGGTGTGAGTGTGAGTGGGGGGATCCTGACTTCCGTCAGGATGACTGTTCTGGCCTAACCGGCAACTGGCAACCGGCAACCGGCAACTGGTTTAAAGTTCCACCAACACATCATTCTTCCGCATGTCCAGCATAGCTACAAACCTGCTAACCGGAATCACCGCCCCACCCCTGCGATATGGATTTTCTTCCATAGCGAAGGAAGCTGGTTTACCATTTATTCTGATATTTTTGGGACTGAAACAGTTCTCCCTGACCGCATATCTTAAGGTGATCGGGTGGCCCAGGAAACTGATGGTTGCCGCTAAGCCATCCATCTTCATCGGGATAACCGGATCAATAATTACATTACCAAACTCAATGCGCAAACCCAGTAATCGTGTAACAATCAGGCTGACATAGATTCCCGGGCCGCTCGAATAGACCCGCCAGCCGCCTCTGAGAGTTAACCTGCCCGTTTGAATCTGGTCGTACAGTTCATCGGCTTCATAACGGCTTTTAAACGCCACATCGGAGCTGCTGTAATAGCAGTTTGACTGCCGGATATCACCGCTGGGGACGATATCGCGGTAGCCCACGGGGATTGCCTGCCTCAGTGCTTTCACGAAGGCGTCGGCTTTGCCGGTTTTTGCAAGAGATTCTGCATACCGGATATGCTCGTGCACATACATAAGGCCGATCTCGCGGCCAAAAAAAGTGCTGCTTTCGGCACGCTGAAAGAGGGTCTGGATACCGCCCCGGTACCGGAGCGGCCGGTCCATAAGCCGTGCGCCATCGGGGCCTTTGAGGTGCAGCTCGATGAGACCCTGGTGAAGTTCGGCCTGTTCTTTTGTAAATATTCCGCTCAGTATTCCCCTTTCCATGGGCAGGAGACTGTATCGGACACCTGTTCGGGTATCCGACGGATGAAGCATTACCGAAATCTCACCGTTCCCTTCAAGCAGCCCATACCCGGCCACTACACCCTCCTTTATCAGATATTTGTTGAAATCCGCCCGGATTCTTCCGCAGATTTCCTTGAGTTCGCCTGCCTTTTTTGCCTCACCGGCCAGTTCACATACGGCCTGATACTGACTGAAGGCCTGGTAGTTCATCTCAACCGTCCAGCTGGAGATCATGCGTTCAGCGAGCTCACGGCTCACCGGCTGCAGCGAATCATTCCAGTCGCCGCCTCCAAAAGGAACCAGCGCAGTGCCTGGAATGAACGTACTGACGATCATCCGGATAAGCCTGTCAACATGTTCGCTGACGGGGGTTATATCAGGATAAGCATTCCCTTTTGCCTGATAATAAGGACCAATCTCACCGAGAATTTCAAGATCCCCGGTTACCCTGATATAATTGCTCAGGGCAATGATTACCCAATAGCATACATCTCCATGTGAATCGTGCGCCCTGATCTCGGCGAAGCTGTCGAACATCCACCACTGCGGCCATCCCCCATCGGGGTTCTGGTTAGAGAAGATGATCCGGAGTACCTGTCTGGCCTCCTCGTACTTTTCCATCGTCAGCAGCAGGTCTATCGGGCCCTGCGAAACATCGCGCGTTCCCCACGCGGCTCCGCTGAACTGCTCCAGTCCATAGGGAGTAAGGAAATGGGTGATGGCATTCATGCCATACCAGGGAAGGATTTCACCGATAGCCCGCGCATCATCATGGCTGCCTCCCAGCGCAAGATTGAGACTCAGCTTATTCCAGTATTCCCTGGCAGCCGCATTATCGGAAAGCCACTGTTCATCTGGGTTAAGGATAGGTAAAGCGGAAATTTCCTCACGAACCTCCCCGATAAAACTCATGCAGAAATGTGACGTTGGGCTGACATCCAGGATAAACAAGGACCCGTTTCTTAAACCGTGGCCGGGATATAGCACCTCATCACCGCAAACTTTATAAACTGAATCAACTAAATCAACTTTTATCCTGAACCTTGCTTTCGGGAATTTCCCGGCAAGCATGCTATCTGCTTTTGGAACAGCGAGATCCTCTCCGGGGTCATTTCCGCGGGCCAGGCTCCAGCCATTCAGGGTATCAAAATCATGCGTAACCAGCAGCCTGACTTCCGGTCCGGTGAGGACTCTGAAATCCAGGCAGACCCTCGGTGACGATGGTGAAGTCCAGGTACGTACCTGAAAACAGTGCTTCCCCTGCTTGTAGATCCACCGGCAGAAATTCAACCCGATCTCAAATGCAGATGGAACGCCCAGCAAATAATATCGGCCCTCTATTTCGATGAAAATCCGCTGGCCCGATTCCCGTGAAGAATTAAACGGACTGGTGCAAACTGAAAGCAGAACCGAGAAATTGGTATTGCCCTGCGACAGGTGAGAATTGAAGACACCGAAAGCGAAAGCCGTAGTGGATACGATGCTCTCATCGGGAACAAAACCCACGTTGGCCTGCATGATGTGCGCATGGGGCCGGTCGGCAAGCACCTCTTTGGCCCGGAGCATCACATGGTTACCCTGGCCACAAAAGAAGGACAGCAGACGCCCTTCCGATTCTTCCCGATGTCGCTTTTCGGCGCCAAAATAGTGATCAAGCTCATCATGTGTAAGGTCTTCCACCGCCAGGAGCGGTGCGGTATTGAAAAGATTTTTTTCAGGCAAGATCAGGTGCTTCTCGTCCCCGATATTTGAAAGAGCCGTGAAATCCTTGAACAATCCCGGCAGCCTCTTTAAATCATCGGTTGATGTTGCCTGTCCATGGTCAGGCTGGTAGGTGCCAAAAAAAACGGTCTGCCGGTGGCCGCCTGGCTCCAGGATAAATGGTTGCTCCTGAAGGGCGATGACCGGAGATTCACCGGCGAGGTTTCCACTCAGGGCCTCGGCAAGCAGGC
The DNA here is from genome assembly GCA_964512915.1 of uncultured Porphyromonadaceae bacterium. Taxonomy (GTDB): domain Bacteria; phylum Bacteroidota; class Bacteroidia; order Bacteroidales; family UBA12481; genus UBA12481. The sequence goes on from CAZEKJ010000046.1 coordinate 12,812, forward strand.
TTTCGGGGATTCCCGTTTCACGGTAGGTTTTCCCATAAAACTGCATCCCGTCAGCGCTGCCTGAAGCAGCTGAATTTTCCGATGCGATCATCAGCCAGGGATGCCCAACCGATTCCTTCATATTCTGACGGCAGCAGATAACCGCCCCGTACTTTTCATCTTCCAGCACCAAGCGTTCAATATACTGGCTGACATAGTATTCGTTGACCAATCCAGCGGAGATCGCTTTTAGTCCTACATCCTGAAGATAAACCAGATCAAGTTCCACGGATTTTTCCGTGTTATTTGCAACATTAACCTTCCACTGCCAGCTCAGACTTTTTTCCGAGAGCTGCAGTTCGCAGGTATACTCCAGTCCGTCCCAGGTTCCCCTGGCAATAAAGGCGTCAGGAGTCATTTGATACCGGCTTGAGGAAGCCGGGCCCAGAAGGGCTATGAATTGAACAGGATCTGACCTTTTTCGCAGATAAATATTGGTTCCCGGATCCGAAAAGGAAGTGGCCGGCTTAAGGCTGATGCGAATCGGATCGGCTTCAATGTGCCTGACAGATCCATTTTCCAGAAAATCAAAGGCAAGACCCAGGGAATTAATGAGTTTCATTTAGCTCAATTTAATGACAAGAATCATTTCATCCATGTGTTTGTGTCTGTAATTCAGGACTAACCGCTCCCCTACGCGCAAGACCTTAACCGGATCACCTTCTGTTACGGCCGATAGTATCCTGCCTGTGCCGGGGCCTTCGAAAACGATTTCCCCGGAAAGATCACGGTCGCCTATCAGGGTAAGCCGGAGTTCCCCTTCCGTTTCCCAGCAATGCAGAATATCAGAGGTGGAGTGGAGTATTTTCAATCCCTTTGAAACCGTCATATTTATCGGAGTTAAAACTCCATACAATGCCGGCCACTCAATCGCATCCCCGGAGTGAGGAATGGTAATGCTTTCGCCACTTTGCGGGTGGGTATAGCTGACACTCCCGGTTTGCGGCTCATTGTAATAATTTCCGATGAAAAGAAGGGCTTTGTGATCATCTGTAAAGCGCTCCCTGACTGTGATATTGGAATTACCGGAAGCTGCCTGCCTGAGCCTGGCACCGGATTTTTTCAGGATGCTCTCGTACACCGGTTTGTGGCCCTCTGTATCAAAACCGATCCAGGTGCCCAGGTGAATAACCGTCCCTCGTCCCAGCGGTTTTGAGAACCCGCAGGGTTTACCCCTTATGGTGCGGGCAATAACTTCCGCCCCGGCCAGGGATAAATCAGAGTAGATAAGCTGTGGGTTAGCGCACTTAATATCCTGATGTCCATAAATATCGATCAGGGGTGAATCGATAATCTCAATTCCTGCAGGAACCATGTCAAGCGCATCGCGAAGGAGGGTGCAGGGTTTCTGCGACATCTCGCGGTCGGGCAAACATGGAAAAACGACCAGACTGCCGCCGGTACGTGCATAATCGATGATTACCTGTTGATCGCGGCTATTCATCTCATCGGTGGTGAAAGCCCACACCTGCTTGTATCGACTGAGGTCTTCAGCGGATGAACGGCACAGGTCAGCCATATCATAATCGATATTCAAAACCTGCAAAACTTTAAGCAACCCGTCGAAATAGGCTGGCCTCCTGATCGAGGAAGCATTGAATAGCATCCCGCTGGCACCGGTTTCGGGTCGTTCCAGTTCGGTAGCATAGTAAGGCGGGTAGAAAAGCACACAAATTTCAGCTCTTCGCTTAGCCTCAACAATCAGTTTTTCAGAGGTTCTAACCAGCCGGCTCATGTGCCCGACAAGGGGGTAGGCGCTGGTTCGCTCGCCCTCGGGAGTCAGGGGGTTAAACCAGTAGAACGTATCTCCGGAATATCCTCTGTGCCGGGGATTGCGCCCCTGGGAGAACATGTAATGGTTCCAGCCCGTGAGTCCGTTGGCAATGCTCGCTTTGTAGAACAACTCCAATTCCCGCGGATTTGTCACCACGTGGTATTCACGGGAACCGCTCTGGAATTCAGCTGCAAACAGGGGCTTGTTGCCCTGCATGGCCCGGGTAATGTCGTTAATGATCCGATCATCATGCATGTTCCGGTATGACACATATTCCGGAATATGATCGACACCGAACAGCATCTCACTTTTTTCGCCGAACAGGTCTTCATACATGGTGATGTTTACGGGGAACTCATACCCGCTGCCATAGATCCATCCGGGAAGATTGTGATACACGGGAACCGTCACCCCTCTCTCTCTGGCCATTGCAGTAAGCATCCTGAGATAGTCTCCGTAGTATATTCTCCAGAAGCAATGCCACTCATAATCACGGCCGCGATCTTCTTTCGATTCATAGGGAATCCTCCCATCCGGGGGAAGCTCAATGGCATCAAAATCAGGATAATCCGTTCCCCAAAGGCTGTTTACTTCCTCTATTTCAGGGAATTTCATTCTGATATATTGTATGAACCGATTCCTCACAGTTTCATTATAATCGGCCTGATGAGCCAGCCATGAGAACACACCTATCTCATTGCAAACCTGCATCATGATGACCGGTCCGCCTTCAGAAATCTCCCGCTTATGGATGAATGGCATGATCTGGTCATACCATAATCCCACGTATTTCAGATAGTCAGCATTGAAAAGGCTCACTCCGTCGCTGGGAACAACTCCTCCACGCCGGTTCCTCATCTTCGCGCCTTCACCGTATTCCGAAAGAAACCAGTCGGGAAGTCCGGCACCGCGGGTTTCCGCCAGGATAAAGGGGCCGGGTTTTAGAATGCAATGGAGGCCGTGCGAATGGCAAAGATCCAGCCAGCCCGCAAGGTCGCGTTCGGGACAGGAGGTGCCGTCAAAATCAAAAAAACCCTTAGCGGTTTCGTGCCAGGCCCATGGAATATAGGTACTTACGGTAGTGAGACCGGCTTCTTTAGCGGCCTCCAGATGCTTGTCCCAGAGGTCGCGCTTAATTCTGAAATAATGGATCTCCCCTGAATTCAGGAATACCTTTTGCTCATTCAGGCAGAAACTTCCATCCTCTATTTTGAATGTCATTCACGTGGTTTTATGGGTTCAGCATTTCTTTGCATCAGCAATTCCTTGATTTCATGCGATCTTTTCTCGGTCAGGGTATAACGCAGGAGAAAGAATATCGAAAAGAGACTCAGCAAAACCGGAAGTCCGATTTCAACCACACGCATCATGAGTAAGGTATAAGGCGTCTGCTTGGTAAGAGGTACTGTGCTTTTTTCAAGAGTCTCCAGTTCCTTGTCGAGAAGTTCGGGTGACATGGATGCATTCATCGCCGAAATGCTGGTGCTGATCGAAGCGATATTCCTGGTAATGGTCTGGTAATGCTCCTGACTTTTCGTGCTTTTTGCCGATTTTGCCTCGAGATGTGCTTTCAGTTCAAAGGTATGCATTCTGGCCTGTTCAAACTGGGTATGAAGTGTAAGGGGAATGGCTGTTTTAATCAGGGAATCTAATCCCGATGCTGACAACTGCGGCCCTGTTTGATCCAGATGCAATTGAAGCTGTTCAATTGCGGCGATTGCGGAGGTAGTTGCTGTTTTTGCTTCCAGAAGCATGGTTATCCTGATGGAGGCATATTCAGGAAGGTATTGGTTTTTCTCGTCCTGGTTTTTAGCCGACTCTCTGTCAAGGTATTTCAGGTATTCCTTTGATTCAACCAGAGCGTCGGCAATCTCTGTACGGGCTTTTCCGATCCACTCTGCTGTGGCACCGGCGGGTCCGGGATACTCCTTCCAATACTTGATTTCAGCACGCATTTCTTTTATGTCTCCCTGAATGCTGTCTACTTTTGTTACCTGGTGTTGGTCGAACAGGGTTAGCACAATGAGCGCTCCTGCGACAAAACTGGCCAGGGCTGTTCCCATTTTGATAAACCACCAGAATATGGAATAAAAGGATCCCTCCGCGCGGTAGCCGGTTTTTAGCTCATCTTCATCGCAAATATCCCCAACCATCGACGAACCCAGGGTAAAGAAGAAAAGCATACCAGCCGACAGCAGCATGGTAGGAATGATAATCAGGTAAGGATGGGCCGGATTGTAACAAACAATCTTCGAAAGTTGCGCCACCACCATGAGCAGGATGGCAATGGTAAGCGTACTTCTTTTGCCCAGTCTCGGGCTGATCCAGTTGAGGGGAAAAACAGCGAGCAACCCGGTAATAGCCCACACTGTCCCATTTATCCCCAGCAGGCGGGCTCCGGCAACTTTGTCGCCCTCGAATACATAAAAAATCGGGATATAGGATCCCAGGAGTTGTACAAAGTTAAAGCCCATCGCCAGGGTGAAAATAGTGAGGGTGAGCATGATAAAATTCCTGTTTGTGGCGGTGCTTTTCATGTCCTGCCAGAAAGGAGTTTTTTCGTGCTGCGCCGCTTTCACAAATCCCGGTTCCCGCAGTTTTAGGGTCCACCAGAACGAAAGCGGAATGAGAATGGCGGCAATCATGATTGAAACATACCGCATGCCATCCGCCTCATTGCCGCCGGGGCCTTTGAATATTTCAAGGCTGGCAAGTGCAAAAAGCCAGGGAGTGCTCATGGCGAAGAGGTTGCCTACGAAACTCTTGGCGCTGAAAAGTCGGGTCCGCTCGTGATAATCCGTAGTCATCTCCATCCCCAGGGCGCCGTGAGGGATCTCAAAAATATTAACTGCCGTGAAGAACAGGAGCAGGGTGACCAGGATGTACGAAAGCTGAAACCACTGGTAGCCGGTATCAGTGGGAAACCACGCACGGACCATGTCACCCTTGGGTATCCACCACATCACAACAAACATCACGGCTACCGACAAGCCGCCAATAAGAAGGAAAGGCCTCCGCCGGCCCCAGCGGGTCCGGGTATTGTCAGACAGGTGCCCTATGATCGGATCCGAAAGTGCATCCCACAAACGTGGAACAATCAGGATGACCCCAAGCCAGAAAGCGCTCAGCCCCAGGCTTATATTCCCCATCAACCCCACAAGTATACCGGCAACATTGAAGAGGGCGATTGGAATGATCCCCCCGGCTCCATACGCAGCCAGCTGAGAAAAGCCTAACCTGTCACCGGCTTTTGTTCGGTGAGCGGCATGTTGATCTTTCATAGAAGCATCTGAATTAATGATAGTTAATAGGATATTACTACTTCAGCCGGAATCACCTTAACCGGAATCTTCTTTCCCGTGAAATCAGCAACACTGATTCCGTTTACAGTCACTTTCTTCGGAAGCCGGGAGCCATTGAAATTCCTGATTTCCATTCCGTTAGCCGGCAATTCTACCTGGCCTGTAATGGTAAAATGATATTGGTGCTGCTGCTTTTTTATCGAGTAGGAGATCTCTCCGTAATAGGTTGGAAGGTATTCCACCGACATTCCCGCTGGGGAGTCGATCCAATCCTGATAGAGTGCAGAAGCCAGAACCAGGGATTGATCGTATTCGTTCTCATACACAAACAGTGAGCGGATAGCATTAATAAAATCGCTGCCCACCCAGGTGTGGGGCATGTCGCCGATAAACCCGGGAAACCGGTCATCCTTCCATACCACTTCGGCCCAGTGGTTCCATCCCTGGGGCCGCTGATCATCCAAAAAGAATTCAATCAGCTCATGCGCCCTTTCAGGCTGATCCAGAATTATAAAAGACCCGATCAGCCGGTTCTCATAGGGCGTATAGTTCACCCAGTTGAGTTTCCCGTCGCGACGGTTCCTGAAGAACTCATAATATTTCTCAAACGTATTGTAAACCTGAGGCTTGGGCAGATTACCCAATTCATTGCAAGGGGTTAAGGCTATAGTGGTTGAGGTTGCATCAAAATCACCCAGTTCCGCACAACCCGGGAGGTAATCGATTTTATGGTTGTTCATCGTCAGTTTCAGGGAGGCATATAGATTCTCCCGGAGAGTGTCGCGAATCATTTTAATCCGTTCATAATAATCCATTTCACCCAGAATTCGCTGGATCTCCACCGCATCCTTCAGCCCTTTCATGGTAAAAAAGTTATCCCAATATGAGTGCATCGGTTTGGCAGAATAGCCTTCATGGCTGATGGATTCCGGAACCAGTCCGTACTGGGCGCGCACACTGTCGTTGCCAAATTTGTACGCATCCGTTGACCGCAGGGCGACCAGGGATTCGATATAATCAACCGCTTTCAGGACGTTCTTATTTTTTGATCTCAGAAATGCCGTGTCTTGGGTGAAATTAAAATATTCCCGTATGAGGTAGATCATCTCACCGTGGCTGTCATTCTCCGGAACCGGATCAGGGCCCCTGAAATCGACCACGCAGGGCACCTTTCCATTGTCAAACTGATGATCGGCATACCAGTCGATAAAATCCTTAACCTCAGGAACTATGCCCGATTTAAGAAGGGCCGATGAGGTGAGCGCCCCATCGCGTATCCAGCTCCGCTCATAGGATCTCGATCCGGGCTGAATCCCCACTTTATCGCGGTTTACCAGTATATAGGCAAGATTTGACCGGTAGGTGTCAACGATGCGGTCAGCAGATGGAGGCAAATTAAACCTGATGTGACCGGTCCTGGACCTCCAAAAGTCAGTTACTGTATCGGGTTCGTCAAACAACCCGGCGGTGCCCTGCTTTTCATCCAGTGATTGCAGGCCATGGAAGGGAACAACCACATAAAATCCAGTCTTCTCCCCCGGGGCAAGATGAATGGAATATTTAACTACTCCGTTCCCAAGACCATGCGGATCAATGGCTGATTTACCCAGAGGGAACCGACCTCCTCTTATAAGTTCAACAAGATTTCCCTCATCAAATGCCGAAGCACCGAAAGCATCATATTTTCTCTGCGATAACAGCACTTTATCATCGACGACGATCCTTCCCTGGTCTTCCCCGATTGAATAGATTCTGCCAACCCCTCCCGGATGATTCAGGAACTGGTAATAAGGGTTTACCTGGTATGGTCGGATCAACAGGAAAAAATCAAATTTCTTCGGCTTGCCGGTCAGGTTTTTAAAATCATACCTGATATTGAGCCTTGAATTTTTGTTCGCTTCACCGCTGGCAGTTACCCCGATGTTAAGCTGAACGTCACTGCATGTCCAGGTAACCGTCGGAACAAAATCAAATCCAGCCCGGTTACCAGGGTCCCCCAGAGATTGGGTGGATTGCACGTTGCTCCAGGTATAAAGCGAATCACCGGCTTTGATCATCGGTTCGATGGAAAACTGCCCCTTGTCCACCTCTATCATTCCATCCTCATTAATAAGGGCCTCTTTAACATCATTGTTCACTCCGGTAAGGGTCCAATAAGAGGCCTGTTTCAGACAGTACCTGGGATAATTCCCAGCCGGCGAATTCCCGGCCAAATAAAGAAGGAAATCATTAGGGGTTAGTGAACTCCTGATGTCGAGGAAATTTATGTCGCCGATCCTGGATCCTTTATCGGAATTATGAGCTAATATTTTTATTTTCAGGTATTTTGCCTCGCTTTCGGGCAGCCGTATGAAGCTGACATCCGACCGGTTCAGCTTTACGGAATATGCGTTTTCCCACAGCTTGCCATCTTCAGAAAGCTGAACGGTAAAGTTCTTTGCTGATTGACCTTTGAGCCAGTTGATCTGAATTCCGCCGAATTCCCTTCGCGTTTTGAAATCAACATCAATCATTACCGGAGAAGTTTCGGTGATTGTGGGTTCAGGGAAGGAAAAAACCTCGGGTTTCAGCGGTTCAAATTTCAGGTCATCGAGCCAGAGTGTTCCCTTCCCGCCGACAAACGAGGCAACGGTAAATTCAATCCGGTCAACCCGCTTCAGATTCGGGTCCGATGCAGGTCCCCAGGCAAAACTGATATGCCTTTTCTTGATCCTGATTTTTTTCCATTCTGTTGGAAAATCATAATTGCGATTGTTCACCCACCACACATTGTTTCCGGTGCTGTCGATAAACTTGATCTCAAAATTGTTAGCCGGGGATTCTGCCTTTACATAAAAGGTGAACTCGTAGTTATCGGGTAAATCAATCGGGAACAATTTCTGGATTCCGCCATACCCGGTTCCCTTGGTGAAGTCATAATCAAACCGGATCGCATTGCCGGTCAATCCCCTTTCCTGGGTCAGGCTGAGTGTAACTCCATCGGACTGGATAAAGCTCCATCCGGATTTGCTCTCAAACCCATCAAGTGTTTTTACCTGAGATTGGCCGGCGGCGGTTACCTGGAATAGAAGAATAATCAGTAGTATACCTCTGCAAAAAACTGCTTTCATGATGGAATCTTACTTACTATATTCGTATCCGAGCCGGCTCAGTCCCATCTGGATGACAGGATCTTTCATTACATAATTCCAAACCAGGCCGGTCCGGAAATTCTCGATCATCATCAGCATCGGTCCCTGGTCAATTCCAATATAATCGTCATTCACCCAGTTGGCTGTCGGGTTGAAAGAATCGTAATACCCATATTTTCCCCAGAGTTTCTTGCCGTATCTTTCATTGATGGACCGGATCGTGGGGAGCACGGTTTCGGGTGCGAAAGGCAGTGAGGAGAGCGGTCCGTAGGGGGCAATCGTTCCGTCATCAAAATAATTGTACTCCGGGCCGCTGGTTCCCCGGCCTGCGTATCCCAGGAACTTCCGGTCGCCAAAATTCATTTTTTCGGTTGGTCCGTCGCTGGCCGTAACCCCCCAGCAAAGCGAATCGTATCCAATCCAGCCCTGAGGATTATCTATCGCGTAGCGCTGCTGGACATAGGTTGCCCGGCGGGAGTTTTCGAAATAATCAATGCCCTTTTCTTTCATGTAACTATCGGCAAGCCCGCGGTAATCAATAAATGCCTGCGAGAACTGGTGCCCGAAAAGAGGCGGGAAAGCTACATGGGAAAGGCCTTCATAGGGAGTATACCATTTATAGGTGGATAACCAGGCCTGATAACTCTGTTCCGCATTCTTCATTCCTGTGCCTGCGGCCAGTACGTATAGGAACAGACCTTCATTATAGCCTGTCCAGCCGAACTGATGCTGGCCGTTCTCGGGTGTCCAACCCATGGAGAGCGTTTTGGCATGTATTCCGGTATCAGGCATGGACATAAACTCCCAATCGATCCGCCCGAGCAAAAAGCCAGCAAGAGTCCGGATCTCTTTTTCGGCGTCGCTGTTCCGGTCATAATAATTCCTGGCAAACAGGATTCCCATCATAAGCAGGCCGGTATCGATGGATGATAGTTCACAGTTCCATTCCCGGGTTCCATCTTTCATCTCCAGGAAATGATAGTAAAACCCTTTGTACCCCGTAACTTTTTTATCCCGGCTTTGCGTGGAATTTGCGAAGAACTTCAGCATTTTCAGCGTGATTTCCGCTGCCTTTTCCCTGGAAATCCATTTTCGTTCCACACCTATGGCAAAGGAGGGAATGGCGAAGCCGGTGGATGCAATACTGGCAGGCGCCCATGCAGCCGTGCGATCCTTAACGATGCCAAAGTCAGGATGGTGTTCATGTAAAAAGAACTGAAAAGTCTGGTGCTGAATGGAATCGAGCATGGCAGACTCATCAGGGGTGATCGGATAGTTTATTTTACCATGAGATTTATAGACCAGATCCTCCGACTGTGCGCATCCCCCTATGCCTGAAATACAGACTAACAGGAGAAAAGAACCGAGTTTAATGAGATCTTTCATTTCTGACTAGGGTTATGATACTGATTATTAATAGGTGAAGCCCAGCTTGGTCAATCCAGCCTGAATTTCGGGAGCCTGCATGAAGAGATTCCAGAGTAACCCCGACCGGTAGTTTTCAATCATTACGATGATCGGTCCCTGATCGATAGCCAAATAGGAATCCGCCCACCAGCCTGAAGAAACGGCGAAAGCATCATAAAAGCCATAGGGGCCCCAGAGCTTGTCTCCCAGTTTATAATAGAAGTGGCGGATAGCCTTCAGCGATTGCTCCGGCACATAAGGCAGGGCGGATACTGCTGCGGTGGGTGTAATGACGCCTAGGTCGTTGGTTGGAGAGTGTGCATTGTAGCCCGAAGGATTGTCGCTGGCGGTGAGTCCCCAGCAGTCCTCGCTGTATCCAACGAACTTCTTGGGATTGGCAATGCAGTATTTCCAGTTGATCATGGATTGGTTGACGTTCTGTTCCCAATAGCTGGCATAACGGTCCTCCAGCTGACGCGGGTCGAGGCCCAGGTGAGAATAATGTGTAAAGAAGAGGGGCCCGCCATAATCCCAGCCGAGGGGAAGTCGAATGCCATAAAAAGAACGGCCGTTACGGATGCCGCCGTTAGAAGCATACCCATTGTGGTAGGCTGAAGCAGGGATCGCATGTGTTGGCGAAGAGGCTGCAAGGACGTATGTGATCAGGGTCTCATTGTAACCCCTTATCTGATGGTTCATATTGAAGAAATAATTTGGCGACCAGTGCCAGAAGAGAACATCCATTCCATTCTGAAACCACTTCCACTCCACGGTTTCCCAAAGATTTGTGATTCTGGCAATCAGCAGCTGCTCGGCACTGTTTCCCTCGTCCAGGTACTCCCTCATGGTCAGGAGGCCCTCCATCATGAAAGAGGTTTCAACAAGGTCTCCGCCGTTATCCTGCGTGCTGAAAGGAACCGTTTTGCCGGTTACTCCGTTCAGCCAATGGGGCCACACTCCATGGAACCGATCGCAGGTTTCAAGGAAATAGAGCATCTTACCGAGCCGTTCCAATCCCGACTGCCGGGTTATGTATTGTCGTTCCATCCCCACGATCAAACCTAAAACCCCAAACCCCGAACCCCCTATCGTCACAATATCTCCTGATGAGTTCCGTTCCCTTGCCAGGCCGCAGTTCGGGTGCCCGAAATCCCAAAAATACTTGAAGGTCTGCCGCTGAACCAGATCCAGTAATTCCTCATCCGGTATACGGGGGAACTTATCTGTGGAATCCATGGCTGTATAAAACGACCCTCCAAAACCAGCGAAGGAATAGCCGGCACTGGAAGTCAGATTCGAGGAAATGGTGAAGAAATATTTTGTATAACCCCTGAGGTTTGATGTATTGACAAAGGTTACTGATTTATTGTCAGGGGACAGGCTGCCACTTACCGGAGCACTGCCGGAAAAGGTAAAATACGGAAGATAATTTGACGGAGTGAGCGGATCCGAGAACTCGGCAACCAGTTGGATCTGACTGATATCTACATCCGTGAGGGGTTTGTTGGAGATGAATGGCTGCCCGTTCAATGTCACGCTGATCAGTTTCAGCTTGCCCGGCAATGTTTGAAAAGGAAACTCCAGGCCCGGAAAAACCTCGTGATTGATTCCTTCAATCTTATTCCCGAGTTTCAGGGTATAAGATGTAAGGCTGTTAAGGACATTTACCGGTTTCAGGGTGGCAATGACAAGATCATCGGAATAGGAATAGGTACAGGGCACCTCATTACCCGATAGGTCCAGGATCAAGGCATTGCTGCTGAATGAAGCGGTATCCAGTGCACTGGCAAACTCCAATGTTATGGCTGCTTCGTATGGAATCTCCTCCGTCAGCATTCCAGCAGAAAGATTGATATCCCCGGCGGTAACACTTACAAGCTGGAGAGTCCCATAATCCGGATCGGGTTTGCAGGAGAGGGTTGCAACCGTTAATCCGATCAAAACCGGTAGGTAAAATTGGGGGTTTTTCAATTTTTTCAGATAAAAAGGGAGGTCCGGGATGCCCGGATCCTCCCTCGAATTGCTTAACCAAAAACTATTTTTCAGATTTATACATCAGGTTGATTTCCTGATCTGTGAGAGCCTTATGAAAGATCCTGACGTCGTCGAGCTGACCCTGGAAATGGTTGGCGCCGGGTTTGTCATACCCGCCCCACGACTGATCATCCCACAGAGTACCAGCCCGTGACTGAACAAAGCCGAATGCCAGTTCATTAACGGTTTCGGGAGCAATTCCGGCATATTTGAGACCGGTAATTCCTGCTTCCTTGGTTGGCACACCGGCATCATTGGTCCAAAGTTTATGATCCTGTTTAACAGCAAGTTCCCCATTCAGGAAGAACATACGCTCCTTGGTAACACTATTGTATACGTAGGTGATATGGAACCACTTGTCCTTGAGGACATCAACTAGCGCCGTATTTTCCTTGCTGTAGGTAGTCCCTTTCCATCCGCCATTGTCTTTGGTTTTTCCGTCGCCGTTGTAAGGAAGATCTCCTCCAGTGCCGCTGGTTCCATCACCATAATCAAACTGCACCGGCATTTTGAAGCCATTAAATCCTCCATAAAGTTCAAACTGGAATCCATAGAAGGCAGCCAGGCCAATAATGAAATGTCCCTTGCCTGATTCGGCTGCTTTAGCCCAGAAACTGAGAGTAAAATCCTTGGTATTCATCAGCTGGTCGCCATTGGGTACCTCAATAATACTGGTGGTTCCATCAAATGTTGCGGCAGTGCCGGCTGCAGCATTGCGGGAGGCAGTATAGGCAATATTTACAATTCCTGATGCAGCAGGATCCCATGCACCAATCACATCATTGGCGTTGCCTTCGAAACTCCAATAGGCTATGGCACCTTTCGGTACAAAATTACCGATGGTTGTAAACTGTCGGGCGACATTGGTCAAGGCCAGCGCTCCGGCAGATTTCAGTCCGGATTTCAAGGTGAGCTTGTAAAGAGTTCCGCTTCCGAGATCTTCAGTTGGCTTGATGGTAAGGGTACTCCCGGTTGCCGTAACTGTTACAGCAATCTCGGCATTGTCATAATCCTGAATCAGGGTTACGTTGGCCGGAATGGCTGTTGTGACATCAATATCGGTATTGAATGTGGCAACAATCTCAGGGTTAACAGGTACAGTGGTTGATGCCATGGCACCATTAAGATCAATAGTCCCTGCCAGCAGGGTGCTCATGGTGAACTCGGT
>CAZEKJ010000046.1:25676-38095 GCA_964512915.1 uncultured Porphyromonadaceae bacterium
TTATGAAAAAGATAATCAATTTTATATTAAACTTGCAAGAAATAATCTTGAAAAAACATTTTTCCTTTTCATAAACATACTTTTAAAGTAAAACTTAGAGGTATTGAATAATTATTTAATTCCAATTCGGATTTTGTGTCAGGGTCCCTTTTGAAATATCGATTTCTGATTGGGGGACAGGGAAAAGCTCATTTTTACCAGCAACAAAGCCCAGCGGTCCAAGCACTTCGGCGGCCTTTCCGGTCCTCACCAGATCCCAGAAGCGATGTCCTTCCATGGCCAGTTCATGCCGGCGTTCTTCAAGTATAAGTACTCTGAGTTGATCGTTATCATTTTCAGTGGTCTCCGGCACAATGGCATCATTTCCCTGGAGTGCCCTTTGCCGCACTTCGTTCAGGTATAACAGGGCCTGGCCGGGTTTATTGTTCTCATTCGATGCCTCGGCGGCCATCAGTAAAACATCGGCATAGCGCAGTAACCGTTTGTTATGACCAAACTGCGTCGGCACGTCGGTCCCGGGGGTCCACACTTTACGGTTATAACATTCGGTTTCAATCACAGTGCCATTCTCGTCTTTGGTAATATCCGGGGTGGTTCCATCTCCCAATATGGTTATGCCGTCGATAACATCTCCCAGATCAATAATAGTTCCTTTCAGCCTCGGGTCCCCCTTTTCGAAAGAGGAGCGCAGGTCCGGTGAGGGACGGTTGAAACCCCAGCCCCTGTTGGGAGTTCCCCTCACGCCCTGAACATTAGCGAAACCATTGCCGCCGGCTGCTTCAAGCCCAACTGCTCCGATCTCAAATACCGATTCGATGCCATGTTCACCATTTACACCATTTGCATCGATAAAATCAGGCTCCAACCCATATTTGGCGGAGGTGATTACCTCTACCGCATATTTCTCAGCGTTGGGGAAATCGCCCTGGAAGAGGTAAACTTTGGCTATCAATGCCTTGGCGGCTCCTTTAGTTGCCCGGCCAGCTTCGCCGGATCCCTGTCCTTTTTCGCTGAGTACATCAATTGCATCAAGCAGATCCTGCAATATCAGGTTATAGACATCTTCCCTGGGCGACCGTGCCAGATCCACCGGTGGAGTCAGACTGGTAACGAGCGGCACATCCCCCCAGGCACGAACCAGGTCGAAATAGAACAGGCCCCTAAGGAATTTCGCTTCCGCAACATAACGGCTGCGGAGCGTTTCATCCATGGTGATCAGCGGGACTTTCTCGATTACGACATTGGCCCTTTTAATCCCCATGTAGAGGGTCGACCACCAGGAGGCCAGTTCATTTCCTGTTTTTGTAAACATGAAATTATCGTACGGACCGATTTCAGTCGATTGATCGGTTGGATTGCTTCCCTTGCGGGCATCATCGGACATGATATCCGCGAGTGGGAAAATCCCGGAATGGAACCTGAGATCCAGCATTGTACCATAGGCTGCATTCACCGCCAGGAGGGCATCAGATCCGGTAGTGGGAAAAGTTTCTTGCGTTAAGGCACCCTGTGGGTCCTTCTCCAGGAATGAATCACATCCGCTGAAGGCAATCAAAAGTCCGGCTAAACAGACGATTGTGAGTGGTTTTATTCTGTTCTTCATGGCTTTTAGAATGTTAAGTTAACCCCGAATGAGAATACCGCCGTGATGGGATAAATACCGGTATCAATACCGTTCGACAGAACATCCCCGCTTCCGATTTCAGGGGTATACCCGGTAAATTTGGTCAGGGTGAACAGGTTGCTGCCTTTAACATACAAGCGGAACTCAGTCATATTCATCTTTTCACAGGTTGCCTTAGGAAGGCTGTAACCCATTACCAGACTTCGCAATCTCAGGAATGAGCCATCCTGGATGAATTTATCCGAAGGAATATAATTGTAACCGCCATAGCTGGCTCGGGGTTCCACCGTACTGGTGCCTTCACCGGTCCAGCGGTCCATTACATGTTGCTCGAAATTATAGGCATCCGGTCGGATGAATTCTTTTGCATTATAGATTTTATTTCCGGCTTGCCCCTGGAAGCTGAGCGACAGGTCGAATTGCCGGTAAGTCACTTCGCCGTTCAATCCAAAGATCACTTTCGGTATGGGCGAACCCAGATAGGTCCTGTCCTGGTCATTAATGACCCCGTCCTCATTGACATCGACACGGCGAAGGTCACCGATGCCGGCATCTCCGGTGTGAGGATAGGCGTCAAGCTCAGCCTGGTTCTGGAAAATACCGTCGGTTTTGTACCCATAGAATGCACCGATCGGAAGTCCCACGCGGCTCTGGGTCAGAAAACCCTTGATGTTTCCGCCATACAGAAGGGAGTCGATACCACCGCTTCCGCCAACAGTAAGCACCTCGTTATGAATGGTTGAGGCGAGAACACCTACGCTGTAGGTTACTTCACCAACGCTCTCCCTCCAGTTGAATGTTCCTTCGAACCCACGGTTCAGAACTTTACCGGCATTATAGGTGATTCTCGATCCTTGTCCGTTACCCAGAAAACCTGGCGTTGACAAATCCACCAGGATATCATCGGTTATGCGGTTATAAAAATCGATTTCGCCGGTCAGCTTGTTATCAAAAAGGCCAATCTCCAGCCCGACATCCGTCTGCGATGTCACTTCCCATTTCAGGTCAGGATTCCCGCTCCGTCCGTAAGTAACGCCCGGATAGAGCACATCTCCGATACCAAAAACCGTGACCAGGTCCTGGGTGAGTGAAAACCGGTTGGCATAGGCGATTTTCTCGTTTCCTATTTTACCCCAGCTGGCGCGCAGTTTCAGTTTTGAGACATTGCTGAATTTCTCCATGAACGATTCCTGGGAAATATTCCAGCCGGCAGCAAAAGAGGGGAAGTTCCCATACCGGTTTTCCTGAGCGAACTTGGAGGATCCGTCACGCCGGATGGTGGCTGTGAAGATGTACTTGTTATCGTAGGAATAATTTGCCCTGGCAAGGTAGGATATCATGGAATAATAATCCCATACTCCGTTGCTCAGCCCACCGTTGATGCCGACACCTGATACATTATTATACTGCAGGTACCAGAAATCGCTCCCGTCGCGGATAATATTTTCTCCGGAGACATTAAGGTACTCGGAGTTGGAATTCTGCATGGTATACCCTGCAACAGCATTCACGGAATGCTTGTTAAAAGTCTGGTTGTAGTTAAGCGTATTCTCCCACAGCCAGGTCAGGTTATCGGAAAACCCTTTATAGAGACTGCTCTTGGTATGTTTTTGCATCGATTCGGTGCCATCATAATAGAGTACCGTATAGACCGGAGAGAAACTTTCTCCCTTGTTATATCCGGCATCGACGCCGACACTGCTCTTGGCCGTAAAATACTTTAGGAAAGTCGCCTCGGCATACATATTGCCAACAGCCCGAACACCCTTATTGAAGCTGTTGCTGTAATTGATATTGGCCATCGGATTTCCCACTCCCTGCACCCCGGCATAGGTTCCGTCGGCACGGTATGGCAGAAGGGAAGGCCAGGCACGGTATGCCTGGAAAACAACTCCGGGCTCATTCTGCTGACTGTAGGGCGATATGGTGATATTGTTTCCGAATTTAAGGTTCCTGGTCAGGTTGTAGGTGTTATTGAGTTTAACCGAAAGCCGCTGGTATCCGGATTTTTCAATGATACCCTGTTGATTGAAATATCCGATACCGATATAATAGGTGCTCTTTTTGGATGCGCCCCAGGCCGACAGCTGATGACTGTGAATCGGGGCCGGCCTGAATATCAGGTCCTGCCAGTCCGTATTGGGCGCCATGTCAACGTTATTGTACTCGGGATCACCCGGTATCTCGTTGGCGATAATGGCAAATTCCTTCCCATTCAGGAGATCAATCTTCTTGGTCAGCAACTGCATGCTGTATTCGCCTGTGTAGCTGAAGTTTGTTTTTTCCTGACCGAGGGTACCCGATTTGGTTGTTACCAAAATGACCCCGTTTGCTCCCCGTGAACCGTAAATCGCAGTTGCCGAAGCATCTTTTAAAATCTCCATCGATTCAATGTCAGCGGAATTCAGGAAGGAAATATTGTCAAGGATAACACCATCAACAACATAGATCGGGGACGAATTGTTAAAGGTTCCCACACCCCGGATTCGTACCGAGGGAGTAGCTCCCGGAGCGCCGGAAGTTGTGGTGACCTGAACTCCCGCCGCCTTTCCCTGGAGGCCCTGTTCGGGGCTGGAGGAAGTTATTTTCACCAGGTCTTTTGACTTAACTGAGCTTACTGCTCCGGTTAGGTCACTCTTCCTGACCGTACCATACCCGATTACGACCACCTCATCGAAAGTCCGTTGGGTAGCCTGAAGAATAACATTGATAACTGTTTGTGCACCGATTATGATCTCTTGTGGGTCATACCCGACAAAAGAAAAAACGAGGATCGCATCACCCGGCTGAACTTCAATCCTGAAGCCTCCATTCATATCGGTGATTTCACCCCTGGTGGCTCCCTTAACAGCTACCGTTGCTGCCGGAAGTGTTTCACCGGTATCCCCGGCCTTAACGGAACCGGTTATGATCCGGTTCTGAGCGTATGCCTGGATGAATCCGGCAGCCAGAAGAAGGATCAGGACACTTGCTCTTAAAAAAAAACTTCTCATATGTTGGTTTTTAGGATAAGCGGGTTGTTTAGATTCATAAATGCCTTATCAAATATAAGCCATCTGTTAGACGATTAATAATAATTCTGTTTCACAAAACTACGTCAGATTGACGTAGCATTCGGGGCAGGTACTACATCACTACGTCAGAATTGCAAAAGAAACTCGTAAAGATTATCTTCCGTGCTCATGGACAGCCTTTTGCGAAGCCGATAACGTCTGACTTCCACACCCCTGACGGAGATATTCAGCAGATGTGCAATCTCCTTTGTAGTAATATTTAGCCTTAAATAAGCGCAAAGCTTAAGGTCGCTCTGGGTCAGATTGGAATATCTTCCCTTAAGCCGCTTGATAAAATCCTGATGAGCCTGGTCAAAATGTGTTTCAAAAGTCTCCCAATCGTCCTCAGAGGAAAGCTGATGGTCAATCAGTCGGGATATTTTTTCTGAAAATGTACGGTTAATGGACAAACCTTTTTCCTGGGCATGCTTCTGGAATTCATCCCGGATCCGGATGAGTTGCTCATTCCGCTTTATTACGCTCATTGTGAAATCGGCCAGCTGAACATTCTTGAAATTAACTTCCGCTTCCAGTTTTTCACTTTTTAGCCGGATGAGTTCCTGATCCGCGATCATAGTCTCCTGTTCCCTCTTTATGGCCTCTTCCCGCTCAATCTTCTCTTTATGATGACGGAGCCTCCTCAGGAAAACGAGTCGGAAAACCAGCACTGCCGCTACCAAAATCAATCCGTACAGAGCCAAAGCCAGATAGGAAAAATACCAGGGGGGTCGGATGATGAACGGGTAAGAAACCGCGCTTTCCGTTTTGCCATTGATACTTCTGGATTCAACATGTAACCTGTATTCTCCCCAGGGAAGGCGGTTAAGGGTTAAGGCCGGGGAATGGGTCCAGGCGGTCCAGTGCTTATCAAGACCATCAACCCAGGTTCTGAAAAGTGGAAGCCTAAAGGTACTTCCCGATGCATAGCGAAAGCTGAGGTTCCTGTGAGAATATGGGATCTTGCAAACCTTGCTGAGCGTATCAAGCTCCAGTAGTTTTGTATCTCCATTGCGGTTCGCGGCAGCCGCACCCCTCAGTGTAAGGGAACCGGAGCCGGCAAGTCCTTTTGATGCATATTCATCGAAAAGAGCAAAACCATTGTCCAGGCACACCAGATGTAGGCCGTTCTTAAGCGGGATTATTCGGGTAAAGCGACGGGTAAGGTAAAGACCCTGCATCGAGAGATCATACCGGCAGATCTCAGTGGTTTCAAAGCTGGTAATCCTGAAAAGTGCAATGTCATTATCCAGGATAAACCAATACTGATTCTCCCCGGCTTTTATAATTTTAGTAGCCAGTCCAAAGTCGTCAAGCTGCTCGTTAAGCAGGGTGTGGGATATAATTGTATCCCTGAGATCATCCCACAAATAAATCCCCTCCCCGGTTGGAAAAACAATCCTTCCTTCAATTTTAGCCGGGTTAATCTGACCGGTACCCGGTAATCCCTTTTCCTTGCCGTACCCGGCGTATCCCTCAACGGAAGTCAGATCGGGATTCATTCGCATCCTGAAAATTCCCCGGGTTGCGTGGGCACACCAAACATTTCCCAGTTGATCAATTTCAAAAGAGGTGATCGGTTCATAGAAACCCTCCACCCGCCTGGAAAGCGCCCAAAACCCTTCTATTCTTGAATAAACGGCAAATGTGCTGTAAGTACTCTGCATGAGAATATCCTGATTGCGGTCATGGATCCGCTTGATCTCAAAACCCCCGTTTGCGTCTGAAATCCTTGTGATCCCGCTTTTTGCGACCCTGTATGTTCCGTTTGTATGCCCGCAAAGAATCTCCCCGTCGAAGCTCTTAAGGTCCCATACCTGCCCGTTCAGTCCGGGAACCATTTCCGGACCGGTAAATCCAGTGCCGGGAGAAAAAAAGTACCGGTACAATCCCTGGTTTGTTCCGACCAGCAAATCACTCCCGTCCAGGACCGCAGTGTAAACAGATCCCATCGTACCTGAGGGATCCACATAAAAATCCATTCCGGCATTCAGGTCTATCAGGTCAATTCCCCGGTCGAGACCGGCCCAAAGATCTCCGCTGGGATCAAAATCAACCGACAGAACAGTGTTATTCTGCAGGAAATTATGAGTGTTTAAATGCTCAAAAAGATTACCGTCCGAATCAAGTATAAAGATTCCGTTTCCGACCGTGCCAATAATTAACCTGTTATTGCCCGACAGACCATTGTTCAGCTCACAGGTCCGGATACTTTCATTCACCGGTGAATTCCAGTAACTAAAATCTGATCCGTTGAACAGATAAAGGCCCAGTCCCGATGCTCCGATCAGAAACTGGTTGCCACCATACGGAAGAACAACCTTTACCTCGTTATTGATGAAAATTTCAGAACCCGGTACCTTGCGGAAAGTGTTGTCAATTATTTCGTACAATCCCCTGGCTACCAGGTGAACGAAAAGTCTTTCCCCGGATTTTATCAGCAGAACCATCGTCGCCCCCGGGTTTAAAACGCTGATTTCTTGTCCATTATAAACAAATACATTGGAAAAGGATTGAAAGAAGACTTTGCCTTCATGCTGGATAATCCTCCATATTTCATCATTGTGCAAAGAGTTATCCGGCAGGAGGCTGTCGCTCAACGATACATAAAAAAGTCGTCCGGTTTCATCAGGCCTCCAGTACCCGAATTGCTGGTAAGAGCCTACATAAATATTTCCGTTATCACCGATACTGACAGACCGTACGACTCCATTATCAGGCATTTCATACAATTCCCAGCTCGATCCGTCAAACTCCAGGAGTCCCTCGTCATTACCAAAATAAACCAAACCTCCCGATGCGGCAGCAACAGACCAGTTCTGGTTTCCCCCGCCATAAACTCTCTTATCATAATTGACTACCCAGGGCTTTCCCACAAATTGCGCGGCCAGCGGAAGAAATCCCTTGAAAAGGAAGATCGGGAGCATGCACCAAAGGAGTTTTCTCATACAGACAGGAACATCATTCCTGCAAATTAGCAATTTATCAGATTACCCGTAAATTTGCAGACAATCTGCGTCCCGCTTTTTACCAATCAATACGATAACTGACTATGGAAATCTTTCTGCAAGCCGAAACCTATGTTGCGTTGTTAACCCTCACTTTCCTGGAAATTGTCCTTGGGATTGACAATATCATTTTTATTTCGATAGCCACCGGAAAACTCCCCGCGAAGCAGCAGCCCCGGGTGCGAACCATTGGCATGATTATGGCCCTGGTTTTCAGGATTATCCTGCTCACTCTGATAACCTGGATCATCCAGCTTACCGAGCCTCTGTTCACGATCGGGGAAACTGCTTTTTCAGTACGCGATGTCATTTTGCTCGCAGGCGGGATTTTTCTGATCTGGAAGAGCGTTACCGAAATTCATCAAAAAACCCTCGCCGAGCATCCGGAGGCACAGCACAAAACAAAAGTATCCGCCGGAGCAGTTATCTTCCAGATTATCCTGCTCGACATGGTATTCAGTTTCGATTCCATCCTGACCGCCATCGGACTTAGTAAACATCTGATTATCATGATTTTGGCCGTAGTTATTGCGATGGTTGTCATGATAACCTTCGCCGGTGCCATCAGCCGCTTCATCAATGATCATCCAACACTCCAGATCCTCGCCCTGGCATTCCTGATCCTGATCGGTTTCACCCTTGCACTGGAGGCACTCCATAAGGAGGTTCCTAAAGGATATGTTTATGTGGCAGTACTTTTCTCATTCTCCGTTGAATTGATCAACCTGAGAGTGAGGAAGACAGCCGACCGACGGCTGCATAAAGAAAAATAAGAGACGGTGAGGTGTAGTGAGGGGTGGTGAGGTATGGTGAGGTGTGGTGAGGAGAGGTATGGTTAGAGGGTGATGGGGAGGAGGTAGTAGTAGATGCCGAAGAAGTGGGAGGCGGCGCCGGCAATAACGAGGAGGTGCCAGATCAGGTGGCTGTGCAGGAATTTTGCCTTGCGGTAAAAATAGATTCCGATGGTATAGCAAAGTCCGCCGATCAGGATCCACAGCACTCCCATCAAGGGCAGGCTTCTGAAAATCTGAGGAATAGCTATAAGGACCATCCAGCCCATAGCTGCATATAAAAGAATATAGAAGAGGTTCACACCCGAACTGAACGTTGTTGGCCGGGCTAGCTTTATCGTGATCCCGATCAGGGCAAGCCCCCATTCCAGCCCGAATATCACCCATCCGAAAGGCCCGTGCAGGGCAACCAGGGTAAATGGCGTATAGGTACCGGCAATCAGCAAAAAAATGGCAATTTGGTCAACCGTGAAAAACAGATCCTTTGCCCGTCCGGGTTTCAGCCAGTGGGTCATGGTTGAGGAGAAAAACAGGAGAATCATGGTGGCGCCGAAAACAGCAGTACTTACAATGTGCCAGGCGTTGCCGATCCGGGCAGCCTTGACCACCATCAGAACCAGGGCGGCAATGGCCAGCAGGGTTCCGATCAGGTGGGAAAGGGCGTTGGCGAATTCTTCGCCTTCGGTGTAGCGGGGTTTGTTGGTTGACATGGGAAAAGGTTACCAGTTGCCGGGTAAGCTGGTTGCCAGTTGCCAGTTACCGGTTACCGGTTAAGCATTTTTGTTAATTATTACTAAATAGTTGTATTCCCTAGCTGAAAACTCCGTTCTGGCTTTAACCGGCAACCGGTAACCGGCAACTGGCAACCAGCGTTAACCGGCAACCAGCAACTGGTTCAACCGGCAACTATCTCCGCCCCACCTCCCTCTCCGTCACCACCTCATTTTTTTCGCTCACCACCCTTAGCTTCAGGCTCTGGGAAGTGGCTTCTGCTTCGATGCGGTCCATGTTGCCGTTGATCAGCATGGGGAACCCAAGTCCCGATAGGTTGCTGTCGAGCCACAGGTGCCGGTGAGTATGACCAGCTAAAAGGAGATCGCCTCCTGCAGCCTTGATGACCGGGCCGAAATTATCGGCCAGGAAAATCATGCCGTGCGCACTGTCGCCCTGCTTAACGGGCATATGGACCACATAGACCCGGTACGGGGCTTTCTTAAAGGCTTCTGACTGAACCTCTTTTTTTAGCCAGTCAAGCTGAACCAAACGGTAACGGTCGTAGTCAGCCAGTCCATAATAATACCGATTATTATCCGGCTTATCTTCCCCACAGTCCAGAATAATGAAATGCACGGGGCCCAGATCAAATGAGTAATAATACTTGTTGTCGGGGTAATCCAGATAGCTTTTCAGGCTCCGTGACATGATCCCGCGGGTTTCATGGTTACCCCTAATCAAGACAAAGGGAATCCTGGTTGCAAAATAGTTAACACTGGTGTCGATTATTGGGCCAAGAAATTGATTTTCGTCCTCAAAAACATCAAGCATATCTCCATTGAAAAAAACCATGTTTCGGGTACCAATATCACTTGATTTCAAATGATTTGCCAATTTTCCGCCATTCGTATGAATGTCATTGACCACAAGAAAACGGGTAGTTTTACTTGTTAAAGAATGAGTAGTAAATGTACACTCTTTCCCACGGATAGTATCTCCGTAATAAACCTGGTAGGGCCTAAGTTTAAGCAATTCCACCGGGCAAACCTTGTAAGAATAGGTCTTCCCGGGCTCCAGTCCGGTAATCCGAACCCGGTGCAGGGTTCCGCCGGCATCAATCATCCCGTCGGTTGAATTCCGGACCAGGGAATCTGGCAATGGCTTGCGCTGAGTCAGCAGTACTCCCGGAACGGCCGGAAGATTGGTTGTAAAGCAGACCGTCACTCCGTCGACTGTAAGATTTTGAAGCCAGGGACCGTGAGTAATACTTAAGGGCTGAGTACTCTGAGCCAATAACAGTAAAGGAAAAATCAATAATCCAACAAACCAGATTCCTATTTTCATAGCCGGATTAATTATTATTTAGAGACCAATTATGCTAACTACAGTCGTGGGAAGTTACCCAGCACCCCCTCAACCTCCCCAATCAGTGGGAGAAAAATTATCAAATTTCATAGGAAGCTATGACCCATATAAACCAGCCATAGGTCTAGCAGTGTCCGATCAGATAAAAGCCGGTGCGGATTTAGTTTCTGATGGCCAGGTAAGGGGGGACATGATTGAAATTTTTGCTCGTTCTATTCCAGGAATGGTCATAGAGGACAATACCTGTAAAATAAAGAATAAAATTAGCCAGCCATTGAAATCTATTGGAGCTGAAGACCTGAAATTGGCCATTAAAATTATGGAAAATACATTGGGTGAAATGGACCTTTCTGAAAAAGATTTGGCCCAAAAAGGAGTTAAAGGAATAATAACTGGCCCTACGACCATGGTTTATTCTTCAAGGTTGGATGGATTTTACAGCAATGATAAAAAAGATAAAGCTATTCTGGACATGGCCCAGGCCCTTAAAAAAGAAGCTAAATATCTGGAAGACGCTGGTGCGTCGGTAATCCAGCTAGACGAGCCTTTTATTTCCACAGGAATGGTAAATGTAGCCATCGCTCGCAAGGCGATAGAAATAATCTCTAGAGATTTAAAAGTTCCTGTTGCGATGCATGTTTGTGGGGACTTGGAACAGGTTTTTGATAAAATTTTGAAATTTAAAGTGGATATTATTGACTGTGAATTTGCAGGAATTGCTCGCAATGTTCAAGTTTTAGAAAGCCAAAGTAGTTTTTATGGTAAAAAAATAGGATTTGGAAGTGTAGATACCAAAAAAGAATCTATAGAATCTGTGGATGAAATCAAAAAATTGATTAAGATGGGGATGGATATTATTGGCCAGGAAAATATGTTAGTGGATCCTGACTGTGGAATGAGGATGCTAACATACGAATCGGCCTTTTCCAAGTTGAAAAACATGGTTGAAGCTACTAAATCATTATCTTAATTGGATTAAAGGTATTTTCAGATAAAAAAAGTATTTGTATTGATTTAAATTTTAATATTAAATTTATAATTAAACTTACAATAAATTTTTGTAGTAAAATTTTCTTTAGTAATTTTATAAAAATAATCGCGGATGATAATTAGTGGAGGCAAATAAATGGCTGTGTTAATTGAAGTTTCAGAGATTGCAGAGGGCTGGGAAAAGTTGGTCAAGAAAATTATGAAAGAAGGGGCCGAAATTAGGGATGAAAGAGGCTCTCTCACCAAAGAACTTTTAAATGTTATGGTTTCAATTAAAAATCCATTAGGGAAATCACAATCAAATAATTTTTATCTTAATAACTTAACTGATAAATTGGCAGGTATAAAAGATATAAGAGTTCCTGAAGGCTATTTCTGGAGAGGAGAAAAGTTAGAAACTTATTCTGAACAGTTTATTAGTGCTGACCTCCAGGGATTTATATATACCTATGGAAATCGTCTAAGAGCACATTTCAATGATGTTGATCAAATTCAAGAAGCAATAGAACGGTTAAAAAATTGTCAAGAATCAAGAAGGGCCATTTCAGTTACCTGGGACCCTAATATGGATACTAAAAGCGATGAAGTACCATGCATGATTCTAGTGGACTTTAAAATCCGAGATAATAAACTTCAAACCACTGCTTTATGGAGATCCCATGATATTTATGGGGCCTGGTTCCCTAATGCCGTTGGTTTAACCTATCTGGCCCAGCATGTTGCTGGGGAAGTGGGCCTGGACTTAGGTTCGGTCACTATTCATTCCATTAGTGCCCATATCTATGAGGTTAATTTTAATGAGGCCCATAATTATTGAGTGTGCAAATTAAATTATCTAAAATAAATTTTAAACTTTATTCTTCATTTTCTATTTTTA
>CAZEKJ010000047.1:0-6476 GCA_964512915.1 uncultured Porphyromonadaceae bacterium
ATATCATTTTTATCATGTCGGATGACCACGCTTTCCAGGCTGTTTCTGCTTACGGACGTGGCTTGAACAGCACCCCGAACATCGACCGGATCGGGGCGGAGGGAGTTCGTTTCAATAAGGCCTTCTGCACCAACGCTCTCAGCGCGCCGAGCCGCGCCGTGGTGCTGACCGGCAAGTTCAGCCATCTGAACGGGCTGAAGGATAACAGCGACCGTTTTGACGGCAGCCAGATGACCCTGCCGAAATTGCTGAAGCCTGCCGGCTACCAAACGGCCATGATCGGGAAATGGCACCTGAAATCGGACCCCGTCGGGTTTGATTTCTGGCGCATCCTGATCGATCAGGGACCCTATTACAACCCGGATCTGAAGGACTCAACCGGAACCAAACGGTACGAAGGGTACACCACAACCGTAATCGGCGACCAGGCAATTAAGTGGCTTGATAGCCGTGATCCCGACAAGCCGTTCTTCCTGATGGTCCATAATAAGGCACCCCACCGGAGCTGGATGCCGGAGCCTAAGTACATGGGACTATTCGCACAGACAGCCTTTCGCCTGCCGGATAACTATTTCGATGATTACAGGAACCGGAGCAAGGCTGCTTCCGAGCAGGAATTGTCTGTCATCAAGGATATGACTATCCATTATGACCTGAAGGTTTTCCCCCGGCCCGGGGATTCAGTCTCGGGTGATGACCAGGCATGGGAAGGTGGAATGAAAAGGATGACCCCGGAGCAGCGGGCAGCCTGGGATCAGTATTACCAGAAGATAACGGAGGATTATTACTCGAAAAACCTCTCGGGGAAAGAGCTTGCACAATGGAAGTATCAGCGATATATGGAAGATTATCTGGCCGTTATCCAAAGCGTGGATGACCAGGTGGGCAGGTTGATGGATTACCTGAAAGCAAACGGACTCGACAAGAATACCCTGGTTGTTTATACTTCCGATAATGGTTTTTTCCTCGGCGAACATGGCTGGTTCGACAAGCGGTTCATGTACGAGGAGAGTTTCCGGATCCCGCTTGTAATGAAGCTGCCGGGAGTCATTAAACCGGGTACGGTATCTGAATCCCTGGTTGAAAATCTGGATTTTGCA
This sequence comes from uncultured Porphyromonadaceae bacterium, assembly GCA_964512915.1. Taxonomy (GTDB): domain Bacteria; phylum Bacteroidota; class Bacteroidia; order Bacteroidales; family UBA12481; genus UBA12481. The sequence goes on from CAZEKJ010000047.1 coordinate 1,101, forward strand.
CCGACCTTCCTGAAACTGGCAGGAGTCGCCGTACCCGACAGCATGCAGGGAATCTCAGTGTTGTCCGACCCGCCAAGAAAATCTGTTTATTATCATTATTACGAATATCCGGGTGTTCATGCGGTTAAGAGGCACTATGGCGTGCGCACCGACCGTTATAAACTCATCCACTACTACAACGACATTGATGAATGGGAACTATTCGATCTGGAAAAAGATCCCCAGGAGATGAACAATGTATACGGGGATGCGTCATATGGACAAATAAGTGAGGAGTTACATGCGGAGCTTGAAAAATTGCGGGAACAGTATAAGGATCGGTAGGATCCTTCTTTTCTCTTTCTTTCTTCTTTCTTCTTTCTTCTTTCGTCTTGATGCCCAGTCTTTCCGTACTGAAATCTATCAGGCCTATATCACAGGGAATATGGATCTGTGGGAGAAGAGCCTCGAAGGATATTCGGTAAAACCATCTTCACCGGATGCCCTTTATGATCTGACGATGGCCTATTACGGATTTATCGGCTATTGCCTCGGAAAGGATCAGAAGAGCAGGGCGAAGCCCTACCTTAATCAGGCGGAAATTTTTGTTAAGGAACTGCTCGGGAAATACCCGGATAATCCCCGTTTTCTTGCCTTGCAGGGAGCTTTATATGGATTCCGGTTAATCTATCAGCCCCAGAAAATGATGTCTATTGGGCCAAAGTCCCTCAAAGAGATCAACCGGGCCATCGAAATCGGGCCGGATTGCCCGGAGGCATTGGTTGAAAGCGGCAATAAGGACTGGTTTATGCCTGGCATGTTCGGCGGTTCCCGGGAGCGTGCTATCGAAGCCTATATAAAGGCCATCGCTTTGCTAGAAAGAAATCCCGGTCAGTTAAAAAACAATTGGTATTACCTCAATCTGCATATGAGCCTGGCCGGATGGTACGAACAACGAAATATGACCTATTTCGCCAATGAGCTCTACCGGAAGGTGCTGAAAATCGAGCCCAAATTCAACTGGGCAGCGGAAAAACTTCAGAAATAGGGGCACAAGGGCACAAGGACACAAGGGCACAAGGACACAAGGGCACAAGGACCGATGCCATTAACTTCCTTCCTTGTGCCCCCGTGCCCTTGTGCCCCTGTGCCCTCGTACCCTTTTTCATCTTCCTTGTAACGAATCCCCCCTCTGTTCGTCTGCATTCTAAAAGATGAAAAATTTAAGTCAAACCAAACAAATCAAAATCATGAAAAAAATTATTACCCTTCTGCTGATCGCACTGTTTCCGGTGCTCGCAATGGCTCAGAATTCCGCTATCGACAAAGTTTTTAAAAAGTACGGCGAACGTGATGGGTTCACCGTGGTGACCATCAGCAAAGGCCTGCTTAAAATGGCTGCCGATGTGGACATGGATGACCCGGAAGCATCCGCCTTTCTGAACCGTATTAACTCGATAAAAATCCTGGCTGCCGAGGATAACAACGATGTAAACATCTATGATGAGGTTCTTTCCAGTCTCGATAAGGACGATTATGAAGAACTGATGACGGCAAAATCAAGCGGAGAGGATGTTCTGATGCTGGCCAAAAAGAGCGGCGATATCATTACCGAGCTGATTGTCCTGGTTGGCGGGAAAGAAGACAATGCGCTGGTCTATATTTCCGGCAAAATGAACATGAAGGACATGGCGAAGCTTTCAAAATCGGTTCACATTGAGGGGGCCGGGCTGGAGCACCTGAAGGATATTAAGTAAGGGAAAAGGCGAAAAGCGAAAGATGAAAGATTGAAGAGGGTGGGTGTAACTTTCTGAAATTGTTCGCCGTCTTAAAGCAAAACAAAAAAAAAGACCAATCAAATGAAACGCCTTCCAATACTAATTCTGCTCAGCCTGTTACCGGCTGCACTGATAGCTCAGCCGATGTCGATCCGCCATCTGCTCAGGGGTTGTGATACCGGGAAAGAAGTTGTAAGAATCCATCTTCCTCCCGTCGTGCTCCGGATGGCCACGTGGTTCGTGGATGAGGATGAGACCCGGGATATTCTCAGGAATGTTAATTCGCTTTACCTGGTTGCCTCTGAAAACAATGAGTATTCAAGAAATTCCGATTTTCCCTCACGCGTTGTAAGGAAACTCGATGGCATGAATTTCCAGACCATGATGACGGTAAATGACAATGGGGAGAAAGTTTCGATCCTGATGCGGGAAAAGAGCCGCCACCGCAAAGAGATGATTATCGCGGTTGACGGCAACGAGGATGTGGTTCTTTACCTGAAAGGCAAGCTCGATTTCAGGGAAATGATGGACCACGAAAATCTCAAAATCGGGAATGTCAATCTGCACGATATCAGCCAAACAAACCTTTAATCAGGCGTCAGCCAAGTTCAAAAAGGGCCCCGAGGGACCCTTTTTTTATTTACAAATTATGATTGACGATTTACGATTGAGGACGCCGGAAGCTGCTTTACAGGTGAGGCTTAAAAAGTATAAACCCGGCGGGAAACGGGATATGTCAATTTGTTTTGAAAGGGTTCCCTGGATCTCCATCTTATCTGAGAAGAGTCTCTGTCCTTGCGCTGAATAGATTTCGGTTTCAAGGGTGGCAAACTCAATGAATTGACCTTCCAGTGTTACCCGGTCTGAAGCCGGAACCGGATAAACCTTTATTCCGATATTCCCCGGGATTCCTTCAATTCCATTGGTTCCCGGGGTAATAAACGTTATGGAGTCGGCAGTTACCACATCAGTTCCGTCCTTGCGCTCACCAAGGATGGTATAGGTCCGTCCGGGTTGAAGATCTGCCGAATCCACCAGAACGTAACCCTTGTCGCCCAGCACACTCATCGCCTTCTCAAGGCCATGCCCTTTAACCACGATACGGTCGGTAACATAGTCGCCGTCTGAATCAATAATCTGCGTGGGGCTCCACGAGATACGAAGCTGATGGTCAGCATTATACACGGCAACCTGTCCGTTTGCCGGTGAGGAAAAGGTAAACTGCATGGGTAAAAGGTTGGCCGAGGAGAAAGTTTTGACGCTGTTGGCGCTGGTGTAAACAATCCCGTCATATGCCTTGCCAGTAACCGTATACGATGTGTTTGCGGCAAATTCACGGCGCGGTATGGTGTAACCTCCTGTGTGATTGGTGTCTGTGTAGGTTTTGCTGAAGCCGTCTGCGGTAATGGTAAAAATATAAGTCAGCGTGTTTCCTTCGGCATCCGTTCCGGCATGCGGCGAATAGCTGATGGTCCAGTTGTCGCCGAAACGCCTGATGGTGCCGATGGTAATGGCAGGGGGTGGCGTATTCACATAATAATCCTGCAGAAACTGGTGCCAGCCCGCCTGGAATGCCGTTTTATCGGCATATCCAAGACCGGTGTACGATAAACCGCCAACAAAGTCGGCCAGCTTATCGGATCCCTTGGTTTTGGAAATAAATTCTGCGATGGTGAAGGAGAATTCATACCCTCCGTTATTGGCAAACGTATTGAAATCCTCAAAATAGCTGAGCTCCGGCTTTCTTCCCAGACTCGTGATCTTGTTGGTAATGGCCGCCCGGGCCGGGTTCTGACCCGAGAACCAGGTCGCAACGCCCTCATTGAGCCAGATCGGAAGGCCGGTTGTCGCTTTCCAGGCTGCAGTAATATGCGTGAACTCATGTATGATGATCTGAAGCATCTCATTGTAGGTATGAGACCCGGCATGGTAGGGCGAAGCCATCTGAATAATGGTCTTCCCGAATGCCGAACCCACTGCCCAATCAGGAAATTCCGGCCATCCGATCGCACAGTGGTAATACACCTCATTCTTGTAAATGTAAACCGTGATTTTTTCCGTAATGTTGGTTTGCAAGGATGTAACAATGCGGTTGTATTCTGATTCCAGCTTGTTGGAAAAGGCCCCCAGTGCGCTGATATCCTGACTGGTGCAATAAAAAATGAAATGGTCGGTGGTGAGATTCAGAACCATATCGGCATTGTCAAAGAAAAATGTCGATAATACAATCGGATTGGTTCCCGTATGCAGGGTCCGGGCTCCGTCAGTGCCGAATCCGGGTTTGGTTTCCAGTCCGCCGTTGGCAGCACCGGAATGCGTATTAAAGTATTTGTAGGTGAAATAGGAGTTCGCATTCAGGGAAACCGTACGGGAATAGACATTGGTCGTTCCTTCACGGGTCAACTGGGAGCCCTCTCCCCAACCGTTAAAACTGCCTTTCAGCAGAATTCGGTCAGTGGTAGTATTAAACTGGTTATCAGCAATAAGCATGCTCACGTCAACCGAAAACTTGACGTTAACCTGGCTTTGGGTAGGTGTAAAAGACACAGACATAAGTAAGAGGAAAAAACAAAGACAGTTCCTCAAGGTGGAGAAACAGGTTTTCATACCGGATTTTTTTTTGTGCACCTAAAATATCAGGATACTCCATTTTCCCCAATGATTTCAGTCATTTCCGACATTTTATTTTATTCATCAAATCATCAAATCAACTCATCATCACATCACCAAATCATCCAATCATTTGTTTTATTCACAAATTCCACTTTATCTTTGGCCCCTGACAAAACAGAAAAGTGAAGAACATAACCCTGAATATTGGCATCCTCCTTATTAGCATCCTCCTCGTGGAGGCTGTTAACCGGGAAGGCTGCGTATAGTCAGAAAGTATACAAACGCATAGCTGAAAAAAACCTTCCCGGAATACCGCGGAAGGTTTTTTTTATTTACGATTTACGATTTACGATTTACGATTTACGATTTACGATTGGACATGAATAGACTGAGAAGCGAAACAAGTACGGCGGGACGGCGGATGGCCGGGGCGAGAAGCCTTTGGCGGGCGAACGGGATGCGGAGCAGCCAGTTTGGCAAGCCGGTGATTGCCATTGCAAACTCCTTCACCCAGTTTGTGCCCGGGCATGTGCACCTGCAGCACGTGGGCCAGCTGGTGAAGCAGGAGATCGAAAAGCTGGGGTGCTTTGCGGCCGAATTTAATACCATTGCCATTGACGACGGGATCGCCATGGGCCATTCCGGGATGCTCTATTCGCTGCCGTCGCGCGACCTGATTGCCGACAGTGTTGAGTACATGGTTAATGCCCACTGTGCCGATGCCATGGTCTGCATATCGAACTGCGACAAGATAACGCCAGGCATGCTGATGGCTGCCATGCGACTGAATATTCCCGTCGTTTTTGTGTCCGGAGGCCCCATGGAAGCAGGCCGCATCGATGGAAAGGATTATGACCTGGTTGATGTGATGGTTGCTGCGGCGGATCCTTCCGTTCCTGATGACCATCTGAAGGCCCTCGAGGAGAGCGCCTGTCCGGGCTGCGGCTCCTGCAGCGGCCTGTTCACCGCCAACAGTATGAACTGCCTGGCCGAGGCGCTGGGACTG
>CAZEKJ010000047.1:6486-7804 GCA_964512915.1 uncultured Porphyromonadaceae bacterium
CCACCTGAACCGCCGCGCTCTTTTTACGGATGCCGCACAATTGATCGTTAAAATATCCGAAGAATACTACTCGAAAGGCAACGACAAGGTACTACCCCGATCGGTGGCCAACCGCACCGCCTTTCTGAACGCCATGCGGGTGGATATCGCCATGGGAGGCAGCACCAATACGGTTCTGCACCTGCTGGCGGTTGCGCACGAGGGTGAGATTGATTTTACCCTGGCCGACATAGACCGGCTCTCGAGAGAAACGCCCAACCTGTGCAAGGTGGCACCGTCCTCGAAATATCATGTTCAGGATGTGAATCGTGCCGGAGGAATGTTAAGCCTGATGGGCGAGCTGGCCCGGGCCGGAAAACTGGATACTTCCGCAGGGAGACTGGATTATCCCGATCTGGCAGCGTCTATAAATCAGAATGATATCCAGTCGCCGGATCTTACAGAGAAAGCCCGTAAGAACTGGCTCTCCTCTCCCGGTTTCATCGGACAGAACCTGCATTTTGCCTCACAGGAAAATTATTTCGATACCCCGGACACGGACCGGAAATCGGGCTGCATCCGCAGTGTCGAAAATGCGTACAGTCAGGATGGCGGTCTTGCCGTGCTTTATGGCAACCTCGCCCGTGATGGCGCCGTGGTTAAAACCGCCGGTGTGCCCGATGCACAGAAGAAATTCACCGGTCCGGCCCGCGTATTCTACTCCCAGGAGGAGGCCGTTGAAGGAATACTCGGGGGCAGGGTCCAGCCCGGCGATGTGGTAGCCATCCTCTTCGAAGGGCCCAAAGGCGGTCCCGGCATGCAAGAAATGCTCTATCCCACCTCCTACCTGAAATCCATGGGGCTCGACAAAACCTGCGCCCTCATCACCGACGGCCGCTTTTCGGGCGGCACCGCCGGCCTTTCCATCGGTCACATATGCCCCGAAGCCGCCGCCGGCGGCGCCATCGGCCTCCTGCAGGACGGCGACACGGTCGAGATTGATATTGCCGCGAGAACGTTGAAGAAGACTATAAGACTTTTAGACCAAGAGACTCAGAGAAAGGGAGAAGTGGAAAGCAGGAGCCTTGGTGAAGAGGATGTGTCATTCCTGCGAAAGCAGGAATCCCATGCAAAACGGAATGTATCCAAAGCCCTGCAGGCCTACGCCAGCATGGTGGGACCGGCCAGCGAAGGCGCCGTAAGAATAATATGCTAATTAATCAATGTGCTGATGTGCCAATTATTAGGAATAACTGGTCACTGGTCACTAGTCACTGGTCACTGAAGAAATAATAATGAAAGTACCAACAGAAATCCCCGGCGCCGACGCGATCATGCT
>CAZEKJ010000047.1:7814-36742 GCA_964512915.1 uncultured Porphyromonadaceae bacterium
TGGTTCGTCACCAACGGCGCCTCCCAGGCCATCGACGCGATCATGCTGGCGCTGCAAGCCGAAGGCGTTGAAGTGATGTTCGGATACCCGGGCGGAGCCATCATGCCGTTATATGATTCCATGTACCGGTTCGGAAACCTTAGGCATGTGCTGTCGCGCCACGAACAGGGCGCTATCCATGCCGCCCAGGGGTATGCCCGCGTAACAGGGAAACCCGGCGTCTGCCTGACCACATCGGGCCCGGGCGCCACCAACCTGCTTACCGGCCTGGCCGATGCCTTCATGGATTCCACGCCGCTGGTATGCATAACCGGACAGGTTACTGCCCGGTACATCGGATCCGATGCTTTCCAGGAGGCTGATATCCTGGGCCTGACCACCCCCGTCACCAAATGGAATGTCCGCATTACCAAAGCCACCGATCTGCTGGAAGCCCTGGCGCAGGGATTCTTTATTGCAGGCAGCGGACGGCCGGGCCCCGTGGTCATTGATATCGCCAAAAATGTTTTCACCGAAAAGATCGTATATGATTATAAACCCTGTGCCGGGATTTCGTCCTATATGCCTGTACCTGAGCCCGATGAGAAGAAGATCCGGAAGGCGGCGGAATGGATCAACCAGGCGGAGCGCCCGATCCTTTTCTTCGGTCAGGGCATCACCCTATCAGGTGCTTCCAATGAACTTAGGTTGTTGATTGATAAGGCCGGCATGCCGGCAGCTTCCACACTGCTGGGGCTGTCGGCCCTGCCAGCCAGTCACCCGCTCAACATGGGCATGCTCGGAATGCATGGGAATTATGCCCCGAATATCCTTTCCGCCCGGGCCGACCTGATCCTGGCAGTCGGGATGCGGTTTGACGACCGCGTCACCAGCGATCCCTCAACCTTCCTCCCCAATGCACGAATCATCCATGTGGATATCGATGCATCGGAACATGGGAAAGTCATACATACCCACTTATCCATTGCCGGTGATGCCCGGCATACCCTGAGCCGCCTCCTGGAGCAAATTGAGCCGGCAACCAGGCCTGAGTGGGCAGAAGAGTTCAGAATGCTACGGAAGACCGAGGATAGTAAGGTGTGTGATGATGATCTCGATAACGGGGGCGAGCGAATCAAAATGGGAGCCGTTATCCGGAGAATGTCGGAACGGTTTCCCAAAGATACCATCGTGGTTACCGACGTGGGCCAGCACCAGATGAAAACGGCACGGTACTATCCCTTTGAGGAGCCGAGAAGTTTCGTAACCTCAGGCGGATTGGGCACCATGGGCTTCGGCCTTCCTGCTGCCATCGGCGCGAAAATCGGCTGCCCAAGCAGGCAGGTCCTTGCCTTCATCGGCGACGGGGGTTTCCAGATGACCCTCCAGGAAATCATGACCGCCATCCAGGAGAAGGCAGGCGTCAAGATTGTGGTCCTGAACAATGGATTCCTGGGGATGGTCCGCCAGTGGCAGGAGCTCTTTTTCGCTAAAAGATACGCCAGCACCGAGTTGTTGAATCCCGATTTTACCCGCGTGGTTGAAGCCATGGGATTGCCATCCCGCCGAGTCGACCAGCCCTCCGAGGTGGATGAGGCTATCGGTTGGCTGCTGAATGAGCCCGGCGCCTGCTTCCTCGAAGTAGCCGTGGATCCTGAAGAGAACGTATTCCCGATGGTGCCCGCCGGCACCCCGGTGTCAGAAATGTTACTTGAAAAATCAAATACATGATCCTATGAAAAACAGTTATCTCGTTACCGTTTATGCGCATGACCGCATCGGGCTGCTCCTCAGGGTTGCCCAGCTGGTTACCCGCAAGAATCTGAGTATCGACCGGCTCACCCTGAATGAATCGGCTGTTCCCGGCGTTACCTGGATCAGCCTGGTGGTGCGGACCGATTCCCGGACCATCCAGACCCTGGTAAAGCAGCTCGAGAAACAGATCGAGGTCCTGCAGGCATTTCATGCCGAGGAGCCGGTGAGAAAAGGACAATTATTAATGGAGCAAAGAACAGCTCATTCAATCAGCTAATAGTTAAATAGTTATGGCAGAAATGAAATTTGGTGGCTTCACCGAGCAGGTGATGACCCGCGAGGAGTTCCCTTTGACAAGGGCAAAAGACGTAATGGCCGGGGAGACGATCGCCGTACTGGGGTATGGGGTGCAGGGTCCGGGGCAGGCTTTGAACCTGAAGGATAATGGATTCAATGTTATTGTGGGTCAGCGCAAAGGCACAAAAACCTGGCAGAAAGCACTGAACGACGGATGGATCGAAAACGTGACCCTCTTCGAACTGGATGAGGCCTGCGCAAGGGGTACCATCCTTACTTTTCTTCTCTCCGATGCAGGACAGATTGCAGCCTGGCCCACCGTTAAAAAACATCTGACTAAAGGCAAGGCACTCTGTTTTTCACATGGTTTCGGAATAACCTTTAACGAAAAAACCGGAATCGTACCGCCCGCTGATGTGGATGTCATTCTGGTTGCCCCCAAGGGATCGGGCACTTCCCTGCGGCGGCTCTTCCAGGCCGGCAAGGGTCTCAATTCCAGCTATGCAGTCCATCAGAATCCAACCGGCAAAGCCTACGACCGGGTGCTGGCCATGGGCATCGGCATCGGATCGGGATATCTTTTTGAAACCTCCTTCCGGAAAGAGGTATATTCCGATTTAACCGGCGAGCGCGGCGTCCTCATGGGTGCCATCGCCGGCGTTTTTGAGGCGCAGTACAATTGCCTCCGCCGGAACGGGCACTCTCCGTCGGAAGCGTTCAACGAAACGGTGGAAGAGCTCACCCAGAGCCTCATGCCGCTGGTGGCCGAGAACGGCATGGACTGGATGTATGCCAACTGTTCCACCACCGCGCAGCGAGGCGCCCTCGACTGGCGGCACAAATTCCGTAAAGCGGTGGACCCTGTTTTCGATGAACTCTACGCAAGCGTTGTCTCCGGCCGCGAGGCCGAAATCGCCATCGAAGCCGGCCGCAAGCCCGATTATCGCGCCGGACTCGAAAAAGAACTCACTGAGCTCCGCAATTCAGAGATCTGGCAGGCCGGTACCCAGGTACGTAAGCTGCGACCCTAAACAATGTGCCAATTTGTTAATGTGCCAATGTGCCAATTCAATGTGCCAATTTGCCAATGTGCCAATTTGCCAATTATTGGCGTTCTATTGGCACATTAGCACATTGACACATTGGCAAATTATTTAATCAATGAACAAGCTAGTTATTTTTGACACAACGTTACGCGACGGCGAACAGGTACCGGGCTGCCAGCTGAATACGATCGAGAAGATCGAGGTGGCACGGGCGCTGGAGGCGCTGGGAGTGGACGTGATTGAGGCGGGATTTCCCGTATCGAGCCCCGGCGATTTCGATGCCGTGGTGGAGATCGCCCGGGCCGTGAAGGACCCGGTGATCTGTGCGCTCACCCGCGCCGTTGAGAAGGATATCGAGGTGGCCGCCGAGGCCCTGAAGGCCGCACGCCGCGGCCGGATCCATACCGGTATCGGGACTTCCCCCTACCATATCTTTAACAAGCTAAAATCCAATCCTGATGAGATCCTGGAGCGCGCGGTGAGAGCCGTGAAATACGCCAAACGGTTTGTGGAGGATGTGGAGTTTTATGCCGAGGATGCCGGCCGTTCGGAAAACGAATATCTGGCTAAAGTAATAGAGGCCGTGATCGCAGCCGGAGCCACCGTGGTGAATATCCCCGATACCACTGGCTATTGCCTGCCGCAGGAGTATGGCGAGAAGATCCTCTATCTGGTGAACCACGTTAAGAATATCGACAAGGCCATTATCTCCACCCATTGCCATAACGACCTCGGGATGGCTACGGCCAATTCCCTGGCCGGCGTCATGAACGGCGCCCGGCAGGTGGAGGTCACCATCAACGGGATCGGCGAAAGGGCAGGGAATACGGCGCTCGAGGAGGTGGTGATGGCTGTGAACACCCGGAAGAATTTCCCGGTTTCAACTACCATTAATTCCAAACTGATCCTCGAAACCAGCCGTCTGGTCTCCTCCCTGATGAACATGCCGGTGCAGCCGAACAAGGCGATCGTAGGCCGCAATGCCTTTGCTCACTCATCGGGCATTCATCAGGATGGAGTACTGAAGGACCGTGAAAATTATGAGATCATCGATCCGGCAGATGTGGGGGTGGATGAATCATCGATTGTTCTTACCGCACGATCGGGCAGGGCAGCGCTGAAACATCACCTCGACCGCCTGGGCTACCGCTATGAGAACGGCACCCTGGATGAGGTTTATAACCGCTTTCTGGTGATGGCCGACCAGAAAAAGCAGGTTACCGATGTCGACCTGCTGCTGCTGATCGGCCGGGATTCTGCCTCAGGCGCCCGGTTGTCATTAAAACTGCTGCAGGTTCTGGCTGGCATGTCCACCGTGCCGATGGCTACCGTTCACCTCATGATGGACGGCGAGGAGAAAGCCGCTACCGCTGAAGGTAACGGTCCGTTCGATGCTGCGTTCAAGGCGGTTGCCAAACTGATTGATGAGCCTTTTGAGGTGGATGAATTCCTGATCCAGGCCATCACCCGCGGCAGCGATGACGTGGGGAAAGTGCACGTAAGGGTAAAAGGCCGCGGCCGGATTTTCTACGGATTCTCCGCCGATACCGATATTGTCACTGCCTCTGTTCGGGCTCTTGTGGATGCCCTTAATAAAATGATCTCAGCCAATGCCCGGTAAAACCCTGATCGACAAGCTGTGGGACCAGCATGAGGTGAAAGTTCTGGATGACGGTTCCTCGGTACTCTATATCGACCGCCATTTCATTCATGAGGTAACCAGCCCCCAGGCCTTTGCCGGCCTCGAAAAGCGCGGACTCCCGTTTTTCCGCCCGGGGCAGGCCGTGGCTACCATGGACCATAACATCCCGACTACCGGTCAGGCCAACCCTGTAATGGGACCGGAATCCACGCTCCAAGTGGCGCGGCTGAAAGAGAATTGCGAGAAATTCGGCATCCCCCTCTACGGAATGACGCATGAATGGAACGGAATCGTGCATGTGATCGGTCCGGAGCTGGGCATCACCCAGCCGGGCATGACCATCGTGTGCGGCGACAGCCACACGGCTACCCACGGGGCTTTCGGAACCCTGGCTTTCGGAATCGGAACATCGGAAGTGGAAATGGTAATGGTCTCCCAGTGCCTGCTCCAGCAGCGCCCCAAAACCTTCCGCATAACCGTCAACTCACAACTCACAACCGGAGTTTCTCCTAAGGACCTGATATTGTACCTGATCTGGAAATTGGGCACGGCAGCCGGCACCGGCTATTTCCTCGAATTCGCCGGGGAAGCCTTCCGCTCGATGTCGATGGAAGGCAGGATGACCGTCTGCAACATGGCCATCGAGATGGGCGCGCGCGGCGGACTGGTGGCTCCCGACGAGGTAACCTTTGAATACATGAGAGGCAGGGAATTCGCTCCGAAAGGCGCCGATTGGGAAAGGGCCGTAGCTCGCTGGAAGAAATTATATTCCGATATGGATGCCGTCTTCGACCGTGAGGAGGTGTTTGATGCCTCCGATATCCGCACGATGATCACCTGGGGAACCAATCCGGGGCAGGGGATGCCCATTGACGGACGTATTCCCGATGTAACCGATAAAGCCCTTGAATATATGCAGTTAAGGTGTGGTGAGGGATTGTTAGGGATGGAAATACAGTATGTGTTTGTGGGAAGTTGTACCAATGGGAGAATCGAGGATTTAAGAGAATTTGCGGAGGTGGTGAAAGGCCATAAAAAAGCGGCTGGAGTAACTGCCTGGATCGTTCCCGGATCGCAGATGGTGGCCCGGCAAGCCCGAGAGGAGGGGATCGAACAGATTCTCAACGATGCCGGCTTTGAGCTCCGCGAACCCGGATGCTCCGCCTGCCTGGCTATGAACGACGATAAAGTTCCGGCTGGCAAGTACTGCATCTCCACCTCGAACCGCAATTTCGAGGGCCGTCAGGGTCCCGGAGCCCGCACGCTTCTCGCCAGCCCGCGCACCGCCGCGATAGCGGCAATCAACGGATGCATTATGGATCCCCGGGCGCGATAAATCCCAAATAGCAAAACACAAAAACCAAATAAATCCCAAAACACAAAACACAAAATCCAAATAAATCCCAAACCTCAAAAACTCAAATCTCAAACCTGGCCTATGCATCACGCATCACGCTCCACGATAATTGGCACATTAGCACATTAGCAAATTAGCACATTGAGTATGTCCTTCGAACCGATAAACACGATAGTTAGCAAGGTTGTTCCGCTACGAGCAGAGAACATCGACACCGACCGCATCATCCCCGCCCGGTTCCTGAAAGCCGTGGATTCCGACGGATTCGGAAAGAACCTGTTTTACGACTGGCGCTATCTTCCCGACGGGAGCCCGAATCCTGATTTTATCCTGAACACCCCCGAAGGCCAGGGCAAAATCCTGCTCACCGGCAAAAACTTCGGCTGCGGCTCCTCCCGCGAACATGCCGCCTGGGCTCTGTATCAGTATGGCTTCCGCGCCATCATCTCCTCCGGCTTCGCCGATATCTTCCGCACCAACGCACTCAACAACGGCCTCCTCCCCATCGAAGTCACCGAACCCCAACTATCCGAACTCTTTACTATCCATCAGGATGACCCGCATCAGGAATGGACGGTAGATTTACCCTCCCAATTCCTGTGCCCCTGTGCCCTCGTGCCCTTGAGCCCCCATGCCCCCGTGCCCTTGTGCCCCTGTGCCCCTGTGCCCTTCTTGCTAAACGCTTTTCGCAAATCCTGCCTCCTCTCCGGCCTCGACCTCACCGACTACCTTGCCTCCCTCAAACCCGAAATAGAAATCTACGAACAAACACGATGAACTACCGAATAACCGTTCTTCCCGGCGACGGGATTGGTCCCGAGATTTGTGCCGAAGCCATTAAAGTGATGAATGTGGTGGGAGAGAAATTTGGCCACCATTTCACGTATCAGTATGGTCTCATCGGCGGCGCGGCCATCCGCGAAACCGGCAGCGCCTATCCCGAGGAGACCCACCTGAAATGCCTCGATTGCGATGCGATCCTGTTTGGTGCCATCGGCGATCCCCGGTATGACAATGATCCCGATGCAAAAGTGCGGCCAGAGCAGGGATTGCTGGCCATGCGCAAGAAGTTGGGATTGTATGCGAACATCCGTCCGGTGCGGATCTGGCCCGATCTTCTGCATATGTCGCCCATCAAGGAAGACCGGGTTGCCGGCGCCGACCTGGTGGTGGTTCGTGAACTCACCGGCGGCCTCTATTTTGGCGAGCCCCGCGAGCTCCGCGATAACGGACGGGTGGCCGTGGACACCTGCGTCTATTCGGTGGAAGAAATTGAGCGCATTGCCCGCGTGGCCTTTGAGATGGCCCGTCAGCGCCGGAAAAAGGTGACCCTGGTCGACAAGGCCAACGTGCTCGAAACCTCAAGGCTCTGGCGCAGGGTGGTAACGCCCATGGCCAAAAATTACCCCGATATTGAGCTCGACTATATGTTCGTGGATAACGCAGCCATGCAGTTGATTATCAATCCAAAACGATTTGATGTTATTCTTACGGAGAACCTGTTCGGAGATATTCTCTCCGATGAGGCCAGTGTCATATCGGGCTCCATCGGACTCTTACCCTCTGCTTCCATCGGCGACCGCGTTCCGCTGTTTGAGCCGATTCACGGTTCCTATCCCGACGGGGCAGGGAAGAACGTGGCCAACCCGCTGGCCACGATCCTCTCCGCTGCCATGCTGCTCCGCATGGGCCTCCATCTAAACGCAGAAGCCGACGCGGTTGAGACTGCCGTTGAGCAGACCATCCGCGCCGGAGTCCTTACCTGGGATCTGAACCGGGAAAACCCAAGGAGCACCAGTGATGTGGGGGCGTACGTTGCCTCAATGATTTAAAGGCAGAGGGCAGAAGGCAGAGGGCAGAAATTAGTAAAATGGCAGAGGAAAGAAGAAATAAGGGTGGCCTTGACCATGCTTTGCTTTAAGTTAAGTCAAAGGTACCCTTCTTACTTTTTTCCTATTTCTTCTTCCTGATTTCTGCCTTCTGCCTTCTGCCTTCTGCCCTATAGATGTACTCGCACTCCCGCACTAAACCCCCCATACCCCCTCACTTCCGGATCCCATCCATGATGTTCAAACGGATCGCCGTTATCAAAGGCAGAAACCAGCACATTCAGGCTTCCGCCGGCGTAAATTCCAAGGTGGTTTGTCAGGTTGTAACTCAGGTTCAGGTTCAGCCGGTTGAGAGAATTCACGCCGTTGGTAAACCAGCCGCCTTCATTTATATGATACGAAAGGGCTTCAATTCCGATATCAATTCTCCGGCCAACCGGCACCAGGGTGCCGATCCCGTAACCGAATCCCCAGCGCATGGTGCCGCTGTGGAAAGCGGTTCCCGCGGAGAAAATATTATAGAAACGCCGCACCCCGGTTTTATAGCTGATCTCGCCATACAGTGTTTCGTTGCCGCCAATTTGGATCACGTTATACCCATGCCGCACAAAGCTCAGGAACCCGATCGGGATACCTTTTTCAACGCTGTCAGCAACATTGATAAAGCCAACCTGAACCCCGCTCAGCGTTCGGGCATAATTTACAAACCCCGATGCCTGCACCCCCTGGTGCCTGCCGGTGGTCACATTGGCAAACCCGGAGGCCTGAACCCCTTTGGTGTCGCCCACCGTTACATTGGCAAATCCCGTAGCCTGAACGCCCTGCACATCTCCTACCGCGACATTGGTAAAGCCCGAGGCCTGGATGCCGTCTACCGTATCCAGCGCCACGTTGGCAAAGCCCGATATCTGGCTGCCAACCAGTTTTTTCTGATTGTAGTTCCAGTATCCGGCAATCTCAAGTCCCCTGGCGCTTCCGAACGTATTATTGCAGAATCCGGCAATCTGGATGCCGTCCATATCCCCCTTCAGAACATTGGCAAATCCCGCCACTTCAAGTCCCTTCAGTCCGCCGGAATAACCGGCAAACACGTTCAGGGATATCCGGTTGGTGGTGTTCCACGACTCCAGACCGTTGGTGCCGAGTGGTGTGATCAAACTGATATGAAACGGGCAGATCCGTGCGGAATCCTCAACCGGTTCCTGATCCTGAGCCTTTGCCATTCCTGTGGTTCCGGCAGCCAGTACCGCCATCAGGATAAAAATTCTATGGATTGTCTTCATGATTTTCTCTTTTTGGGATCGGTTTGACATTTTATTGACGGATTACATTGCCACTGCCGGATACATGAAGTTCCACCTCGGGATTGCCGGCATAATAAACGGTGCCGCTGCCGGTGATGATAACTTTCAGGTACTCTTCCACACTCAGGCGGGCATTCCCCGAACCGGTGATGGTAATCTCGGCATCCGTGGTTTTCAGGTCTTTCGCCAGGAATCCGCCCGATCCGGAAATCAGCAGGTCCACACTTTCCGTGCTGCCATAAAGTTTCATGTCGCCCGATCCGGTGATCTCGGCATCCAGCTCTTTGGAATCCGCATCGAGATCAATGCTGCCGGAACCGGTGATGAACAGTTTCAGCCGGTCGAGACCGGTGAACGGGGTTACCCCTTCAATATCGCCAGATCCGGTGATGCCAGCCTTGGTGAGGGTGGGCATCGTGATGTAAATCTTGATCGGCCTGGCATAATGAACGATATGCCGGAAGTGGATGGTCCAGATTCCGCTGTCAACCCGGTCGAGGTTAATCTCATCGATAATGTTCTGCTGTGCCTCGATGATCACCTCCTGCTCATCTCCCTGGGTGATATAAATATCAGCCGAAATGGTCGAGATAAATCCGTCGAAATCATCCAGCTGTACCGTCTCCTTTACAATGTCGCCACGTCCGCTTACGCCGAACATAAAATCATCCTGGCAGGATACCAGTGCCATCGGAAGGACCGCAACCAGTGCGATCATCAGTTTTCTGCTACTCATTTTCATCGTCTTCATTATTATTTAAGTTGTTTAAATTGGGTTTACTCATAAGGATGACAGCCAATAGGAGGAATACCCCTATTGGAAGAAGAAAGAAAAAAGAAGAAAGATGAAAGATGAAGAGAAAAGACTAAAGACTAAAGATTTGGGAGCTTAGAAAGCTTTGACCTTGTACAAAATCAGGACCGGATTGTCATCTTCCTTTGTTCTGAACGTTGGTTCTTTTCTTTAACCACAATAGACACAATAGAACACAATAGATGAGAACCTTTTCTTGGGGGCAATTACTCCCATGATTCCCTGCAACTATTGTGTTCTATTGTGCCTATTGTGGTGTTAAAAATGACATTTGACGCGACCCGAATCCGATCTCGGTTGAGTCTAAAAGCTGTACCCCACCGCCAAACCGCCGGAAGGATGAAAACCATGACCGCCCTGATATTCGTAAAACGGGGTGAATCCTGCGCGGACGATGAGCCTGCCATCGGGCTTCTGATACCGGTAACCGATCCTTCCGCTCAGCAGGAAATCCCATTGAATTTTCTCGTTTCCCTGAAGGTCATGGCCCATTTCGGGAGTGATTACCTGACCGAGCCCAACCTCAAGATGGTGCTTGCCAAAGGATACCAATTCATTGATGCCGAGAGGTATCCAAACCGGACGGAATCCGACAGTTGGCGGAAAATAGGAAACCCCAACCTGAACCGCTGTTTTGAATCGATGCTGGTTTATCAGGATACGTTCGTAATTGGCGGAATAGATCAGTCCATGACCGAACAATTCAAATTGCACGCTGTTCCGGTGGGCAAATTTGGATGGCCTGGAGGAATCATTTTGAGAAAAGGCTGTTAATCCGATTCCCGACAGGAGGATAATGATAAGGTGGAGTTTCATGGCGGCAGGAGGTTGGTGTGAATATAGTAACGTGCATTTTTCTCCTTTATTGCTCCATCTCCACAGGGAGAAAGTCAGATAATTTTACCCTATAGGGGGTAAAAATATCCGATAATTTACCCCATGAAGGGTGAAAATTATCATTGTTATGATGACCTTAAACGCAATTGTGGATTTTATTCCTTATCAGTTAGGTTCTTGAATTATCAGGGATAAACAAATTTCAGGTTCCAGGTTGTTGGATAATCTGCATTTTGATAATATTTTGAACAAGTTTAGAATTGCATTTTTCAGGAATTCCGCGTTACCTCCTAGTGTAGGCGTTGCTTCTATTCTTTAACCACAATAGACACAGTAGGACACACTAGATGATGATCATACACGGGTGCGCATGCGCCCAAGATCCCCGTTTCTATTGTGTCCTATTGTGCCTATTGTGGTGTTAAAAATGACATCTGGCACTATGCTTTATGGAATCACTTACCAGAAATCTGAGAATCGGTCCATGATTTAGAACCGTATCCCCGCCATCGCCCCGATCCACACATGCACCGGAATATCCCCGGCCATCTGGTTATGCAGCGGCCAGCCAAACAGAACCGGCAGAGTTGAACTCCCGGGATCCGAAGGGTCCAGTCCGGCAAACCCGTTGAGCGTGGGCCCCAACACAACCTTGAAATGTTTGGCGAGTTCGATATCGAGGGTGGGGGAGAAACGTACCAGCGCTCCCTTGTACCCGATGAAATTCGTATTATCGGTAATGTAGCTTCCGGTCAGATCCATGCTCAGGGTGAGCCTTTTGGCCAGACGGATCTGAGATCCCACGCCGTAGCCGATGGATAGCCACTCTTGCTGCAATCCGGCCGTAAGGATGTTGTAAAAATGCCTGACTCCGGTCTTGAAACTCAGGTTGAGCGGAAACAGTTCATTGGCAGTGATTTCCAGGGTATGATACCCTTTCCGTACGAAGCTGAACAGCCCGATCGGTGCGCCGAAACTCACCGTATCGGCAAGGTTGAAAGGCGCTATCTGCAACCCCTTAACCTCGGTGGCATAGTTCAGGAACCCGGCCGCCTGCATCCCCGTATTGGTGCCGGAGGCAATATTCATGAACCCCGCCGCCTGCAAGCCGGTAACGTTCCTTGCATAATTTACGAACCCCGTCGCCTGCGCCACCTTAACATCCTTGATGGCCACGTTGCTGAAGCCCGAGGCCTGAATCCCGTCCACATTCTGGCTCGTAAAATTGCTGAAGCCCGATATTTGTGTGCCGTACATCGGACCGCGCAGTATATTACTGAACCCGGCCAGTTGCACCCCGCGGATCGTGTCGGTCACCACGTTGCTGAATCCCGATGACTGCAGTCCCGTGAAAGACCCGGCATCGACATTGAAGAAACCGGAAATCTGGACTCCCTTGCTCTTCTTTCCCACGATATTCCCAAATCCCGATAGCTGAACCCCGTACATCTCATTCCGCACCACATTGAGAAAACTTCCCATTTCAAGACCCCGAACACCGCCGGAATAACCTGCGAAAATGTTCAGCGACAGGCGGTTGGTGATCAGTCCGGATACAAAACGGTTGCTGCCGATAAAAGGCAGGAAAGATACCTGGGCCCACCGCCGTTCCACCACCTCAATGTTTTCGGCCGTAATTCGGGTTCTAGCCGGAACCAGCGCTTTTACCAGCTTCCGTTCATCGAGGCTGGAAACGGCGTGCTCCGGCAGCGGATTCCCGGCCGCTGTCCTGGGTTTCGGGGTGAGCGTGATATTCACGGAGGGCTGCTCCTTTGGTTTTACCACAATCAGCGTATCCAGATATCCGGCTTTGCTGTAGCTCAGTACCTGCTGATCCCGGTCGCCCGGCACCGTGAGAGTATAATATCCCCTCGAATCCGTGGCGGACACAAACATGCCCTCAACCTCATAAATACTTGCCGATGAAATAATTGCGCCGGTCTGGCTGTCGTAAATATATCCGGTGATGGTGTATTCCTGATTGCGCTCGCTCTTCGGTGCGCGTTTCGCGGGAACATCCGCAAGAAGAATGATATGGTTTCCCAAAACTTTGTAACGGTAACCCGCACCCACCAGGTCTTTAAGGATCAGATTAACAGGCTGATTGGATGCATGAACGGAAACTAAGCTGTCGCCGGGCAGTATCTCGGAATTATAGGAAAACTGAAATCCGCCAGAGTCCCCGATTTTCGGCAGCGCATTCTTCAGTTTCATCCCGTTGATGTCAATGGATATTTTTTTCTCCAGATGATTGGTCTGGGCAGAAACGATGGGGTTTCCAGCGATCAACATCAGAATAAACAAACACCAGTGGGATCTACTCCTCTTCATCGGTGCAACCCTTTCCTTTAATGATAAACGTATCCTTCTCACGGCTGAGTTCCAGGTCGAAAGTGGTGGCCACAACCTCCAGAATCTGGTCAATCGTTTCATCGGTGAAGGTGGCCGAAAGCAGGCAATCCAGAACGGTCTCATCCTCAACCCCGATATCCGCCTTGTAGTGTTTCTTCAGGAGGTTGAATACCACGGAGAGCCTTGTCTCCTGGAAAATCAGTTTCCGGTTGGCCCAGAACAGTTCATCCGGACCGATATCCGCCGGCTTCCCGATTTCTCCCGTACCTGCCTTAACCATCGCCCGTTCGCCTGCCTTCAGTATCGTCCTCAGTGTATCCCCGGTAACCGTATCCACATAACACACTTCCACTCTTCCACTTTCCACAAACACCAGGAGATCAGCGCCGGGAATCGCCTTTACATGAAAGGAAGTCCCAAGTACCTTGACAGTTCCAAGCCCGGCATCGATGATAAAAGGCTTCAAACTATCGGGCTCAACCTGGAAGAAGGCCTCCCCCTTCAGTTTCACCGATCGGGTGGCGCCGGTAAATTTTTTCGGAACCGATAATTCGGTGTTGGAATTCAGCATTACGGTGGATCCATCAGTAAGGGTGTCCAGCACAACGGTTTCGGCGCTGGCCAGGGTGATGAATTCGGTTTCACCCCGATCCTTTTGATTTCGTATAAATATCACCGACACGATGCCCAAAATCAAAATTGCGGCGATGGACGTGATGACGCGGATGACGCGGTTCACGGGCGTCCGCCGGGATGTTGGCATGTTTTCGGCGTCACCCAGCACGGGCGCCCGCCGGGTCGATGGCATGGGCGTATCGTCACCCATCACGGGCGTCCGCAGGAACGCCCCTACGGGCACGTCAATCCCCTCACCACCCCTCACCATTTCCTCACCACCCCTCACCCTCCTCACCATCGCCTCCCACGCGTATTCCGCATCGTACCTCACCTCCCCGGGATCGATCCGTCCGGTCTCCGCCCACGTTTTCCGCAGGCTTTCGTACCACGCGCGGTTCTCCTCCGATTCCTGCAGCCAGGCATCCACGGTTGCCCGTCCTGCCCCGGATATCTCATCGAGGAGGTACAGCACCAGCAGCTTCTGGATGGTATCGGTCGGGTCCTTTTTCATATTGCCTCTATCGGTATGACAGTTCACAAATCATTATCACTAACCATTTGTCGGATATATTTTTATTCATCGCGGGAGAGTCCTTTGAAAATCAGGATAAGCAGCGGGAGATAATCCACCAGGTTGTCGCGCAGGAATTTTAAGGCCTGATACATCTGGTTCTCCACGGTTTTTACCGATATGCCGAGCTGGTCGGCGATTTCGCGGTACTTCAGCCCGTCGAACCGGCTCATGATGAAGATCTTTCTTCGTTCCGTCGGCAGCTGGTCGATGGTCTCCCGAATTTTTTCTTCCAATTCACTAACAATCGCCTCATCAATATACCGGGATTCGGCATCCTTGATATCCTCCTCATTCACAATTTTGTAGGAATCCCTCACCTGGATGTGCTCAATCAGGTTCATGCATCCGTTCCGGACAGCCCGGAACAGGTATGATTTCAGCGTGGTCTGGATTTCAAGTTCCGCCCGGTTCTTCCAAAGCTTGAAAAACACCTCCTGCACCACATCTTCCGCAGCATCCGGATCATTCAGGAACAGGTTCGCATACGCGCACAGCCTGGAGTAGTTCGATTTGAATAGGTGCTCGAAGTCAGCAATATCCTTAACTGCTGCCTCATTGAATACTATGCCGGGTTTAGGCGCCAAGTTTTGTATCGGGTTATCGGGTGGAACAAATGTAGGTTTTACCATTGAAACACTTATATGTTGCCCCGGTTTTCAAACCGGGGAATCGGGAAGGACCACTGCTTTTTACTTGTCAAGGCCTTTAAAGGCCTTGTCAAGTGAGGTTTGTGACCATTGCCCTGATCCCCCGAATAAATTCGGGGGCAACATATAGGAGCTCAAATGTGGGGTGGTCGTCCTCCTCCAATCTGATTTTGTCCCAGCCGCACCCGCCTGGTGTGGCACTCAGCTATCTGTGGTTGTACCTCATTGCACTCTCCCAAACTCCAGATCCTGAAAATCATAACTGAAATCCGTCAGCGGCGACACGGGCTTCATTTTTATCCCCGAGGCTTTGCCGTCATATCCGGTCTGGAACAGCACAAAGGCATCGGCATCCAGGCTCCGGTCGTTCCATTTGGCAATGTAGGTGAGTCCCTTATAATAAAGCAGTTCTCCTGCCAACCCGGGCGACCGTTTTGATCTGAACCACAGTTTACCCTGATTTTCTTCTATCGTAATCTCCCCGAACCAGGGGTCCCGGTAGGTTCCGGTAATCAGTGCCGGATCCGGATGGGAACCAGCGTTTGCCGTCCGCTGTTTTTCTACACCTAACCATACCTCACGGGTACTCCTCACTGCATCTTCCTCACTATTCCTCACCCTCTCACTAAAAATTTTTATCCACTCCATCCCCGTCACTCCGAGGTACCCGTCCTTGATTTGGTTGGCAACCGCAGTGAACGCCGCCCCCACCTGCTGATTGGTCAGCACAATGATCCCCAGGTTCAGCTCGGGATACATCGTGATCTGCGTAACCATCCCGGCCAGGCCGCCGGTGTGGGAAACCTCGAGATAGCCTTTCACATCGGCCAGCCGGAAGCCCAGACCGTAGGCGGCAAAATGCGTGTTATAGGGTGAGGCGGTATTCACACCGATCAGGGTTTGCGGGGTCCATAAATCTTTATGGACCTGCTTGCTGATCAGGGTTTTGTTTTCTTTTCCATATACCCCTTTGTTCAGCAGGGTGCTAACCCACTTGCTGAGATCGTGCACACTGGAATAGATCCCGCCGGCGGCATTCATCAGTTCTCCGGTGGTTCTCGGAATAACCTGCACCTTGCCGTCCACAGAGCCATGCGGTGCAATCACATTGGAAGTATCTTTCAGCCGGTTGTAGGAAGGCGCTGTCTCTTTCATCTCCAGCGGGTTGAGTATCCGCTGCTGGATGAAATCTTCCCAGCTCAATCCCGATATTTTAGCAACTACCTCACCGGCAACGATATACAGATTGTTGTCATAATCGTATTTCGACCGGAAAGGGGATACCTGCTTCAGATATCGCAGGTTATGAATGATATCCGCCCGTGTAAAATCACTCCCGTCGGGCCAGATCATCAGGTCGCCGGCACCCAGGCCCATCCCGCTCCGGTGGGTGAGAAGATCCCGGATCGTGAAATCCTGGGTCACATAAGGATCATAGAGCCGGAACTCCGGTATGTAATCCACAACCTTGTCGTCCCAGCGCAGCTTCTTTTCATCCACCAGCATGCCCAGCGCAGTTGCCGTGAACGCCTTGGAATTCGAGGCAATCCCGAACAGGGTATGCTCGTTCACCGGCTCGCCGCTCTTCAGCGACCGCACCCCGTACCCTTTGGCCAGCACCACTTTTCCGTCCTTCACAATGCCCACGGCAATCCCCGGTACATCAAAGGTTTTCAGCGCCGTGGCCACCAGCTTGTCAATAGCCGCCTCAGTCATGGGCTGCGCGAAAGCCGGCAGCTGAACGGCACACATCAGGATAAAAAACAGAAGAAAAGTTGCGCGGTTTTTCATAGCATTCGGGGTATTATCAGGCCAAAGATATAGCAAACGTTGACGAATTTTTTCTACTTTTAACCTTACTGCATTAAATCCCAAATAACAAAACACAAATAACAAATAAGCTCCAAAACCTCAAACCCCAAACCCCAAACCCGATACCCATGAAAAGAATCTCGCTCATAGCATGCATAGTTGTCATACTCACCTCCTGTGAATCAAAGCCGAAAAGCAACTATGTAAAAATCAATCCGGGCGATTCCCCCGAGGCCATCATCAAAAAAGCCTCGATGGTCGCCCCCTCCGCCCGCCAGCTGGCCTGGCAGGACCTGGAGTTCACAGCTTTCGTTCATTTTGGGATGAACACGTTCACCAACCGGGAGTGGGGTGAGGGGGCCGAAAACCCGGCCTGGTTCAACCCGACCGATTTCGATGCCCATCAATGGGTGAAAACCGCACAGGATGCCGGCATGAAGATGATCATTGCATTGGGTAAGCATCACGATGGATTTTGCTACTGGCCATCGGCATTCACAGATCATTCGGTAAAGTCTTCCCCCTGGAGGGACGGAAAAGGCGACCTGATTGGCGAGGTGTCGAAAGCCTGCCACGAAGCAGGAATGAAATTCGGAGTCTATCTCTCTCCCTGGGACCGGCACGAAAAGAGTTATGGAACGGATGCTTACAACGATCATTTCGTGAACCAGCTCACCGAGCTGCTAACGAAGTATGGCGCGGTGGATGAGGTTTGGTTCGATGGCGCATGCGGCGAAGGTCCGAATGGCAAGAAACAGGTGTATGACTGGCTGCGGTACTACAACACCATCCGGAAGTTGCAGCCCCAGGCCACGATCGCGGTGATGGGGCCGGATGTCCGCTGGGTAGGTACGGAATCGGGCTACGGCCGGCCAACCGAATGGTCGGTGGTACCCTATGGGACAACCAACACCGATGCAGTTGCCGCCAATTCACAGCAAAAGCCGACGGATGGAGTCTTTGTTCCCACCGGCGACATGATGCAGCAGGATCTCGGCAGCCGCAGCAAGATCGTTCAGGCTCCGGCCCTGATCTGGTACCCGTCGGAAGTTGACGTTTCCATTCGTCCAGGCTGGTTCTATCATGCCGCAGAGGATGAACGGGTGAAAACGCCTGAAAAACTTCTCGATATCTGGTTTGCCTCGGTGGGCCAGAACTCCCTTCTTCTCTTAAACCTGCCGCCCGACCAGCGGGGACGGATCCACGAGAATGATGTGAAAGCCCTTACGGAATTCAGGGCGGTACGTGATGCCATTTTTGAAGAAAATATGGCTCAAGGCGCAAGGCTCAAGGCAAGTTCGACGGCACCCAGTTTTAAGGCGGGAAATGTTTTGATACCCGGACGCGGGAAATCCTGGATGGCGAAAAAGGGTGAAACTACCGGCTGGCTTGAGTTTGAGCTGCCAGCGGTTAAAACCTTCGACTGCCTGCAGATCCGGGAGAATATTGAATACGGACAGCGGATCGAGCAGTTCTCCCTGGAGATCTGGAAAGAGAACCGCTGGCGCGAGGTGACACGCGCCACCACAGCGGGCGCCTGCCGCTTGATTCGCTTTTTGCCGGTAACGACCGACAAGGTCCGGATCCGTATCATCCAGGCCCGAAACACCCCGTCGATCGCGTTTATCGGGCTTCATAAACGTCTCCCGGAACTCACGCTGAAACCCGAATCGGGCGCTTTCCTGGATACTGTTCAGGTCTCCATCAACAGCGATGTCGAATCCAACTCGGTTTACTATACGCTAGATGGGACGGATCCAACTGAACAATCATCAAAATACACCGGACCCTTTAACCTCAGTCAATCCGCCCGCATCCGCGCCATTGCAACAGATTCGCGCGGAGTGAAAAGTTTCATCCGGGAAGCCAACCTGGTCAAGGCTACCTATTCTATCCGGTTCCCCAATCCGCCCAGTACTAAATATCCGCCCAAAAATCAGATCATTCTTCTCGACGGACGGAAGTCCGATCCCGATTTTGCCAACGGCGAATGGCTGGGTTGGGAGGGTGCCGATATGGTGGTTGAAATCGATCTGGGCGAACCCAAAAAATTTAAGGGATTGAAAGCCGATTTTCTTAATGCCACGGGCAGCTGGATATTCCTGCCAACCTCCGTTCAGTTCGACTATTCCGATAACGGCCGCAGCTGGCAGAGCGCCGGTACGGCAATCAACCCGACCGCCTGGGACAAAAACACAAAGGCACGGGAAGAATTTGGCGTGGATAAAACATTCAGGGCGAGATACATCCGGGTAAAAGCCATCAGCCCGAAAACCTGTCCCGCCGGGCATGCCGGGGCCGGAAATCCGTGCTGGATGTTTGCCGACGAAATAACTTTTTTATAATGCGGAACTCGGACAAAAGGCAGAAGGCTTAATACTAATTTTTGCCTTCTGCCCCCTGCCTTCTGCCTTTTGTCCGAGTCCCCCGCAGCCCGTGGCGCGTCAGAACACCTTCGGCAGAAATATAATCAACCCCACCGCCGCGGCTGCAATCGCCAAAACCAGCACCCCGGCGGCGCCCAGGTCCTTGATCTTGCCGATTACAGGATCGTATTCGGGATCAATTTTATCGGAAATCCGCTCGATGATCGTGTTAAGAATTTCAGCGGAGATAACGGCACCGATACAGATGGCAATTAATGACCATTCGATCGGACTGATCTTGAAAAAAATGCCGGCAGGAATAACAACCGCAATGGCGGCAAGGTAAATCCAGGAGTTATGCTCTTCACGGAACAGCAGCGCAAGACCTCTGAACGCATATTTGAAACTCCTCAACCGTGCGGGGACAGAAAACTTTTTCGCAGACATGATTATCTTTATTGGTGCTTCAAGCTTCACAAATTTGAATAAAAATTCGATGAAAACCACATTGTTGAATACGGGCGACACGGGCGACCGCAGGTCGCCCCTACACCACCCCTCACCACACCTCACCATTCCTCACCACCCCTCACAATTCCTCACCATTCCTCACCACCCCTCACCATTCCTCACCATTATCCTCACCGTTTTCCTGATGTCATGCGGAATGTCAAACGTCAAAGGTCCCGCAAAGGAAAATAACCTGATGTTTCCGGAATTGGCTAAGACCTGGGACGAAGGCCTTCCTCTCGGCAACGGCTGGCTGGGTGCGCTGGTGTGGCAAAAAGAGGGAGCCGTTCGCTTCTCGCTCGACCGGGCCGACCTGTGGGATCTCCGTCCGGTTCCCGAACTGAGCCTGCCGGAATGGAATTTTAAGTGGGTGATGCAGAAATGGCTTGAGAATGATTACGGGAAGGTTCAGGAACTATTTGATTACCGCGCGTATGACAATGCCGCTACGCCTACCAAGATCCCGGGTGCGGCACTGGAATTCATCTGGAATAAGTCGGGTGAGCCGGCAACATCGGAATTGAACCTGGCCGATGCAACGGCTGCTGTCAGCTGGCCCGATGGAGTCAGGCTCCAGACTTTCATTCAGGCAACGGAACCGGTGGGGTATTTCCGGTTTACCAACGTACCCGAAGAGTTTGCACTGAAGCTTGTGCCACCTGTATATCAGGACGAAAACCGGGCCGGACAGGTGGACGTGGTTGGCGGGCAGGACCTCAGGCGCCTGAATTACACGCAGGGTGCAGTGGTTGAATCCCCCGGAAAAATGGTGTACCGGCAGGAAGGCTCGCTTGGGTTTTATTATATCGTATCGGTAGAATGGGTAAAGAAGGGTAATGAGATCACGGGAAGGTGGTCCATCTCCTCCTCACTCTCCGACCAGAAGGGGCAGCCCGATGCAGGCAAGGTGACCGCTGCGGCCTCTTCCTACCCGGCCGCCTTCGGCAGGCACAAGGCCTGGTGGGCGAATTTCTGGTCGAAGTCCGATATCAGCGTTCCTGATCCCCTGTTGCAAAAGCAGTGGTATCTTGAGCAGTATAAATTCGGATCCGCCGCCAGAGCCGATGCGCCGCCGATCTCCCTGCAGGCGGTCTGGACCGCTGACAACGGGAAATTGCCCCCATGGAAGGGGGATTTCCATAACGACCTGAACACCCAGCTCTCATACTGGCCGGCCTATTCCGGCAACCACCTCGATCTGGAGGAAGGTTACCTGAACTGGCTATGGGATATCAAACCGGTTTGCGAAAAGTACACCCGCGACTACTTCGGCACCGGCGGACTCAATGTGCCTGGTGTAGCTACACTCCTGGGAGAACCCATGGGCGGCTGGATCCAGTATTCATTCGGGCCCACCGTTTCGGCCTGGCTTGCACAGCATTTCTACCTGCACTGGCGCTATACCCTCGACCGCAATTTTTTGGAAACCAGGGCCTATCCGTATTTATCAGGGGTTGCTCAATTCCTTGATGAATTTTCGGTAAAGGATTCAGCCGGCGTGCGAAAGCTCCCCCTGAGCTCATCCCCCGAAATTCATGATAATTCACCCCGCGCCTGGTTTTCCCAGACCACCAATTATGATCTTGGAATGATCCGGTTTGCTTTCGGGAAAGCATCTGAACTGGCTGCTGAACTGGGAAAAACCACCGAAGCGGAAAAGTGGAGCCGGATACTGGGAGAATGGCCTCCCCTGGCTTCCGATTCCACCGGATTGAACTTCGCCCCGGGCCACCCCTATGAAGAGAGCCACCGCCATTTTTCGCACCTGGTGGCCTGGCATCCTCTGGGAGTCATCGATTGGTCGGACGGTAAGGAGACGCAAATGACAATCTCGAATACCCTGAATACCATGGAGAAAATTGGCCCGGCCTGGTGGTGCGGGTATTCTTACAGCTGGCTTGGAAACCTGTATGCACGCGCATTCGACGGAGAAAAGGCCGCTGCTGTCCTTACTGATTTTGCCAATTGTTTTGTGCTGCCAAACAGTTTTCATGTGAACGGCGACCAGACCAAATCCGGGAAATCCAATTTCACCTACCGCCCCTTTACCCTGGAAGGAAACTTTGCCTTTGCATCCGGACTTCAGGAGATGATGATCCAGTCACATACCGGGGTTGTCAGGGTATTCCCGGCGGTTCCTGCCGGATGGAAAGATGTCTCTTTCCGGGATCTTCGTACCGAGGGCGCCTTTGTTGTTTCCGCAATCAGAAAGGGAGGAAAAACCACTGAAGTGGTCATCCGCGCTGAAAAAGGAGGAATTTGCAGATTGGCCGATCCTGGTGATCCCGACAAAATACTGGAATATACAGTCAAACCGGGCGGGAAGGTTGTATATCGGGCAAGGTAAAACAGAAGGAAGATCCTTCGCCCACCTTACTCTCAACCCAGATATGCCCGCCATGACGCCTGACAAATTCGCTGCAGATCTTGATGCCAAGCCCGGTTCCTGTCTCTTTTCGTGTTCCTTTGGAGGTGTAGTGTGTATTTGTTTCGAACAACCGGTTGGTCAGTTCCTCGTCTATTCCAATGCCTTTGTCAATTACGGCAATACGGGTTTCAACACCGGTCCTGATGGCTTCTAAAATGATTTCCGTCTTCTCCGGACTGAATTTTATAGCATTGGAAACCAGGTTTCTGATGATCGAGCGAAGCATGTTGGCATCCGCTACAACATGCATCTCTGGTGCAATGTTGATCATCAGATTCTGTTCCTTATTCATCAAGGAATCTTCATATAAGTGCTTGATTTCTTCAACCAGTTTACTGAGATTCAACTCTTCCGGTTGATAGGCAACCTGCCTGTTTTCCGCCCTCGACCAGTCCAGCAAATTGTCAAGAAGCTCCTGAATCCTGGCCACTGAATTTGATAACCCTTCAATTCTTCTTTTCTGAGCCGGAGGCTCTCCATTGCGATGTGCTTCCTCGTTCATCACGCTGATGAGACCTGCCATGCCTGATATCGGATTCTTCAGGTCATGGGCGATCAGGGAAAAAAACTTATCCCGTGTTTTATTCAGCCGGGCTTTTATCTTGTAATTCTGATAAAAGACAACGCTCAGAGTCATCGTTCCAAGGAGCGCAAGAATAAGAATTATATTAATCATCCGCCGGCGGTTCGAATCTTTAAGCTGCTTGAGCTCGTTTTGGCGGGAAGTTTTTTCCGTGGCAATCTCTTCCATCCTGAACCGGTAGGACTGCTCCTGTTCTGCCAGGTTTATGGAGTCTTCGATCACCGATAGGCTATCTTGGACCAAGATGGCTTCCAGAACGGAATTGTATGCTTTTTTAGCCATCCCCTGATCAGCATACACCTCCGCCAGGGAAAGCAGGTTTTCATGCAGTAACATAAATGCATTGGCTTTCCTGCTGTTTTCGTTCGACAGATTCAGATATCGTATGGCCAGGTCGGGATGCCGGTCGGTAACCTCTTCGCCCATAGCCTGATACACCGAGGCGATCTGTCGTGGATCTCCTGATTTTTCAGCTGCCTCAAGGGCCAGATCAAGGTACTGACGGGTTTCTTTCTGCTTTTCCTGAGCCGCATACGCATTGTAAATGTTTTGATAAACCAGCGATAAGTCGCTCCAATTCTGATGTCTGAGATGCTCCTCTACAGATTTATTGTAATAGATAATAACCGAATCAAGCTGGTTGCGAAGAACGTATACATTCGCAATATTATGATAGAACTTAAACAGCATAACCGAATCATTACTGCTTTGTTGCAGTCCCTCCTGGTAATAGGATAGCGCCTTATCATAATCACCCAGCTGGTAGTTCACGTTCCCGAGGCCATTGAGAGCATTAAGTTTGCCGGGCAGGTACTGGTTTGATTCTGATTCTACACGTAAATCCGTGAATGTCTGAGCGGCCTGGACCTGATTCCCGCATTTCCAGTAATAGGTTCCGAGATACCAGTATAACTCTGATTCCGAGCGAATGTCACCCAGAGTCTTAGCCTTTGTGATGGCTGCGGGAACGTAATGGGAAATCAGGAATTCCTTGTCCGTCTGGTAAACCTGATGACACAGATCAAGGGTTGTGCCGACGTAAATGCTATCAGGCACTGAATCCCTTTCGAGAACTTTACAGAGAACATCAATTGCACTTTGCGGGAATAGTTGAACTGCTCCGCAAAGGAGTAATAGTATCAGCCAAATTTTTTTCATGCGCAATTTCCGTAGGTAAATGTACGGAACTTGATATTCAGGCGGCTAACTATTTGACGAAGGTGGGCTGGGATAAAAGGCAAAGGGCAGAGGGCAGAAGGCAGAAATTTGTCTTAAGTCCTTAATTCTTAAGAAATAAGTAAAGTAACAGGTTAGGGCAGCACTTCATTCTTATTTCCTATCTCTTAAAACTAATTTCTGCCTTCTGCCCTCTGCCCTTTGCCTTCATGTCCCACTCACCTGCCAACCTTGTAGTATCCCGGTTGGATCTCCTCCTTCAAAATCCCCGGACCTTCCCAGCTCACCTTCAGTCCTAATCCGCCCTGCCTCTGGAAATAGATCAGCTTAAACGGATGTAATCCTTTTTCAAGGGCAGCGGGTGCCGACATCTCCCCCGCGCCGTGGATTCCATCGTAATCGATCAGGGAATTTCCGTCGAGGTAAATCCTTCCTCCGTCATCAGATGAGAGGAAAATCTGATAAACCCCCGTAGCCGGAACTTGCAGAAATCCTTCGAAAACCAGTCCGAACAGCTCCTTGGATCTTCCCGGCGTCTCGTCAACTTTTTTCACCATGAGGCGGCTTTCCGGAGTCAGGGTTTCAAAATCGGGCAGTTTATTCCAGTTGCCCCTGTAAATGCTGACTCTGAGCCCGGGTTGAACATCAGCCTTTACCGCTGGCGCCGGTATCACTTTCTTTATCTCATAGGTTACCGTGCGGCTCGTGTCCCCATCAGGCCAGAATGACTTGGCCTTGAGAATAGTTGCGCTCGTCAGGGTTATCACTTCGGTGTATGCGCTGGAATTAGCATCGGGGTTGGCGCCATCGGTGGTAAAATGAATTAAGGCACCGTCCGCAGGTGACAGTAATTCAGCCTGATACGTATCGGTAAACTGACGAACGGATGATTTCAGCCGCGGTGCAATCCTTCCGGAGTGTGCCTTGGCGACATTTTCAGCACCCATCTTAACCCGGTCGCGGTCATAGGTCATCAAACCGTTTGTCTCGGTCTCAACATCCGTTGTCTGCGTGTAAATTACCGCACTCAGCCCGGGGTTCTCAACCAGCCTGGCAACTTCCAGGTAAAAATTCTCATATTTCTCAAGCAGAGTATTTACATCCTGCATCTTCTCATATCCCCAGTTTTCCTCTTTCCACATATGTCCGGCAGTCATCAGCCCCAGTCCGCCGAATTCACCCAGAACAATGGCCCGATTCTCCTCCGCAGGCGGAGCAACTGGCTCGGGATAATGGTGAATATCCATCACATCCCCGGCGCCCATGTCCGTCCATCCGCTGGCATTGTTCACCAGCCGCGTGGGGTCCAGCGTTTTTACATAAGCGGCAATCCTCTCCGTATCATATTGTCCCCATCCCTCATTGAACGGGACCCACATGATGATAGAGGGTGAATTGACATGCTCCTGAACCAGTTCGGTCAGCTCCGTTTCAAAATTGGCCTTGATCACTTCCAGGCTGTCCTTGAATGCCGGCAGGTCAAAAACCCCGTAAAACATGCTGGGCATATCCTGCCAGACCAGGATGCCCAATCGATCGGTATGATAATAAAACCTGCGCGGTTCAACCTTTACATGCTTCCTGAGCATGTTGAATCCCATTTTTTTTGTCATCTCCAGATCGTAAACCATGGCCTCCTCTGTTGGAGGAGTGTTCAGGCCATCAGGCCAGAATCCCTGGTCGAGCGGCCCGTTCTGGAAAACGAATTTATTGTTCAGCAAGATCCGGGTAATCCCCTTCTCATCCTTTCCAATGCTGATCTTCCGCATTCCGAAATAGCCCTTAACCTGATCCAGAACAGAGGAACGCCTGATGATGCGCACCTCCAGGTCATACAGGTAGGGGTCTTCCGGGGACCACAGACGGACATCATCGAGGCTCAGAGTCGCTTCTTCATCAGCGTCAACTTTTTCGGTGCCAACCAGTTTCTTGTTCTTATTAAAAACCCTGATTTCAAGATCATCAGATGACCGAAGGTTCACGCCGTCAACTTTTACCGTAACGGTCCCTTTGTCGATGTCGGGAACTGCAGTATAGCTCCGGATGTAGCCTTTCGGAACCTGTTCGATCCAAACGGTCTGCCAGATTCCCGATGAGGGAGTGTACCAGATACCGCCCGGATTGTTGGTCTGCTTACCTAAAGGCTGATATCCCCCTGTAGTGGGGTCCTTTGCGGAAACCACCAGGCTGTGGTTTTCACCAGCCCTGATGTGGTCGGTAATATCAAAACTGAACGGGTCATAACCACCCTTGTGCGAGCCAATCTTATTGCCATCAATGAAAACATCGGTCTCCCAGTCAACCGCTTCGAAGTTGAGCAGGATCAGACGCGAACGCATTTTAGCGGAAATCTTCAGTGTCCTGTGATACCAGATTTTCTCATTCCCGCCCAACTTCTGCATCACACCGGAAAGAGCCGATTCAACCGGATAGGGCACCAGTATCTTGCCATCCCAGTTTATGGGCAGCGGAGCATCTGCCGCTGTTATTGAATAATCCCATAATCCATTCAGGTTCTTCCAGTTACTGCGCTGCATCTGGGGCCTGGGATATTCAGTCCAGGTTTTTCCCGGAATCGCTTCGGCCGACCAGCGGGTCATCAGCGGACCTTTTTTCTGAACCCAGCCCGATGAATCCTCCCGGGTTGAACAGGCAGTCAAAAGCATGCCCGCCAGGGGCAGAAGAAGCAAAATCCGAATCCGTTGTTTAAGATCACACATAGGGTTATTTATTTGGGATTGCGTAAATATCGGTTTGTACCCGGTTCCTCATTCAGGACAAATTTAGGGATTTGCGAAGTAAGCTCTCCCATGCAGGTGGGTTCCGCTAAAACTATTTTTAACCAAAACTGTTTTTAGTAAAAACAAGTTACATGATGAGAATAACTTTTACCCTGATTTTGATGCTTGTCCTTATGGCAGGATGCTATTATGAGTCTGAGAAACAGCTCTATTCCGGTTCCGGAACTACCTGTGATACTGCCTCGGTAACCTATTCCGGAACCATTATGCCAATCCTGTCAAATAGCTGCCTCGCCTGTCACAACTCCGTGGACTATAACGCACAGGGCGGCGGCATTAACCTGGAAGAATACAGCTCCCTGAAGACTCTGGCTGAACAGGGCGCGCTTTTGAAGGCAGTCACCCATCAGTCCGGCTATTCCCCGATGCCGAAGGGCGGGGAAAAGCTGGATACCTGCACGATCCAGAAGATCAGTAAATGGATCGAAAAGGGAGCTCAGAATAATTGATTTAACTATACGAATTGCATCATGATCAGAACCCGTTTTTTTGTTTTCCTGATATTGAACATCGTGCTGGCGGGTTTACCGGCGCGTACCCAAAGTCTGAAGGATTTAATGGACGAGGAAACTTCGGTAAAGAAACTCCCTGTGGAAGCCCTGTTTAAATCGACGCGGATTGTTAATGGCCATTCTGCCAGACAACTGAAGGCGCGGGAACTGGATTACCGGATATCTCACCGTTTTGGCAGCGTAAGCGCAGGAGCCTATGAGCTGTTTGGCCTCGATCACAGCTCCATGCACATGGCCATGGAATATGGCATCTCCGATCGCCTGATGGTGGGGCTCGGGCGGGGAACCCTCGGTAAAATCGTCGATGGATTTGTCATGTACACGCTGACTAATCAGGAGACCGGACCCGGAGCTTTCCCATTGACCATCAAGCTGATGTCGTCCATGGAGGTAAATACACTGCGGTGGGCGGATCCCGATCGGGTAAACTATTTCCGTTCACGGCTCAGCTATGCACATCAGCTGCTGGTAGCGAGAAAGTTCGAGCGCCTCACCCTCCAGCTGGCTCCAACCCTGGTTCACCGGAACCTCGTGCCGACCGAAAGGGACCCCAATGACCTTTGGGCAATAGGGCTCGGGGGCCGGTTCAAACTAACGAGCCGGCTGGCACTGACAGGTGAGTATTATTATGTTTTCAGACCCATGCCTCTGCCCGGAGAATCCCGCTATTACAACCCCCTCAGCCTCGGTCTTGATATTGAAACCGGCGGTCACGTTTTTCAGATCGTGGCGACCAATTCCCAGGGTATGCGTGAGGGTACCTTCATCGGCAACACCGCGGGAAGCTGGCTCAAGGGCGGCGTACATCTGGGTTTTAACATCTCCCGCGTTTTCTCGCTGAAAAAATAGCTGCTATGAAAAGATTTATTCTGTTTACTTTGGTTATGCTGGCCGGATTCAGCCTACATGCCCAGGACCGGTATTTTACCAAGACCGGCCATATTGATTTTTTTTCATCCACTCCGATAGAGGATATCAAGGCGGCTAATGATCAGGTAACCAGTTTTTTGGATATAAAAACCGGGGAGATGGTTTTCTCCGTGCTCATGCGCTCCTTCACCTTTGACAAGGCACTCATGCAGGAGCATTTTAATGAAAATTACGTTGAATCCGATAAATTCCCGAAAGCCGGCTTCGAAGGGAAAATCATCGGGCTGGATAAAATTCAATGGGATAAGCCCGGTGCCGTCACGGTTACGGTAAAGGGAAAACTTACCCTCCACGGAGTTACCCGTGACTTAGAGGAACCCGGAACCTTTACCGTGGAAGCCGGCAAAATTACCGGAAAATCGGTCTTTAAACTCAAGCCCGAGGACTATGGAATCATGATTCCGCAAGTGGTGAGGAAAAATATTGCAGAACAGATGACGATTACCGTTCTGATGTATTATCTTCCGTATAAAAAGTGAGCCTATGAAAACCAGATACCGCATTCTGATTGGAGTTGCCATCCTTGTCCTTGCGGTTGGCACCGGCGCCTGGCTTTACGTATTCCGAAAAGACAACACGAATATGTTAAGGGCTAAAACTGATTTCCGGATCGGAGCTGCAGATCTCTACCGCGAATTTGAATCCGCGGAGCAGCCTGCCACTGAAAAGTATGGAAATAAGGTGTTGGAAATCAAGGGCCAGGTGGTCAGCATCGAGAAAAATGAATGGGGAAATGTTACCGTAACCTTCGTCGATCCG
>CAZEKJ010000047.1:36752-37149 GCA_964512915.1 uncultured Porphyromonadaceae bacterium
CGGTGTCACATGCACCATCGACAGCCTCCAGACTATCTCGCAGGCCGCCCTCATCGGGAAAATAACTGCCGGTGATTCAGCAATCCTTAAAGGTCGATGCGACGGAATGCTCACCGATGTAAAAATCGTTAAATGCGTCATTGTGGAATAGGTATCAGGTATCGGGTATCAGTTGTTGGGAAGAGGGCTCTCCGAAACTGTCATCCCGGCGAAGGCCGGGATCCCCAGCCTCGGAGCAACTGGCGGGAGATCCTGACTTTCGTCAGGATGACATTCGGAGAGCCCTATACCCGACACCCGACGCCCGATACCTGACACCCAAATCGTAAATCGTAAATCGTAAATCGTCAATCGTAAATCGTCAATCGTCAATCGTCAATCGTAAATCGTCAATCGT
>CAZEKJ010000048.1:0-5304 GCA_964512915.1 uncultured Porphyromonadaceae bacterium
GGCCGTTGTGGCGGGTTACGATTTGGTGGAGTTCGCGGAAGAGTGGATCGGATTTGCCTTTCTCCTCAAAATCCGATATGGCCGTTAGTTCCAGTTCGATATTCGTGTAAATGAGCTTTTTGCCGCCGGGAATTTTAGGCAGGTTGAGGGTGGTCGGAATCACGGCGTCGAGTCCGCCGATATGTGTTATCATGACGGCTGGATTGATCACGCCTTTGGACATAAGTTCCAATGATTCAATCATATCATCCGTGTTACCCCCGCTGGTACCTACCACGTGGGTAAATGCATAATGGACATTATAGAAGTTGAATTCGGCCTTGAAATCGGGGTTGGTAGGCCCGGCAAAGAAGTTCAGGCATCCGTCGCGGCCCAGGATACGGTCGGCCTGTTCGGTTACCTGCCGTATCGGGGCAAAAACAAAAACATCGTCAAATCCCTTGCCTCCCGTGAGGGAAAGAAGGTACTGATCCGGATCAGGCACCTCCAGGGTATTCACATAATGGATACGAACGCCGCAGCGTTCAGCTTCCAAATGCGGGTAAACCGATTCGGCACGTTTCAGGCGGGCGTTGTCGGTGTCTGTGATTACGAGCAAACCGGGGCGGCGTTCATTGTGAATTGCGTAATCGATTGCGCCCAGTCCCATGGCCCCTGCCCCGCCGAGAATGGCCAGGTTGCCCCCCTCCACGATGCCCATATGATGGACGTAGGAACCGGTAACTGTGTGATAGTTTGCATGAAAGGCGCCCACGATGCAGGACATCGGCTCCGAAAGGGAAGCCATGAAGTATCCGTCGCCCGTGTATTCCAGGAGGCAGTTCATCTCCATCACCTCGTTGGGGATGATCACATAGGTGGCATCCCCTCCGATGTACCGGTAGGAATAGCCCGGTGCATCCAGGCTGCCTTTGTAGTTCATGGCCGGCTGGATCGAGAATTTGCTCCCCGGCTTGAATTTGTGCTGCCATTTTGAGCCAACTGCAACGATTTCACCGCAAAACTCATGACCGATCATCGTTGGATGTACTGCGATATCATCGGGAATTCTTTTATGGTCCGATCCCTGTTGCGCGGCCTTGTAGGAAGACATGCAGATGCTGTCGGAAATCACATGGGCCAGGATCTCATCCTCCTTCATGGCGGGAAGTTCAAACTCTTCGAGCCGGAGGTCGTTTTTTCCGTAAATCCTGACAGCTTTGGTTCTCATGCGGCGTGGTTGTTAGAATGCACCCGAAAGTGCGTGAGTTTCGGTGTTGCAATATAACGATGAATAGATAAAAAAGTTGGGACGGTTGGTTTCGAGCTTTCTTTCGAGGTACAGAACCGGCTTCCCTTTCTTCACCTTCAGCAGGTCAATGATCCGCCCCTCTGCTGATATGGCCTTCAGGCGCTGCATGCCGCCTTTGATATCGATGGAGTAGCTTTTTCTCAGGATCTCGAAAAGCGACTTGTTTTCAAACGTGCGCGAGCAGAAACGGGGAAGGTTGATGTTTGCAATGTAGCTGATGTCATAGAAGAGCGGCATCTCGTTCACCAGCCGGATGCGCTCGAGGTAGAGGCAGCCCGACTCCTGTTCCACGGTGGAAAGGTCGAAAATGAATTTCTCAGGCCAGGGGATCACTTCCGGGCCTCTCAGAATGTGCGTTTTAAGAATTTTACTCCCGATGGCTGAAGTGGTTCCCGAAACCGACAGTATCCCGATATCGTTCGGAACCTGGTGTACGATACTCCCTTTACCCTGCTTCTGATGGATCAGTCCGTCGTTGGCCAGTTTGGAAAGGGCCTGCCGCACGGTTGGTCGGGTGATCTGGTGCTGGCGGCATAGTTCATTCTCCGATGGCAGCAGGTCGCCCTCCCGGTATACGCCGTCGAGGATGTGCTTCCGCAGCAATTCGTAAATTCTACGGTACTGGGGAATGCGGGTATCTGGCTGTGCCATCGTAAGGTTGTTTATTGTAAATACAAGACGACGACATGTATATACAAGTATCAATTATTTATCTCAAAATTAATGCTTTTTTCAATAAGAATAAGTATTTTTGAAAAACATTTATTCCGATTACTCAAACATGTAATCATAAGTTATCGAAAAGCACAATATCACAAACCATGGCAAATCCAGTAATAATGCCCCGTCAGGGCCAGTCCGTTGAGAGCTGTATTATCAGCAGCTGGAACAAGAAGACGGGTGAATCGGTTCAGAAGGGAGAGGTATTGTTTAGTTATGAGACGGATAAGGCGGCCTTTGAGTATGAAGCCGAATCCGAAGGCATCCTGCTGAAGCGGCTGTTTGAGGAGGGTGATGAAGTTCCCGTGCTGCAGCTGGTGGCCATCATCGGACAGCCCGGGGAGTCGCTGGATCAGTTTTCCGATCTGGCCGGCGGGCAGAAACCGGAGGAGACCATCCGGGAAACCCTGATTAAAGAGGAAACAAGCCCGGTCATCCCATCGTTTCAGGAAAGCCGCAGTCAGGCTACCGGTGAAAAAATCAGGATAACTCCGCGCGCCCGCGCCAGGGCTCAGTTTCTGGGTATCAGTTTCACGGGAATAGTCGGATCCGGTCCGGCAGGAAGAATCATGGAAGCCGATATTATCCGTGCGGCCGGTTCAGGCTCCAGGGCCGCCACAGAGGTTACCGGCGGTGATTCCGAGATCCGCAAGCTTTCCAACATGCGCAAGATCATTGCCACCCGGATGCTTGAATCCCTTCAAAACTCAGCCCAGCTTACGCATCATACCAGCGCGGACGCCAGGCGCCTGCTGGATTACCGGAAGAAAGCCAAGGAAGCTTACGAAAGCGGAAAAGGGGAGAACATCACCATCAACGATATGGTTTGCTATGCCGTGGTGAGGGCCCTGAAAAAACACCCCATGGGCAACGCTCATTTCCTGGGCGACTCCATGCGGGTTTTCAGCAAGGTACATCTGGGCATCGCAGTAGATACGGAGCGCGGGCTGATGGTACCCACGGTAAAAAATGCCGGCGACATGACCATCGGGGCTCTCGCACTTCAGCTAAAGAATGTGGCTGACAGCTGCAAAAAGGGGAATATTGATCCCGGGCTGCTCACCAGCGAATCCGCCACCTTTTCCGTATCCAACCTGGGCTCGTATGGAGTGGAACTGTTCACCCCGGTGATCAACCTGCCGCAGGTTGCCATCCTTGGGGTCAATACCATCATCAGCCGGCCGGCCGACCTGGGAAACGGGGTTTTCGGCTTTGTGCCCTATATCGGACTCTCCCTTACGTATGATCACCGCGCCCTCGACGGGGCCCCGGCCTCTGCGCTGCTCAGGGAGATCAGGCTGGAAATAGAAAACCTGGAACTTACTATTTAAGGAGACTGTAATTAACTCCCGTGACACGTGACGCGTGAAAAGTGACCAGTGACCAGTAACCAGTGACCAGTAACCAGTAACCAGTAACCAGTAACAAGAATACTATGCCAAAGATATTAAATATCAATCCATTGATGGTGAGAAAACCGGGTAAGATCAACTTTGGTACTATACCCGTCAATCAATACAATAAAACCATAACCCAGGAAAAAGGTAATTTCTCGAATGAAGATTTCATCCGGATATACCGGGATATGACGATTATCCGGGAATTTGAGGTGATGCTGAACAAGATCAAGACGACCAATGAATATAACGGGATCAAATACAACCATCCCGGTCCGGCTCACCTCTCGATCGGGCAGGAGGCTTCGGCAGTTGGAATGGCCTATAACCTCACGATTGAGGATTACATTTTCGGATCGCACCGGAGCCACGGCGAGATCCTGGCCAAGGGACTTTCGGCCGTGCATCAGCTCGACGATACCAACCTGATGGGCATCATGAAGAATTTCTTTGGCGGAAGCAC
Organism: uncultured Porphyromonadaceae bacterium; assembly: GCA_964512915.1. Taxonomy (GTDB): domain Bacteria; phylum Bacteroidota; class Bacteroidia; order Bacteroidales; family UBA12481; genus UBA12481. The sequence goes on from CAZEKJ010000048.1 coordinate 3,872, forward strand.
TCTGAAGGTGGTCGAAAAGGGCCATCAAGGGGATAGCAAAGAACTGGGAATTAAGTTTTTGTTGTACGGAACGCTGGCAGAGATTTTCGCCCGGGAGAACGGATTCAACAAGGGGCTGGGCGGATCGATGCATGCATTCTTCACGCCGTTCGGAGTCTATCCGAACAATGCCATTGTGGGGGGATCCGGCGACATTTCCGTGGGAGCCGCGCTGTACAAGCGGGTGAACCGGAAACCGGGGATCGTGGTCTGCAACATCGGCGATGCCTCCATGGGCTGCGGTCCGGTGTGGGAAGGTATCAGCTTTGCCTCCATGGATCAGTTCAGGACCCTGTGGCAGGGAGAATATAAAGGCGGACTGCCCATCCTGTTCAATATCATGAACAACCAGTACGGAATGGGCGGTCAGACCTGCGGTGAAACCATGGGTTACGACATCCTGGCGCGCATCGGAGCAGGCGTTAATCCCGAGATGATGCACGCCGAACGGGTAGACGGCTATAATCCGATGGCGGTGATTGACGCCTTCAAACGAAAAAAACAGATATTAGAAGAACGCAGGGGACCGGTCCTGCTCGACACGCTCACCTACCGCATCAGCGGCCACTCTCCCTCCGATGCCTCCTCCTACCGTTCTAAAGAGGAGATTGAGGCCTGGGAACGGGAAGATTCTATCAAGGTATTTGGAAACCAGTTGATTGAGGCTGGAGTAGCGACACTGGAACAGCTCGAGGGCATCACCACCGGCACGATTGAGGAGATGAAGAGAATTCTCACCCTGACGATTGACGATACCGTTTCCCCCCTGTTAAACCTGGTCGCCAGGCCCGAAACCATCAGCGAAATGATGTTCTCAAACCATTCGGTCGACCGGATGGAAGAGGGTCCCTGCGAGGTATTGATGCCGATGGAAGAGAATCCACGGGTTAAGCAGATCCGCGGCCGGGAACGGTTCTATCTGGACAAGGAGGGCAAGCCGGTTTCAAAAATCAAGCAATACCAGTTACGTGACGGCATCTTCGAAGCCATCATCGACCGGTTCTACAAGGATCCAACGCTCGTTGCCTATGGTGAGGAGAACCGCGACTGGGGCGGAGCTTTTGCGGTTTACAAAGGCCTGACCGAAGCGCTACCCTATAACCGTTTGTTCAACAGCCCGATATCTGAAGGTGCCATAGTTGGAACCGCAGTGGGTTACGGGATGTGCGGCGGGCGGGTGCTGGCTGAGATCATGTATTGTGATTTCCTCGGCCGCTGCGGCGATGAAGTCTTTAATCAGCTGCCCAAATGGCAGTCGATGAGCGGAAACGTGATAAAAATGCCGGTGGTGATCCGTGTATCCGTGGGATCCAAATACGGAGCCCAGCACTCACAGGACTGGTCGGCCCTGGTGGCCCACATACCCGGACTGAAGGTGGTATTCCCGGCTACTC